>JAEWUM010000045.1 GCA_023459355.1 Bacteroidota bacterium | reverse complement strand
TATCTTTGCTCATAGTAGTATATTTATGGTGTGGTAACTTCAAATATACAACTTTGGAGCTGATTTGAAAAAATTGGCTCCTTTTTTTATTCTATCTAGAAACTTTTATCGGACAACAATAATTTTTAATTAACTTTGCATCTAATTCTCAACTGATGCTGTCAAAAAGTAAAATAAAACTCATCACCTCGCTGGTGCACAAAAAATACCGCGACGAAACCGGACTCTTTGTTGCTGAAGGAGTAAAACTGATCAGTGACCTGTCGACTGCTTTTCATTGTGAATTGTTGCTATACACCCCCCAGCGGGAGATTGAAGTCAGACACCTACAAGCCGGTGAGAGCATTCCTGTAGATGAAAAGGAACTCCATAAAATTTCCACACAGAAATCGCCTCAGGGGATGTTGGCTGTATTCAGGAAGAAAACGCCGGTCAAAATAACCTCCACAGCATTATCCGGACAACTTTGTTTAGCACTCGACGACATTCAGGACCCGGGCAATCTGGGCACCATCATTCGCATCGCCGACTGGTTCGGCATCAGACACATCTTCTGTTCAACCGCCACAGCAGATGCTTTCAACCCTAAAACCGTACAGGCTACCATGGGCGCCTTATCCAGGGTTGAGTTGCATTATGTAAACCTGCCGGAATTTCTTTCCGAAATGAAGGATATCCCCGTGTACGGTACGTTCTTAGATGGAACAGATTTATATACAAGAGATTTAAGCCCTAACGGCATCATTGTCATGGGCAACGAAGGCAATGGCATTTCACCGGAAATAGCTCAATTAGTTACAGACAAACTGATGATACCTAATTACCCCAAAGACGCTCCTACTTCCGAGTCGTTAAATGTGGCTGTGGCAACGGCGATTGTATGCGGGGAGTTCAGGAGGAGAATGTAAGTTTCACACTATTTATCAATATAAAAACTGCTCAGGATGTAAATTTCCGTCGTTTGTTTCCAGCATCACACAATCCACTTCTTTCAACATATCCTCAATTGAATCTGAAATTTTTACTCCATATTTTTTTACTTCATCAATATATTTTGGAATGCGATCTAAGCTGGTCTTTATCGTTTTCGAACCATAAGGATATGCAGCAACTACTCTAAAACCAGCATACTCAGGTTTTGGATCCTCTGTATTAAATGCTTTTACAAATGCCGGAGAGTGTGATGTATCAAGCCCTATAATACCAACCTTTATCTGAGCTTGCAAGGAAGTTCCTACAAGCATCAAAGCGATAAAAATATTAAATACGATTTTTTTCATGGCCATTATTATTATAAATTTAATTTTTTAGAACTTTCATTATCCAGATACAATATCACATTATCCTTTGTTCTTAATATGGTTGCCGGACATTTTTCTGAAATCTCCTCATTCAACGTTCTGTAAACTGCCTCAGCTTTATTAGTTGCCGGAACTACACAAAACAGATATTCAGCACTCAATAAAGTTGGAATTGTTAATGTAAATGCATGTGTAGGAACCTGCTTCAAGGATTCAAAACATTTATCATTGACCTGTTGCTGGCGGCAAACCAAATCCAGCTCCACAACTTTTATCGCTTTTGGATCATTAAAGTCGGCCACCGGAGGGTCGTTAAATGCAATATGGCCATTCTCCCCGATTCCGAGACAGACGATATCCACCGGGTTGTCTGCCAACAGTTTTGCATAGCGGTCACATTCCTGTTCATAATCAGGATTGCTGCCGTTAATATAATTTACAGTCCGGAATGGTACTTTAGCAAAGATATGGTTTTTCAAAAAACTCCCAAAACTTTGAGGCGACCCATCAGGAAGACCGATGTATTCATCCATGTGAAAAGCATTGATACGGGTCCAGTCGATAGACCTGTCTTCTGTCAGATAGCGCAGACAATCCTGTTGTGAAGGTGCTGCAGCAAAAATAATGTTAATAACGGGTTTATTTTGCAGCAATTCTTTTATTGTTAGAGCAATATCTGATGCTGCCCTTTTGCCCATTTCGTCTCTTGTAGCGTAAGCTTTAATTTGTAATTTGTCTTTGACAAATGCCGTAGCAGTTGTCTTTGTTTCAGAATATAACATTTCCCTGAATAATTGTATGTTTAATATTAATATTGTTATCAAAAATCACGATATCGGCATCCATGTCTACCTTAATAGAACCTTTTTGTTTTTCTATTCCCAGTACCCTGGCCGGTGATTCGGTCATCATGCTGACTGCTTCAGTCAAAGGAATCTCGGCCAAATCGCGCATGGTTCGCACGCAACGATCACCGGTAGCCACACTTCCTGCAAATGCAGTACGATCCGGCAATTTAGCAACTCCATCTTCGACTAATACCCTTTGACCGTCCTTCAAACTTCCCAATATACTGTCTCCATCTCCCATACCCGCTGCGCGCATACAATCTGTACACAACATAATCCGGTTTGGACCTTTGATCTTATAGAGTAATTTCAGTAATGGTTGAGGAACGTGAATGCCATCGGAAATCACTTCTAACACGATGCCGTCATTATAATAGCCCGCTTCCACAACACCTGCATAACGAAAAGCATTACGACGGGTAATACTCGCTGTACAGGAATAGAAATGGGTAATATGGCGAAAACCGTATTCATAAGCCTCCATAGCTTCCTCGAACGTTGCATCGGTATGAGCCATCGAAAGCATGATACCCCGTTTTTTTAGTTCGGTTGCAAATTTCAATGCTCCGGGCAACTCAGGCGCCATACTCCAGCGTTTAATAATATCACCGCCCTTTTCTAAAATCTCCATATACTCCTTCGGATCGGGGTTACGCAGGTAACGAGGGTCCTGTGCGCCTTTCTGGTTAAAAGCAAAATAAGGTCCCTCCAGGTGAAGTCCACCCAATATGGCACCTTTCTTATTTGCTTTCTGTGCCTTTCTGAACAGTTCAAAGGTATCGTAAAGTCCTTCGTTGGTACTGGTCAGGGTGGTAGGCAACAGATAGGTTGTACCGTGTTTGGCATGCATTTCAGCCGCACCCAGATAAGCTTCCATGGTAGCATCCATAAAATCATGGTTACCAGCCCCATGTGTGTGCAAATCAATAAACCCCGGGGAAACATAATTACCACCCGCATCGATTACCTCAGCACCTTCAATATTCACATCACCAGTCTCTACAGCGGTAATAATACCGTCCTCTATCACAACTGAGCCAATCCCTATATCCCTCAGGGGAGTCAGAATTCTTCCGTTTTTTATTATCAGTTTCTTCATTATATAACTATTTTATTTCTATAACCACAAAAGGAACAAAAGATAAACTAAGGGAACACAAAAGATAAACTCTTAAACCAATTAACCACTAACCACTATCAACTAACCACTGATTTTGCTTTTCCCCAATGCTCAATCTTATGCCCAATCGTAGCAAAGAAAATCAGATACAAGAAGCATGGAACAAGCACCCAATAGGCAACTTTGTACGCGTCAAACAGAGGCAGTGCACTATTTAAATCAACCACATAACTGAACACCAGAGGAAGGATGGCACTACCACACAATCCCATTACAAGGAAAGATGAACCCAAATTGGTATATTTTCCCAGATCACGGATTGCCAACGGCCAGATACCCGTATAGATTAACGCATTTGAATATCCCATCAAAACCAGAAACCAAATAGAAATATCCGTCTCCAGTCCGAGTATATTAACTTTACCTGTAGTGAAAATAGTAAGCAGAGAGAACAACAGGCCAAGTGAGGAACATATCAGCAGAGCATTCTTTTGATTCAGATACTTGGGGATGAGTACAATTCCTGACAAATAGCCCAGGAAAGTAAAGAACATAGTGAAAGAAGGAAAGTTCTTCGCATTGCCTTCCAGCGGCAATCCCATCGTTCCCGCATAATCAATAATTGTTGCCAAAGATATCATCTGGGAACCAACATGGAAAAAAATTGCCAGAGCACCAAGGATTAACCAGGGGTACTGGAATATCGAAGTACGGGTATCAACTTTGCCTGAAGTACTCTTGTTGACATCCTTAGCATCCAGTTCCGGCAGCATCGAATAACGAACAACAATACCGAAGATAAAAAGGAAAATACCCAGTATTAAATAGGGAGTCATCACCCCGCGAATCAGTGTATCCAGTGCAGTTTCAAGTTCTGCTCCTGAAAACACACCTTCCTTGATCTGCTGCATCAGTACCTTGTCCGATTCCTTTATCACAACGGCAGCAAAAACCAGATTGGCTATAATTCCGGCCAACTTGTTCCCTGTACCCACGATACTCAACCGTTTGGCGGCGCTCTCACGCGGACCGATAATCGTAACATAAGGATTAGCAGCCGACTGAAGAATGGCCAGACCAATACCAAGCATAAACAGACCTATCAGGAATATCTCGTAAGTACGCCAGTAAGCGGCAGGCACAAACAACAAGGCACCCAGCGCCATAAACCACAACCCGTACATGATACCACGCTTGTAACCCACCTTATTCAACAAGAAAGAGGAAGGAATGGCCATCACCAGATAAGCAATAAAAAAAGCAAAAGTAACCAGATAAGACTGTACGATGGTGAGTTCACAGGTCAGCTTAAAATAAGGTATTAAAATCGTATTGACCCAGGAAACCAATCCAAAAATGAAAAATAAGGTAGCCAAAATCAACATCGAAAAAAAACGGGTACGCTTCTCGGAAGCGACAGCAGGCGCGGTCTTGCTCATGATATATACGTTTAAGAGTTTATAAATTACGCAATTAGCCCTGATTTTCGTATATCATTTTCACTAAAATCAGGTTGAACGTTGCAAATTTACATCTTAGAACGTAATAAAAACACCCTAAAAACGTAATACTATCTTCAAAAAGCGTTTTTTTATATCCCAGAAAACTGTTTGCGAAATTCGTTCGGAGTATATTCCTTATATTTCTTAAAAATTCTGGAGATATTTTTGCTATCATTAAATCCGGATTGCAAAACAATATCAATTAAAGGCTTATCTGTGGTTATCAGCAAATTAGCCACATGATCAATCCGTCTCCGAATGATATATTGATAAATGGATATTCCCATTTCATCCTTAAATTTAATTTCAAGAATCCTGCGTGAAAGAGGCACTAACCCCACTAATTCGTCAATCGACTTCAATGTGATATAATTCTTTTCTATGTAATCCACAACTACTTTCACATGCGTATTGTGAATCACAATTTTTTCGGTCGACTTCCGCACAACAATACGTAAAGGCTTAACTACAATATTGAATGGAACATTTCTTCTCTCTTTCACCATCTGATGCAACAACCTGGCTGCCTCATACCCCCCTTTCTCAACATCAAGTACAATAGAAGAAATAGGAGGATCTGATAAATTACATATCATCTCGTCATTATCTACCCCCAACAAGGCAATATCATCCGGAATCCTTATATTATTAATTTTACACAACTGGGATATTTGTAACGCAAAACTATCGTCACAGGCAAAAACAGCGACCGGCTTTGGCAACGAAAGCAACCATTTTTCCAATTCAATATGACTTGCCTCCCATTGTTCATCGCTAAGACTCTCTGTTTCAAACAGAAAGAAAGAACCTCCCTGTTTTTCCACTTCATTTTTAAACCCTAATGCGCGCTCCTCAGACCAAATGACCCCTCTGTTGCCATAGAAAGCAAAATTCCTGAATCTCTTTTCAATGAAATATCTGGCTGCCATCTCGCCCGTTTCAATATAACTTCCGGTAAGATTTGAAAAATAATCACTCCGCTCCCGGAAATTCTGAAGCACAACCGGAATATTTAAATCTTTGAGCAATGTTTTACCTTCGGTATCCCATTGTGCTATAATTGCATCAGCCTTCCAGTCTCTTGCCCATTTAACAATACCTTCTTTTCCATACAATGATTTATAATAAGATGGCAATCGGTAAAATATCCAATATCCATATTCTTTGGAATAATTTATAACACCCCGAAGTAAGCCACGGCTGAACTCACTGGAATAATCAATCAATAAAAGTACTCGTATCATGATGAATTTTGTTTCTCAATGGCTAAATATTCAATAAAAATCTGCAAATAGAAGGTATTCTCATCTGTTGATTCAAATGATGCACAAATATATTAATTTTTTTCAATGCATTGGTTGTTCAGTTTATGCCCCCGGAAAATTAATTTTACGTTTTTTGAGGATAACAAAACGAAAAACACGGACATATATACCAAGAAAAATCGCATCTTTGACCAGTTTTCAAACAGACAAAACATGAACATATATTTATGTAGATACCTTTAACATTTAATACTCAATCCATAAACACATAAACATGACAACAAGAAGAGATTTTCTAAAAAACCTGGCAACAGGAACAGCTGCACTATCAGTAGGGGGAATTATACCCGGAGTAAGTGCAAAAAGTTATAACAGCATTTTAGGTTCTAACGAAAAATTCAGGATCGGTGTGATGGGAGTAAATTCGAGAGGACTTGCTATGACGAAGACACTCGCTATTCATAAGAATGCTATCGTTACCCACATTTGTGATGTTGATTCCCGTGTTGCAGAAAAAGCTGTTAGCAATGTAAAAAAAGCGGCAGGTAATACTCCTAAAACATTTGTAGATATCCGTGAGATGCTCAAGGAGGATTTTGACATCCTGGTGGTTGCCACTCCCGACCATTGGCATGCACCGGCCGCCATCATGGCTATGCAGGCAGGAAAACATGTTTATCTGGAAAAACCAACCAGCCACAGTCCTGCAGAAAACGAATTACTTATCCGTGCTGCAGCCAAATACAACAAAATCGTTCAGGTTGGTAATCAGCGCAGATCCTGGCCTAATGTTATCAAAGGTATCGAAGAAGTACAAAACGGAACAATCGGTAACGTGTATTATGGGAAAGGATGGTATACAAACAACAGGCCTTCAATCGGAATCGGGAAAGTTGTTCCGGTACCGGATTGGCTGAACTGGGACTTGTGGCAGGGACCCGCACCACGTGTAAAAGACTTTAAAGATAACTTCGTGCATTATCATTGGCACTGGTTCTGGCATTGGGGAACCGGGGAAGCTCTGAATAACGGAACTCACTTTGTAGATATGTTACGCTGGGGCATGGAAGTGGACTATCCGACTAAAGTAACTTCAGTTGGAGGAAGATACCGCTACCAGGATGACTGGGAAACACCGGACACTCAGCTTATTGGATATGAATTCGGAGACAAAAAGTCATTCGTATGGGAAGGACGCAGTTGCAATGGGAAATCTATCGAAGATTATGGTGTAGGCGTTATATTCTATGGAGAAAAGGGAAGTATTGTTATTAGCGGAGGAAATGAATATAAGGTTTACGACCTGAAAAGTAAATTAATTAAACAGGTTGACAGCACGGTTGGCTTCGAAGAAGGTAATTTAATGGGACCATCACAACAGCTTGATGCGCTACACTTTACCAATATGTTTGAAGGAATTCGCACTGGAGCCAAATTAAATTCCGACTTATTAAATGGATGTATCAGCACCCAACTCGTATAACTTGGAAACATCTCCCAGCGAGTTGGACGTTCTCTGAATATTGATCCTGTTACCGGAAGAATAATCAACGACAAGAAAGCCGAGAAACTTTGGAGTCGCAGCTACGAAAAAGGATGGGAGTTAAAAATTTAAGATTCTCAATATTATTCCCATTTGCAATGGCTATTCAAACTAAGAAGTCAGGTGGAACCAATCCACCTGGCTTCTTGTTTTTTTATCTATTATAGATCAACAAATTTCATATTTAAAACTGAATGAGTAAATTTGCATTTTTGAAACAGCTAACAACGGAAAACAGAATACAACCTTTAAACCACAAAAGGAACAAAATAAGGACTAAGAAAACACAAAAGGAAATTTTCATTAAACCATATAAGCCATATAAATTACATATAAGCATTTAGACATCAGACTTCAGACAAATATATAACACTTTATTCTATAAAAACTAATAAATACATGAAAACAAACAGAAGAACCTTCCTCAAAACCGCCGGAAGCTTAGCGCTATTCAGCGTGGTTCCGCGCCATGTCCTCGGACGGGGATACATTGCACCGAGCGACCAGCTGACCAAAGGGGTTATCGGCGTGGGCAGCATGGGTAAATCGCATTTCAGATATGACGGTACCCGCGTAGTGGCCATTTGCGATGTCAATAAAAATCATTTGAAAGAAGCAACCGACCGGTTAAAGGAAAATGTAAGTCAGTACCACGATTTCAGGGATTTGTTACTCGATAAAAATGTAGATATCGTACACATCGCTACACCTCCTCACTGGCATGGACTCATGGCTGTGGAAGCTGCCAAAGCCGGAAAGGATATTTTTTGCGAAAAACCCATGACCCGCACCATTGGTGAAGGGAAAAGGGTCGTTGAGGCCATGCAGCAATACGGACGTATCTTCCGTCTGAACACATGGTTCCGTTTCAAGGATCCTTTTTACGGATTGGGCACTCCGGTTAAACCATTGAAAAAGCTTGTTCAAAGCGGATTGTTAGGTTGGCCGCTGAAAGTGACCATCAGCAAACATACCGGCTTCAACTGGAAATTCTTCTGGATTGGAAAAACAGACCTGGCCCCACAACCCATACCCAAGGAACTGGATTACAACCTGTGGCTCGGACCGGCTCCTTTTAAACCTTATAATGCACACCGTACTGCCACTACTTTCCGCGGTTACTGGGATTATGACGGGGGCGGACTCGGTGATATGGGGCAGCACTACATCGACCCGGTGCAATATATCCTGGATAAAGATTATACCAGTCCGGTTAAAATCGAAGTGGATGCTCCACAACAGCATCCGGATGCTGTCGGTGTTTGGAATTCAATCACCTATACCTATGAGGACGGATGCCAGATTGTGTTGTGGGGAGAAGACTATGGCGAACCCAACACCCCTTACATAGCTGGTCCAAAAGGAAATGTTTACAAAAACTTCGTTTGTGATATACCTGACTGGCAACGCAAACTGGCCGATTATCCGGAACCGGCCGATCAAAACACCGACTTCCTGGAATGTATCAAAACCCGTCAGAAATTCGCATTGAATGAAATGAACGGCCATCGTTCTTCTACCATTGTAAATCTGGGTGTTATTGCTTTACGCCTGAATCGCACCCTGCATTTCAACCCGGTAACACAGGAATTCATCAACGACCCGGAAGCCAATCGTTTGTTAGATCAACCCATGCGGGCACCGTGGAGCATATAAACCCCATCAATAGCCACCACATCAATAGCCTCCACATTTATGTGGTGGTTCAAGAAAAATTAAATAACAAATCATCAATAGCCTCCACATTCATGTGGAGGTATAAAAAAATAAATTGATTAAAATGAAACGCATAATATTATTATTAAGCCTGTTCAGCCTGCTGATGCTTCAGCCATCAATGGCACAACTACCCAAGAACAGGACTACTGCAACCGTAATAGCCGATGCACTCAGTCAGTTACCGGCTTCAAACGGCAAAAAATACAATCAGGTTATTTCTGAACTGGTATTAACAGGCGAAGAGGGACTGCTGCAATTAGTCGGTATGCTAAACCCACCTGAGGTGGGAAAAAATGCAACCGTAGAATTCGCACTGAGCGGCTGGACTCATTTCTCTGCAACTGACGCAGCATTAAGAGAAATGACTGCTAAAGCATATTTGAAAGCGTTGGATATGACCCAAAATAAAGTTCATAAAGCCTTTATCATCCGTCAATTGGAACTGGTCGGAGAAGCAGAAAGTATCGATAAATTAGTCAGTTACCTTACTGATGCTGAATTGGTAAACCCGGCAGCTCAGGCATTAGTTGCCATGGACACTCCTGAGGCTAAAAAGGCCTTATTAGAAGCCTTGCGTAGAGCTAATGCTGAGACTGAACTGTCAATCGTCAATGCAGTGGGACAAACTTTCAATGCCGATGCAGAACCCATTCTACTGGAGAAACTGAAAAAATCAACATCCGAAGAAAGTGATAAAATCATCCTGACCGCTATCAGCAAAAGTGGAACTGGTTTTTCACTGAAAGCGTTAGAAGAAAAAGCTGCTGCTAAAAAATATCAGTATGAAAAATCAGGTGCATTGGATGCTTATATCAACCTGATTGAAAGAGTGGCCGAAAGAAAAGATAATAGTTCAGCTCAAAAAGCAGCTCAAAAACTCTTATCTAATGCAACCAAAAGCAATAATTTTGAAGCCCGTGTCGCAGCTTTAAATATACTGATGCAAATACCTACCGTTGATAAAGCTAAACTGGTAAAAAAAGCAATCAGTGATAAAGACAAAGCGTATGTCAGTCATGCTTTAAGTTTATACAACACTCCTGACGAGAAAACTACCAACAGTATTGTTAAAAATATCTCCAAAAAAGAAATAGCTACGCAGGAAGTTATATTGTACTGGCTCGGTAATACAAAACAGGAAAAACAACTCCCGCTCGTATTATCTTATTTTAATAACGAAAATACAGACCTCCGCACTGCAGCTATTCGTTCGGCATCCGGTATCGGCGGCATTCAATCGACGAAGGCCATATTGGAACTATTGGAGACAGATGCCCCCAAAACCCTTAAACTCGTTGAAAGCACACTTCTGTCTTCGAAAGCTGATGTTACCTCAGGAGTGATGTCGGTATATGATCAGGCCAGTGAGGGAGGAAAACTGGTCGCCCTAAATGTATTGAGCAACAGGAAAGCCACACAATATGCCGCTTCTGTTATAAATGAAATGGAGAAAGGTAGTCTCAACGTTCAACAAAAAAGTGCACAAATCCTGAAAAACGTGGTGACTGAAAAGAATCTCGGTCAACTCTTCATCCTGATGGAGAAACCAAAACAACCCTACCTTACACCTATACAGGAAGCAATCAATCAGGTATTGTCCGAACTTCCTGCAGAGAAGCAAATGGAAATCATCAACAAACAAATGGAAACATCTTCATTAAAACGTTTGTACTATCCTTTGTTAATCAAAACAGGATCCAAAGCTTCATTCGACATGATTGCCGAAACCTACAAACAAAGCACAGGAGACGACAAAGAGGCTGCATTTAAAGCGCTTATCACTTCGTCTGATTTCGAAACCATCTATCTGTTATTGGATATTTTGGAAGCTAATCCCCCTGCTGCCAATGCTAAAGAAGCTGTTAACGCCATCCTTAAATTAATTGCATCTTCCGGCAAAACAGGAGAGGTGCAAACTGTATTCCTGCGCACCGTAATGCCTTTTGCAAAAGACATCCAACAACAGAAAAACATTATTGGTATGCTGGGAAAAGCCGGCACATTCCAGGGATTGCATGTTGTTGCCACCTATCTTGAGAAACCGGAATTGAAGGAAGCTGCCTGTCAGGCCATCATTAGTATTGTGCTTGACAGACCTGAAATGGCAGGTGCCTCTACAACAAAAATTCTACAAAAAGTAATGAAAGAAGTTGATAATCCTGATGCCGGTTACCAACGCGATGCCATTCAAAAGTACCTGAATGAAAATCCAACGGATGGTGGTTTCGTTGCCATGTTCGACGGAAAAAGTCTGAATGGCTGGAAAGGATTGGTGGGCAACCCGCTTACCCGGGCGAAAATGACCCCGAGCGAGCTAAAACTGGCACAGGAAAAAGCAGATAAAGAAGCGGCTGAAAACTGGATACCTGAAAACGGAACATTGTTATTCCCGGGTAAGGGAAACAATCTTTGTTCTGAAAAACAATACGGCGATTTCGAAATGTATGTCGACTGGAAACTCTATCCCGGACCCGAACCGGATGCCGGCATTTACCTGCGCGGTACGCCTCAGGTGCAGATTTGGGATACCGCCCGCGTAAAAGTCGGCGCCCAGGTAGGATCAGGCGGTTTGTACAACAACAAAGTCAACCAAAGCAAACCACTGAAAGTCGCAGATCTGAAATTAGGAACCTGGAATACTTTCTATATTAAAATGATAGGCGAACGGGTAACGGTTTACCTCAATGGTGAGTTGGTGACCGACAATATCATCCTCGAAAACTACTGGGACAGAAATCAACCTATCTTCCCGTTTGAGCAGATTGAGTTACAGGCTCATGGTAGCAAAGTTGCTTACCGCGACATCTACATCCGTGAAATTGAACGTCCCGAGCCATTCAAACTGTCAAAAGAAGAAGAAAAAGAGGGTTATGAGATCTTATTTGATGGCACAAACATGCATAAGTGGACAGGCAATACAACTGATTATGTAACAGAAGATGGTAATATCGTCCTGTATCCGAGCAAAAGTTTCGGTGGAAATCTATACACCAAAGAAGAATATGGCAATTTTGTATTCAGATTTGAATTCCAGCTTACTCCCGGCGCCAACAACGGACTGGGCATTCGTACCCCGATGGAAGGCGATGCGGCTTACGTGGGTATGGAGCTGCAAATCCTCGATAACGATGCACCGATTTACAGCAAACTGAAAGAATGGCAATACCATGGTTCAGTTTATGGTATTATTACAGCTAAAAGAGGTTTCCTAAAACCCGTGGGCGAATGGAATTATCAGGAGGTTATTGCCAACGGTGACAATATCAAAATCACCCTGAACGGTACCGTCATCCTCGAAGGAAATTTGAAAGAAGCCACCCAAAACGGCACCTTGGATAAAAAAGATCATCCGGGTTTATTTAATAAATCAGGACATATCGCTTTCCTGGGACACGGGTCGAAGGTGAAATTCAGGAATATCAGGGTGAAGAGGTTGTAGTTATATCTCAAGATTATTAATAACAAGTAAAGACGTTGCATGCAACGTCTTTACTTGTTTTGCACAACAACCGCTTTAGGCATAAACTACTAATTCTATTCGAAACAATTTTTTATATTTGCACCCACACAAAAAAAACACGAAAATGAAAAAAAATCGATCGGGGGCATTTCCACCCAGGAATCGTGGAGCAAACTGACTTCTACCTGGAACAACGTGACCAAATCGACAGTTGGTCAGTTAACCGGCTTAAAAGCAGTGAGCACGGATTTAAGCGCTTATGCTACCGAACGTGCACTTGAAGGGTTATTTCTGCAAGTGGGACTGGAAGAACAACAGATCCGTAACGACCCGGCAGCCAGGGTTACTTATTTATTGAAACATGTATTTGGACAGCTGGATCAATAAAACATCAAATACACTGCAATATCCTCCCACGGATAAGCTGTTGACACATAAGTCCGGGATTCTACTTCTTCTTGAGGAACACCATCACCATCCATATATGGTCTGATGGATTTGAATTTATATTGCAGATTTTTGATGCAGGCACGGGTTTCGGTACTGTTGTTAGTACTGAAAGAATACCGGTTTACCGTCCATTTATTGTGACCATTTGATTTGAGTAAGACATTGGCAAAACTTCCGGAAAAATCTTCTTCGAATTCATAGGTACCGTTGTTCAAACGCATCGAATGGGTAATGTTTAACGTCCCTTTGATGAAATTATACACCATATGCTGATTGATACTTTCAGAATTGGCATTGACAATCAAAGTGGAGTCGGTTATCTGCTGACTGAAAGACATCGTTGTGTTAAAGTCTTCCGCATATACCCTGTACACGCTCGGGCCAAAAGTAGCCCCCTCACCTCCACCAAATAAAATCTGCAACTCGGTGGTTTCTTCGATTGTGTGTATTGGCAGTCCAGTAGCTGTTCCTTTACGCGCAAATAACAACCCGTCGAAGAACTTCAAATCTGGCAACGGGAAACATTCTATTTCATCCGCGATGGAAGTATTTAAAATATCCCCGGTGTTTTTATTGACAAACAGAATATAGGTCATGTAATCATTCAGGTTTGGTTTGGAAGGGTCATACAACCCAGCCAGGACGGTAATGGTGTCTTTTTTACTGACATCTGTCCATTCCATCAGCTTTTTATCGCTATTATAAATTCCGGTATAAACCGATATATTTTCAGGTTTTGATTTTCTGTAATACTTAATCAACATTCTCTGATAACTATTCATGTTATATATCTGTACCATTTTGGAAGATAGATTACCAAAAGAGAAATTCACTTTTTCATTGATTTGTTTTTCATTGTCTTTAAAACGAATGTATTTATTCACAAATGATTTATAATTGGCTCTCAGGTGTTTCAGGGGATCGGCATCCGGATCTTCTTCCTTATTAAATACATTGAAACCGGACATACTGCCTTCATACAGGAATCTTACGTAACGATCATATTCAGTTCCGATATTCACATCAGCATCTCCATCAGCCAGATTGGCTTTGATGAAATCATCCAGATAGCCCAACCAGGAACTGAAATAAGGCGTCTGTTTCAGTAGCTCTACAGGATCCAGCTTTTTACCCGGTCGGTAAGAACGCAAGTAATGCAGGAACAGACTGGCCAGATTCATATCGGCTGTCTGTCCTGAGCTGGCCAACTTAGATACGACCGGTATATTCATGCTGTTGTACCAGGGTTTCGACAGTATATCGAAAATTGAATTTTCATTGAGATTGGTTTCCAGTGCCTCTGACAATAACTGTTCGGGTTCCGGGGTTTCCAAATCTTCTTTTTCCGTCCATACAATACGGTCTGCCAGCGGTGCTGTGGCTTCCATCCAGAAATAATTCGATAACATCACCGTCATGTAGTAGTCCTGTGTGAAATGCATGTACTCGTGGGCAATGACCGACTTGAGATACTCTCGTTTCCCTTTGATGTCTTCTTTCATATTGGTCGCCACTGCAGGGTCGATGTAAATATGTCCTCTTCCTGCCAGGAAGGTTCCCGCATCGGTCATGCCGGCTGCACTACCCAATGATTTCAGATACACATTAAATCGCAGGGAAGGATGCTCAAGTCCTTTCGCGACAAAGGCATCAATAACTTGTTTTGCATAATAAGCAATATCCTGCACCATATAAGGGGTGCCATCATTTTCCGGATCTATATTGCTGTCGTACCAGGGATTGGGGTTCTTCGCTGCTTTAGGATCATACAATATGTTTATTGTATTCATGTAATCAGCGTCATTATTATAGAATACATTGACCCGCTCATTAGTAAACCGGTGCGTGTAACCAGCATGAGCCAATTCGAACCACGCCAACTTGGTCAGGTGATCGGTCATGAAGGTCAGGGTTGTATCCTTACTGTCGATACTGGCATTATCATAAAATACCCACTCCTGCAATTTTTCATCGAAATAGGCAGGACGGTAATTCTCTAATTTCATCGGATCAAAACCGGCTTTATCGAAGTTCTTAAACCGGATGATCAATGGTTTATCAAATTTAGAAGCCTGATCGAGGTGTACATCATAAATGAGACTATGGCGAATGACTGAGTCGGGCATTACCGGGAATTGATCCGATTCAATGACGGTCATCCTGACCTCACCCTCCAGTAAACCCATCGGCAGGGTAATTTCCAGGCTGTCTAAATCAACAGTCTTAAAACCTCCACTAAGATTTACCGTGGTGTCGTTGATGACTTTTCCATAGGGTACTACCTTGATGGTGTCGCTGTAACGCGGATAACAGCCCGACTCCAGCAAAGCGTTCCGGTAATAGGCTGTAGTTTTAGGGAAGAGGACTAACTCTTTATCCTGTACCGATTCCAGGTTATTTTTCAATTCAGCCTGACTCATTTCCGGCGATATATCAAACCAGTTTTGCTGATCGAGGGATCCCTGCCATTGTTGAATTCCTCTGACTTCCCAGGGCGATATCAGCGTTACAAAACGGTTGGTAATATCGTTGCCTTTTACTAACTCAGAATTTAAGACCTTCGTTTGAAATAAATCATCCAGATATTCCTGTTCTGTCCAGCTTTTCAGGCTGAAAGTATCAGTCATCAACGAATTCAGGCTGGCTAACATCAGTCCATTGTTAAAATTATATTCAGGAGGGTTGTCGTTGGTAATTACACAATAAAAACGCTTGTTGAATATTTCAGGTGTTCCTTCCAACTTCAGTACTGAATCGGTCATGATGAACAAAGCTTTTGAATCGGGATCGGCAGGGTCAAAAGCATACCAACTGTAAATATCGTGCGGACTGGTTCGTGAAATAACCTTTGACGCATATAAGCGTAGTGTGTCTCCCGGCAAGAGTCCGAATGAATCAGCCAATAGAGGTACCGGCTGTTGTTCATGTACCGGGTTCAGGATACTATCGGAACGGGGAATATCCTGATAGATAAAGCGATTGCCTTTCAGACTGAAACCGCCAAATTTGCGACAAAGCAACTCTAATGGAATAGGACCGCTCATCTGGTTATTATTCAGGTACAATTCCGACGGAGTTAACATCTTGAGCACTTCGGGAATTCTTGTCAGTTGATTGTGACTTAAATCCAGCCGGTTAAGCTTTGTAAAATTTAACAAAGCAAAAGGGATAGTTGTCATTTTATTCCCTGCCAGGTTAACCTCAATCAAATTTCCTAATCTGGAGAAAGAAGCAGGTAAATCATTTAATTTATTGTAAGTCAGCCCCAGTCTTTTCAAACTTGATAATTGTCCAATTGATTCAGGCAATTTCACCAACTCATTACTATCAAGCAATAAATCAGTAAGACCCGTTAATTGACCAATATTATCCGGAAGCGAATTAAATTTATTGTTATTCAATTCCAACATCTTAAGATTGACCAGACTATCAAACACCGGGTTTAGCTCTCCCGAAAACAAGTTATAAGCAACTTTTAATTCCCTTAAATTGGTCAGATTACTAAACGTTTGAGGCAAATTACCTTCGAGCTTATTAGAAGAAAGATCCAGGTAGTGTAGTTTTTTCAAACTACCTATTGCTTCCGGAATAATACCCTGTAACTTATTGTCTGAAAGGTTCAGACCGGTTAATTCTTTTAAATTGGAGATATGCTCCGGTATATTCCCGCTAATCTGATTTCCCTGTAGATTCAGGGTGCGAAGTTGCTCTAATGTTGCAATACCTGCCGGGATACTTCCTGTCAGTTGATTTGACCACAACTTCAACACTTTTAGTTTCTTCAGACTCCCCAGCTCTTCCGGCAGGCTACCACTCATACATCTTGTCAGATCCAACTCTTCAAGATGAGTCATCAATCCGATTGTTGATGGGAACGGTGTATTCAGGGTATCTGTATAACTGTTGATTATAAGCGTTCGGAGTTTACGTAATTCAAAAATGGAAGCCGGAACTGTGCCCTGCATGCTTCCTGTCATTTTCAATGATAACAATTGGTCAAGTTGTCCTATTTCTTCGGGTATCTGTTGATGTACACCATTTCCTCCTGTTAAGTCAAGTTCCACTACCCTGCCAGCCACAACTTCAACTCCTCTCCAGTCTGTGATTGAAGTATTCACATCCCACTTATTCAATTGAGAGTTGATTTGTGTCATCCTTTGTAAATCTGCTTCATCAATTTCAAAAGGTTTTGGAGAAATGAAAACAACATGTATTAAATTATTACCAAAGGTATATCCTGCCTCTACAGTAGAACTTGTATTAATCTCGAAGTAACCATCGTTATGACCTCCCCACCCAAAATTCAAATGCATAAAACCATTGGAATCATAGCCATCAATCACCAGTGCATGTCCCGGATCGCCCGGCAACTCAATGTATATTGGTCGCCCCTGATTGAGCTCCATATATACATAATCTGTTTCGTTTTTGGTTTCGGAGTTTATATAATTTACATGATAATTAAAAAAACGGCTAAAGTTGTCTATATAATTATTGGCTCCGGGAACACTCCCATAAGGATCTCCACAGTATTTCATTTCAGTCGCTATCCCCACATGTTTCGATAATTTCATATAATCATCGGATGTCGGTTGATCCCAATTATAAATGGTATTTCCAAAATCAGCACATTGCTCACCGTAGCCGGAATTTGTATAACAATGAGAGCCAACGCCCTGTTGCGGATGTTTGTGGTAAGCCATGATCTGAGCAAGCGCAGTCGCCACACAACCGGTTGGACAACCTCCAACTTCCTCATGATAAAACTGATCCAGATGAATCCCTGCCACATCCAGCATAGGAGCAATAACCGGCTCGGCTTCAGAAACATCACGAAGAGGCTGAGCTTGCATCAGAGCTCCTTTTTCATACATCTGTAACAACGCTTTAAAATTAACAGGGAGATTTTCAGTCAGCAATGTTTGATTATGTGTATACCCAACAATACGACCTTCATTATCATTAGTTGCAATAACCACAAAACCTTTTCCCTGCTGCTGTAACACATACACCGGATTACATACCGTATCATGGGAAATATAAACCGATTGAATTTGGAATGTTTCAGCCCTAATTTTTTGGTGATGACCGGATGGTGATGAAATTGTTTTTTCGGTAGTAAAGAAAGACGCAGCC
This sequence comes from Bacteroidota bacterium, assembly GCA_023459355.1. Lineage (GTDB taxonomy): Bacteria > Bacteroidota > Bacteroidia > Bacteroidales > Paludibacteraceae > Paludibacter. The sequence continues at coordinate 64,120 of JAEWUM010000045.1, read as the reverse complement.
ATCTGCCGGACATGCTCCGGAATATCAACGGCAAAAGCTCTCCCGACCGAAACAATCAGCAACAGCATAAGAATATGTAGCTTTGTCTTTTGCATGATGAAGCTAATTTGCGACTATAACTTTTGTTACCTGATGCAGTTCACCCGCGCTGATGACTACATAATACATTCCTTTCTCCCAGTTAATTGCAGTTGTCAAATCACCCGACAAAGGCTGGTTGAGATATAACTTCCCGTTTGTGTCGAACACGCGTATTTGTGCCTCAAGTGGGAAGTAGCTATTCACCCGGACTTGGAGTTCGTTTGAAATCAACGTCGGAATTACTTTCACGAGATCTTCCAGGTAGTTTTTTTTGATTTTCATCTGTGCATCGACCTGAATGCTTTGTTCAACATAACAACCCGCCCGATCACTGACCCGCAGCGTATAGTTACTTCCAACAACAGGCATAATCACAGCAACATCTCCGGTCGCCACTACCGAATCATTTTTCAGCCATTCCAATAGAAAGGGAGCTGTTCCACCACTGATATCAAAACCAATAGCTCCCAACACAACCGGAATGCCAACAGGCAATCCTTCTGAAAATAATGTCACCACTTCTAATGCCTGCTCTGATTGTTGAGGCATGCGCATCCGGATGACGGTCTGCGCATGAACCGGCATTAGCAATAGAATAAAAGCTATTATTATCAGAACTTTTTTCATATCATCAATTTTTGGGGACAGACAAGGCCAGTCTGAATCCAACCGTTTCACATCTGAAACTAACTCTCTCGTATTCGGTACCCGGCCATGTAACTTCATAACAGGAAGGTACCAGATATTCCCGGTAATCGGTTCTACATTGCACATTGTCACTAAACGAAGCACTGCTAATGAAATTTCCGCCACGAATCACCCGTAGGTCACCCGTAGCCGGGCCTTGCGGATTTTTCACCGTTTCATTAGGATAGTCACCATACCAATCGCTACACCACTCACTTACATTTCCACTCATGTCGTACAACCCCAACTCATTCGGTTTCAAAGTACCAGCAGGATGTTTTATCCACCCAGCATTCGAGTCCGTCCAGGCAATTTCATCAATTTGATTGCTCCCTGCATAGATATATTGTTTGGAATACTTACCACCCCGGGCTGCCATTTCCCATTCGGCTTCCGTTGGCAGCCTAAAATCATACAGTGTTTTTTGTTTTAATGCAGGAAGAAAATGCGTTACAATATCCTGGTAGGAAATGTGGCAAACAGGCAAAGAAGCTGCGGTATATATCGGATTATCTTTGGCTGAAGTAGTCATCGTGTCGTAAGGTAACACCCCGGTCACCGCTTTACACAATGCATTTGTCACTTCAACATCAGCAATATAAAAACTATCCAGTTCCACGGTGTGCGTATAATAACTACTGCCATAAGCAGACCGTACAAAGCTACCGGCTTCCACCAGTACCATGTTGAAAGTCACCTCTCCGACGGATATATTAATTTTCGGTGCGCCAGCCTGACTGACAACCACCGTATCCTTCCTGGTACCCGAGCTGATGATTAGATTAGATTTTCGCTGGAAACCATTATTTGCCGTTGCGCCCACCAAAATACCGGTTTTCCCTTTACCGGATGTTTGCGTACACTGAATCCAGCTTTCAGCAGCACTTATACTCCAGTCACCACTGGTCTGAATTACAATTAACTGCGCATCTTTGTCACACGTAAAATGTATGGCAGCAACCAGCACCAATGCTGCATTTTCATCATCTGGGTCTTCGTTGTCAGGATCTTCGTCGTCGGGTTCTTCTGTATCGGGAGGGTTTATTTCAGGCTCTTCTATGTCGGGCTTACAACCAGCTATGGTCATGAGGATGACCATGATAAACAGTTGTATAAGCACCTTTAAATTCATAGCAATGATATAGTAGGAACAAATAGAAAACAAATGTAAGGAAAATTTATTTCATTTCCAAGGTTGAAGAAAAACAATTTACAAATTTACAGTCAACACGCCACTATTCAAGGTACGTCCCACCATCAAGGGTGTTTTCGGAAACTACCAGGATATCTTCAACCCGGCTCAACACAGGTTGAGCTATACCATGTGTGGTGAAACCCGTATGGAACCGGTATTGAAAAACGTTGAACTGGTAAAACTCAAATCGAAACTTCCGTCCACCTAGAGTTTCTTCGATGGTATGAGCCGGCAAAGCAACACGGTCATCACCCCTGGTGGAAACGTGGAAATCAAGGGAGATTGCGACAAAATACAGGTTAGATTGATCGAGAGGATATTCAAAGCAGGAAATCAACTGGTTATCTACAAGATTCAGGATAACCTTGCGCCCTTTGCTGTAAAAGAAGATTCATAATTGTTGTCCGGTAAAGTTTATTAGATTCTTCGCTGCACTCTATTAGATCCCTCACTTCCGTTCGGGATGACAACGATTCAGAGAGGTCAAATACCGTCGCACCATCTTTCCATTTACAATTAGATTCTTTACGGCGACGGTTCGGAAACCATAGCACCCGTCGTTGCAAAAATAGAATAGTTTTACAGACTTCTGCCGACGGGCAATATTAATAAAGTGAAAATTGTCATCCCGAACGGAAGTGAGGGATCTAATTTTCTACTACTGATTCGCATTAATAATTTATCTGTACTTTCAGACCTGTCAGGTTTTAAAAACCTGACAGGTCTCTTGAAATAAAAATCATCGTACAAACTATTGTAATTATCACTAATTATCCTTATCTTTGTAATTGTGTAATAAAGCATAATAATCCTGCTATATCTTTATAACTATGTACATTGACACAATTATAAACAATTCTCCGAACTCAATTCTCAAAGGGATTGCAGAAAGAGTAAAGGAAAGAAGACTTGAAAGGAATCTTACACAAAAAGCTTTTGCCAAACGTGCAGGTGTCGGATATGATGCCTATCGTAAATTTGAAAGTACCGGAGATATTACATTACATAATCTTATTTTATGTTCTATTGCATTAGACGATACGGAAGGCTTTTCCAATTTATTTATTCAGCAATCATATCAAAGCATTGATGATGTTTTGAAAAGACAAGCAGTAAAAAAAAGAAAAAGAGGTTCTAGAAATGAATGAGATTAAGATAACAGAAGTTTTCATGAACGGGATTAAAGTCGGGCAGATTGCATTAACCCCTGAGGCTCTTTGTGCATTTGAATATGAACCTGCCTATTTAGCATCCGGAGTATCTATTTCTCCATTTAACCTCCCTCTCAAATCGGGTGTGTTTGTCGCGAAACGTATTCCTTTTAATGGAGGATTTGGAGTGTTTGATGATAGTTTGCCTGATGGTTGGGGTAATCTTATTCTCGACAGATACCTAAAAAGCAAAGGAATTGATTCTACAAAACTAACGCTCCTTCAACGATTTGCATTGGTAGGGAGTACCGGACGTGGCGCATTGGAATATCGACCTGATTACAGTAAATCGACAACAGATGAAATTATCAATTTTGATAACCTGGCGACTGAAGCCGAGAAAGTATTGACAACCGATTATAATGGCGAGACTCTTGACACTTTGTATAAATATGGAGGCTCTTCTGGTGGTGCTCGACCTAAAGTTTTCGTGAAAATTGATGGCAAGGAGTGGCTCGTTAAATTTAAAGCAACAATGGATCCCGACAATATCGGGAAAATAGAATACAATTACTCCTTATTAGCTAAGAAATGTGGTATTAATATGCCTGAAACCAACTTATTTGAAGAAAAATATTTTGGAGTGGAGCGTTTCGACAGAAGCCATTCAGGGAAAACACATACTGTTAGCGCAGCCGGATTATTAAATGCTAATTACCGGGAACCCAGTCTGGACTATGAAGCTTTATTGAAATTATGTCATATCCTGACCAGAAACATGGAAGAAGTTTACGCGCTTTTTCGTTTGATGGCGTTCAATGTTGCCATAAAAAATCGTGATGACCATGCAAAAAATTTTTCATTTCAATTAATAAACAACGAATGGAAACTTTCTCCGGCATACGACCTGCTACCGAGCGCCGGGTTTAATGGTTACCACACAACGACTGTCAATGGCAATGGGGAGCCAACTATTAAAGACATGTTGGTTGTAGGTGAAAAAACAGGACTTAACAAGCACCGTGCTAAAAAAATTATTCAGGAAATAAATGAACTTGTCTCAAATTCAAAACAATAAAAATTCTTTAGGCTTTTGTAGTCGAAATCGTATACAGGCAAGATTAGAGATGCCCCAACTCCTGATACCCCACGTACAACTCCTGATAAACCGTAACCTGCTCCGGCTGCGGCACATACGTTTTCTCAAATCCTTTTCCCATCACGAACTGTGCATGAGCAATATCCGGATAAACTCCCGCGACAACGGCTGCAAACATGGCAGCGCCCAATGCACAGGTTTGTTCTGAGGCAGCCACCTGAATAGGCATATTCAGCACATTGGCTAATATTTGCATCACGAAAGGCGATTTCTTCGCGATACCTCCCAGTGCAATTACGCCACTGATAGGAATACCTTCCTCACGGAAACGTTCGATGATGGCTCTTGAGCCGAAAGCAGTAGCTTCCACCAACGCACGGAAAATCCGGGGAGCATCCGAACCCAGTGTTAATCCGGCAATAACTCCTTTCAGGGTCTGGTCTGCGTCGGGTGTACGGCGACCATTCATCCAGTCGAGTGCCATAACACTACTTTCACCAGCCGGAATCTTTTCCGCGAACCGGGTTAACTCCGGAAGCATGCGCGAAGCATATTCATCGACCAATTGCTTGTGTTTAACCGGATCGGTGATATCAGGAAAGATATTCATCAGCGGCCACATCAGCAGATTTTTATACCAGGCGTAAATATCACCGAAGGCCGACTGTCCGGCTTCCATGCCTATCATGCCCGGGACAATGGAGCCATCCACCTGTCCGCTTATACCCCGCACGAGCACATCTTTCATTTCCGCTTCCGGAGCAATCAGCATATCGCAGGTAGAAGTACCAATGACCTTGCTCAGGTAATAAGGCTTAATCTCCCCGCCCACTGCACCAAAGTGAGCATCCAGCGCCCCTACACCTACCAAGGTCGAGGTCGGCAAACCCAGCCGTTGCGCCCATGTATCCAACAAACAACCAGCGGCAACATCACTGGTGAGGGTTTCATCACACATATTCTGACGAATAACTGCCAAACGCTCATCCAGCAAAGTAAGAAATTCAGCCGGAGGAAATCCGCCCCAGTCGGCGTGCCACATCGCTTTATGACCGGCAGCACACCGGCTTCTTTTATACTGTTGTGGCTGATTATTCCCGGTTAACAGAGCCGGAAGCCAGTCGCAATGTTCCATCCACGAAAAGGCAGCACCGGCAACCGCGGCATCTTCCCGTGTCACATGCAGCATTTTTGCCCAAAACCATTCTGAAGAATAAATACCACCTGAATATTTTGTGAAGTCTATCCCACCCCAGCTACGTGCCAATGCATTAATTTCATCCGCTTCTTTGATGGCCGTGTGGTCCTTCCACAACACGAACATCGCGTTGGGATTTTCGGTAAATTCCGGAAGCAATGCCAGCGGCGTTCCATTTTCATTTACCGCAACAGGCGTAGAGCCTGTAGTATCAATAGAAATGGCTTTCACCTGTTCAGCGGCTCCCGGACATTGCTTCAAGACTTCCCGCACAGTAAATTCCAGTCCTTCGAGGTAATCCTGCGGATGTTGCCGAAACTGATTACCGGCCGGATTACAATACAAGCCTTTCTTCCAGCGAGGATATTCGAAGACGGAAACAGCAAGTTCCTCGCCGTTTGCTACGTTGACTAAAATGGCACGCACGGAGTCGGATCCGTAGTCGATGCCGATGACGAATGATTGTAAAACCATATTATTCTTTGACTATTGATGATTGTTAATTAAATTATGTTTATTCGTTTCATTAGCGTGTTTTCTGCAAACAAACAGACCGTAATATGAAATGATAATAAATCCAATTGCTGGCACCCAATATGCCAGTTGAATATTCTTTAATTGATCAGAGACGATTCCCTGTATCTGGGTTAATACGGCGGCACCGGCTATTGCCATAACCATTCCAGCGCCACCCATTTTCGTATCGTCGCCAAGCCCGGAAATTCCAATTCCATAGATAGTTGGGAACATCAGCGACATGCAGCCTGAAATTCCTACAAGTGCATAAACTCCGAAAATACCATCCGCATAGATAGTAATCAATGTACAAATGACTGCCATGATAGCTAATACCGATAGTAAGTTTACAGGCTTAATATATTTCATGAGTGCTGTTGAGACAAAGCGGGCAATCACAAATAAAATCAAAGAAATAATATAATATGTTGCTGCAGCCTGTTCTGCTGTTCGGGGTAACAAAGCATCCAGCCCTATTTTTTCGCACAAAATGTAAAAGAATTGTGCAACAGGTTCCACATTTCTCAACGCATTAGTAATATCTAAGGTTGCAGGATTGTCACCAAGCTGTTTAATCACAAGGTCAAGATTCAGTTGTTGCATTGCGTATCTGATAACGAATGACCAGACTGCAATTTGTGCTCCAACATAAAAGAACTGAGCAATCACTCCCCAGATATAATTTTTATTCTTTAAAAGCCTTCGCAGAGCAGGTCCTAAATTAAAACTTTTATTATCCTCTTTCAAGTCGGGCATTTTCGTCAGAAAAAAAGCTATTAACAGAATCAGCATAACCAGTCCAACCACAACATAGGTGGTTGTCACAGCCCTAAGTTCATCCGTTTGAATGGCTAACAACTCCTCTGCCGGAAGAGATGCCCGTTCGAAAGCACTTTTGGTATTCAATTGTGAAAGGACAAATATCTGACTGATTACCACTCCGGTAATTGCTCCAAAAGGATTGAACGATTGAGCAAAATTAAGACGCCGTGTTGCTGTTTCTGCGGGTCCTATTGCAAATACATATGAATTTGCTGAAGTCTCCAAAACTGAAAGACCAGCAAAAAGAATGAATATTGCAAACAGGTACATTATAAAACTTACATTCATATTTACCTGAGAGCTGAACATTGCAGGATAAAACATAAAAGCCCCTAAAGCATACATACCCAGGCCTAACATCACTCCCGATTTATAAGAATACTTTTTTATGAAATAGGCTCCCGGAATCGCAAAAAAGCCATAACCCAACAAGTAACAAACAACCTGAATCCAGGCTGTTTTGGAATCCGTCAGACTCATAATCCTTTTGAACGCGGCAAGCATGGTATCCGTCAGGTTATTGGGGACTGCCCATGCAAAAAAAAGTGTTGTGAGCAGTACGAACGGGAAAATAATTCCCTTCGGAATGATGCGTTGATTTTCCATAGCCGATTATTAAAATCTGGAAGCGATTGTATTTAAATCAATATTAAAAATCTTTTGAACGATAACTGCCAGTTCATCCTCTTTTCCGGAGAAATGTACAACACGTTGTATGTGTTGTATTGATTGCCCGGATGTTAACGCGGCTGCAGGTGAAGATGTTTCGATTTCATAAAAAGGACCCATCACAGTACCATCTTCTGTTGGACCGTCATTATATGAATTGATGAGATCACCCTCATAAGGATTTTCCTGTTCACCCCATTTAGAATTGACATATTCCTGTGGTGTTGATGGCACAGTGCACCAAAGCACCGTAAGCACCTTCTTTTGTGAATCATAACTTCCGCAAATCCCGGTCGCGCGTTCAGGAGAAACACCGATCTTCGTGCGGCAGGCTCCGTCAATTTTGAAGTAAATAAAACCATCCTCTGTTTTCAACCGATTGGCAGGTACTTTCCCGAAATAATCATCATTTACCACAGTACCTTTCGTTTCTGAGTTATAGGGAATGAACACAGTCGTCGTTGGTGTCGGGTTAAACATCCCCAACATCCAGATGGAAAGTAATCCGCTTTCTTTTGTCCATGCAGTATTTCCTTTATTAGTAATTTTGTTATCCGTCTGATAACCAACGAAACTAACCGAATCAGAAATTTCAACATTGAAGGCTGAAGATATCTGCTTCGCCGATAATAAGGAAACTGTCCTTTCGATGCTGATATCGAATATTGTACCGGAAGCATTTGTCAGCGTAGTCTCTTTTACGAATTTCAGGCTACTGTCATTTTTTCCCTTAAGTCCAAACTCTTCAGTATCTATACATGCAGGAACCTTCCAGTTTTCATACACCTGTTCATGCCCTTGTTTGAAATAGATTGAAAATGGTCCTCCTTCGGGCCCGATCCAGAAACGTTCCTCGCCACCGACAGGATTAAACTGAGGACTTATTTTTCCCGACTCAATGAGTTTGTAGTTTATCCAGCCGAAACTGGTTCCTTCGTTACCATTAGCCGAAGTTGTCATGACCCTTCCCTGATATTTTGGCACTACAAGCACCCTGGCACGACCATCCTTACTTTTCAACTCAAGATATTCGATATTGTTAATCCTTAGAAAATCAGCATCACAACCGTATGTTCCCATTATGTAACCTTTCTTTTGTTGTCCACATCCAAAAACTAAAATCATCATAACAAGAGACATTATATTTCTCATGATATATTGTATTCTGATTTTATGTTAATGTGATTCAATATTGTAAATACAAAACATAGGAGATTATTCTCACAATACTATTCAGTCATATTAATATATTTCGGACGCAGCATGGTGAGTTGAAGCACAATCGCTACCAGTACAACTATTCCCAGCACCGCAAAGTCGCGACCCAAATTCCCTGAATCAATCGATTTTCCCAGTAGATTAGTAATGAAGGCTCCGGAGGCAATTCCAACCAGATTCATCAATCCGTAACCGGTAGCTCTATAACGCGGCGACACAAACTGGCAAAGAATAGGCATATTGTTCACATCAAACATCCCGAAACCGATTCCAAAGAACACAGCGCCACCCAAGATCATCACAAAAGTTTGACCGTAGCCCAGCATAACAAGTGCCGGAATGGTCAGTGCCAATCCAATGACACCCGTATAGATACGTCCTTTGAGAGTTTTCTGCACCCATCTGTCTGACAGCACCCCGCCAATCAGCACCCCGACAAACGACGACATAGCAATGGTGATAGTCGACATGGGTCCGGCTTCAGCCATATCTAAATGAAGCGTATCGGCAAAAAGTGTAGGAAGCCAGTTTTTGGTTGCCCATCCCGGCAAACTTGGAGCCGAGAAGTAAAACAAAATCACCCAAAAAGAGATATTGCCCAGCAGTATTCCTAATCCCTTGAAAGAAGATTTAAACTCTTTAAGTATAGTATTCCCCTGTTTTACTTCCTGCACATACCCTTTCTTTTCTTTCAGAAAGAAAATAAGTACCAGACTATAAATCATTCCCAAAAGTCCGAATGAATGAAAAGTAAGTTGCCAGGAGAAATTACTGGCAATGGTGGCACCAAATCCTCCCAGAGCCTGGCCCAGATATATCCCCGTAGTATGTATGCCGATAGCGAGAGAGCGGGTCTTTCCATCATGGTAATCTGCAATGAGTGCCAACCCGGCAGGAATATAAAAGGCTTCACTAATCCCCATAATCGCACGAAGCGCATACAATTGATTAAAGGTGGTGGCATACCCCATCATCAAGGTCACTGCTGACCACACAAACAAGCTACCCACAATCAACCACTTACGATTCAACCGGTCGGCAATAATTCCCGATATCGGGCTCATCAGTGCATAAATCCAAAGAAATACCGCCATTAAACGGCCAAAATTTGTTGCAGAAACCAGTTCAGCAATGTCAATCATCATCGATGGTTTCATGGTTGAAAGCATCTGTCGGTCGAGGTAATTCAGTAATGCTACAAACCAGAGCATGCAAACCACTAACCAGGGATAAAGTTTTTTGTTTTTCATGAGAATTTATATTTTAATATTAATTTCAATATTATCTGTTCTGAAAGGTACTACTGGTAAACCAGCTTTATCAAATAAGTTTCCAATAATGCCATTACCAAAAGCATAACGAACATATTTCGGAGATTTTACTTTTGGAGATCCAACAAGTAGTGTATTCGTTTTTCCATCTATTTTGCCTTTGGCTTCTACAAATACCATATCTTCACCAGCAATCTCCAACCCTACAATTGATTTTCCTCTAAATGTAAGTCCATCTAGTAACTCATTAAAATAAATTCTGATTATATCCTGCTCAATTTTTTGCTCTCTAAAAGTGGCAAATTTGTATTTGGATGTTTTTTTTTCGTATGTTTCAGCCAGAGCATAATTAGCAAGCCTATTCCCTACTTCCTTCTTATACTTTGGATGAATATCATTCAGATTATCTACTAAATCAGAGACTACCACCATTCCAGTTTTTTCAAGTGCAAGCACCTTTTCCTGCTGTTCTCTTAGTATTGCTGCGCTGAATGGAATCGGATATCGAAGGTAAGGTGCAATCTGCACATAATAGAATGGCAAAACTGCCTTGAAACCATCTCTCCAACACTGAATCATTGTCTTCAGTAATGTTGAGTAAGTATACGCATTCGGACAGTTTGCCTCTCCCTGATACCAAATCACACCTGCTATTTTCATTTTAAGTAAAGGATGTATCATCGCGTTATAGGTAGCACCTATCGTGTTATCCCACCCGGTACTTGGTTTCAGATGTTCTGCAGCTTCATACAACTCAGGTGATTTACGTATCAAATACTCAGGAGTCCAAGTTTCAGCAGCTGTTCCACCCCAGTTGGAGTTTATCAATCCTACCGGCACATTCAATTGTTCATGTAACTTTCGTCCGAAGAAATAGCCTACTGCACTAAACCAGCGCAAACTTTCGGGATCACATACTTTCCAGTACCCTTTACAATCATCCTGTGGATAATCAGCTGTTGCCTTCTCCACAAAGAAAAAGCGGATCTGATTATTATAACATTCGGGTAAAGCTTCTTTTGCATCCAAAATACCTTTTTCAACATTCCATTCCATATTCGACTGGCCGGAACAAAGCCATAGCTCACCTATCATTACATCTTTTATGGTGAGGCTTTTACCCTTCACCCAGACTTTAATCAGGTATGGACCTCCACTCACAGGTGTTTTCAGGTTTGTTTCCCATTTTGCTTTTTCATTCGCTTTAACAATAATGGTGTCCTTACTCCATCCAGCAACAATTCTTACAGTACTACGAGGTGTTGCCCATCCCCAAAACTTCACTTCAGTTTGCTGTTGCAACAACATGTGATTACTTAAAATCGATGGTAAATTTAGTGTTACCTGTGAAATAACAGCATTCACAAAAAAGAAACCAAGCAAAATCAACAATATTTTTTTCATAAATTCTAAATGATAATTATTTTCCTTGTTACAGTGACATTATTATATCTGACTTTTACAATATATGTTCCTTGCTCCCAGCCAGATTTATCAATATATTTATTGTTTGTGTTAAATTGAGAATACATAATTCTTCCCGTAATATCAATAATTGAGATATCAAAATTTATCATATCATCACAAGAAATTTCGATATATTGTTTTTGATTTACAATGCAGCAATTAAATTCCAACTCCTTCACATCAAGATTTGTATGATTTAATCCGTTTCTAAAATTTTTAATTCTGTGAAATGTAAAATAATTAGCATCATGTTGCCGAACGGGCAGGCCTTCCGAATCTTCAAATGCAGTTCTTGAAACAGCAATAATATCTTCATTCTCGAATTGCCAGTCGATATACTGAAACCCATGAAAAAAAGGATTATCACTACTTATAATTGTATCTTTAATAGTCCAGTTACGTAAATCATATGAATACATTAACACCAGGCGATTTCTTAATAAGCCACAGTGGATACCATCTTTATAAATACCATTTTGAGTTTTTCCCCTGTCTTCATTAAATTCAGCATTGCTGATTGTCCAATAATAATCAGAAACATAATCGTAACGAATTGTAAATTTTTTACCGCCACCGGGGAAATTAATAATATCCTTTTTATAATCAAATGTTATACTGGAAGGACTATTCACTTTAACAAGAGCAGCTACCCCACCATAAACTTCCTCATCTACGCGCAATATATTGACAACTTCACCATCCCGGTTAACAACCACATTTCCTTCAATCCATTGTTTAAATGACTTGCCACCACCTGAAATCCAATTTGTTTGGTAAGAAAGCCGATTTGAAAATGTCCAGTTTGAAGCATTCATCAAGTTGGCATCAACAGGAGCTGACATTACAAATGCTTTTTTATTTTCCCCATCAAAATTTGTTTCAAATGCTCTCCATAAACGGCCATTATTTACGACCATTGGTACCGGAGCCGAATGATATTGTCCCTGAAGTAAAATCCCGTCAGTTTCATTGACAGGATAGGTCCAGGTAACTCCTTTATCCATTGATTTACGAATGATGATATCTTTTTGGACACCACTTGTCCCAATCAAATATAATATCCCCTTATGAACAAAAAGATTTTGATAAGACATTACTCCGTTATTAATCGATTGGGCTTTCCATGTCAGCCCCTTGTCAGACGAAAGAAAAAAAGAAACACCTGCTGAAGTGCCCTGAACTCGATATGCTCCGGTACAAGCAGCCAGATAATCACCATCAGGCAAAATTGTTATGCTAGGATTAGTAATAAAAAAAAATTGGGGGGCTAAAGAACGTGTTATTACTGTTCCTGGTAGGCTCGGCAAGTCGCCACGTCTAATTCTATCGGCAAAAAAAAGAGAAGAAGTTGGATCATCAGACACCGATCTTAATACGGATACTTCAACATTTGGAATTCTATAATTATATTTATACAGATAATATGTTATAGTAGAAAATGGTGACTTGTTTAATTTGAGAGTATGACCTGTACTTTTCCATTCATTCAGCATTTCCGGTTTGTAGTTTATGGCCACGTAAACAGTACAAGTATCGTAACAAGAAAATCGGGTAACACCAATCCTTTCCGAAGTACTGAAAGCACATTGTTTATTTTTCAGATACAGGGGAATATCATTAAAACTATATGTAGTATTTTGAGCAAAAACATTGTCCCCTAACAAAACAGAGTCTTTGATATCAATCAATTCTCCCTTAACCGTAACTGTTGGTAAACCATAAATAATTCTTTTTGCAACAGGCGTAGCTCCCTGAAAATTCGAAACATCAGGAATTGCGACCCTATCACCTGCATATACCTGTTTTTGATATATACTCAACTGAACATTTAAAATTAATGATTGTGATTTTTCAAGTTCTTCCCAACCTTTCAATCCTCCACTTCTGGCTAATACATATACATAACCGTCAGATGAAGGTATAATTATCCCGGGATTAATTTCTCCTCCATTGCTTGAAAGCATATCAAAACCATCAAAATCTGAAAAAACGTTTACCAATGTATAAATTCTGTTTGTGTATAATAAAGCCCCATTCGTATATGTCTTTCGTTGGAAAGCCCCCGAATCAGCTTCTATAAATACCGACATCTGATCCGGCTCAGCATTGGCAAAATGACAAAAACCAAACGAGAAAAGAATGTATAAATATTTTTGAAATAGATATCTCATTTTCAGTTTCTTTTCGGAATAATCGTTATGACTTTCGACTCTCTGAAATCCTTAAATCTATGAAATGTGAGAAAATTTGCATCATGTTGGCGTACAGGTAATCCTCTTTCTTCCTCAAAAGCAGTTCTTGTCACCGCAATAATATCACTTCGATCAAATTGCCAATCAGTATATTGGAAACCATGGAAGAACGGATTATCAGCACTTATCAACGTATCTTTTACAATCCAGTTTTTCAAATCATGAGAATACATCAGCACAACCCTGTTACGTAACAAACTTGCATGGACTCCGTTTTTATATTTACCTTTATGAGTCTTTATCATGTCTTCATCAAATGCAGCATTCGAAATTGTCCAATATTTATTACTTAAAGAATCGAAACGGATTGTAAATTTCACTCCACCACCGGGAAATTGGATTAAATCATGTTCTGCCTGATAAGTAAGTTTACCAACATTATTAACATGTGTAATGGCAGCAAAACCTCCTTCTTTTAACTCATCAACCCGTAAAATATTAACAACTTTACCTTCCCTGTCAACCAGCACGTTACCTTCTAACCATTGTTTAAAATCGCGATTTCTTTTTATTTCATCCGGGACTTCAAAGCTTAGTTCATTTGTAAGTGTCCAGTTTGACGCATTTAAGAGATCAGCATTTGCCGGAGCAGACATAACAAGTGCACGCTTATTTGCACCACTGTTGTTATCCGAATTTTCCATCGACCTCCAGATCCTTCCGTTATGAACAACTACCGGAACCGGAGCCGAATGATAGAATCCGCCTTTTACCAGTAATCCGTTTAGTGAATCAACCGGATTTGACCATGTATTCCCCCAATCTATTGATTTTGATATCACCACATCTTTGTAACCACGATTTGTTCCCATCAGATACAATTCCCCCTTATGGATAAACAAATTACAAAAAGTCATCACAATACTATTTGCCGATTGAACTGTCCAGGTTTCTCCTCTGTCTTCTGAAATAAAGAATGAAACTCCCCCTTTCACGGACTTTGTTCGTAATGCTCCGGAACATGACGCCAGATACCTTCCGTCAGGTAATTTCACAATGCTTGGATTTGTAATAAATAAATTCTTTATATCCTGAGAACGTGTAATCACTACTCCGGGAACCTTTAAAGGGTTACTCCACAGCATTTTTTCAGAAAAAACAAGCGTTGGTGATACCAATCCTTTACCTCCCGAAAATTCCGGAACATCAATCCAATTATCTGTCTGTTTGTCATTCAGTTTATATACATAGTATTTACGGGCAGAACTTATCGTGAATGAATCACCTGTATACTTCCAGTCTTTACTTTTTAATATATCAGAGCTATATGCAATAAAAACATCAGACTCGCTATCATTCATTATCTTTACCACTCCTTTATTTTCAATCAGACTAACTGTATACTCTTTATTCTCAAGTATTTTGGGTAATGTCTTATTAAACCTGAAAGTGCTGTTTTGAGGAAATACCTGATTCCCAATACTTGCTTTACGTATATCAATCAATTCACCTTCAACTCTTACTATCCCTTTTTGCTGATATTGAATTGAATATGCAATAGGAGTAACACCTGCAAACCGGTTTATTTCAGGTAAAGGTACCCTTTGCCCGGCTTTAACTTTTTTCTGATAAATAACTAAAATTGAGTTTTTATAGTCATCATAAGAAAATTCAGAATTTACTATTTGTTGCCAACCTTCCAAATGCAAGCCGGGTGGAGCTATAATATATACAAAGCCATCTCTATCAGAGATTATTGTTCCTTTTATTTTTGAGTTGCTATTATGTGCAAGAAATTCGAAATTTTTGAATCCGGATGGTATTCCATCAATTATATAATTTTTGTTTGTAAAAAACACGGCTTTATTAACAAATGCTTTTTTCTCAAACTCGCTACCTTCAAATTTAATAACCGTTTGTTCCGGTAATCCGGCAAATAATGACAGACTGATTTCCAATAAAAACAGGATAAAAAAACATCTTTTCATTTCAATAATTTCATTCTGTTTATTAATGTATTACAACCTTTATATTTTGAAAATCATATTCATGCATAAAGGAAACTATATAAATCCCTTTGTTATCCATAGTAACCAATAAACTGTCTTTAATTTTTTGTTTAAATATAATTTTGCCTGACACATCGGAAACAACACATAATGTACCTTCCTCAGGACATGTAATATATAATTTGTCATTATAGCTAATGGCAGAACCCAATTTTACTGATTTATTGTCGATTCCGCTTGTATTATAGCATTTCTCCAATACGACATCTGCGTATCTGTTACCTAACACAATTAAGCCATCACGATTAAAGTGCGAGTTGTCGTCCGCTAAATTTGTAATGTTAATTAAACCATCAGACAAGGCACATGCTGAATTATCGACAAATGATGATATCCCACTAATCATCGTATTAAAGTCAGCATTATCTGATCTCCACTGACCGATTTGTCCTGCAACAAATAACAAATCCGGTTCTCCGATATCTTGTCTTAAGTTATTAACCAACTTTACCAACTGTGAAGGATAGGAACTGACACTTGTCCTGTTGGCTTCACCCTGATGCCATAACACAGCCCGGTAGCGTCCCCATTTACGTGCATCTAATGTACGTTCAATCGTTTTAGTATATAATGTATCGCCGGGATCAGTCCCGTCCTTGTCCCATAATTCGATGGAAGAACCTCCACGGGCATTCACAATCAGACCAATCTTACTATTCGTGCCAGATACTATTCTTTTTGCAAACTGGTAAGTAAGACCATAATACTGATTTGTTGATGTAAGAACATTTGCATATCGGTTCATGCCATTTTTTGCCTTTTCAAATAAACCATTTGAATTAAACAAGTAAGCATCTTCAACATCGTCATAGTCTCCTTTTAATGCATCAAGAGGTGCTGCCCCTGCCATATTTGACTGACCGATGCATAAAAACAAATCCATGTAAGGCAATTTTTCAAATATAATATTGTAAGTCAGTGTAACCGTTTGATCAGCAGAAACAACCTGAATTGAACTTATTCTTTCAGCAGTGTGACTACTTTCAATATTGATTGCATTTGTAACTGTATAGACAGCCCCTTCTGCATGTGTTTTAACTGTAATCTCAGGACCATTTATTGCACTATATGGTAAGTAATAATTATAAGTAAGTATATTTTTATCGAAACCATTTAAATATTTTCCATCTAAGAATACCGAATCAATACGTGCATCCCGTGCCGGTAAAATTTCAATCAGGTTGATATTTTTGGCAACAGGAGTAATTCCTTTAAAATTTGATATTTCTGGTATAGGAATCCGATCTCCTGCACTTACTTGTTTGTAATATACAGATAATTCAGCTCCGGTATAATAAATATCGGCACCAAACATTTGAGTCCAGCCAGCAATTGAAAGTCCCTTGTCTGCAATTATGTAGAGTCTGCCATCAGTTTCGGGAATCATCACCCCTTTTTCTGTTTCGCCGGCATTACTGGATAGAAACTCAAAGTTATCAAAACCAGAAAAGGTCTCGTTTGTGATAATGTATGCAGGTCTGTTCATAAACAATTCAACCTGAGAACTTAATATCTTTTTCGTAAAAATTCCCGCATCGGTTTCAATTTTAACAACCACCTGATCAGGCAAATAAAGTCTATCCGAAACAATACGGGCATATCGTTCCCCCAATTCTAAAGCCCCGTCTCTATCAAAATGATTATTATCACCTTCAATATTTGTCAAACCCTCTGAAGAAGCACAATCAGCATTTTCAATAAACGATGATATTGTGTCAATCATTTGATTAAAATCAGTAACATTTAATCCAAAAGTTCCTATTTGACCCGCTACAAAAAGCAAATCGGGATCATTTAAATCTGCACGCAAATCGGCAACAAACTGTTTTAATTTTCCCGGATATAACGATGCTTCACTTTTATTTGCCTCTCCCTGGTGCCAGATTATTCCTTTGAAAGTGCCCCATTTTTTTGCCTCAAGCGCCCTTTCAATTGTTGGTTGATAAAGTGTGTCCTTTTCGCTTCCGGTACCACCTTTTGTCCAGTTTTCGATAGAAGACCCTCCACGGGCATTCACAATAATCCCGACAGGTTTATCGGACCGCATAGTGATTGACTTTGCAAAAGAATATGATGGACCAAGTAATGCTTTGGAACTGCTTGCTACAACAGTTGAATACCTGTTTAACGGATTAACTGCCTGTTCAAATTTATTTACATTATTGAATAAATAAGCATTGTCAACAGGAAGCAGGTCTCCCTTAATTTCATCCAAAGGAGCATATCCTGCCATGTTTGATTGTCCGATACACAAAAAAAGATCCAATGGAGGTAATACCTTAAATTGTACCGTATATTTTTTTGTATAAGAAGCATCTGTTGATTTTACACTGATATATGCTGTTCGTTCCTCTTCAGTTCCTCTTGGGTCTTCAACTGACTGAATAGTAACTGTGGCTCCTGGTATTTTTGCAATTGACTCAATCAGTGGAATCTGATTATAATTATATGGTAACATTATTTCATATTCCTGTGTTTCACTCATAAAACCGGGGATATTTTCACCATCTACTTTTATAGATTCAAGCCTTGCATCCTTTACCTTAGGCAATAATGTCAGGTTTATTTCCTTCGCAATTGGAGTTACACCCTGAAAGTTATCAACCAATGGAAGTTCAATCCTCTCACCGGCATTTACCTGTTTCCTGTAAATGCTCATTTGCGTTGGTTGTGTAACATTGTATGAAAACTGTGAATTTTCAACCTCCTGCCAACCATTTAATCCTCCTGATTTGGCAATAACATAAACAAAACCACTTGACGACGGAATAATTACTCCCCTATCAACCTTAGCTCCTTCACTTGCAAGAAAATCATATCCTTTAAAAGAAGTTGGTATGCCATATATTTCATAAGTTCTGTTTGTAAACAGTATTGCATTTTCATCGAAAGTGGATTTAAGAAAGCTCCCATTATCATCTTCTGCTATTTCGAAGGTTACAGACATTGAGTCAGCAGGAATTATTTTCTCTAATACAATTGTTTTTGCCAGAGGTCTTAGTTCCTGAAAATTATCCACAAATGGGATTTCAACTTTATCACCTGCAAAAACACTTTTTTTAAACATAGATAACGCCCCTATACTACTCCCTGCATCATAATAAAACTCCGTTCCGGGAATAGCTGTCCAACCCGTAACTGCAACGCCACTTCTCCCAATTAAATATATTTCTCCATCAGCAGATGGTATATAGGTTCCACTGTTAGCAGTCCCATCATTTGCTACGCCAGCATTTGCAAGTAGAAATTCATAATTCAGAAACTCTTCAGGAACACCGTAAATTGTATAATTTCTATTTAGAAAATACAGAGCTCCATTTGTCAGCACACTTTTTTGAAAGTTATCCTTGGTCTGAAAGGTAACCTGCATTGAGTCCGGAATCAATTCCTCCTGATTGAGCCAGATAATATTCTTTGCAATAGGTGTTACTCCTCTAAAATCAGTATTTACAGGGATTGTTACAATTTCATTTTTCTGAACATCTTTATAAAATATTGACATAAGAGAATTAGTCGATGCATAAGTAAAGTCGTATCCGGTTAATTTGGTCCAACCCTCAAAAGATTCAGTATATCTGGCAGCAATATATATCTGACCATCAGCAGCTGCTTTAATGGTACCGGTTATTTCAGTACCTCCACCACTTGAAAGCATTTTATAACCTTCAAAGCCAACCGGTATCGTATTGATAGCTGCATTGGTTCTGTTTGTAAACAGTTGTTTACCTTGTTCAAAGTTCCGCACTTCGATCATATCAGTTGATGTTGCATCTATCATTACTGTCATCTGATCTATTGAAACCACAGTTGGAATAATGCAAAACAAAAGTGCAAGCAGGTTGAAGATTCTAAGTTTCATGGTTTTCTTTAAAGTTTTATTACTGTGTACGCTTTTTTCAAAGCATACACAGTATAATTAATTATAATTACTTATAAATCGGGCCATAATTTACACATGCCCTGTAGTCTGCTCCTTCATTATCTGAACCAAAAGCACTCCAGGCACTTGGACGGAAAATTTTATCATCATCCACATTATGCATGCTTAC
This sequence comes from Bacteroidota bacterium, assembly GCA_023459355.1. Classification (GTDB taxonomy): domain Bacteria; phylum Bacteroidota; class Bacteroidia; order Bacteroidales; family Paludibacteraceae; genus Paludibacter. Next base: position 44,436 of record JAEWUM010000045.1, on the reverse strand, counting down.
CGGGATCGATAACATCGATGCCAGTGAAATTAAGTCGGCACCTATATGGCCAAAACTTATTGCTCCGTGGTTAGCCCCCCAGTTGTTCATGACAGAATAAACATCTTTAAATCGTTTCTCTCCTGTTAATCTGGGAACAAAAAATGTTGAAGGCCAGGTTTTATCAGTTCTTTTATCAATAACATCAAATACATGTTCCGGGAAAGTAACAGTCCATCCTTCAGCTATTTGCAATACAGGTCCAAGTCCTTTTATCAGATTTAAACGGCACATGGTAACAGGCATTCCTGATTTGGTTAAAAATTTTGAAGAATAACCTCCACCACGCATATACTCAAGTGAAGCCGGATACCATGTAGTTGCCTCAAGCATTTTCGAGACCTCTTCTTCAGTAATTTCCCAAAATGGCTTCATCACAGGTTTACCCTCTTTATCGCTTTGCTGACCTGTACCATCCAATGTACACGAACCTGAGTTGATAAGATGAATAGCTCCTTCTTTTAATATCCCATCCGGTTTCCATCCTGTTACTCTTTCAATTGCTTCGGGGCTCCAGTAAGTTCTCACATCCGCAAAAATCTGAGCAGTATTGGTAAGCAGATGACCAAACAACATGCTGATTCCATTCAGATGATCATCTTCAGTAGCAAATGTGAATGCTTCTCTGATACCATTCCAATCGAACGAAGAGTTCAGAATCGCTTCTGAAAAATCTCCATCTGGCAGGAAGTCTGTCCACTGACGCTGCCCCTGAAAACCTCCGGCAATGGCGTTGTGCCCCATAGCTTCTTCTCCGAATCCCATGGCCTTCAGTTTTGGATTACCTATCATTAAGTCACGCATTATCAGTGTCATTTTTACCACAAATTCCCAATCCTTATCTTTTTCTTCGCGACTACGTTTCAAATGTGGAGGATTGTAGTCTTCTCCTTCATTTTTCATGCAATTGGCTTTGGTCCACTGCATTGCTTTTTCAAACTCTTCTTTGTCGTAGATTCCAAGTTGAATACGGCGTAAAATTTCAACTGTATCAACATATTCAGTTCTCATTCCCAAATATTCCTGAAGAAAATCAGGGTTTACAATAGAAGCTGCGATTCCCATCGAAACAGATCCAATCGCCAGGTACGATTTTCCACGCATCATTGCCACTGCCAAACCAGCTTTAGCAAAATGTAAAAGTTTTGCTCTCACATCCTGAGGTATTTCAGTGCTGCCGGCATCCATGACATCCCTTCCATAAATACCAAATGCAGGTAGTCCTTTTTGATTGTGTGCCGACAGAGCAGCTGCCAAATATACTGCACCGGGCCTTTCAGTTCCGTTAAAACCCCATATTGCTTTTGGAATTAATGGATTCATATCAATCGTCTCAGAACCATAACACCAACAAGGAGTAACAGAGAGAGAAAGTCCCACATTTTCTTTTTCAAATTTGGAGGCACAATCTGCCGCCTCTTTTACTCCCCCGATACAAGTATCAGCAATAATACACTTAATCGGTGTGCCATCAGGATAATGCAACTCTTTTTCATATAAATTAGCTACCAACCTGGCAAGATTCATGGTTGTTTCTTCCAACGATTCTCTTATCCCTCCCATGCGACCATCAATTACTGGTCTTATTCCGATTTTAGGAAAATTATTATTCATTCTTGTTATTTTAATAATTACTACTTTTTGACTATCAGTAAATTAATTCTCTGAAATTTTTCACACGATGAAATGTAATCATATTTGTCTCATGAGCTGTGTGTGAATCAGGGTCACCGCTACGAGATAAAATTACAATATCTTCGCCATCGAAATCCATAGCAGCATAACTTCTGGCTTCCTTTTGAGTTTCACCGATAGCCACCAATCCGGCAAAGCACCAATCTACCATATTTTTAGAGAAATGTAATACCAATCTGTTTCTCTCTCCGTATCCTAAGTCGTGGCGGTCTGACGCAAGAAATTCTGCTTTTGTCATAGAATCGGTGGTTTGATTGGACAATAACCAATATGTTTTGGTTTGGGTATCATAAAGAAGATGAAACCTGTTATGTCCACCCGGCATTGGTAAATATAATATTTTTTTACCTGAGGGGGCTGTTTCCAACATCGTTGTCATTGTACCATTTTCATTTTCTACCACTTTACATACTGCACCATAATTCGTCATACCGGTCAGCGTCCTCATGAAAACATGAAATGTATTACCGGAATCATCGTACCAATAGTGATTAGGGTCTAAAATTTGAATAATATTCCCTTCTGCCCAACCCATTGGAGAAAAGCTTCTTCCCGGTGCAATCAAATTTCTATCGGGATATGCTTGCTCGTAGAACGGTATTCCAAAGTATTCAATTTTGGGTTTGTTTTCCCGGTAACAAGGTATAATATCACCATAGTTAAGGGGACTTGAGAATGTCCAGTTTGATGCCTGAGTAAGATCGTCAGTTATTTTCCCTTTTAAAACAACAACTGCTTTTTCTCCAGCACCCCATGCATTGATTACACGGGCTCTCCATTCCATCTCTAAATAAACATTTCCATTTGCATACCAAACATTTGCAGCTGTTTGTTGCCAGGTTTTACTTTTTGAAGTCAAATAGTTATGACTACTCCATGTGTTGCCATTATCTGTTGATTTACAAATAGGTAATCCGGCTCCTGTTGCTATATAATACAGAATACCATTTGCTTCAAATATTCTTCCTTGTAGTGCTTCCGTATTTTCGCCTCTTTTTATCCAGGTTTTACCACCATCATCGGAAGTAAGAAACACCTGACAGTCAGCTTCGACACTCTCCTTTTTCTGTGCCTGAGTGTAAGAGATGACCAACCTTCCAGAAGAAAGTCTTAATATACTGGGAGAATATAAAGGTTGATTTTTTGGATCCTCTGATTTTGCTATAAGCACATAATCCTGGGCCAAAGGACGAATCGGATATTGTGAAAACGTATTTTGAGTAAAACAAAATAACAGAACCACATAAAAAACTGATTTTATTGTATTCATTTCTAATTTATTTAAATTTAATTTTTACTACAATTTTTTTCACTTTAGAACTCAGATTATATTGAATGCATGGTTGATGTAAATCGGTTGGAAAAAAAATGAAATAAACCTCTGGATTTGCATGTAATAGTTTCCCTCCCCTATCATCATAGAATGTTATATCTTTTCCTTCATCATATGGGATCAGCTCTTTTTCAGGACTACTGTTAGTAAATCCAATGTATTCATTTCCAATTACAATATATTGCAAATCAATGTATTTCTTATGGCATTCATACAATGCATCCTGTTTTTCTTTTGTTAGATATTCACTCACAGTTACATAAACATCTTTACTCAACTCTGTTTTTCCACAGGGGAGATCAATCAGATTATTATTACTTAAATAATCGAATGCGATATCCCATCGATCCGGGAATTGACGATAATGATCTTCAAAAAGCCTGAGGTCTACTGAGCTATCCGATGGTACTTTGAATGGGCTTTTAATCATTCCTTCAGAGATTCTAACACGATTATTGGCTGACATGGTATTGGAGAATATGGTTATTTGAAGCAAACCAATTAACACTATAATGATATTTTTTCCTCTCATTGATCAATTTTCTCAGAGGTGCCATTTACCCAAAGAACTTTACTTCCTTTAATATTTGACTTTCCAAAGCCAAATGCACGTTTCGCTTTTTCCATTGGCGTTGCACCCCATGCATAAATTCTGAACACCACTTCTTTACCACCTTTAATATTTTGCAAGTCAGAATAAGCACTGAGATTTATGGCTGGTTGTTTTATTCCATTATTGGACAAATCTGAAATTTCCAGATCATTTTCTCCTATTTCTTTAAATTTCTTTCCGTCCAAACTATACATCCAACGATAAATATAGGCTGAATTTTCCTGCCTTCTCAGAATGACATTTAATTCAGACAAAGAAACCTGGTAACCTTGTTTTACTTTTACAACGAACTGATAATATGCTCCGGATTTGCGGGCATCAGCTTTTGTTTTGTCATACGGAAGGTTTCCACTGAAGCCTCTGGCATTACCGGGACCTGCTTTGGCATTAGGGCCTCGTGTAAGTTTTGTTGCCTCTATTGCAGGATCTACAGTTGTTGCCATAACTGAAACTTCTTTACCAGTAAGTTCAGTTGGCACTGCAAACTGCCACGCAATAAGTTGTGCGTAAGTCATGGTTGAAAAAACTGAAGTCAGCATGACAAAGAAGATTTTTTTGAAAATGGATTTTCTCATTTTTGTAAATTTTATATGTTAATACAATAGTTATTTAATAAATTTTATGCTGTAGTTTATTTTGTGATTTCTTAGTGTTATAATATATATTCCTTTATTCATATTAAAAGGTATTCTCAGTGTGTGTTCTCCCTGTGCTAAGTTACATTCCATTGTTTTCAGAACTTTTCCTACCATATCTCTGAACTCAAGCATAATTTTCTCATCAGAATTAAATGAATATTGTAAAAAAACCGCATCAGAACCCGGAAAAATTTTAATCAAATTGGGATTATATCCCAGTGGAGAAGTTGTTGTAGTAGCTTTTTGAGAATAACCTGTTATTGACAAAGAAGGACCAGTAATAAGTTTTGATTGTCCAAACCCAAAATGCTTACGGGTAGTTAACGTTTCTGTACCTCCCCAGGCATATAATCTGAAGGTTACAGTTTTATCATTTCTCAAATTCTGAAGGTCAGAATAACCATTCAGTAATAATCCGGGTTGAAAATATCCATTATTCTCTTCATATTGATTCATATATACATCCTGATCCCCGATTTCAAAAAAATCAGTTTCGTTGAGACTATACATCCAGCGATAAGTATGTGCAGAAAATTCTTGTCTACGTATCTTTGCAAGAATTTCATACAAGGAAAGTTCTATCCCAGGTTGAACCTGTACCTTAAATTCAAAATAACAAGCCTTCTCTATAGCTTCCTGTTTGCTCTGAGAAACAGACAGATAACCAATAAATCCTCCAACATGCCCGGATGAAGTAATTGTATTTCCAATCCCTCTGGTTAATGTCGATTGTAAAACAGCCTTATTAGTCGTAGTTGATTGAAATGATTCTTCTCTCCCTGTTGAAATATAATTATTATCATCATAAAACTGCCAGGCATTTAACACCTGAACATCATCTTCAACTTTTCCAAATACCTCAAGGCAGTTTTGTCCGGTGTATCTGCCAAAAGCCAATCCTCCTGTTGAAGAGGTGCTTCCCCAGGCATACAAACGAAATTGTATTGGAGTATCTGATTTTACCTTCTGTAAATCAGGAACAGAACTAAGATCAACTGTGGTTTGAATAACACCTTCATCATTATTAATCAAAAAAACGATATCAGAGGAACCTAATTCATGAAAATTCACTTGATCAACACTATACATCCACCTGTAACTTATAGGACCATTTGAATTACGTCTCAATTTTACGTTTAATTTTGATAATGAAATCATCTTTGTAGATTCAGACTGAATCGTGAATGTATAGTAATCACCATTCCTGATGGCATCTGCCTTAGTATTCATTCCGGAGACATAAGAAGAAAAGTAGGAATAATAAGCATTATTTAAACTAACAGGAGTGAGTCCGGCACCGCGACTTAAGTAAGGAGCTGGTATCAGGTCGCTCACAACATCTGCTTTTAAACTGCCGGCAGTAATCCCAGAAAGCCCTGAAAAAGTCCAGGCAACAACCGGCATCTCTGCATTCACGGTTGGAATTACAGCACCTCCCACCTTAAGTGAGGGGGTCGTATCTTTATATCTCCCAAAAGAAATTCTACCAGTATTACTGGTTGCTCTCCAAAAATAAATTCTGAAAGTTACCTGATTTGACGCAGGTAGATTTTGCAAATCACTATACCTGTCTAAACGAACCGTCGTTTGAATCTCACCTTCACCATCATTATCATAAAAATCAAAAACATCTCCTGAAGAAATTTCGACAAAATTAACTCCATCCAGACTATATTGCCAACGATAACTTGTTGGTCCTTCGGTATTACGTGATAATTTTGCATCTATCGTCGAAAGAGATACGCTATAACCAGGTTTAGACTGGACTGTAAATTGAAAATACTGATTATCCTCAATTGCAACTGATTTTGAATTATTCTCAACAGTTGCCAATTTTGTCTCAGCACTGAAGGACCTGGCGAAACCGGAGGTATTATATAGTCCACTCCCTCTCGATAAGACAGATACTTGTAAATTGGGATCGGTTGTGGTAGAGTTAATGGTAATTTCCTTTCCTGTACATGCAGGAGAAGTAAACTGCCATTCTAAAATTGAAGAGACATTTTCGGTTAATTCTTTTAAATCTTTTGGTGAGTCGATTAAAGAAACATTCCTGAAGTTTGAAATCTTATGGAATGACAGCATATTACTGTCATGCCAATCAGAACTATACCAGGAGGTTCTGACAACCGCAACAATATCATTACCATCTATTTGCCAATCTGCATACTGAAACCCGAAATTAACTCTTCGTGTTAAAATTTCACCCTCTCTCCAACGCATTACAATGAACTTTTCTTCCCAGTTTTGCAAATCAGAAGATGAATATAAAACGAGAACATTTCGTTGGTTTCTGGGGCTATTGGATGAACCGAGGTATTTAAAATCAGTTTTGGTAATTTTATTAACGATTGTCCAGTATTTTCCACTCACTGAATCAAATCTTACAGTAAATTTGGATAATGCTCCGGGAAAATTGACAAAATTCTGGAATGGATCAAATGTTATCTTAGTTCCATCATCCGAAACAGGCAACATAGCTGCAATGTTATATCTTGTAAATGCGTCACAAGGGCATTCCAAATCAAACATACCATTAGTTTCCTGTTCTGAATTCAATCTTAATAAATTAGCTATCTTATTCTCTGGTGTAATAACAACATTACCCTCGAGCCATTCCGGATTGCTGGCATTAATCCATTCCGGATTAAATTTCACACGATTACTTTTAGTCCAACTTGCAGCTTTTAATAAATCTGAATCAACAGGTGCAGATATAACGAAAGAATGAAAATTCCTGCTATTTTCAGGATCAGGGCTCTCTTCAAAGGATCTCCAAATTCTACCATTGTGAAATACAACAGGCACCGGAGCTGTATGATAACGTCCCTGAAAAAGTATTCCCGATGATGTTGTTGACGCATCTGTCCAGGTTTTACCTGAATCATCTGAACGTCTGATACAAATATCTCCAAAAGCCGACTTAACACCCATCATATATAATTTCCCGTTAAACCAAAAAATATTTGCCCATTTCAAATCCTTTACTGTTGAGATAAGCTTCCATGTTTCACCCTTATTTTCTGATGAATAAACTGAAGTGTAATTCGCGTTTATAAGCGAACCACCCCAATCATGCGACGCTACATATATTCCATCCGGCAATACAGCAATGGATGGTGAGCCTATGGTAATATTCAAAGGATCCGGACTTTCTGCAATAATTTTCTCAGGAAAATTTTCTATAGCAAAAAGTGTAAATATGTAGTTTATAAAAAGAAGAAGAAGAAAAACTTTTTTCATCATAAATAAGAGTTGGAGTTTTGTTTCATTCATCAGAATTTAAAACAACATACACAATTCGACTAAATGACATTCTGTTTTGAAATGTAAAGCAATTTTAATCAGGATGATTTAAAATAAATTAATTAAACCATCCTGATATTTTATAAATTAATTTTTTGATTATAAGAGAACCCATTATTCCCTTTTAAACATACAATATAAATTCCTGTATTTAAACCGGTTGGGACTGAAAGATAATTTTCACCGTTTGACATCTCAAGACTTGTTGAATATAACACACGACCCGAAATATCAGAAATAGTTGCAGTCACTGGCTGTTGGTTCAGAGACTTATTTTCAACAATATATTGATTATTTGCAGATTTATAAATGTAAATTGCTTCATTTGCCGAAGAAAACTGACTTGAAATTCCTGAATTAATCGACTTTACTTCTCCTTTTACATATACTGTCATCACATTAGGTACAGCAACCGAACCGGCATAATAACGCCCAAAACCAAAAACCTGTGAACTGGAACCTGATCCCCAAACATACATTCTTAAAGTTACAATTGTTTGCACAGGAATGTTTTGCAGCGCTACAATCGAATTTAAGTCAATAGCATAAGACACACCATCTGATGAAAATACAGCTTCATCAGTTTCTGTGGCTCCCACATCCGTAAAATCAACGCCATTCAAACTATATTTCCATTTATATCCTGATGGTCCTGAACTGTTTCGTCTGTATTTATAATTTAATGATATTAGTGATAATTTATAAGTATCTTTTGCATTTAACTTAATTTCAAAATACTCATTATTATTGATTGCTTCATCTTTGTTTGCTCCTAACAACTGAGATGAAGATACATAAGAAAAATTCAAACTTGCAGCTGTAAATCCGGCTCCTCTGCCAAGTATAGCATATTTTAAATTATTATCAACAGTTGATGCATTTAAACTTCCTTCAGTTACTCCTGTATACTCCTGGAGTCCCCATCCTGCAATAACATGAGTATTTCTTACCATGCTTCCTTTGACAACAATCGAAGGAATATACCCGGATGTAGTGCTTCCTCCTGATTTTCCAAAACCGAAACCCTGAGAGTTTATACCACCCCATACATATAAACGAATCGTTACTGAATCAGTCGAAGTTATTTGTTGAAGATCAGAGAAAGCACTAAGGTTGATTGGATCTTGAAACACACCTATGCCAGTACTGTCCATGCTTACAATCTGGCTTAAATCAGCAAACTGATTTTGGTTTCTTGAATACATCCATTGATACATACAAGCTTTTTGAGACCTCAACTGGACAGTCAGTTCCGACAGACTGGCCGTATTCCCATCCTGAGGTTGAACCTTAAACTCAAAATACACCTGTTGGTTTACCGCTTCCTCTTTTGATGAACTTGGCTGGATTGTACCTACAAATCCATTTGTAAACCCACTATTCCCGGGGGCTCCCAAACCTCTTGACAACACAGATTGTTTGAGATCAATGTCATTTAAACAGGCATTTGATGTAGCTTCTTTACCGGTAACTGAGGTATTATAGAAATTCCACTCGAGCAAACTGATAATACCTTCTGCTGCAAAAGTAAAACTGCAACTAAGTGTAAATACAAATATCATTAAAATTGTTTTTCTTGTTTTCATGATTTAAATGTTTAATGATTTCTTTTTCTAAATAATTATTGTATCATGAATTTCACTCTTCCCTTTTCCCCGTTTTGATATAATATGCTAAATATATAAACTCCTTCTTCAAAGTTGTCCATAGGAATCACGATTTGATTTATCCCATCATTGAGTTTTCCACTCTGAACAAACTGAGTTCTCCCATATATATCATGCAGACAAAGAGAAAATTCTTCCGATTCCTCACCAGCAACCTGCACATTTAGATTGCGACCAGCAACATGTACATCCAACCTGTTATTTGATGAAATAGTATTGATTGATGTTGAGGGACCTTTATCTTCGAGGTCTCCATAAATTGAAACACTGTTTGAAGTATTCCCTGAAGCATATCTGCCGAAGGCAAAGACCTGAGCAGCATTGGTTACACCCCATACATACAACCTAAATTTCACTGTAGTCTGAACATCCTGTAATGCTGTTATACCAGTAAAATCCAATGGGTCCATAAAATCTCCGTTTGTATCAACAGACGTAAAGCTTCCACTCTTTATTTCTGTAAAATTAACATTATCTATACTGTACTGCCAAAAATAGTTAGTCGGGCCTGCTGCATACCTCCTGAATTTATATCTTAATCCAGAAAGATTTAGCTTGTGCGTACTTAATGGTGTTACTTGTATTTCAAAATACAGGTTATTAGTTAAAGCAAATTCTTTTGTCTCACTAACCGGTGATGATGCTGCATAGCTATAGTACAACCCGGCAACATCCAAACCACTTCCTCTTGAAACTATACTTGGTTGGAGGTATTCATTGTTTGTTGTCGCATTAAAAGATCCTGCAACCGGACTTGGATTTGCTGATTCAGCATTACCAATTGTACTAAATTCCCATCCGCTTATTAAACTTAATGATGGAGCTGCATCGCCGGTAACTGTCGTATTGATAACAAATGATGGTGTTGTTGATGATGATTTTCCAAATCCAAAGTTTACATAGTTTTTATCTGTTGCTTCAGGTGCCGGACTATGAGCACCCCAGGCGTATAATCTAAATGTAATTGTACTGGTTGAAGGAACATTCTGTAAATCTGAATAGGATGCTAAATAAACAGTTGGTTGTGCAAAACCATTATTTGCATCCGGATTTTCTTCGGAATGAATTTCCTCAACAGGAATAGTAACCGGCGTACCAATTGCGACAAAATCACCTCCATCTTTACTAAAAAACCATTGATAGACATTTGACGCGTATTTTTGTGTTCTGATGATCATATCAATAGAATCTATTGAAACAGTCTCGCCTTCGTTGGTTTTAATTTTCAATTCAAAATAATTGTTATTTGTAAATGCATCTTCAACATTAGAAGCAACTGCCTGGTTAGCCGAGAATCCATTTGTATTTCCATTTGTAGCGGGACTACCAGCACCTCTTGTCAGAAGAGATTGATTGAAGTCAAGATTGTTGTCTATCGTAGTCGGATAATAAGATGCTTCCGTACCCCTGCTACCATAGAAATTCCAGATTAAATCAGCTTCTTTATTATAAACTGCACCTTCAATTGCAAGAGCAGGAGTTGTCGACGTTGCTTTACCTAATCCAAAATTAATATAGGTTGGATTAGGATCTTCAGCTCCGGGAACAACACCTCCCCATGCATATAACCTGAAAACAATGAGTTTACAGGAGATCGGACTTACCGACTGAAGATCAGCATAGGGAGATAAGTCTATATCAGGCTGAACTACACCATTGTTATTAAAATCACTAACAGTTACCGATGTTCCTGCCTCACTAAAATTGACACCATCAAGACTATACATCCATTGATAAGTTTTAGCAGAATAAGTTTGAATCCTGATTATTGATTTTAGCTTTTTTAGTGAAACATAGAATCCATCTTTTACCTGCACTTTAAATTCATAATAAGCATTATTTGCTATTGCTTCATTTAAACTGGCAGATACAGTCATGTTTCCAACAAATGAAGCTGAAGATCCTCCAGCTGAAGGAGCGCCGGCTCCCCTTGATAACACTGAGGTCTCAAGATTACTGTTGTTTCGGGTTGCATTAAAGGTTGCTTCAGTTCCGCCACTTTTCGTTGGCGTATAAAAATTCCATTCAAGTAATGACTGCGCTGTCAGTTGTTGCATGCCCAACAACACTAACATAGTCACTAAATAAAAAAATAAAGCATAATTTTTTTTCATAACATTCCGTTTTAAAGATTAATTAATATCAGCATTTAATTTACATTTGATATAGAGAAAAGTTGATTTAAGGCATAACATTAATCTCAACTTGTTTTACTATTTCTTTTCTTCCATAAATACTTGTGTTTACTGCTAAAAACGTTATAGTATATGTTCCCTCTTTATTAAAAACATATGAATATGATTCCAATGGAACATCAGATAAGGTTTTTATTCCAATTGCTTTGTCAGTTCCAACATTAATCTCCTTCTCAAAACTGAAAGCTTTACTAATACACCATAATTCCTGATAAATATCTCTGTAAGCCGGATCTGCACGCATTGTCACATTAGTTGCTGAGGTAGAAAATCCTCTTGTTGGATTCCAGTCTGGTCCCATGAAAACAGGAGACCAGGAAGCAGATACCTGAGTGGCAATTGGGATCGAACCATTATCAGAAACAGCATTCAATTCAAAACTGGAGAATCTCCAAATATTACAATTTCCGTTCTCGGCATTTGGTTGATTTATATATTTAAAAGCAATATAAAAAGATTCTTCATTCCCAATATAATCGTTTAATTCCCCAACTCCGGCAGGGATATAAGATGAAGTACTAATACATGATGCAGGTCCGATTGTAAACAAATCCGTTATATCCGACCAGTTTGCATTCTTAACTGATGTTTCATCATATTGACCGTTAAAATCAGTAGATATCATAACTCTAAACTGATTTTCCTGACAAAAATCTGAACCAGCATCAGAAGCACTATAGGATTGAGATCTGTTTTGCGTTTGAAATGATACTTTGGCGATTGCCTGTACAATCCGGTCTTGATTTGAATACAAATAGGAATTACCCGTTTCTCCTGAATAAAATGATATTATATCAGGATTCCCTTTCAGTTTAAACTTCACAACATCACCAACCCGATACGTTAATGAATCTACTGTCATATCAAATTCAGGAAATTGTACCTGTTCTGTTACACATGAAAACAAAAACAACAGGATTGATAATAATAAAATTATTTTTTTCATATTGAAGAAATTTTTACCAATTTGCATTTTGTTTTAATAATTTATTCACACCTATTTCATAAGTTGGTATTGGCCATAATACATCTCTGTAACTAGCATTGTTATACGTGTTTCTCGCATAATTGATATAGGAAGATGTTCCCGGAGGTATGTTTGCATAAACTCCTTTCATTCGGTCATAAAAGATATTCCATCTTATCAAATCATTTTTTCTCAAACATTCAAAACAAAGTTCTTTAAATCGTTCATCCTGAATTTCTTTTAAAAATCTTTCCTTATCCATATTTGTTAAGTCAATAGTAGGCGCCGGAGTATTAATATTGAAATTATAGGCTCTTCTGCGAACCAGATTAATTGCCAGATAAGCAGAATCTATTTCTGATTGTGTGCTGGATTCTTTCATATTAACTGCTTCGGCATACATAAGCAAGACATCAGCATATCTTAATAAAGGAAAGTTTTGAGGTGTAGCTGTTGTACTTTTAGGAGTTAAAAGTTCATATTCCCTACGGAATTTACCACAATGGCGTTGAAACTTTGTTCCACCGGCTGACCAATTGACTTTTACTGCCGGATTGCCATCAAAATAATACGGAGCAATACACCAATCCCTTCTGGTATCCAGTCCATCAGCACTATATGTGTCATATAAAACAGTTGTTGCCCGAATCATTCCTGCGCAATATCCGATATTATTATCCCCCTTGGTATTCAAAATCCCATTATTTCTCCCTACCATACCAGCAACATTCGTATAATTTCCTGTGTTATTACCCCAGAATTCAACTTCCCAGATGCTTTCTCTATGATCATAAAAATCCTGAGCATAATTGATGAAAATTTGTTGATAAGAGCCAATAAGTGTGTGTTTTTTACTATCAATGACTTTTTTTGCCCAGAAAGCAGCATCTTCATAACGTTTTTCATCATTGATTGGATTCCCTGCCATGTACAAGCACATTCTGGATAGAATTCCCCAAACAGCAGATTTACTCACTCTCCCCGGAGATTCAACCACATCAATATCTGAAACCATGTCTGCCGCGATTGCCATCTCTGATATAATAAACTCATAGATTTCTTTGGCGGCGGTTTGAGGTATCATCACCTCACTTGAATTTCCTGATTTTGCCAAAGTTGTAACTAAAGGAACATCACCAAAACGCGTAACTAACATAGAATAATAATAAGCCCTGAGAAACATGGCCTGTCCTTTAATATCCTGACGTTTCAATGAATCCATCTCTGGTTTATCAATGTTAGCTAACAATAAATTAGCCCGATTAATTCCCTCATAGAGTCTGCGCCAATAACTTAATATTTTCGTATCAGAAGCTGCAGCCTGATACTGTGATACTGAACCCACATCACTGGAATAGGTATTATATCCCTCATCTGCTTCCAGGCCAAATCTTCCTAACATATAATTTCCATAAAGGTAACTTTCTGCTAAAGTTGCATAAACACCATTTAAAGATGTTTGTAGTTGCTGTTCCGTATTAAAATAAGTCTTTTCCTGTAAGGTCCCGTTTAAATTTACATCAAGGAAATCACAAGCACTAAAACTATATATCAAAATAAATAATATCAACAATTTTGTTTTCATATGGTTATCATTGAATAGTTTTTATAAACTGATTTTTATTCCTCCTGTCGTTGTTCTGCTTTGCGGATAGGCAGAATAATCAAATCCGGGTGTAAGTGTTGAGTTTCGTACTGATACTTCCGGGTCCATCCCTGAATACTTTGTCCAGGTATATACGTTGTTCATTGCCAGATAAATCTGAATACTTTTCAGGCCAATTAAATTCACCCATTTTTCCGGGATGGCATAGGCAAGTTGAATATTCTTTAGTCTCAGGAATGACCCATCCTCAATTGTTCTCGAAGAGTAAACTCCTCTGGGGCCGGAACCACCTAATCTATAATATTCATTATTCTGATTCTCATCAGTCCATCGGTTATTATATGACGCAAACTGATTAATATTTCTATTTGTTTCGTTACCTTCGAATATTATCCTGTTTGCATTAAACACGTCGTTGCCATAACTCCACTGAAAAAAAACATTCAGCGTGAAATTCTGCCATGTAAGGTTGTTGTTAAAACCTCCTGTATGTTTAGGTATAGGGTTGCCTATTACCACCAAATCCTGATCGTTTACAACTCCATCTCTATTCTGATCAACATATTTAATATCACCCGGTTTGATTAATTCCCGAGAATTCCCATTTGTCGTCACACTATTTTTAAGTACATAAATATTCTCTCCCAACTCCTCAAAATCATCATATTGATAATTTCCATCCCAAACAAAACCATAGAAAGCAGAAACAGGATTACCTATTTTGGTCAAATAAAGATACGTTGCATTCCAGTCACCCGTCCAGGAGACTGTGGAAAGAAGACTCTCCTGTCCCTCTGATAGTGCTAAAACTTTATTTCTGTTAAATGATATATTAAAGCTGCTATCCCATTTGAATTTTTTGTATTGAATATTAATTGTGTTTAGAGTAATTTCTAATCCCCGATTCTGAATCTTTCCAATGTTTTTATATGATGTTCCCAATCCTGAACTATATGGAATTTTCGCATTCAACAATAGATCACTTGTTGTCTTGTCATATAAATCAAAAATAAAATTGACCCGATTGTTCCACAGAGACAAATCATACCCAATGTCCAATTGGGACGTCTTTTCCCATCTTAAATCTGTATTTCCCAGATTATCAATTGTTAATGCATACTGTGGAATTCCATTATTAAAAGAATAATAGTCTGAGATATCCAAATTTTGATATCGATCATAATCTCCTAATCTATTATTTCCTGCAACACCATAACTTATTCTTATTTTAGATTCAGAAATAAATTTCAGGTTTCTCATGAACTTTTCTTTATCCATTATCCAGGCAAAAGCCCCTGATGGAAAATACCCCCACTGGTTTTTAGGACTAAACTTAGAGGAACCATCGGCACGAATTGAACCCGTCAAAAGATATTTTGATCTGAAATTATAATTAATTCTTGTCAAAAAAGATAATAAAGTATTTTCTGATAACAAAGATGTTGTTCCTACTGGTGTTCCCTGATCCATGCCACTAAGTCCAAGTTCTTCGTTGGGTATATTATAAACTTCATATGCATAAAGTTTTCTTTTGGAGCCCTCTAATGTGACAGCTGATGTGATGTCGAATCTATGATATCGATTGATTCTTTTGACATATGTTATCATATTCTCATTCACCCAATTCATTCTGCTTTCTGCTCTATAAGCTCCGTTCACACCTTTCGTATTATTGGCAGAAGGATAACCCCGATAGGTTTTTGAGTTGTTAAATGACTCAGTAGCCACATCTCTTTGGTTAATGCCACCTCTGATTTTAAATCTTAAATTATCTAATAATTTATAATCTAAAGTAGCATTAGCAGTTAAAATATTTCTTGTTTCTTGTCGAACCTCATTCTTACTGGATACTATAGGATTCATAATGGCAGTCAGATCGTCTTCACCATCAAACAAATCATTGAATAAATCGTCAACTCCGATATTAACAGGCCTGTAACCCCAGGTTCTATACATCAGGTATGTACTATAGGCACTCGATCCGGATCCCTGAGAAGAAGCAATTTGTCCATAATTCTGATCGCTACTGTAATTTACATTTAATCCTGCGCTAAGCTTATTTGTTATATCCTGATTTATTCTTATACGCCCCTGATATTTCTTAAATCCCGAGTTAATTACAACTCCTGTTTGGTCAACAAGAGAGCCTGATAAAACATATCTGTTTCTGTCAGAACCACCAGATATAGACAAATTATGCATAAATACAGGAGCCGCATTAAACAAAAGTTCCTGCCAATCGACAAAATTCATATTTTTATAATCATCGAGTGTAACACCGGGCTGAGTTAAATATAAATTTGTCATATTTGTCGGGTCTCTTTCAATCTGGTAAGAAACAAAATCATATGGATTCATCAGATCAATTTTTTTTGTCGTTTGTTGAAATCCATATGAACCATCATAAGTTACAACAGGTTTTCCTATCAATCCTTTTTTTGTTTCAATAATAACAACACCATTTGCGCCTCTCGATCCGTAAATTGCAGTAGCTGATGCATCTTTGAGAATATTTACTGATGCAATATCCACAGGATTTAATGCTGCACTATTAAAATCTTCCATCGGGAAACCATCAATGACATACAATGGAGAGTTGCTTTGGGTTAATGAACTTGCACCCCTTACAATTATATTCATTTCCGATCCAGGCTGTGCATCATTTGAGGTAATTTGAACTCCTGCAACACGCCCTGCCAAAGCCATATCAATACTCGGCACCGATACCTTTTGTATATCACTTACCGAAATTTGAGCCAGAGAACCTGTATAATCTTTCTTATTTTGTTCTCCGTAACCTATCACGATTACCTCCTCCAAATTTTTAGTTTCTTCCTGCATCTTTACGAACATTTCTTTTTCCGCTTTCAATATCATTTTCTGATATCCTAAATATGAAAACATGATTGAATCCAGTTCAGAAACATGTAGAATAAACCTCCCATTGAGGTCAGTAATCGTACCTGCATTTTTATGTAGAGCAACAATATTCACCCCGATTAACGGATTCTTATTGATTGCATCAACAACTACCCCTGATATCTGGTTCTGGCTTTGTAAATAAAGAGAGATGAGCGAGAGAAAAAGTATTATATGTTTTTTCATGGTAATGTTAATAAAGAAAAAATCTATAAATTCAATTTATCTAAAGCCTGTCTGATATGACTCTTTTGTTCTTCACCAAAACGATTAAATGGTGTGGCTACAAAATCGCTACAGATACCCAACAGGGATAATGCACATTTTACACCTTTAAGATATGATGAACCGTAACAACCCGCATTATATATTGTTGAACTAATCTGCATAACAGTTTTTTGCAATTCACGTACTTTTTCTAAGTCAGCACGTTTTGCAGCATCATACAAATCAACATATAATCTTGGGAACATATTTGCACCTCCGTTAACCCCACCACTGGCACCCAGAAGTACCACTTCAGCAGTCATTTCTTCAGGACCCACAAAAATTGAGAAGTCTTTCCGGTCGCGCATTTCATACATTACCGACTGAAAATAGGCTCCATTGGCCGAACTATCTTTAAAACCAATTACCTTTTCATTCTCGGCAATTCTTTTAATTGTCCCCGGAGCAAAATTAACTTTAGTATGTGTGGGCATATTGTATAAAAAGAGTGGTAACTGAAGTTGTGGAATTAAACCTTCATAATACTCTGCCAATTCAGGTTGACCAGTTGCATAATAGTAAGGTGGAGCAGAAACCAATGCATCAGCTCCCGATTCATAAGCAATACGACCTAAATCAATACTGTCGGCTTCGGATGTATCAGAAATTCCCACTAACAATGGTAATCTTTTTTTCAACAATTTGCTGGTCTGCTTTATCATTTCAACTCGTAAATTAAAACTTAGACTTTGAGCCTCACCTGTTGTGCCAAGAATAAATAAACCATGTACACCTCCGGCAATTACATGTTCAATCAAACGCTCTAAGCCATCAATATCTAGTGTATTGTTATCAATTAATGGTGTTACCAATGGAGGTACAATTCCACAAAGTTTTTTTTTCATATCTAATATATATTTTTAATTATTGGTATTTTTTATCAAATAAAAATGTCCATCCTCTGCTCCTACTAATAAATCAAGAATCCCATCATTATCCCAATCAACAGCACTTGGACTTGTATCATGTCCTGCTAATCTAATTTTACTTACATCACCCCTATTTACAAAATAGGTAGTATCAGCAGATTGTCTTAAGTTCTCGAAAAAACAAACATTATTACTGTTAACCATTAAATCTAAACGCCCGTCATTATTCCAGTCTGTTATACAAAACTTTCTTCTACCTGAACGTCCAGCAATTCCGACATTTAATTGTAATAATTGGGAATTATTTCCAACTAATTTATTATTATGATCATATGAAGATGTATCCTCCATAAAGAAAATCCTTTTCCCGGGCTTTAACCATAATTCATTATTTCTCCTGAAACGCTCATAAAATGTCAGATATCCTTCGTGATCGAGCATAACAAGGTCAATTAAACCATCCTTATTCCAATCAATAGCATAAGGAGTTGTTCTCCATTGTGTTACTAAATCAGTAGCAGTAGGATTCCACCAGTTCCACACAGGTTTTAAAGGTACACCTCCCCAATCTACTTTAACCTTAAAGGGTCCGTCTAAGTCAAAGATATCACCCTTATTTCTATACCAAATTATTTCTCCAAATATTGAATTTACTATAATGTCATTTTTACCATCCTGATCCCAATCTGCAACAGTTAATGTTGTATAACCCCATTTTGCTTCTGCCGGACCTTGTATGGAACCATTCTTTCCAGCCAAAATACGAATCTCTGCTCCATTACTTTTCAAACATACAGGGACATCCCATTTAGGATTATTTTTGCCATCCAGATTTTTTATAAATGCAATATTACCTGCAGAATTTCCTGAAATAATATCCATTGCCCCGTCACCGTCCCAGTCCACACAAAATGGAGTCGACAAAGCTCCAAATTTAAGATTATCGGCCTTTTGTTTTAAATATACTGGCGTTTTAAATATTGGTGTTCCTTTATTCGTTTTACCTGTGTTTTTAATGTATACAACTCTTCCGTCTTCATCCCCAACAAGCAAATCAATATTACCATCACCATCAAAATCTACACAAACAGGAGTTATCATTTGTACATATAACTTAATTTCTTCTCCTTTTTCATCTTTCAATATTTTACCCTCTATAAATTTCGCGGATTTTCTTGTGCCGATATTCTCAAACCAGGTGAGTCGATCTAGAAACTCACCAGTTATAATATCAAGTTTCCCATCTCCATTAAAGTCAGCAACATTTGCTCCTGGCGCTCCGAATGTTTCAAGTGGCTTCTTACCTGCATTAATTTTTTCGTTAAAAATGTATTTTCCATCTTTATTTTCATAATACAGCATATAACCTCTTAATGGACCGTTAGTCCAGTTCCCGTCTTTATCAAATGCATTATCCCATCCATACTCTCCCCAATCATCAATACCAATGACCAAATCCAGATCCCCATCAGAATCAAAATCAACATAACTCCAGATATTACTTCTTACTTTTATAAGTCCTTCTCTAGGGTCTCTATCAATGTTTATTTTTTTTCTTTTTGAGTATAATTTGTCCTTGAAATCAAGAAATTCAACTCCCTGTGCAATTACATGTAATTTACCATTGGCATAATTTGCATGGATGTTTTTATATGCTTTATCTGACAACTGTATTGGAACATCAAAAAAAGGATTATTGGCACTGCCAATATTTTTAAAATAATACAACCCTTTGTAAGGAGTGTCTGGACATGACATGATGACATCCATCAGGCCGTCATTATTATAGTCTACCGGCATAGGAACTCCCCACAAACCAACACCCAAGTCAACAATTAATTCAGGATTATTATACTTAACTCGAGCGTCCTCTGCTTTCAATTGAGCAACCGACACAATAACGTTCCCAAACAAGACAAGAAATAAGATGAGACTTCTAATCATAAGAAAAAAATATAATGTTAACAATTAATTCTATGCTTTATCGTTTTAGCATTAAAGCAAAAAAATATTCTAATGCGATTTTATGCTGGATGCTCCCACGATTAACTGTGGCTCAGAAAAAGCCATCGCTTTAATCTCAAGCTCTCCATGATTAATTTTATCTACCAAGATGTTCACAGCCTGTGTTGCGATCAATTCCAACGGCTGCCGGATATGCGTAATTGTTGACGGAAATAAATTGAAGACATCATTCCGATTAAACCCAACAAACGCGATATCCTCCGGAATACGAACCTGCATATCTTTCAAACAATACAATCCTGTCACGGCCAGCATATTCGTCAGAAAAACAACAGCTTCCACTTTCTTTTTATTAACAAGTACATCCAGCACATTACTCATCTCCACCTTTGTGTTCAACAAATTTACCTTCTTCACCTGGATGTATTTGCTTAATCCTGCCGCCTGCATGGTTTCTTCATAACCACGGATACGATCCAGAATGTGATTCATACCCGTTTTATATCCAACCAGAGCAATATTTTCATATCCTTGCTCAATCAAATGCCGCGTTGTCAATTCCGTTGCCCTGTAATTATTCAGACAGGAGAAGCTGATGTCTGTCCCCGGAAAATTACGGTCAATCAACACCAGCGGAGTATTGTTATCATGAATGGATTTGATTAAATTTTCCGATCCATCGCATGGAACAACTATCAAACCATCAACACCTTTGCTCAGTAGCACATCGATTAATCTTTTTGTATTATCCAGATCTTCATCCGAACTACTGAATACCACCGTATAACCCAGCTCGTTCGCTCTATTTTCCACTATTCTGGCAATGGCAGAATAAAAAGGGTTTGAAATATCGGTTACAATCAATCCGATTAACTGCGTTTTACCTCCTCTGAGGTTTCTTGCTATCAGGTTTGGAGAATAATTCATCTCCATTGCTGTTTTGATAACCTTCTCGACCATCTCGTCAGCAATGCGGTACTGCTTTGCTTTGCCATTCAGCACAATGGAGACCAATGTGGTGGAAACTCCCACTGATTCAGCAACATCTTTAAGTAATACCCGCTTTTCTTTTGCCATTTTTCACTTTTTCATGGGACAAATATATAACTAAATCGGTTTAGCAATGTTTTAGCGCCTATTATTTAACGTAGTTTAACTTTTACCGAAGTGTTTATGTCATATAGCGAGTCTAAGTGTCTGCAAATTATTAATAAAATTCTGGAGCTGCATTTCGGATTAATTTTACACAAACTTCATAATGAAGCGGAATGACTCTGACATATCCATCTGTCCTATACTACATAAACCTCTCACATGCCAATCATAAAAACAATTCTCCCTATAGGGTAAATTCAATTCAGCCTATAGGCTAACGACAATTCTCCCTATAGGGTAAAATAAAATCAGCCTATAGGCTAAATTGAATTTACCCTATAGGCTGATTTACATTTATGTCCTGCAGAAACTAATAAACTGTTATATGATCCTCGAGTAATGCAGTGACTTTCTTCCCTGAAACCGGGGAATTACTTTTAAAAACAAGCTTGTAAGTCCCCTTTGACAACACCGGAACTACAAAATGCACCTCCGAAGGTTTGATGCCGGAATACACTGAAGCCCGTAATTCCAATTTAGGATTTGTATCTGAGATGAAGAATATACCCTGACTCTGATTGTGCTTGTCAAATTTCAATTGCCTGCCCTTAATTGTGGCCAGGTTTCCTGAACTTACACAGCTGTTTATTTCATCAGTTATCGAATCTATCACTTGATAGATTTCAGGAGAGTAAGGAATAACGGACTCTTTTTTTAATTCTGCCACCATCTTGATGTTGCGAATCCGACTACCAGGTGTAGAGCTAATTTTAATCAGATGTCGGTCAGGGTCGAATTTGTCACCTTTACTTGTAAACGTTCCTGAAATACTTGTGCGGTATCGAAATAAGGGTGTTGAGATAAAATTACCCTTTTTAAGATAGCACTCAGTTAACTGAATCAGTTTCTCGAAATAGGCTATTGCCTGTGGGCGGGTCAGCCCTGTACCTTCATCGACCATGTCGTCGATATAATGATCCATTTTGATAATTTTATTACAGGCAACCGAAGCAATATAATCCTGTTCACCCTTTGGCATGGGGTTTTCAATCAAACAATACTTTAACATAATATTTTGGGTTAAAATTAATTTAAAATCGAATTCACATTAGAACAGGACAAAAGTTTCCTCATGCTCCCCATGTGATTAATAAATCCTGTTAGTCCTCCCCGAATCCCATATCTTCTCCACCACCACCATTATTTTCTCTTTGCATGTCGGTTTTTTTGGGTTTCATATTTCCGAAGTTATACGTTACTGTCAGTCCAATCATCCGGCCGGAGAAATAACTCTCGGAACGTTGGTAGAAACCATCGCCCCAGGTAACAGAACTTCTGCGGCGGGTATTGAAGAGGTCACGTACCATGAAATTGAGACTCAGCTTCCGATCGAACAAAGATTGACGCAAACCTAAATCAACCGAGTAACTGGCTGTTTCTTTTCCCTGGGCAATCAATCTGGGGGCGGAATACTGTCCGGTAATTTGTCCATAAGTGTTTTTCCCTAAAACAATATTACCGATAACTCTACCACTCCAACTGAAGTTCTCCTGTTCGGGTATAGTTTTCACAACTGCCTGATCATAGGGACTGGTATAAGTTGACGCATATAACCTGCTGTGATATAAATTAACGGAAGAAGTGAGGTTCAGAATTTTGAACAGGTTGTTCTTTACGACCAACTCAAATCCGGTATTGGCCGATTTGGTCACATTCATATACGTACTTTCCAGTACATCGTCGTTGTTCATAAAACTCACCCGTTGAATTACATCATCTGTAAAACGATGATATAGCGTAGAAGACAAAGAATGATTATCCCAGGTTTTCAGATAATTGAATTCCATTGCTGCTGAATACTCAGGAGACAATTCCAGGTTTCCATATGAAATATTGGTCGAATCGGAATAATCCCGGAAAGGATTGAGCTGACTGCCCCGTGGGCGACTTACCCGGCGACTGGCATTAAACTGGATTTCATTGTTTTTGGGAAGTGAATAGGATGCAAAGAAACTTGGGAACAACTGAAGTTCTCCCTTATCACCATAATCCACACGACTTTTCACCCCATTATTGTCCATGGTGGTGTTAAAGGGATGACGCCAGTAGTACTCTCCCCGCAATCCTCCCTGCAAACTCAGGTTGTTGAATCGGTTTCCATAAGTAATATAGGCTGCATGTACCTGCTCCTGGTGTTCAAATTCATTGTAGTAAGCTTTAATTTGCTCGCTTATTAATAAGTCTGTCGCCGAATTGGGACCGAAACGATCTTCCAGCGAGGTATACCATCCTGCTTCAAGCCGATCATTTTCTGTAAATTTCTGTGTGTAATCCAGTTTAAATTCCCATTCCTTATTTGCTCCTGAAAATTGTTGATTGATATGGGAAGTTATCACGGTATCAGTTAAATTAAAATCACGCTGTAAGTAAGTCTCTTCACTGCTACGTTGATGAGTCGAGTAAGCAATGCTCGACATTATATTTGAACCTTTTTTATCTATTTCCCATTTGTAATCCAGGGTGACATGCATCCCTGGTCTGGCACCTTCATTCTCGTTGAATCGATTGTAACTTCTACTGTTTACAATTTGCTGATAATCTGTTAAGTTATAATTAATATCAGACCAGCCACCACTTGAACCAATCATGCCAAAGCCGGATATTCCCACCGAATGTTTATCGTTTAAACGGTAATCTATTCCGGCACGGGTAAACAAACCATTGTAACCAAACAAACGCTCATTATCCTGATGTAACAACCTTGTAGTATCGTTATTAGCATTCAGCGAATAACGATCCGACCAACCACCACCGGCAAAGTTCATCGCACGGTAGCCCATGTTGATATAGGCATCGTATCTGCCACTGCTGTAGTTATAATTGACACCGGCACTAACACCCGGATTAGCACCCTGCGACCACATCGTTCCGAGCGATGCGCTTCCGTAATATCCACCTTTGCGGTTTTTCTTCATTACCAGATTGATAATTCCGGAAGTTCCTTCAGGATTAAACTTAGCCGAAGGATTGGTCATGATTTCGATGGACTCGATACTTTCGGCAGGCATCTGTTGTAGTATCTGCGCACGGTTCTCTGCTGTCAGACCCGAAGGTTTCCCATTAATCCAGACTTCAACGCTGGAGTTGTTACGTAAGGAGACATTCCCTTCGTTATCGACATCCACAGAAGGAATATTTTGCAATACTTCTGTTGCCGAACCTCCGGCTGAGGCGATATTCTGATCTACAGAGAATACCTTTTTATCAATTTCAAACCGCATCTGGGTTCCCTGTCCCACTACCTCTACTTCTGAAAGCCTTTTACTGTCTTCTTCCAACTTAATCATGCCCATATCCAGTTCTTTATCACTCACTTTCAAAGGTAGTTCGATGGTGTTATAACCCACAAAACTGATGCGCAAGGAATATTTCCCGTTCGGTACCCGTGGTAGTTCAAAATGACCTTTTTCGTCGGAAATAACTCCGGTTGTTGGTGTAGCATCTGCATCCCTCAGTAAAGCAACATTTACAAAGTCAAGTGGTTGACTTGTTTTGCCATCCACAATACGGCCGCGTATCGTTTGCAACGCAAATGCCGGAACTACAAAGAAAACGAGTAAAATGGGAAATAATATTCTGTTCATGATAACTTGAAAAATTTGTTATTATTATTAGATTTCTCACTTCGTTCGAAATGACAGTCAGTGTTTTATCTTTTAGCAGGAGGTAGGTTGGCGGTTAACCGCCAACCTACCTCCTGCATCATTAATCCATCCTATAACTTGTCATCCTGAGCGTAGCGAAGGATCTGTAATGTCAATAATCGATCCTAATCATTATAGACAAATCCGCACGCGAAAAGTTTAAACCTTAAAGGCTAAAATCCGTTAAGAATGTAGAATAAGATTAAACTATATAAATCATACATGTAGAGACGCACGGCCGTGCGTCTCTACATGTATGATTTATATAGTTTAATTTAATCACTATTCAAAATTTGGTAGCAAATACTTATCTCTCGATTCCAGAATCTTATCAACATTATTCACTTCCAAGAAAGTAGTACCAAAACCTTCGCCGAAACTACCGCTGAGGTAACATACCAAACTATCGCTTTCAATCCAGCCCCATTCTAACAGATGCTGTAAAGCTTCAATGAAATACTGTTGTGTATTGCCTTTACCTTCCTGATAAATAGGCACAACACCATAGGACAAAGCCAGTTCGCGGGTAGAGCGGTCGTGGTAGCAGATTGCCAACACCGGAACCGTTCCACGGTAAGCAGCCAGAAAACGGGCGGTACGACCACTGTATGTGTCTGTGATGATGGCTTTGGTGCCTAGTTTGGTACTTGTTTCGACTGCCGCATTACTCAGGAAGGAAGTCAGGTCGTGTGTGCTTATTTTAATTGGAATGTCATTTTCAGCCATTTTCGTCTTTTCGGCCTCCTTGGCAATGGTAGCCATGGTTCTTACTGCTTCAACCGGATATTTACCATAGGCCGTTTCGCCACTGAGCATAAGAGCGTCGGTACGATAATAAATGGCATTGGCAATATCGGTCACCTCGGCACGTGTAGGTCTTGGATTCTTGATCATTGAATGAAGCATCTGGGTTGCCACAATCACCGGTTTACGCGCCTGCACACATTTACGAATCAATTTGCGTTGAATTCCAGGGATCTTTTCCTGGGCAACTTCAATCCCCAAATCTCCACGGGCAATCATAACTCCATAGGTATGTTCCAGTATTTCATCTATATTGTCCACCCCTTCCTGATTTTCGATCTTTGAAATAATCTTAATCGGGCTCTTGTGTTCATCGAGTATTTGCTGGATATCCATCAGGTCTTGCTTGTTCCGCACAAATGAATGGGCTATGAAATCAACATCATGCTCGATAGCAAATAAGATATTTTCCTTATCACGGGCAGTCAGCGACGGCAGATTAATACGAACTCCCGGAACATTGACACTTTTCCTGCTTCCCAGCGAACCATCATTCATCGCCTTACACTGCAAAAAGCCATCTGCCTTCGCTTCTACTTTTAAATCTATTTCTCCGTCATCGATAAGGATGTCATCTCCCACTTTCAAGTCTCGTACAAAGTGTGGATAGTTGACATAAATCTCTCCTTTTCTGGACACTTGATCGGGATCACCTTTTACCTTGATGATGTCGCCGGCCGTAATCTCGATGTTGTCGTTTTCGGCGATGGTCGTGCGGACTTCCGGCCCTTTGGTATCCATCAAAATGGCAATGTGATTACTCACGGCACGCACATTGTGGATGATTTTCAGGAAACCCTCGCGATTGAGGT
This sequence comes from Bacteroidota bacterium, assembly GCA_023459355.1. Classification (GTDB taxonomy): domain Bacteria; phylum Bacteroidota; class Bacteroidia; order Bacteroidales; family Paludibacteraceae; genus Paludibacter. Next base: position 17,942 of record JAEWUM010000045.1, on the reverse strand, counting down.
GTGCCGAATTCATGCGCACTACATTCATTCCCTCGATATACAATTCGCGTATAAATTCCACATCACAGCGCTTGTCGCTGATGGTGGCTACAATTTTTGTTGCTTTTGTCATAAACATAACTTATAAAAATGATTCTATGGCCAATCGATATGAATCCAGTCCAAATCCTACAATGCACCCTTTGCAAGCCTGTGACAGGTATGAATGATGACGGAATGATTCCCGCTGATATACATTGGAAATATGCACTTCGATAACCGGACTGGTAATCGAACGGATGGCATCGGCAATGGCGATAGAGGTATGTGTATAGGCTCCGGCATTGAGGATGATACCATCCACATCAAATCCTGTTTCCTGTAGTTTATTGACCAACTCTCCTTCCACATTCGACTGAAAGTAGGATAACACGACACCCGGGAATCTGGTTTTCAATTCCTCCAAATACGACTCGAAACTCTGGTTACCATATACAGAAGGCTCTCTTTTGCCCAACAAATTAAGGTTCGGGCCATTGATGATTTGAATGCGCTTCATATTTTTTGATTGAGTATTTGGGCGCAAAAGTACGAAAAAAAACTGAGAGAATGATTTGGGTTCTTAATGCATCAATTGTTTTTATTGTTTTTGTAAGAGAATAAGGTTTAAAATAAGGTTTTGATGAGGTGGCTGGATTAATTGTAACGTAATGAAATGTATGACTACTGATTTACAGGAATATAACCTCCAATTATTTCTTTGATATCAGTCAAATCCGAATAATCATACTGATGAATCCCATCATCCGCTATCATCATCAGGACATTATTATATGGGATAACATCATAACCATCAAAACCATTACTGAAATGTTTTATCAAATGTTTATCAATGGCTGTTACATCGGTCACATCATAAACTTTCAAGCCATTATCACAGACAAACAAGGTCTTTTTGTCGATCCCGAGTCCTTTGGGACTGGTCATATTATACGATTTTATCATTTTCGGCTCTACTTTATCACTCACATCTATCACTATGAGTTCATTCGTATTTTGTCCACACAAATTCCCCGAACGAACTGTAACATAGGCAATATCGTCGGCCACCACCACCGGGTCACAACCATAGGCATGCGTAATCGTTGATTTCCAAACCGGTGAAACCGGATCTTCCACCGAATAGATAAGCATACCCGTTGGGGTGCCTAAAAATAAATGATTGCCGTAACTGAAAATGGTCTCCACATTGAATCCGACAGGCAAATTTTCAACCACCCGTTCCGGCAACAATCCTGATAATTTAAAAACCTGCATTTGGTTGTTGATAACCACATATAAATTATCCAGATACAATGCAAATCTCGACATCGAACCATTGATGCTGTTTCCTCCCGTGTTTACATCAATATTTGTTTCAGGTGTTGCATACACGTCTCCCTTCAACCACCTCCAGAACCACCCCTTATCAGAATCACCCACATCTTCTGTCCTTTGTACTTTATTCCAGCCAACCACAACTTTATCCTTATCTCTGTAGGTATAAGTCATTTCGTAATCGATGCCGAACTCATTATCCACCAAGGGAACAGCCTCCGGAAAAACATTTTCCAAGCGACCACTAAACACAGGTTTGGCCGGATTGCTTACATCGAACCAAACCAAATCAATATAGGAATCGGCATAGAGCACATGATCCCGTATTGATAAATCGGCATTCCCCATCAGTTCGATATAGCCAACTATCACAGGTTTTGAGGGGTCCTGGTTATTGATGATGTGAATCCCTTTTCCCGGCTCCGACATATACAGATAATCATTGTAGAAACTGATTTTGCCATAACCGGTAATTTCGTGGCCAACCTGACTGACTTTCACAGAATTTCTGAATTCAGCAACATCCATAAAAACCGGCTCATTCACCCAGAAAGTAACTGTCTGGGAAAGCCGTTCCTCGCAGGAAGTCAGCACAGCCAACAACATTATGACATAAAAATGCAGCCTTTTCATCTGTTTATATTTAATTCTCCCGGGTTCTCCCATGATTAAAATGACATCCTTAAACCTGTATTCAAACTAACCAGTACAGGTAACTCTTTCCGGATACTATAAGGTTGATCATTCTCAAAATAATACGATACTTTCGGGTCGAAAAACAAGGCGATATTTTTTTGCAACATATACCCGATGCCCAATGTCCCGTTCAACGACCACTGAACCCCATCCACATCGGTATTAGCCGAGGTATTAATCTCCACATCATCCCAATTCTGATATTGTTTAAATTCAGTCCGGATACCTTTTTCTAACATTCCGCCACCGGACACATACAGTTCCCACTTACTCTGTTTGAAAAACGACCAAACCAAATCTGTCGGAATGCCTAAATAATGCAGGTTCACTTCGGCCCGGTAATCCCCCGCGTTGCTGCCCGACAAACGGGTCATCAGATTTGTATACATCATCCCCGATTTAACCGCGACATCCTCACCCAGCGGTATCTGCGCACTCAAGCCGGCCGTAAACGGAGGCAAATAATCTTTATTTCTGAAATGATTAGGGGTAAGCACATTCGCTGCACCGGTAGGCAAACTCACCAGACCTTCGGAACGATAAGCTCGGGACCTGCCCGGTACTGACACGGATGAACTGGCAACGCCGGAACCGAGCTCCAGTGCCAGTGAAACTGATTTCTTTTTCTTCTTCATTGCTGATGTTGTCCAGTCGGCATGCTTTTCTTCAGGCAGGGTAAGGGTTCTGACAGGTTTCCTTTGCCCTGTTTCAGTTTTGATTTCTTGCTGGGGTACAACTTCAGTTACAGTTTCAACAATTGCTTCTTGCGGAGTTTCTAAAGCGACCGTGCTATTTTCCTGCACATCTTCTGTCGAAACTGGTTGTTGTTTATCGGCAACAGCGATTTGAACCGATTCTGACACCGGCGCACTTTTAACAACTGATTGCTGAACATGCGCCGTACTTTGTTTCGGAGTCACTACGTCAGGTTGCTCATCAACAGCCGTTTTCTGAACCGGTTGCTCCGGAGCTACGACAAACTGCTGTGTTTCTTTCCTGTGTTGCGCGATTTCCTCCGATACCGGAATCAAATTTTCCCGCAGGTAAATAAAATTGCCCACTGAGAACAGCAACGCCAGTCCGGCCGCTACCGCCACAGGCACATACAACCACGCCGGAACAATACGTTTCGGTGCAGCCATACGTTTCTCAATTCCTTTCCAAATATCAGCATCCACCGGCATCGTATGATTATCCAGTTTCTGTCTGATTTTTTCAGAGAATAAGTCGGGATCCTGATTATGTTTTACTTCTTCCATTTTAACTCAATAATTGTATTGCATGTTGCAGTGATTTTCTGGCTCTTAAAAACAAGGTTCTTGAATTAACCTCCGTAATATCCAGTATTTCTGCAATTTCAGCATGTGTATAGCCTTCCAGTGCAAACATGTTAAAAACCATGCGGGAAACATCCGGTAACTCCGCGATCAGCGCCATCAATTCGTCAGCCGATATTTTATCAATCACGCTGACATCACTTTCAGGCAGGTTGTATTCCGAGTCGTCAATCGGATTACTCAGTCTCAACGCGGTCTTCTGTCGGAGATATTCTAAACAGGTAGTTACAAACACCCTCCGCACCCATCCGGCAAAAGCACCCGTTCCTGCATACATGTCGAGTTTGGTAAACAACTTCACAAAACCATCCTGCAACAAGTCTTTAGCCGTCTCCGAGTCACCAGCATAGCGCCAGCAGACACTCATCATAGATGGCGCATAGGTCTCGTAAATTTTTCGCTGAGCCTTCGCGTCTCCCTTCTTCGCTGCTGCTATGATCTGTAGTTCCTCTTCGAAGCGGTTATCAGACATTTACCCTAAAGATGATTAAACGGTGTGAAATGTTGCAATTGATTAGAAAAAAGAGTATTAAGCGGATTATTTCAGCCACTTATCGAGCCAGGCGGCAAAGGTTCTTTGCCACAAAATACCATTTTGCGGTTTCATGATCCAGTGGTTTTCATCAGGATATACAAGTAACTGTGCCGGCACACCTCTCAATACCGCAGCATTGAAAGCCGCCATGCCCTGCGATGCCAGGATGCGGTAATCTTTTTCTCCGTGTGTAACTAAAATCGGGGTATCCCATTTATCGACAAACAAATGCGGAGAATTGGCATAAGTACGTTGCGCCACCGCATTTTCTTTGTCCCAGTACGGACCGCCCATGTCCCAGTTGGCAAACCACATCTCTTCGGTTTCAAGGTATTGCTGTTCCATATTGAATATACCCGCATGGGCGATGAAAGCTTTGAAACGCTTTTCATGGTGGCCGGCCAACCAGAAGACGGAAAAACCACCGTAACTGGCTCCCACACAACCTAAGCGGGCTTCATCCACATAGGGTTCTTTTGCCACAGAGTCTATCGCTGACAGATAATCCTGCATGTTTTGTCCGCCATAATCGCCACTGATCTGTTCCAGCCATTCCTGACCAAAACCCGGCAACCCTCGCCGGTTCGGAGCCACGATGATATACCCGTTTGCTGCCATGATCTGCAAATTCCAGCGGTACGACCAAAACTGACTCACCGGCGATTGCGGTCCGCCCTGACAATACAATATAGCCGGATATTTCTTCGCCGGATCAAATTGAGGCGGATATACCACCCAAACATGCATTTGTTTGTTATCGGTTGTAGTTACCCAGCGTTGCTCTACCCTGCCCATCTCCAGCTTATCCAGTATTTCTTTGTTTTCGAATGAAAGTTCCTGTTCTGAACCGGTTTCTTTGTTGACTGCATAAATTTCATGCGGTTTACTCATGGAGCATTTGATTCCTATCAGCACATCATTAGCAGGATATACGGATTTATAATCGTGCATCCCCGATGTCAGCTGTTTGATTTCTCCGCTTTCAACATCGGTACGGTAAATTTGAGAAACAGCATGCCATACGCTTACGAAATAAATCGACTTACTGTCTTCGGACCAAGCCAGCGACTCCACATTTTGATCGAAGTTCACTGACAAATCTTTCTTTTCGCCTGTAGCGATATTTATCAGGAACAAGCGGTGTTTATCTGCTTCGTATCCATCGCGCTCCTGACTTTCCCAGGCCAGCCACTTTCCATCGGGAGAAAACACCGGGTTCATATCATAACCCAACATCCCTTCAGTTACATTGATGGTTGTTCCTTTGTCAACATCATAAAAATAAATATCGGAATTGGTTGAAACCGAGTACGCCTTACCTGTTTTCTTACGGGAAGTATAAGCAATTGTTTTCCCATCAGGACTCCAGGCTAATTGTTCGATACCGCCCATGGGTTTAACCGGACTCTCGTATAGTTCTCCTTCAAGTAAATCTTTCTCACCGGAAATTTTCTCTCCGTCGAAATCGACCACAAAAGGATGAGGAGCTGAGCTTACCCATTCATCCCAATGCTTGTACATCAAATCATTGGCAATGACACCCGTCGCCTGAGGCAAATCAGGGTGCATATCTTTCACCGTGGTTTTCGTCTTCACATCAGCAACAAAAAGAATTTTCTTTTCATCGGGAGCAAACATAAAATCGCTGATTCCACCTTCTTTATCGGTTATCTGCCTGCGTTTTTTCCCGTCTTCACGCATGATCCATAGCTGCGAACTGCCACTCTCATTGGAAAGATAAGCGATGTGCTTGCCATCGTTCATCCATTTGGCAGCAGTTTCGCCGGAAGCGGTTTGCGTCAGTTGTTTTTTGTCCGACCCATCAACATGCATGACAAATATCTCGGTATTGCCTTTATTTTCCTCAACATTATAATAAGTAACAGTATAAAGCAATTTTGATTTATCGGGAGAAAGATTCACACCTCCGATACGACCAAAAGCCCACAAAACTTCAGGAGTCAGGATGCCATTTTCAATCTTTGGTTGCTGTTTACCGATAATATCTGATTTTTTGGAAGAGTCACACGATGATGCAAGAAGGGTTGCAGCCATAATAGAAATGATTAAAAAACGATTCATAAAACAGGAGTTTGAAAATTTAAACGCAAATGTAATGAATTTCCGTGAAAAAATTATCGCCGCACCAGACCTGTCAGGTTTTGAAAACCTGACAGGTCTGTTACAAACATAAAAACACTATCTTTGCTTCGAAAATAAAATAATATTATGACAGACCACTTTGCACACCGGGCAGCCGACTGGGATCAGCCTTCAAAAATAAAAATGACGGATAAGTTTGTCGAAGAACTGCTGCTTAACCTGGATCTCAAATCTGACTGGAAAGCGCTCGAAATTGGCGCAGGTACCGGACTTGTCGGGCTCAAACTGCTTCCGTCGCTTAAGGCTGTGGTTTTCGAGGATACTTCACCGGCCATGCTGGAGGTGCTGAAATCAAAATTAAAGGGTGGCGAACTGGTAGAATTGGTACAGGGCGAAATCTTCGAATATCAGAAACAGGATATCGATCTGGTGTTCTCCTGCATGGCTTTTCATCACATACCTGATTTGGACAAAGCCTTGTCACATCTGGCATCTGTTACAAAAAAGAATGCTTATGTTGTTATCGGTGACCTGATTGAAGAAGATGGATCTTTTCATCGTTTCGAACCAATACCACACAAAGGTTTCAATTTGAAGGCATTATCCGGGAAATTCAAAACTGCCGGTTTTGAGGTGAAGAATGCCTATATTTATGATACCCTAGAAAGAGAAAGAATTGAAGGAAAAATTTCAGCTTATGATCAATTTATATTGATTGCGCGGAAATTATAAAAAACCGCAAATACAAGACCTGTCAGGTTTTTAAAACCTGACAGGTCTAACACAAATAAAGTATAATTATCAAAAGAAAACAGGTTACCATCAACGGCAACCTGCTTTCTTTTGATTCTGAACCACAAAATAACAAGTCTATTCTTCTTCTTTCTTCGATGCTTCGTATTCTTTCAGCAACTTATCCTGAATATCCATCGGAACGAGTTCATAGCTGGCAAATTTCATGCTGAACGAAGCACGACCACCGGATAATGAACTTAAAGAAGTAGAATAACTACTTAATTCTTTCAAAGGTACTTTGGCCGAAAGTTTTTCAAATCCTTTCTCACTTTCCATACCCATGATTACACCGCGACGACCTTGCATGTCGCTCATCACATCACCCAACCTGTCGGAAGGCACATGAACCACCACATCATATATCGGCTCCAACAATTTCGGACCCGCTTCTTTAAAGGCCTGGGCAAAAGCATTTCTACCTGCCAGGCGGAACGAAATTTCATTTGAATCCACCGGGTGCATCTTACCATCGTACACGATTACACGCACATCGCGGGCATACGAACCGGTCAGCGGTCCCTGCTCCATACGGTCCATAATTCCTTTTTGGATGGCCGGCAGGAAGCGTGTATCAATAGCGCCACCCACGATAGAATTGATAATAACCACTTTTCCACCCCATTCTAATTTAATCTCCTGGGTGTCGCGAACCGAAATTTTGTATTCCTGTCCGCCGAAACGATAGATTTCCTGTGGCGCTACACCTTCAAAATACGGTTCAATAATCATATGTACTTCACCGAACTGACCGGCGCCACCCGATTGCTTCTTGTGGCGATAATCGGCGCGGGCCATTTTGGTAATGGTCTCCCTGTATGGTATTTTGGGTTCTTTGAACTCAATAGCCAATTTATCATTATTTTCGATTCGCCATTTCAACGTACGCAGGTGGAATTCTCCCTGTCCGTGCACGATAGTTTGCTTGAGCTCTTTCGATTGCTCTACAATCCAGGTCGGATCTTCTTCACGCATACGGGTCAGGATTTCACTCAGTTTTTCTTCATCCGATTCAGACACTGCCCTGATGGCACGGCGATACTTGGGAGCAGGAAAATCAATATCTTTGAAATCGTATTCGCAACCTTTAGCATTCAGGGTGTTACCTGTACGGGTATCTTTCAGTTTCACCGTAGCGCCAATATCACCGGCAACCAGCATATCAACATTCGTACGAATCTGTCCGGCAACTGCGAACAGCTGACTCAACCGTTCTTTAGAACCACGGCTTTTATTCAACAAATCATCACCAGCTTTCAGTGTACCACTCATTACCTTGAAATAGGAAACTTCACCGATATGTGGTTCTACGCTTGTTTTAAAGATATATATACTGGTCGGTGCAGCCGGATCGGCAGTAACCTCTTCACCGCTTTTGGTCTGCGGTTTAACAGTTACATTTACATTGGGCACCACGTTCCCGAGAAATTCCATCAAACGGCGAATGGCCATATCTTTCTGGGCACATACGCAGAATACCGGAAACATGTCGCGATGCAATAATCCGGCACGGATACCTACACGCATTTCTTCTTCATCCAATGACCCCTGATCGAAGAATTTTTCCATCAACGCTTCATCGTGTTCAGCAGCGGCTTCTACCAGGGTATTGTGTAATTCCTGCGCTTTGTCCATTTCTTCAGCAGGAATATCTAAAATTTCAGGAACACCCCCTTCGGGTTTCCATTTGTATAATTTCATCTTCAGAACGTCAACAAGGGCATTGAACTGTGGACCCACATTCACCGGATACTGAATCGGAACTACTTTATTGCCGTAGTTTTCCTTCAATTGCTCCAGGGTTCTGTCGAAATCAGCTTTCTCCTGATCCAACTGATTTACAACAAAAATAACCGGTTTGTGAAATTTATCCGTATAACGGAAGTGGTTGTTGGTGCCGACTTCAACTCCGTACTGAGCATTGAGCAATATCAGCGCGGTGTCGGTCACGTTGAGGGAGGTAACTACTCCACCGATAAAGTCATCCGAACCCGGGCAATCGATGAAGTTTAATTTTTTTTCAAGCCATTCCGTTTGAGCAATCGTAGAAAAAACGGAATAACCGTAGTCCTTTTCAACAGGAAAATAATCGGATACTGTGTTCTGTGCGTCTACAGAACCTCTGCGTTTTATAACACCACTCTCGTATAGCATCGCTTCTACAAGAGTGGTTTTCCCAGTGCCGGAACTTCCCAGGATTGAGATGTTCTTAATTGCGTTTGATTGATATACTTTCATACATACTAAAATTAAGAAGATTAATATTTAAGTCTGTTTTTAGGAGCGGCAATGTATGAAATCTACCTGAAATTCAACTTGGGAAATGTATGTTTTACAACATTATTTTTATTTGGCGGGTTAAATTACGTTAATGCATTAGATCCCTCACTTCCGTTCGGGATGACAATTTTCACTTTATTAATATTCCCCGTCGGCAGAAGTCTGCAAAAACTATTCTATTTTTGCAGCGACGGGTGCTATGGTTCCCGAACCGTCGCCGTAAAGAATCTAATAATAAATGGAAAGATTGTGCGACGGTATTTGACCTTACTGAATCGTTGTCATCCCGAACGGAAGTGAGGGATCTAATTTTTTACTCCTGATTCGCATAATCTATTCTTTCCGAATAATTTTAAAACCCTTTATATCGTAATTATTCCATATCCATTCGTTGAGTTTGTAGCTCAGAAAAGCACTTCCGGCACCCAGCGCTGCACCAGCCAATACATCCGTAGGATAATGCATACCAAGATGCATGCGCGAAAGACCGACGGATGTCGCCCAAACATAAGCCGGAACCACCACATACCATTCGGGATATTTCAAACTGAGGGCGGTGGCTGTGGCAAAACAGCCGGAAGTATGACCGGAGGGCATCGCGTAATCGGTCTTGAGTTTATACATGGTGATATCATTCGGATAGGTATAACCGGGTCGTTCCCGTTGAATACTTCGTTTCAGTATTTCTGTCATACCCAGGTTTATCCCCGAAGCCATGGCAATGAAAATCGCGTCTTTAATCAAATCTTTATCCTGATTAATCAATCCGTAACTTCCGATGGCGACAGGCACGGCGAGGTTAATCGGCACAGCTGTTTCGGACAGGAAAACGGATACCGGCTTCAAACCAGGCGCAGCATAGTGTACCCTTTTCAGCAAATCGATATCAGCATTTTGTGCCGGCACGACAGGGCTGAAAACAAAAAAATTGCTCAAAAGCAGAATAATTATCGTAAATTTGCGCATTGTATTTGATTTGTGACAAAAGTAATAAAAATGTATAAAATAGCGGTAGTCGGACCGGAATCAACGGGAAAGTCTGTTTTGTCAGCGGCATTAGCCGTACATTATGGTTCTCCCTGGGTACCGGAATACGCCCGGACTTACATTGAGCAACTAACGGGACCTTATCATTTTGAGGACATTTGTCACATCGCCCAACAACAAATTGAGCAGGAAATCGCGTTTGAAGGAAACAATCCGGCTCCTTTTGTGTTTTTTGACACAGATCTGATAATAACGAAAGTTTGGTTTGCATACTGCTATCAGCAGGTTCCATCTTTTGTGGAGGACAGATTGAAATCCGGTTTCTTTGATTTATATTTGCTGTGCGAACCAGACCTGCCCTGGGAACCAGACCCGGTAAGAGAACACGGTCACGATCGCGGATTCTTTTTCGATTGGTACAAAACAGAAATTGAAAAACTGGGAAAACCATATGTAGCTATCAGTGGAACCGGTGAAGACCGCATCCGGCTGGCAATTCAAAAAATTGACAATTTTACAAGCAACACACAAACAGGAATATAACCTGATGACATTATGAACTCGAAAAAAACACTCGAAGCCATCAAGAAACTGGCTGATACCGGCAACATACAAGAGGTTTGCCACAAACAGACACACAACAATCCCATGCCTTCGGTAGAAGTGCTGAAAGAAATCGTCATGTTAATCCGTTCGGTTCTTTTCCCGGGCTATTTCGGAGATGCCGGGGTTAATTCCAAAACGATGCTGTACCACATCGGTGTCAACATCGACAAGTTACAGTTGTTACTACAGATGCAAATCAAGGCAGGTTTGTGCTTCGAATCGAGATCGGAAGAACAGATTTGTGCTGAAATCGAACGCATCGCCGAAGAAAAAACGGTTGAATTCATCTCTCAATTACCTGAAATCCGAGAAAGACTCTATACAGACATTATTGCAGCCTACAACGGCGACCCGGCTGCTAAAAGTTTTGGCGAAGTGATTTTCTGTTATCCCGGCATCCGGGCTATCAGCAGTTACCGCATTGCCAATGCCTTGTTGCATTTAGAAGTACCGCTCATCCCCCGCATCATCAGCGAGATGGCACATTCGGAAACGGGAATCGACATCCATCCCGGAGCTACCATTGGTGAGTATTTCACCATTGATCATGGAACCGGCGTGGTAATTGGCGAAACATCCAGAATAGGGAAAAACGTAAAAATGTACCAGGGAGTAACCCTTGGCGCCAGAAGCTTTCCGTTGGATGAACAAGGCAATCCCATCAAGGGCATCGATCGTCACCCCAAGATTGGAGACAATGTCATTATTTATTCCAACTCAACCATCCTGGGGAACATTACCGTTGGCAATGGTGCTGTAATTGGCGGTAATATCTGGGTGGATCAGGATGTGAAACCCGGAGCAAAATTGGTGCAGAAGAAATGAACGAACAACAATACATCGCCAAAACCCTCAAAGGTCTGGAAGAAGTCCTGGCAACCGAACTGATTGCACTGGGAGCAGATAATATCGAAATACAACGCCGTGCTGTGGCATTTACAGGCAACAAAGCTTTGTTGTACAAGGCCAACCTGCATTTACGCACGGCCTTGCGTATCCTGAAACCCATTGCTTCTTTCAATGCGAGTAAACCCGATGAAATTTATGCCGAAGTGAAGGAAATCAACTGGGAAGACTACATGGATCTCAACACTACCTTTGCCATCGACTCCACGGTTTATTCTGAAGAAATTACGCATTCGAAGTTCGTGGCATACCGGGTAAAAGATGGTATCGTGGATTGGTTCAGGGAAAAATACGACAAGCGACCATCGGTAAAATTAGACAACCCGCAACTACGCTTTAACGTACATCTTTCTCATAACAACTGCACCATCCTGCTCGACAGCTCCGGCGAGTCGCTACACAAACGTGGCTACCGCGCCAACCAAACTGAAGCGCCCATCAGCGAAGTGCTGGCTGCAGGCATGCTACTCATGGCCGGGTGGAACGGACAATGCAACTTCATCGACCCTTTCTGTGGCTCAGGGACATTTCTGATAGAAGCTGCTCTGATAGCACTGAACATTCCACCGGGTTTGTATCGTCCTTCTTTCGGCTTCGAAAAATGGAAGGATTTCGATCAGGATTTATTCGATGAGATTTATCAGGACGACAGTGGAGAACGTGAATTCAGCTATAAGATCTACGGTTCGGATATCTCCCGAAGGGCTTTACAAATTGCCGAAGAAAATGTAAAAAGCGCCGGACTGAACAAATACATTCAATTACAGGCAAAGCCGGTGAGCGAATTAGAAGCTCCGGAAGGAGACAATCTGATTGTCACCAATCCACCTTACGGCGAACGTCTCAACCCGGATGACATTGCCGAAGTGTACAGTACCCTGGGTTCTGTACTGAAACACCGTTTCCCGGGGACATCAGCCTGGGTGATTAGCTCGCAGGAAATTCTGCTCGACCAAATCGGGCTGAAACCTTCCAGAAAGATTCGACTGCTGAACGGTGCGTTGGACTGTCAGTTCAACCGTTACGATATTTTTGCCGGGAAACGGAAAGAATTCTTATCGAAACCCTGAATAAGCAGCAAATAATTTGATTATTGTTTTATCAAAGGATAACACTCGTTCTGAATTTTGACGATATAATACCCTTTTTTCAGGTTCGACACGTCAAGTTCTTTGCTGAATGCTGCCGGATAATTTTCTTTTAATACCGTTTTTCCACTCACATCAAAAATTTCAATCTTGTCGAAGGATTGTTCCGATTCAATGACCATCCTGTCTGTAACCGGATTTGGATACAGCTTAAAAGTAACATCATTCACCTTCTTCAGTCCTGAAGGAGCCGAGGGAGCAATGGTCATTGAATTGATATAAAAAAACTTGTACTCATTATTATTATTTGCTCCTGCACCCATCTTAATTGTCACAGTTCCATCATCGGCAGGTAAAATATTGCTGAATGAGGCCATCGTAGTCGTATTATTCGATGCATTCAGCAGCAGGGTTTGTGCTGCCTTTCCGGTTACTGTAAAATATGTTTCCCGGTTATCACTTGACCCGGTCCTGGAGGCAAACAGGTGAAAATCGTAAGTTTGTAAGGATTTCAACCCACTGATCAGAAACCCGCCGGTTTTTTCTGATTTATTTGAAAAGACACCGGCAGCATTACCCCAGAAGCTATCGCGGGTTGCATTAGCCGGCAGGGACAAGGATGTTGTGGTTGATGTCGGACCGTTCGTGTTGATTCCGCCAAAACTATCGTTAATAGTGATGGATACTGATGTAACATTACCTTCCATATCTGTCAGCCCGGTTAAAGATGTTCCTTCAAGGGTCGCCGACAGATTATTCCAGGGCGATGGAGTTGCTGTGGAGCCAAAGTCGATGTTTACTGGATAGTTTAAATCTATCGCAGCAGGCGGTTCGATGTACGCCAATGAGGTCGTATCATTGGGTTTACTCACCGCATAATGAGCTGCATACTGTGCAATTTCAACTTCCACATCCGACATACCCACCGGTTTGTAGGTGTTCCCCACCACTGGTCTATTGAGGAGTTTCTCATACCAGGTACAGGCAGCGGTATATCGTCCGATACCATAACTCAGGTGGTAACCATCACGACAAAAATTATCGCCGACATAACTGCTTCTTGCGTTTTGGATGGCGGTCCCCGCAGGGATGATAATATCAACACCCACCTGTGCAGCAGCATTATTTACCGTCTCAACGATGGCCCTGTACATTTGTTCCTGATTGTTGTTGTAATTTGCAAATCCCGAGTGTGTTGAGTTGGATGCATACGCCCAGGTCTGATGCATGGCAAACTTCACATTGGGATTAGTGGCTATACTTTTAACATATTGAACCAGATTGGTCAGATAGGGAAAATAAGTGCTTAACTGTCCCGAGGTATGACTAACCTGTTGGAAAGTAATGACATCCCAATCTTCGTCGGCAATGGCAGTTCTTAGCGTCTGGCTTGCCTGGACGACTGTATCTCCTTCGGTTATTTTACGGTACGAATAGGCGGCTAAATTGCCCAGCGCATTATTCCAGTGCGTCTCAAGCGAACATCCGCCAATATACATATTCCCCACAATCAGCCGGACTCCATCTGCCTTTGCCAAATCATCGAGATAAGATTCAGCTGCATCCTGTGAGAAACTATTTCCGATGGCCTGGATGCGAATTATTTCCTGATTTCACCTTCCCCTATGAGCGGGACATGCGCATCTTCCGGGAATGATTTATTCAGACAATATGATTCTCCTTAAAGACGTTTAACAAACCAATTTCCACATATCGGTTATTCCACATAATCAGACTTGGGAAGCAGGGAAAACAACTGCATAATTAATATGAAAAGAACCAGAATAATCAGTTTATGAAAATATTTCATCTGTAAATATACAAAAAAAACTACTTTTGTTTTACAAACCGAATAATATTTCAGAAAATAAAAATAAGTGAAATCATAAAATAAACATTTACAGTATGGTAAACACAAAGACATGTTGGATTACAGCATTCATTTTGTCAACATTATTTTTCCGGATTGATGGAAAAGCACAGGGGAACGATTGGGAAAATCCGGCAGTATTTCAAATCAACAGGTTACCTGCCCGTGCCACATTCATGTATTACCCTGAGAAGAATACAGCAATACAGGACAATTATGAACTTTCTCCCTACTACCTTACCCTGAATGGTCAATGGAAATTCAATTGGGTGTCGAAACCGGCCGACCGTCCCGTTAACTTTTACAAAACAGACTACAACCACAGCAACTGGAATGAAATTTCAGTCCCTGGTAATTGGGAGTTAAATGGTTACGGGACTCCTATTTATACCAATATCATTTATCCATTCCCTAAAAACCCACCTTTCATTCCGCATCATGATAACCCGGTAGGCTCCTACATCAAAGAATTTGAACTACCGGAGAACTGGCAAGACCGGAAAGTATTCCTGCATTTCCTGTCGGGGTTGGCAGCCATGTACGTATGGCTAAATGGCGAAAAGGTGGGCTATCATCAGGGCAATAAAAACCAGGCTGAATTTGACATTACTCCTTTTATCAGAAAAGGAAAAAACAAAATTGCCATTGAAGGTTATCGCTGGAGTGATGGTTCTTATCTTGAGGATCAGGATTTCTGGCGTTTATCGGGCTTCGACAGGGGAATTTATCTCTACAGCACCAGTCAGGTTCGGATAGCCGATTTTTTTGCCAAACCGCGATTGGATCAAAATTACAAACATGCTGATTTAACGGTGGAAATCCAGGTGGAGAATTTCAGCAAGCTAGCCCGCAAAACAACTGTAGAAGTCGAACTACTTGATGCCAACGCTAAAACCATAACAAAGCGCAGTTCAACAGTCCACCTGACTCAGGATGGCAAGACCCCTTTAACAATCACGCAGAAGGTAAAAAATCCAGCCTTGTGGAGCGCTGAAACACCAAATTTGTACACTTTGCTGATCCGGCTGACTGATGACAGAAATCAAACCCTGGAATATATTTCACACCGCATCGGCTTCCGGAGTGTAGAAATCAAAGACGGAGTGTTGCTGGTTAACGGCAAATATGTACTGCTGAAAGGCGTCAACCTGCACGAGCATCATCCTGTTAACGGGCATGTGGTTGACAGAGAAACGATGATTAAAGACCTGAAGTTGATGAAGCAGTTTAACATCAACGCCGTTCGCACCAGTCATTATCCACAACAAGAACTCTGGTACAAACTCTGCGATGAATATGGAATCTATCTTATAGATGAAGCAAACATTGAATCGCACGGCATGGGTTACGAAAAAGAGAATATGGCTTTCGACCCGGCCTGGGAGGCTGCACACCTCGACCGGACATACAGTCTGGTCGAAAGAGATAAAAATCACCCTTCGGTTATTATCTGGTCGTTGGGTAATGAAGCCAGCAACGGCGATGTATTTAAGAAAACCTACAAGTGGATCAAAGAACGCGACCAAAGCAGACCGGTCCAGTATGAACAAGCCGCAGAAGATCCGGAAACCGACATCGTTTGTCCGATGTACGCCACCATTGAACGAATTGCGGCTTATGCTCAAAAACCGGACATCTACCGTCCGCTTATTCAATGTGAGTATTCACATGCTATGGGCAACAGCTCAGGCAATCTGAAAGAATACTGGGAAACGATTCGCGCCCACCGTGCCTTGCAGGGCGGTTTCATCTGGGACTGGGTGGATCAGGGGCTCCTGACAAAAGATGAAAACGGTAATGCTTATTTTGCATACGGGGGCGATTTTAACTCCAAACATTACCATCATGACGAGAATTTCTGTATGAATGGCGTAATCTGGCCTGATCGTCGTCCCAACCCGCAACTCTACGAAGTGAAAAAGGTATATCAGGATATTCAGATCAAAGCTGTAGATTTATCAAAAGGCATCATTTCGCTCACTAACGAGTTCTGCTTCACCAATCTGAACCAGTTTCAGTTTAGCTGGAATTTGATTAAAAACGGGACAAAGATACATGAGGGTAATTTCACAACAGACATAGCTCCGCTGTCTTCCAAAGAAATCTGGTTGAATATCCCGCAGGTAACGATACAGGCTGGTGAAGAATACTTCCTGAATATCTATGCTGTTACAACCAAGGGCACCGACTTGGTTCCTCAGGGCCATCATGTGGCTTATGAGCAACTGGCATTCAGCAAAAACCAGTATTTCAACGCGATAAAACCGGAAATATCAGGAGAGAAACCTCTGTTAACGCAAAAAAACAACACCCTTGAAATTCAGGCCGGAGATGTCACAGCTATTTTTAACACCGATCTGAATCCCAACGAATCGCACAAAACCGGTCTTCAGCAATATGCCAGGAACGGCAGGCAAGTATTAAAAGAAAACCTGCAACCCAACTTCTGGCGGGCACCCATCGACAATGATTTTGGCGCTCAGATACAACGCAAACTCAGTGTGTGGCGTAGTGCAGGATACAACCGGATACTGAAAAATATAGAAATAAGGGAAATAAACAAATCTATCTCCGTAATTTTCAACTACCGGCTTCCCGATGTAGCAGCCGACTACATACAAAGTTACACGGTTCGTGCTGATGGCTCCATCCTTTCAGACATAGTTTACACTACTGAGAACAAGGATCTGACTGAGATTCCGCGTTTCGGTTCCGTCATAACCCTTCCGGTTACATTCGACAATTATGTGTATTACGGTCGCGGTCCTGTTGAAAATTATGTGGACAGAAATGATGCTGCCATGCTGGGAATTTATGAAAGCAAGGTAAAAGATCAGTATGTGCCCTACCTCCGCCCGCAGGAAAACGGGAATAAAACCGATGTCAGGTGGCTGACTTTAACTGATGGTGATGGTTTCGGACTGAGAGTGGAAGCGCCGCAACCCATGGGGGTTACTGCCTTGCACAATGCTTCCGAAGATTTTGATCCTGGCATGACAAAAAAACACATGCACATCAATGATATCTATCCCAGAAATGAAGTAGTGCTCAGTCTTGACCTATTCCAGCGAGGACTGGGAGGCACCAATTCGTGGGGGCGCTTGCCATTGGATCAATACAGATATGCAAATAAAACATACCGTTTCAGTTATCAGTTATCAATTATTCAAAAATGACATACAGCAGTATTTTCGTCTGAAATTAAATCAACAGGAAGGCTGCCTTCAATTATTTTAAATTTGGAGCAAAGAATTTTCGCCAAAATCTTGAGAAATTAAAAAAAACTATTACCTTTGCACCCGCTATAACGCCCAGATGGCGGAATTGGTAGACGCGCTGGTCTCAAACACCAGTGGATTCACTTCCATGCCGGTTCGATCCCGGCT
>JAEWUM010000044.1 GCA_023459355.1 Bacteroidota bacterium | reverse complement strand
AGTTAATAGTGATTGGCTCTTTTGTAGTCAATAAATTAACCAATAATAAATTTATGATAAAAAAATATCTTTCATTGTTTTTCATTGTCTTCCTGTCTGTTCATATCTACGGGAATGATATGTTGCAACGGGTCGAACCACTATTCTGGTGGACCGGCATGCAGCAGCAGGAGCTGCAACTGATGCTTTATGGTAAAGGAATTGCATCAGCAAAGCTTACGGTAAAATATCCGGGAGTAAAGGTATTGCGTACGGAGTTGACCGACAATCCGAATTACCTGTTTGTATACCTTCAGATTGGTAAACGAACGAAACCCGGAGAAATGCAGTTGAAAATTAAACAAGGCGATGATATACAATATTATAAGTATGAACTAAAGCACCGCGAACCTAACTCTGCCTATCGGGAAACCTTTACCGCTGCTGATGCGGTATACCTGATTATGCCTGATCGCTTTGTGAACGGAAATCCGGATAATGATTCCGTTCCGGGTTATCATCAGGGCGTGAATAGAAAGGATCCGGGTAAACGGCACGGAGGAGATCTGGAGGGCATCATCTCGAAAATTCCTTATCTGGCTGATTTGGGTATTACGACCATTTGGACTACACCTTTCTTTGATAACAACGATGTGCAGTATTCTTATCATCATTATGGATGTTCTGATTATTATAAGGTTGACCCGCGACTGGGGACAAATGAGGATTACCGGCGACTTTCGACAGAAGCTAAAAAACATGGTATCAAGATGATTCTGGATGTGGTGCCAAACCATTGCAGTGCTGCACATTGGTGGCTGAAGGATTTGCCGGCAAAGGACTGGTTCAATCAGTGGGATAAATTTACTTCTTCGAACTACCGCATGATGGCGTGGACTGACCCACATGCAGCTGAATCGGATTTGCACCGGCTGACACATGGTTGGTTTGCCCCGAATATGCCGGATTTCAACCTGCAAAATAAACTCTTGTTCGATTATCTGCGTCAGGTCTATGTTTTCTGGATTGAATATGGGAATGTGGCTGGTTTGCGTATTGATACTTATCCTTATAATGATATCCGGACTGCTGCCCGGTTTATCCGGGAAATAAGAAAGGAATATCCGAAAATGAACATCGTGGGAGAGTGTTGGATGAATACTGCTCAGGAAATTGCTTATTATCAGTCGGGTAACAACAACAAGGATGGGTTCGACTCGCAAATGCAAAGTGTGATGGACTTTCCGCTGGGGGTGGTGTTCAGGCAAGCATTCAATGAAGAAGAAGGTTGGAATAGTGGCATGGCACGATTATATATGCACTACGCGTTGGATTTTGCTTATCCGAATCCCAATTTGCTGATGAATTTTTTGGATAATCATGATGTCGACCGATATTCACTGGCTGTTGAGAGGGATGTCCTGAAGTACAAGATGGCGCTGGCTATGCTGCTTACCACGAGGGGATACCCACAGATATATTACGGCACGGAGATCATGCTTGATGGTATTTCCGGCAATTATGAAGGGCATCGCTTTAATTTTCCCGGAGGATGGAAAGAGGATGAACGGGATGCTTTCTCTGTTGAAGGGCGTACTGCTGAAGAAAATGATATTTTCAATTACCTGAAGACTTTGTTGCATTATCGGAAAAACAATCCGGTGTTGCATCAGGGTAAAATGAAGCATTTTATACCTGAGAACGGAGTTTATGTGTATTTCCGGTATCTTGATGATAAATCTGTTATGGTAGTCGCCAATAACAATGAAAAAGAAAGTGTCGTGAGTTTGGAAAGGTACAGTGAAATGTTAGCAGGTAAAATCTCAGCAAGAGATATCGTAGCAAACAAAGATATAAGTCTGAAAGAATATCTCAGCATTCCTGCTAAAACGGTACTTATACTGGAATTGTAAATCGTGTAAATTGTAAATAGTCAAATTGTAAATTCTTTGAATCATGCATAAAATATATTTATTACTGATAGTTCCGTTTTTGTTCATGGCTTGCCAACCAGCTTTGAATACTCCCCCGGCTGCTGTCGACAATCAAAAATTAAACTCGCTGATGACCCTGGAGCTTGGCGATAATCAGCTTTATTTGCAGGACTTTATCCAGCATGTCCGTGCCGTCGACTCGGTTACATCGACTTCGGAGTTTCTGAAAATTCAGTTAAGTGATGATAAGCAAATCGTACAATTAGATGTTTTGCCTGCCATGGAGCATTTTGTCGATTTAAAGATTTGGGTGAAAGGAGTGGTGTTCTCGGTTCCTTGTCGTAAATCGGACAAGACTGCCTATGTTTTTACTTTTCATCCGCAGGGGAAAAGGTACAACAGGGTACAGATTGCCGGGCAGATGAACGACTGGACACCCGGCAATTCACCTGATTTGCAGTTGAAAGAATCAGGTTTGTATGAGGTGACGTTGAATTTAAGTCCGGGTACCTATTTATACCAGATGAACCTGGATGGCGAACAAAACCATGATGACAATAATCCGGTAAAAGTTGACAATGGATACGGGAAGTATAACTCCGTATTGCAAATTGAAGGGGTTCAGGAATTCTTGCCGGTATTGTTGGCAAAAAATCCGGATAACAGAAAAATCACGGTGCAGGTCTTTAACAATGCTGAAAAGGTCTTTGTGTACTGGCAAAACTATCGCTTACCAGATCATTTCATCAGACAAGGAGAAGAAGAAATCACTTTTGATGTGCCGGCAGAGGCTTATGAGATGCAAAGATCATTTATTCGTGTTTGGGCTGCAAATGGCTATGGTGTGAGCAATGATTTGCTCATTCCTTTGCAAAACGGAAAAGTATTGCAGGATGCAAAATACCTGAACCGTCAGGACAAACATGCGCAAATCATGTATTTCATGTTGGTTGACAGGTTTAAGAACGGGAATCCGGATAATGATAAACCCATGAACCGACCGGATGTGCATCCGAAAGCAGATTATCACGGTGGCGATCTCGATGGTTTACTTCAGAAAATTGAAGATGGTTATTTCAGCAAACTGGGAGTAAATACACTCTGGATTTCGCCATTGAATCAGAATCCCGAAGAACCTTACGGATTTTATGCTCCGATGAATACGAAGTTTTCGGGTTATCATGGCTATTGGCCGGTTTCATCCTCACAGGTTGACTATCGCTTTGGTAGTAATGAATTGTTAAAGAAACTGGTTCGAAATGCCCACAAGCAAAATATCAATGTTTTGCTCGATTATGTGGCCAATCACGTGCATGAACTTCATCCGCTTTATCAGCAACATCCTGAGTTTGCAACCAATCTTTATTTGCCGGATGGCACCATGAATGTAGAAAAATGGGATGAACAAAGACTGACAACCTGGTTTGATACTTTCATGCCTTCGTTGGATTTCTCTAATCCAAAAGTAGTAGATATGATGACTGATTCTGCTATTTACTGGTTGCGGGAATTTAACCTGGATGGATTTCGTCACGATGCCTGTAAACATGTCGATGAGACTTTCTGGAGGATGCTTACCTTGAAAATCAAACAGAATTTCCCGGGAAAAAATCCTTATCAGATTGGGGAGACTTATGGCAGTCCAAGGTTAATTGCCAGTTACCTGACTTCAGGTATGCTCGACGGACAGTTTGACTTCAACGTGTACGACATCGCCAATACGACTTTTGCCGGGGTAGGGGGTGACTTAACCCGCGTATGGGAAGTGTTGCAGTCGAGTTTGCAGACTTACGGTCACCACAACCTGATGGGTTATATTTCAGGCAATCACGACAAGGCAAGGTTTATGGGCTATGCTTCCGGCGATATAAAATATGGAGAAGATGCAAAGGCAGCGGGATGGAGTAGAGAAATCGGGATTACTGATTCGACAGCATACGATAAATTTGCTTTATTTCATACCTTCAACCTCACGATTCCGGGTGTACCCGTTTTATATTACGGAGATGAGATTGGAATGACAGGTGGTAACGATCCCGATAGCAGACGGATGATGCGTTTTGAAGGGTGGAATAACCGGGAGAAAACCTTATGGAATAAAGTATCGACTTTGTCACACCTGAGAGCCAATAATCCGGTGTTCATGTATGGCAGCTTTATTAACCTGAAAAACACACCGGATACGTGGGTGTATGCCCGGAAATACTTTGCTGATGAAGCCATTGTGCTGATTAATAACAGTGCAAAAAGTAAAAGAATAGAAGTAGTACTGCCAGATTATTTTGATAAAACAGCATTTAAAACCGTTTTCAATTCAAACTTTAAATTGACAGGGAATAAATTAATTGTTGAATTACCAGCTTATGCCGCAGAGGTATTGATATAAGTCACCAGACTCCAGACTCCAGACTCCAGACTCCAGTCTCCAGACATCAGACCGTGGACTGTAGACCATAGACTGGAGTCTGGTGACATTAAAAAATAAAAAATATGAAAATATTCACCACATCCCAAATCCGCCAACTCGATCAATATACCATCGAGCGTGAACCGATTGCTTCAATTGACCTGATGGAACGTGCAGCAGATGCGTTACTGGACGCGTTATTTACATTTTATTCTGATGCCGAAATGCAATTTTGTGTTTTTGCCGGCCCGGGTAATAATGGTGGCGATGCGCTGGCTCTGGCCCGAAAACTGAAAGATCTACATTATAATGTTCAGGTGCATTTATATACTACAGGAAAGCTTTCAGATGATTGTGAAATCAATAAAAACAGACTCCTGGAAAAATATCCGGAAATATTGACGGAGCATTTCAATAAATTTATTGCACCGGTAATTGAAAAGGATGATATTATAATAGACGGTCTGTTTGGTTCAGGTTTGAGCCGGCCTTTGTCAGGGTTCTTTGCAGAAATAGTTGATTTTATCAATGAAACAGGTAATGTGGTTGTCTCGATTGACGTACCTTCGGGTTTGAATGCGGATAGCTGTCACCAGATGCATCAACCAACAGTAAAGGCAACACACACCTTTACTTTTGAGTTTCCCAAAATTGCCTTCTTTTTTTGTGAAAACGAAAGGTTTTTAGGAGAGTGGGTCGAACTGGATATTGGATTACATCAACCCAGCATAGACGAAATGCCGACTGATTACCATTATCTTACTCATGAAGATATGGCCTGGATCATTAAAAAACGAAAAAGATTTACACACAAAGGCTCTTACGGACATTTAGCCTTGCTGGCCGGAAGTAAGGGCATGGCCGGTGCAAGTATTCTGGCAGCAAAGGCAGCACTCAGATCGGGTGTGGGTTTACTTACCGTGCATGGTCCGGAAAGTAACCGTTGCATACTGCAGACTAAAGTGCCGGAAGTGATTTATGAGGCTGATCGAGATCCCGATTGTATTTCACAGTTCTACCATGCTGATAAATATGATGCTTTGGCAATCGGACCCGGAATCGGGATACAAAGTCTAACCGTGAAGATGTTGCAGGATTTGTTGCCTGTTTTGCGGATGCCCTGTGTGTTCGATGCAGATGCCCTCAATAATATTGCCGCTCAGAAGAATCTGCTACATGCTATCCCGGCCGGAAGTATCTTAACTCCTCATCCGAAAGAATTTGAACGGCTTGCCTGTTGTTCTAAAGGGAATTCGTTTGATTGTCTGATGAAGGCCCGCGAAATGGCAGCCAAATATCAGTTGGTAATCGTATTAAAAGGTGCTTTTACCAGAATAGTGTTGCCTGATGGCCGGGTTTATTTTAACAGCACCGGTAATCCGGGCATGGCAACTGCCGGTTCGGGAGATGTGCTGACCGGCATCCTGGGCGCGCTATTGGCGCAGGGTTATAATGCCGAACATGCTGCAAAACTAGGAGTTTATCTGCATGGGTTGGCGGCAGATCTGGTACTGGAGAACGAATCTGAAGAATCGCTGATGGCAGGCGATATCATTGCTTCGCTGGGAAAAGCTTTTAAATGGATAAAAGGAGAATAGTTACTGAGCTTTATAGAATTTGCCGTGTCACACAATCAGTTGTGAAATTGAATTAGTCCTGTTACCGGGTTGTCCAAAACCTGACTGATGACAATATTTTTCTCTGAAGCTGCAATTTCCAGGGGGTCTTTCAACATAAATGCGACAGAGCCGACAAACCCCACTTGCATGTCGGTCAAATCGTAATGCATCACATTACGGGTGAAAAAAGCATCAAAACTATCGTAAACTAAATTGAAAATCGCCGGTTCTTCAATATGTTCTGCAATGAAAGAGGTGAATGTCGCCAGAAACTTACTGGGGAAAGGATGGGTATATACCTTGTCCATTATTTGCTCCTGTGTTAACTCAAATTCATCGTACAATTTTTCGCAGATCCATTCTGGCAGCTGTTTTTTCATACAATCGGCAAGCAATTGCTTACCTAGAACGGCTCCGCTACCTTCATCGCCTAAAATAAACCCTAATGGAGAGATGTTGCTTACAATCCGGTTGCCATCGTAGAGACAAGAGTTCGACCCGGTTCCAAGAATACAGGCAATACCTTGTTCATGCTGAAAGAGGCCACGGGCAGCACCCAGCAAATCACTCTCTATTTGAATTGTTGCATCCGGAAAGTAGTATTTCAAGGCATCTTCAACAGTTGATTTCTTTTCTGGAAAGGAACATCCGGCACCATAAAAAAACAGCTCTTTTACAGATTGACATTCAAGATGAGGGAGTAATGAAGAGAGCATTAGTTCCTGTATTTCACCGGTTGATTGATAAAAAGGGTTGATTCCGGGCGTAATAATCTGCCGGGTTAATTTAGCATCTTCAGTTATACTCCAGGTTGTATCCGACGAGCCGGTGTAGGCAATCAATTTCATGTGATTATGGATTAGATATTTTTCAAAATTGTTTGCAAAGTTAATGCTTTTTAATAATTTGTAAAATTTTAACAGCTATATGGTTCCAATTTTTTCAGTACTTTTGGCAAACAAATGTAAAATAGGTATTTTTTCATGCGTCCTGATTTGAGATGAATCATTATTCTTACGTAAAATTCTTAAATATAATAATATGAAAAGGTCTTTAATTATTTGTTGTGTTCTATTTGTTGTTTTTTCTGTTCGGTCGCAATACAATTCCAATATCATTATTGAAGAAGTACTCAGGACAGATACCACTTCAATCGGACAAAAGATTGTTTATCCTCTGATTTCGAATGCAGAGGTTACTATTTCGAAAATTACTTTTCCTCCCGGAAGTGAAACCGGGTGGCATAAACACGATATACCTGTTTTTGCCTATGTGATGGAAGGTGAACTGACTGTTGAGCTGGACAACGGTAAATCCGTTCAGTTTAAACAGGGAAGCTCCTTTGCTGAGGTGTTTGATACCTGGCACAATGGAAAAAATAACGGAACGGGAAATTTGGTGCTTATTGCTATTTATATGGGCGAGAAAGGGAAATCGCTTTCAAAATCAAGGAATTAAATGAGAAAAATTGTTTTTGGTATTTTTTGCCTGTCTTTCCTGACATCTGTCAATGCACAGGAGGAATCGAAGAGTTTGTACAGTGGCGGCATGTTGATATTGCAACCCGGTTACACCATCACGGGTAATGATCATCAGGATATCCGGGATATGAGTTCATCCATCGGTGGCATTCTGCGAATGTATTTCGGTCGCTGTTTTACAGCCGGTATTTATGGTGGAAGTCAGAAAACACACTATAAAACAACTGGATCCGACAATTCCTATATAAATTTGGGATATGGTGGGCCTTTTTTCGGATTCAGCCATAAATCTGGTAAGTTTCGTTATACCGCTTCTGCATTTGCCGGTATGGGCGCATTTCGCAATTTGCACATTGAAAATCAAACTGGAAATTATTTATCCAATGCCAATTTATATAAGGCCTCAACGATAGTCTATTCACCCATTCTGAGTGTTGATTATGCCATCACAAAAAGAATTTACATTACAGCGCAAACCCTTTGTCTGATGGGAGAATTTCAAAATAAACCTTTTTATAATCCAACTTTTCAACTCGGTATTTTGTTTAGCAGATAACGATACGGCTTGACGTAAACCTGGTTCTAAATCATATTTTAATAGCCTACAAGGCAGTGGCATTATGCTGATTAATGAAATCAGGTCAAAATCAATATAAACAGTTTTGTATGTTAAAAAAGTATATTGTTTTTTTTCGCTTTTTATACTTTCTTCCTTTAGTTTTCATGTGCATTAAGGCATCTCTACTGACTGTGAAATAAAGCTTTATGTCAGGTGTTTCAGGTGTTTGCTTGTTAAATCAGATTGATTATCAGTTGTAATTGAGTATAATTTAATTTGTTTGGTTGCTATTTGATTGTTATATTTGGCAGTGCAGTGAATAAATATCGGACAATAAAAGTGTATATATTCAAAAAATATTAACAAACATTCCAATAAGATTATTATGAAAGAGAAATTTTTAAGCTGGTCTGAAGCCATTGTTCCGTGGTTATTGTCCCATGGAGTTAAGATTGTATTAATTGCAGCTATAGCTTATGTGTTAAAGCGGATTATTCACGGTGTCATTGTCCGTGCAGTAAGAATAGCTGTCAGGAGTGAAGACTACCAGTCGAAAGAAGCTGAAGAGAAACGTGAAAACACCCTGATTAGTTTATTTACCGTAACCTTGCAAACTGTTATCATACTCATTGCAGGTATGATGATTTTGGAAGAACTCGGTATAGAAATAGGTCCGATGATCGCTGCGGCCGGGATAGTCGGACTGGCTTTTGGTTTTGGGGGACAGTATCTGATTAGAGACATCATTACCGGCTTGTTTATCATCATGGAGAACCAGTACAGAATTGGTGATGTGATTAATGTAAATGATATTGGGGGATCGGTTGAAAACATTACGTTAAGAAAGACAACCTTACGTGATTTGAATGGAACTGTACATCACATTCCTCACGGTGAGATTAAAATGGTTTCCAATCTTACCAAGGATTTTGCAAGGGTAAATATAAATTTGCGTATATCCTATAGTTCAAACCTGGAACATGTCATAAAGGTCGTAAATAAAGTAGGAGACGAATTAGCAAATGATCCGCTGTTTAAAGATTCTATATTGAAACCTATTCAATTTGTCAGAGTCGATAATTTTGCTGATTCAGCAATTGAAATTAAAATGCTTGGTGACACCAAGGTGCTCAAACAATGGGAGGTTGCCGGCGAATTTCGTAAGCGCCTCAAAATTGCATTTGATAATGAAGGCATTGAAATTCCATTTCCGCAAAGGGTGATACATTATGCTAAGCCAAATGAAACCGAAATCCCTGTTGAAAGGGGAAATAGTGTAAAAATGAAAGGAAAAACAAGTAATTAATGGAGCAAATTTATACGAAACATCAGGAGAAGATTTTAAAGAAAATTGAAGTAGAATCAGATATAAGTAAATGGAAGGATTGGAAATGGCAAGTCAAAAATGCAGTCAGAAGTATAGAGTCATTTGAACATCTCACAGGCATTAAGTTTTCAGCAGAAGAAAGAAAATCCTTAAAAATTACACAAGATAAGTTTCCACTTTCTATCACACCCTATTATCTGTCATTAATCAAGAAAGACAATTATAAACACGATCCGGTTTTTAAACAATCCTTTCTGGATGAAAGAGAATTGATTATATCTACCAGTGAAATGGGAGATCCTCTGTCGGAAGATCATGACAGTCCGGTTCCGGGAATAACACATAGATACCCGGATAGGGTATTGTTCTTGGTTAGTAATGTGTGTGCTATGTATTGTCGTCACTGTACACGAAAAAGAAAAGTGGGTGATGTGGATTCTATACCAGACAAGAGCCAGATACGACAGGGAATTGAATATATACGAAATACGCCACAGGTTAGAGATGTATTGTTATCCGGAGGAGATCCGTTTTTATTATCAGATAATTACCTCGACTGGATTCTCACGGAACTACGATCAATTCCTCATGTGCAAATAATCCGAATCGGAACCAGGACGCCGGTTGTTTTACCCTATCGTATGACAGACAATTTGGTAAACATGTTAAAAAAACACCACCCGGTTTGGATAAATACTCATTTTAATCATCCAAGAGAAGTCACCGCTTCAGCAAAAGAGGCACTTGCAAAACTTGCAGATGCTGGTATTCCGCTGGGGAATCAGTCTGTGTTACTTGCTGATGTGAATGACTGTCCACGTGTGATGAAGGAGTTAGTTCATAAATTGGTGATGAATAGGGTACGACCGTATTACTTATATCAGTGCGATTTGTCAGAAGGATTGTCTCATTTCAGAACACCTGTTGGCAAGGGAATAGAAATCATGGAAAGTTTAATCGGGCATACCAGTGGATTTTCTGTGCCAACCTATGTTGTTGATGCTCCTGGTGGAGGAGGTAAGATTCCGGTAATGCCCAATTATATCATTTCATGGAGTACCAATAAAGTGATTCTGAGAAACTATGAAGGAGTTATTACTTCTTATCAGGAACCTGATAAATACGAACAAACACTCTGTGACAGAGATTGTAAGAACTGCAATCTGGAACTGAAGCTAAATGAAGGGGAGGAGATGGACGCAATCGGTATTGAGAAGTTACTGGCAGACTATGATGATACGATTTCATTAGTGCCACAAAATAACGAACGTTACGAACGACGTCAGGGTTCTAACGAATTGGATGAAGCATGATGATTGAAATAGATAATTTAAAATCGCGTATTGCTATCAATCCGGATGGTAAAAGAGTATATCTCATTTCTTTACATGCTGATGATTTACCGGTAATTACAGATTATCTGGATAAAATATCAGCATCATACGGGCTTACAAAGATATTTGTGAAAGTAAGATCGAAATTTAATCCGTTGTTTTGCCAGTCAGGTTATACCATGGAGGCTTTTGTGCCAGGCTACTATAATGGGCAGGAGGATGCTTTTTTTATGGCTAAGTATTTTGATGATGAAAGGCGTTTGCCGGAAAAAGAAGCACTCCGGTTATTTCAGGAAATGCTTATAAAGGCAATAGGAAAGGATATAAAACAGATAAAACCACCAAAAACTTTATACAAGGTAAGATTGTTGAACGAAAACCATGCTGAAGAAATAACCTCAATCTTTAAATGTGTCTTTAAAACTTATCCCTTTCCGGTTTTTGACTCTCAGTATCTTATACAAACGATGCAGGAAGGAACCCGATACTACGGCATATTTCAAAAGAACGAACTGATTGCAGTTAGTTCTGCTGAGTGTGATGAGAGGCATCAAAGTGCTGAAATGACAGACTTTGCTGTTTTACCTGCTTTCAGAGGAAAGAGACTTGCACTTGTTATGCTTGATCATATGGAAAAAGACTTGTATAATCTGGGTTATATAGCCCTCTTCACTATTGCCCGGTTACATGAACTTTCCATGAATAAAACGTTTCTTAATGCCGGATATAACTACTCGGGTACATTAACCAAAAACACGCAGATAGCAGGAAAAATTGAAAGTATGAATGTTTGGTACAAGCATCTGATTATAATGGATAAATAAAATTTGTTTTTTATTTGAAATATGCTTTTTGTTGGATATTTCAAAGTTTTGTATAAATTTGTGCTTTGCATATTTATTTTGCAAATATTCTTAAGCAGGAATGATGACCATACATCCAAAAAGGGGGATAATCCGAAAACCCATCAGAGTAGGAATGACTAAAAATTCTATTCATATGAGAAAGACAAGTTTAAATTTGATTTTGTTATTGGGTGTTATAGCTGTTTTTTCTTCTTGTTCTCCACGTATAGTCGGGGTTTGGAATGTTGAAAGTTTTGAAACAGTGTCCCAGGGTAAGGAAGCAATCTCAGCGAAGAATATTGGTACAATTACTTTCAGTAAAGATGGTACCGGTGCCAAGGATTTGTCATTTACAATTTTGGGAGTTGTCAGAGAGGATAAAATGCCTTTTAACTGGACATTGAATGACAACCTGCTTACTATCAATGGTCAGGAGTCTGACTTCGTAAAAACATGGATTGTTATTGAAAATCAAAAAAAATATCAGAAGATAAAATCTACCGATGGAGCGGATCAGGTACAAACTGTGGAACTCCGGAAATAGGTTAAAATAGAAATTTTGATTAACTTTGCCCCGTGAAACAAACGGTCAGAATATTAATACTCAATATAATGGCCATGGTTTACTGTCTGACAGTAGGCATGGCCATTTTCATTGCTTCCGATTCAGCATTTGGCAGACAATATGATGCATTGGATAAACAGGGAGTGATTTCTGAATTTGTACCGGAGTTTTACCACCACATAAACAGATCCGAGAACCATGTTGTTGCTGGTGAACAGCATGATGCACCATCGCAGTTTAAGCCATTCAGTGGTTATGTTCATGCAATCAGACACCTGGAACTGCAATCAGTTTTCAGCTTACTGCAAAGAAAACAATTATTAGTCAACATCTGCATCAGATACCGTAAAGCAGATGGAATCTTTCCTTATCACTACTTCTGGTGACATTTTTCTTTTAGTTCAAATTTATTTTTTACGGGAGGCACTTCGTCCTGCAAGAGGTCATGTATTGTTATGTGATCTGTTTCTTATTTATTTATAATTTAACAACTAAAAGATATGGATGCTGTTTCAGTAATTATAGGATTAATTGTTGTAGGTTTTTTTTTACTGATTTTTATTTTACCTGCAATGAACACAAAGAAAAGAGAGAAGAAAATGTTGCTGGCCTTAAATAAGCTGGCGGAGAAATATAATTCAAAGATTGATCAAAAGGAAATGATAGGTGATGTCATGATTGGACTTGACCAGTTAAAAGGTATATTATATTTCTACAAACCTCAAAAAGATCAGGATATCTCTGATAGTTTATTGCTCAGTGATGTAAGCCGTTGTAAACTGTTGATACAGATGAAACAAATGAAGAGTAATAATGAGAATTTTAATCCATACGAGAAACTCGGGCTGGAATTTAGTATGAAAGAAAAAGATAAACCAATAGTTACCTGGTTGTTTTATCATGTCGAAGAATATTCCCATTTGAATCTGGATTTGAAGCAACTTGAAAAATGGGAAAGGACTATTCAGGATATTATCTCCAGACATTCAGTTCAGAAGTAATTTTATTTAAATCGAGATATTTATCGGTAGTGCTGTTAATAATGAGATAAGGGAGGAATAATGTCTCCCTTATTTTTTTATTTAAAATATATTTCTATTTTTGAACAGATTTTTACATTTTACATTTTCAATTATTGTAACTGGTACAATAGGCAATAAGCTAAAAGAGTATTAACTTAAAATTTAAGGTTATGAGAACATTTTCAATTTTATTGATTTTCATCGGTATATCTTGTTATACGATTGGACAGGTTACAGAGGGTGAAGCAAAACTGCGGAAGCAAGATGCAGATACCTTAAGTGGGTGGAAAAAAGGCGCTGTCGTTGGTGTCAATATGAGTCAGGCATCACTAACAAACTGGGCTGCTGGGGGACAAAACTCATTTGGTATTAACGGTTTGACCAGTTTGTTTGCCAACTACAAAAAAGGTAAGATGTCATGGGATAACTCGCTGGATATTGGTTATGGTGTTTTACAACAAGGTGCTAATGCTGATTTTATCAAGACGGATGACCGTTTCGATTTTCTATCGAAATACGGACAACAGGCAAGTAAATCACTTTATTATGCAGCTTTATTCAACTTTAAAACGCAGATGACAGAAGGAAAGAAGGATACAACCAAAATATCAAATTTGTTTGCTCCCGCTTATGTGTTGACAGCAATTGGGTTGGATTATAAGCCAAATAGTTATTTTACAGCATTTCTTGCTCCATTGACCGGAAAAGTTACGATTGTGAATGATCCGGATTTGAATAGTATAGGTGCATTTGGAGTTACACCGGGCGAGAAGTTCAAGGGTGAGTTTGGTGGATACCTGCGGGCGGCTTTCTCAAAAAATGATTTTAAGAGTGAAGCGCTTAAGAATCTTTCATTGACGACCAAAGTCGATTTATTTTCCAATTATCTGAAAGATCCACAAAATATTGACGTAAGCTGGGAAACTTTGTTTGTTTTTAAAGTTAATAAATACATTTCAGTCAACCTGAATACACATTTAATCTATGATGCCGATATTTTGTTTGATACCAATAATGATGGACAAGTCCTCAGTGATGGATCAGATAAATCTTTGGTACAGTTCAAAGAAATTTTGGGTGTTGGGTTTATGTATAAATTCTAACAGGAGTTGAAAAATTATAAACTGCTATCTGTTTCTGACATTATTACAGTGTTTTGACAAATTGACATCATACACCTTGGTTTTACGTGTCTAAATGTCAGATTATCAGAGATTAATAATGTAAAATGCCGTTGTTTTTGCAACGGCATTTTATTTGTAATTTACCGGTTGTCAACAAACATGTTTAATTAATAAATGGAGGAATTAATTATGTCACTCGTAAAATTCAGAAGGAATTATCCATCTTTGTTCGACCGTTTTATGGAAAATGATTTATTTGACTGGTCGAACCGAAATTTTTCTACTACCAATACAACTTTACCATCAGTTAATATTAAAGATGGAAAAGAAAATTTTGAAGTAGAAGTAGCTGCACCTGGTCTCAACAAAGAAGACTTTAAAATTGAACTGAACAATGATCTGTTAACAATCTCTTCAGAAAAGCAAGTGGAGAATGAAGTGAAAGAGGGTGAGTGCTACACATGCAGAGAATTTAGCTATCAATCTTTCAGTCGTTCATTTACATTGCCCAATATCGCCGATGGTGAGAAAGTTGTGGCTAAATATGACAACGGCATTTTAACGGTAACCATTCCCAAGAAGGAAGAAGCAAAAGCTAAACCAAGCAGAATGATTGATATCTTGTAATTTATCAAATTCCTGAGGTTTTAATGACGGAGAAAATATCAGATTTTCTCCGTCATTTTTTTATGTTTATTATCTCACGTCTGATTCCGCCAGCTAAATAATGATAAACTACTCAAAAGGTATAAAGTTTTTGATGTTTTTACTTTTTGCTTACTCATCAAATTGTTTGTAGACTATTTTTGTACGGAAATTTTATCGACCAAAACCAGAAAGGAGGAGTAACAATGGATACCAGTTAGTTTGAGAAAGAGCTTATTTTGTTTGCGAAGTATTATAGTAACGGATAAAATACGGCAGAGCAGGCATAATCTGTCGAAAACCTTATTAAAGGGAAATAGTTGCTGAATGAATTTATATTATCTTAAACTGAGATTCAACATGAAAAAAATATCTTATCTATTTGTTCTTTCGGTAATTACGCTTATTTCGTGTGAGCGGAATGAAATTGCCAAATCAAATGATTATGCTTTGATTGAAAGTATTAAATCAAAATCAAAAGAACTGTCAAACAGGCATGATTCGCTAGTAATTGAGATGCTTAAGCTGGAAAAATACAAGAAGTATCAGAAAGCTAAAAGTACAAACAACCAGGAAACCAAACTGAGTCTGAACGAAATGCTTGATGTAATTCAAGAGGTAACAGGAGTAACGCCGGTTATGTTAAATGCCGATGATCCCGATAATACGGAACTGAACAAGGTTAAAAGTAGTATTACCGGTAGTAATCCGGATATTAATCTGGACAGTGAATTTGTCAGCATGAGCGATTACGCTAATTCCGATTTATCAAAAAAGTACCTGGAATGTGTTGACCAATTGTTGCAACATTCAGAATTCAAATCTTACGAGCATATAGTTTCGGAGATTACAGCAGTTCAGAATGAAATTTTAGCAGATGCAAACGCCTCGAATGAGGATATTCAATTGCTGATGAATGCAACAGAAGTGTTAAAAGGCTCTTTGAAAATTTGGGAAAATGTTTTGCCAACCGATTATAATCAGGTCAGCGGTCCCGGATTTTTAGTAAATAGCGCATTAAAATGGCCACGTTGGTTGAAATGGGTTTTCATAGGTGCTGCAGATGCAGTTGGTGGTAGCATTTCGTGGTTTTCCGGTGCAACCATAACAATTATGAATGTTCCGATATATTTACCTCCCGGCCCGGTTGGGGCGGCAGGTGGTGCTGCAGCTGTTTCTGTTTTGGCAACAATTATAGCATTTCAATAAGTAAATTTTCCCTGCATCCTGACAAAGATGCAGGGAGCAAAATAAATAACAACATAAATAACGAAAAAATGAAGAATCAAAAGTTTAAAACAAAAGTGATTGTAAACATTGTAATTACATTAATTGTGACTATGTCAATGAGTCTTTATTCGCAGGACGCTAACCAAATGTCCCGTATTAGTCTTGGTTTTAATGCAGCTTCGATGAATAGTTTTACAAATAATAATTTAAATTCAGGAAACTCGAATGACTTGTATGTTTCTTATGCATTTAATCCTGCAGTGGCTTTAAATTTGGGTTACAATACAAGTGCATATACCCAAAAGACATTAAATGTCAATCATTCAGTGTTGCATTCGGGTTTGCTGATAGGTGTGGATTACTTTCTGAAACCAAGACATGAGTTTTTGTCTTCATCCCTTAATTTGTCTTTGGTAAACTCATTTACTTCGTTTGAGGATTTTAAGAATTCACATGTAGATCTATTGTATAGGTTGAATTTCTACAACACATTTTATTTGGGTTTAGGTGTAAATTATGCGCACAACAATATTCCGGAATTTTCAGCAATTCAACTTGAAAATGTAAATCTTGTGCTTCAAATTGGTGTTCGTGGTATAGGTTTCAAATTTGGGAGAAAATAATTAACTATCGTAAGAGATTTTTGTTAATCTTGATTTAGTGGATTAAATCAATCATTTTTTTTAAGTTTTGTGATAATTTTCTGTTTGTTTATTTATTATCAACCTGAAGAACAACGAATTTAAGATTTAATGTCTTCGGGTTGATATCAAAGTAATTTAGAATACAAATGTATATTCGTCAGGCAGTAATTATTATATTTTGATCAGGGCTTCAATGTAATAATATATCATTATGCCTGCAAGTGCCAATTTGAGAATAGTACCTGTTAGCAAACCCAGAAAGGTTCCAAAGGCTGCCTTGATAGCTTTCTGTGAAGTTTTACCTACCAGTAATTCTCCGATGAGTGCACCAACAAAAGGTCCGGCGATGATTCCCCAGGGGCCTATGAAGAAACCTGCCATAAGTCCGATAACACTTCCCCTGACACCGGCTTTACTTCCGCCTGTCTTTTTTGTGCCCCATACAGGAATGATGAAGTCAAGGAATTGAACGACAATTACTGCAATTCCAAGGATTATTAGAAACCGGGAGGAGAATTGTACGATTGATGACAGATGTAATAGTATGATACCCAAATAGGATAAAGGGATGCCTGGTAGAATGGGTAAGATAGAACCAACAAATCCGGTCAGCAGCAGTAATCCGGCAATGATAATGAGAAATAGGTCCATGATGAATGTTGAATTGAGTTCATGTATTTATTGGTAGTTAAATAGCTCATTTGATGTAAATAGAATGCAGGAAAGATGTACACAGGATTATCTCACATTTAATATTGTCTGACAGACTCTTCTCCCCTTAATACACGAAGTCCGGCTTCTGCCAAAGCCTGCATTTCATCTTCTCCGGGATACACGACGACTTTACACATGGGTTGTATCATCCTGATTATGTAGTTTACAATTAATTCGTTGTAAGCCATTCCGCCTGTGAGAATTACAGCGTCGGCTTTGCCTTCGAGTACGGCGAGCATAGAACCAATTTCTTTCGCAACACCATAAGACATGGCTTCTAAAATAAGCCGGGCATGTAAATCTCCGTTTTGTGCCAGTTTATAGGCGGCATTGACATCGTTTGTGCCAAGATGAGCGACTAATCCTCCTTTTCCCACAAGCAAATGCTGAATTTCTTCCTGTTCGTATATGCCGGCAAAGATAACCCGGATTAAAGCCCCGGCATCCATGGTGCCTGCACGTTCAGCCGAAAAAGGCCCAAAACCATCAAGCGCCTGGTTGGTGTCGATGACCCGACCCTGTTTATGTGCCGCTACTGAGATGCCACCTCCTAAATGGGCAATTACGAGGTTGAGTTTGTCGTATTTGGTACCACAATCTGCAGCGTATTTTCTGCCAATAGCTTTATGGTTCAATGCATGGAAAGCGGATCTTCTGGGAAATTGTGGCAGTCCACTAATACGGGCCACTTCCTGCAATTCATCCACGACAACCGGATCGGCGATATATGCCCGGCAATCACAAATCCTGGATGCAAACTCATTTGCCAACACCGCACCCAGGTTGCTGGCATGTTCTCCGTTCAGACACTGTCGCAGGTCGTTTAACATAGTTTCATTAACTGCGTAAATACCGGAAGGCAAAGGGCGAAGGAAGCCACCCCGTCCGACAACTGCGTGAATACTATTCAGGTCAACTTTTTCTTCCGCGAGATAGTTGAGGATGTGCTCTAACCGGAACTCATACTGCTCAATCACATGTTTATAAGCATGCAATAATTTGGCCGGATGTTTAATTGCACAGGAAATCAAAGGCTTATCGTCTTCGTAAACCGCAACTTTGGTTGAAGTCGAGCCCGGGTTTATAACCAGAATTTTGTGCATAGTTGTGTCAATTTAAGGTAAATCAACTATTTAGGAGCCGTATGATAAAGATAGGCCCCTATTCCCAGAAAAAGAAAATTAGGCAACCACACAGCCAGAAATGGCGACATGGCGCCACTTACTGAAAATGAGGTTGATAAAGTAGAAAACAAAATGTATATTGAACTCAATGCCAGTCCGATGCCCAAATGAAGTCCGATACCTCCTCTTACTTTTCTGGACGCCAATGAAACGCCCATCAATGTCATGATGAAAGCTGCCAACGGCATGGAGAATCGTTTGTAATATTCATCTTCAAACGCCTGAGTGCTTCCTATTCCTCTGTTCTTAAGCCGGTCAAGGTGTTCCTTCAGTTTGGTGTTGTTCAGTTGAGCACTTTCCTTGGCTGTTATGAAGAATTCCCGGGGCTGAACCATAATCGTTGTATCTAATGTAGTGCCTTTGACAATGCTTTCGCGCATGCCGTCAAAATTCCGCAACAGATAATCGGTAATTTTCCATTGGTATAATGAGTCCCAGGTAATTGATTCGGCTGTTAAGCGGGAAGTAAGGATCTTATCATCGAATTTCTCCAGAGAAAAACGATAACCCTTATTTTGTGCTATTTCAAATCTTTCGATGTAAAGAATCACACCGGGTTCAACTTCCATCTGGATATTACGGGCATAATTGGTTTTGAATTTCTTGATGTAAGCATCTTCAAACTCAAGCATTTTTTCATTGGAAGGCGGAATGATATAACCTCCCAGTATAAACGACATAATGCTGATGATGGTGGCTGAAATGAAATAGGGTTTCATGATGCGCCTGAAACTGATACCGCTGGCGAGCATGGCAATAATTTCCGTGTTGGAAGCAAGTTTCGAGGTGAAGAATATTACCGAGATAAAAGTGAACAAGGGGGTAAACATGTTCATGTAGAACGGGATAAAGTTCAGGTAATAGTCAAATATGATGGCTTCTAATGGTGCATTGTTATCGAAGAAATTGTCTAATTTCTCAGTCAGGTCGAAAATGACCGCGATGCTTAAAATCAGAATGATAGAAAAGAAAAACGTACCAAGAAACTTCCTGATGATGTAAATATCCAGCTTGCTGAGACCTATTTTCCGGTAATCAATCTTCATAAATAAAATGAAAGCTTATTTTTATTGTTATATGTTTATTTAGAAGTTAAAAAATCAGGTCTAATGTCTTTCCACTCTCTTAAATTTTTAAACTCTTAAACCACATTAGTCTTTAAATTAACCACTAACCACTATCCACTAACCACTATTCGCTATCAAAGTAAAGTTAGAAATTTTTATGAAATTTCTCCGGAAACCGGGGGGTTACATTCTTATAATACTCTCTGATGTGCAACATATCAGCAGTCTCATCACCCGTAGGCATGAAAACTTCTTTTACACCCATCTCTTTTTTCTTGTAATCAATATAGGCAAGTTCAATGGGTACCCCGGCTTTCATGGCAATGTGATAAAACCCCATTTTCCATTTTTTACGTAGACTTCTGGTTCCTTCCGGCGTAATGGCCAGGTGAAAATGTGT
This sequence comes from Bacteroidota bacterium, assembly GCA_023459355.1. GTDB lineage: Bacteria > Bacteroidota > Bacteroidia > Bacteroidales > Paludibacteraceae > Paludibacter. The sequence continues at coordinate 18,397 of JAEWUM010000044.1, read as the reverse complement.
CCTTTTATCAAATTCTTTTGCCATTTGTTCGGTTACAGAACTTGCTTTGCTGCGATCGACCGGAACTCCTCCCATCGAATGAAACATGTAATTGAAAGGAAAAATAAACCAGGATTTTTTAATTAAAAATGATGATTTGCGGTTCGCAGCCCAATAGGATAATTTTCCGATGATAAAATCCCAATTACTTGTATGAGGTGCAACACAAACGATACTTTTTGGTGGTTCTTCGGTGGTCAGTATCATTTTCCAACCGGCAATGCGCAGTATCCAGCGACTTAATTTCTGCATATTAATTTTGTTTTTTTGAGAATGCAAAGCTACAATATTTTTTTGAGATAAAAACAGTGACTAAACGTCCTGTGGATTATGGAATAATATAATGAAGTCGTTCAACTGTATGAGGATTGAAGAACCCGAGTGTTGCTCCTTTTAAATTGGTGTAGGGATTGGCTGGACTTGATGAACTTCCCGGTCCCCCGGAAGAGCCACCCATGCTTTTGAAGTATTCATACACAGATTTGCTGATGCATTGTACCTCCACTGAAATGCTGTCTCCGGATTTCAACTCCGGATTATATACCACCAGCAGATTCTCGACCTGGTTGCCGTTTGTCAGCCGATCGTCATATACGTAATTGTTTCCTGAAATTTTGCCGTTTACTGTTAAAACTATCCGGTAGTAGTTTTGTTTGTCTACCGGATCGGTATAGGTAACATAAACTTCATAGAAGTCGGCCGTTTGATTGGGTAAAACCGCCGGGCCACCACCCGGATAGATGGAATTTACAACACGAAAGCTATCAACGGGAACATGTTCCGGAATCCTGCCGGACGATGAAATTGTTTCTGCTTCATTTTCAACGTTTAGAAAATAGGTATGACCCGATTTTCCTTTCAAATTAACAGAAATATAAATGCCTGGATTTATTTCGGTTAAAATCTCGCTGTTGCCTTCTGTATCTGATATAGTAATGACTGCACCGCTTACCGGAGGAAATGATCCGGTATGATACAGATTTACCGAACGCGTTAATACGACCACTGCTGGTTCACCTCTCCCGATACTTGCTTCTACAACCACTTGAGGATGAGAGTCGTTGATGTTGATCTCGATGATTTCAGAACAGGATGCTGATATCATAGCTGCCATGAGAATAATCAGTTTGCTATATGTTTTAATTTTTAACAGCATATTAAAATCTAAAATTATAGGTTATCGATGGAACATAAGTAAATAAATAGGTTTTTACCGCGTTGATAACTTCCGGATTGCTTTCATCAGGTTCGAAATCAATGGTAAATGGATTTTTCTGACCATAAGCATTATAAACTGAGAAGTTCAGGCTGCTTTCATATTTACTGGTTTTCTTGAGTATGCGTGTCGCTCCTAAATCAAGCCGGTGATAATCGGGCATCCTGTAGCCGTTGCGTTCGGTGTAATAATAGCGCACGTTACCGTTGACGAGGTATTTGCCACTCGGGAAGGTGACTGCATTTCCGGTGTTGTAAACCCAGGTAGCTGAGACCGACCATTTCTTGTTGATGTCGTAAATGCCGACAACTGATACATCATGGGTTATGTCCTGTCTGGCCGGGTACCAGTTGCCATTGTTGATGCCATCAATCAGCCTTTCTGTCCTTGACCAGGTATAACCAATCCATCCAGTTAGTTTGCCTTTTTTCTTACGGAGCAAAACCTCCGCTCCATAAGCCCTTCCCACACCGAAAAGCAGTTCGCCTTCAATGTGTTCGTTCGCGTTGATATCGGCGCCATTCTTCAAATCGATCTGGTTTTGCATCCAACGGTAATATATTTCAGTACTCAACTGATACATATCCTCTTTGAAATTGGTGAAATAACCCAACGAAAACTGGTCGCCGATTTCCGGTTTTACGTTGTTACTCGATGATAACCAGATGTCTGTCGGCAGAGTAGAAGTGGCATTCGAAATCAAATGCAGGTTTTGCGTATTCCTGGTAAAACTTGCTTTGACTGAATTTCTTTCATCAAAAATATAGGCGATGTTCAGTCGGGGCTCAATTTGATAATAGGATTTAACGATCTGATTTTTTGCGTAAGTTGTAGTATCCGTTATGGCTCCGTCCCTGTAGGTATAAAAATCACCGGGACCAAATAAATGATAAGCAGAAAATCTCAATCCATAATTGATATTGAGGTTATAAGTCGGTTTCCAGGTGTTGCTGATATAAACGCCATTATCGACAGCGAATTTTTCCTGTAGGCGGGTTGGTGTAAAATCCGAATCTTCCGTGGTGTCGAGTTGTCCGGGAATGATGGTGTGGTAAATGGAGTTTACACCGAAGGTCAGGGTGTTTTTACTATCAGGATAATACTGAAATTCATGTTTGAAGTTCCAGTTTTTGATGATGGATGTCAGACTAAATCCTGCGTCCTGCAGTATATTTACCTTATAGTCGTAATTCGAATAAATGATGGAAGTGTTACTGAATAATTTGGCATTCCACAAATGATTCCACCGGAGTGTGCCGGTGATGTTACCCCAGTCTAAACCGAATCTTTCCTGAAATTCAAATACATCGCGACCAAAATAACCCGATAAGAAAATGCGGTTTCTTTCATCTATCCGGTAGTTTACTTTCAGGTTGAGATCGTAGAAATACAGCTGGTTATTATTGATTAATTCATCGGGAGAAAGTTTCAGAAACAAATCCGCATAGGTTCTGCGTGCAGTTACAAGATAGGAGCCTTTTTCTTTTACTATAGGCCCTTCCAGGTTCAGGCGCGAGGAAATCAAACCGATACCGCCACCAATATGGTGCGTTTGGTTATTGCCATCATTCATTTTTACATCCAGCACCGAAGAAATTCTACCGCCGTATTCAGCAGGAGCGGTGCCTTTAAATATCTGTATATCTTTGATGGCATCGCTGTTGAAAGTAGAGAAAAAACCCAGCAGGTGATCGGCATTGTAAACAGTCGCTTCATCCAACAAAATCAGATTCTGTGAGCTGTTGCCGCCACGTACATAAAATCCGCCACTGGCTTCACCAACCGATTTGATGCCCGGAGTCAGTTTCAGGGTTTTCAGGATGTCGGCTTCTCCAAAAATCACCGGAACTTTGGCAATTTCTTTCACTTGCACCCTTTCAACCCCGATTTCAGTCGAAAGGATGTTGTCGTTGGTTCGACGTGCAGTCACTTCTACCTCGTCTAATTGTCGGGTGTCAGGCTCCAGTTTGAAGTTTATCATCCTGTTTTCTTTGATGTTTATTGTCTGGATGATAGATTTGTAGCCCAGGTATGAAACAATCAATGTATATTGGCTGTCGTTGAGTGTCAGGGAAAAATATCCATAGGCGTTGGTGGAAGCGCCGGTCCCTGGTATTTCATCAATAAGGATTGTTGCCCCGATCAGACTTTCACCCGATGAAGCATCAGAAACCGTTCCGCTGATGGTATGTTTTTGTACTGCAAAAACCGAAACAGATATAAGTATGAATAAATGAAGCAGATGTATTTTCATAAACTAATTTTTCAACGTGTAATTCAAATGGCGAAAGTAATAGCTTTGTTCAACCTGACCTCCGTTTTTCACTTTTTTTATCAGCTGATGTTTTTATTTGGCTTGCAGTGTTCATAAATTCCGGAAATTTCATGCTGACAGCTCCTGTTTTATTTGTACTTTTGTCCACTATTATCAGCATTTATTTCTCTTTACATGAAGTTTTTAGACGAACTAAACGAGAGTCAGCGCAAAGCCGTGGAGTTTTCCGACGGAGCATCGCTTATCATCGCGGGTGCCGGGTCGGGTAAAACGCGCGTGCTGACCTACAAAATAGCTTATTTACTCAAAAAAGGACTGGCGCCTTCTTCTATACTTGCCCTGACATTCACCAACAAAGCCGCCCGCGAAATGAAGAACAGGATAGCCGAACTGGTGGGAGAGCGCATTGCCCGTTATTTGTGGATGGGGACTTTTCACTCGGTTTTCTCCCGGATTTTAAGGGCAGAAGCGGATAAACTCGGTTTCACGAAAAACTTTACGATTTACGATTCTTCGGATTCCAGTTCGTTGATTAAGTCTATCATTAAGGGCATGAAGCTGGATGAAAAGATTTATAGGCCCGGTTTTGTGCACAGTCGTATTTCGTCAGCCAAAAATAACCTGATTACCCCCGGCGCTTATGCCGGAAATGCGGATATGGTTCGTTCGGATATGCATGCCAGGGTACCGCGTTTGCATGAGGTGTATAAAATCTATACAGAAAAATGCAAACAGGCTGATGCTATGGATTTTGACGATTTGCTGTTGCAAACGAATATATTATTTCGTGATTTTCCGGAGGTACTGCAAAAATACCGGGAGCATTTCAACTATATTTTAGTAGATGAATATCAGGATACCAACTATGCACAATACCTGATAATCAAAAAACTGTCGGAACAACACGAACGAATTTGCGTGGTGGGCGACGATGCACAGAGCATTTATTCCTTCCGGGGAGCGAATATCGACAACATCCTGCAGTTTAAAAATAATTATCAATCGACGCAGGTCTTCAAGCTGGAGCGTAACTACCGTTCCACGCAGACCATCGTGAATGCCGCGAACAGTCTGATTGATAAAAACGAGCACCGCATTCCCAAAACCGTTTATTCAGAAAAGGCAGAAGGGGAGAAAATTAAGGTCATGCAGCTGTATTCTGATTTTGAGGAAGGTGCAGTTGTTGCGGAATATATTAAAGACCTGAAAGAATCTGAGAACTATCTTTACCAGCAAATAGCGGTGTTATATCGTACCAACGCCCAATCACGGGTATTGGAAGATCAACTCCGTAAAAGCCTGATTCCTTACCGGATTTACGGTGGCTTGTCTTTCTATCAGCGTAAGGAAATCAAGGATGTAATCGCGTATTGCCGGTTGGTCTGTAATCCTTCGGATGAAGAAGCGCTGAAACGCATCATCAACACACCTGCCCGGGGAATAGGGGATACTACGGTGAACAAAGTGCTGGAATGTGCCTTGTTGCATGGAGTTACCGCCTGGGAAGTGATGGGCGATATCCTTAAATATAATTTGTCGGTAAATGCAGGAACTGCGACCAAGCTGACCAAATTCAGGGAGATGATCCGGGTATTTGCCGAACAGCGGGAAGTGTTAGATGCCTATCAGTTGGTGGATACGATTATCAAAACAACCGGCATCATCAGCGATACTTATACCGATAATTCTCCTGAAAGCATGAGCAGAAGGGAGAATGTGCAGGAATTGCTGAATGCCATCCATGAATTCTGCGAGCTAAAAACCAATAATAATGAGTCTTCGCTGTTGGTCGATTTTCTGGCGGAGGTTTCTTTGCTTACCGATCAGGATACAGATAAAAATGCGGATGAAGATAAAGTTACAATGATGACGGTTCATGCCGCTAAAGGACTTGAATTCAAAGTGGTGTTTGTCGTCGGCATGGAAGAAGAATTGTTTCCATCGACTTTCGCGATGGACAGCGCCAGGGAATTGGAAGAGGAACGCAGGTTGTTTTATGTAGCCATCACCCGGGCTGAAGAACGTTGTTTTATTACCTATGCCAAGTCACGCTTCAAAAACGGACAGGTAAACTTTGCCAATCCGAGCCGTTTTATCAAGGATATTGATCCGGCTTACCTCGATCATCCTGCTGATTATCAGGTAAAAAGTAAATCCTCATTTTTTGATGATGATGATGATTTCAAGGGAGGTTTCCGGAATTTCGGACACCGGGCGCAACGGACTTATACTCCAAAACAAAGTTATCAGCAACCGGAAATGCCTTCGATGCCACCTCCATCACCAAAGAAATTAACCAAAATCCGACCAGGAGGACATGCAGTTTCTGATGAAAACTTTACGCCAACCATACCTGTTGGTAAGTTTGTAAAGCATCAATTGTTCGGCATCGGGAAGGTGCTGTCGGTCAGCATGACCGGCGCCAACGAAAAAGCCGACATCGATTTTGGCGAAAAAGGCGTGAAATCGCTGTTGTTGAAGTTTGCTAAGCTTGAGGTGCTGGATTAATCGTCATTGCGAGGAGCAAAGCGACGTGGCAATCTCCACTAAAATCAGGCTATTTCATTAATTCCCGCGTCACCAACCCCGCGATGGTCATCCCAAACATCGCCGGCATGTAGCTCACTGTTCCATTAATGCTGGCTTTTTTGCTGTCCCAGTTTTGACCGGTCATAATAGGTTTTTGCGATTTGTTGTTTGATGCTGAACTGGCATCTTCTCCCATTATTGAATCCATTTTGCCTTTACTATCAGGATCTTCACCTTGGTTTGGGAAGATTTCATCGCTGTACACACAAAGAAATTTTTTGCCGGTGCCGCCCAGCTTGCGGATGCGACTGCGCAGGGCAGCAGCAAGCGGACAACCATTTACTTTCCAGAATTCAGTCACTTTGATTCGGGTTGGGTCTGTTTTGAGGGCTGCGCCCATGGAAGAAAAGAAAACCGCATTTGTTCTGGTTGCTTGTTGTATCAGGTGGACTTTATTCGATAGACTGTCGATGGCATCGATGATGAAATCGTAGGTGTTAAGTGCAAATGATTCGCAGGTTTCCGGACTGTAAATTTCCTGCAATCCGATAATGTTGGCATCAGAATTGATTTCTGATAATCTTTCTTTTAATACCTCAATTTTGGGTTTTCCAACCGTTTTTGTTGTGGCAGGCAATTGCCGGTTGATGTTGGTAATACTCACTACATCCGAATCGACCATCGTCAGATGCCCGATGCCCGAACGAATCAATGCTTCTGCACACCAGCTGCCTACACCGCCGATGCCAAAAAGGATGATTTTTGTTTGTGATGCCTTCTCGATATGATTTTTACCGAGTAATAATTCTGTTCGCTGGAAAATATTCATTTGAAAATTGTTGCAATTCCAATCAACCATTCAAACTGATGAGTTCAAGTGATTTTTTGTTGATGATGTCTAACTGTTTGCCATTTGTTTTGATGATGCCATCTTTCTCAAATTCGGACAAAATTCTGCTCACGCTTTCCCTGCCTGTGTCAATGAGATTTCCAATTTCAGTTTGGGAAATGGGTAAGGTGAAACTATCAGATTGATAAAAATTATTGGCGAAGTCAAGTAAGACATCTGCCAGATTTCCGCGTGTTAGTTTCTGTGTGCGATTTGCACACCTCCTGAATGATTCAATTTCGTAGCGACACAAGGATTGGATAATTTCATAGGAGAAATGCTCACTCTCCTTCAGTAGGTTTCTGAACGTAGTCATGTCGATAAAACATAATTCGCAATTTTCTAACGCTGTTATTGAATACTGGTTGACTGCATCCCCAAAAGTGGTAGGTAGTCCGAGGTATTGCGGAGCCTTGGATATTTTAACGATTTGCTCACTGTATGGACCGGTAATGTGAACCTTAACCAATCCTTTCCGAAGAAAAATAACATTGGTTGAATAGGTTCCCTGCTTGATAATTGGGTCCCCTTTTTTAAAACTCACCACGATATGATTTTCTGTCAGTTGCTGCATCTGACAGTCGTTCAGTCTTTCTATCGCCGGAGAAACAAAAGGACATAGCTTGCAATCTTTTTCCATACATCCAAAATTTTGTCAAATATATGAAATGTGATTAACATCACAAAATTATATGTATTCATTCACATACAATATTAGAGAGGCAATCAATCATGTTGCATACATTTGCAGAAATAATTCATTAATTCAATTTATTTAAACTTCAATAAGCATGGAAAACAATCAGAAACCGGATGTTCAGCACTTACAATTACAAGTTGAGGAGCTGAAACAAAAAATTGAAAAACTTGAAAATGGCAGGAAAGATCAGTTGTCCATTGCCATAGTCTCCGGTGACCTGGATAAGGTGTTGGCAGCGATGGTTATCTCTATTGCAGCAGCAGCCATGGATACGCAGGTGAAACTATTCTTTTCTTTCTGGTCGTTAGCTGCGTTGCGTGATCCAAAGAAAAGTCCGAAAGGAAAAGATTTTATTTCCAAGATGTTTGGTTTGATGCTTCCAAAAGGAAAGAACAAGCTTGCTCTTTCAAAAATGAATATGGGAGGCATGGGTCCGAAAATGATCAAGATGTTGATGGAAAAACAAAACGTAATGTCGCTGGAGCAGATGTTCACAGAAGCAGGTGAATTGGGCATTGAAATCATCATCTGTGAAATGTCGATGGGACTCATGGGCTTCAAAAAAGAAGAAATGATTGATTATCCAAACCTGAGTTATGCAGGTGCCGCTACATTTGTAGCGGATGCAGGCGAAAGTTCGATACAGCTTTTTATTTAAGTAAATCATATAAAATTATCATTATGACAGCAGAAGAATTAAAATCAGTAGTAGTAGCGAGAAGCATTGACGCCAGAGGAACAGCTTGTCCGGGACCACTTTTGGAAGCAAAAAAACATATTGGCAGTATTGGTGCAGGAGATGTTATGGAAATTCTTTCAGCCGATGAAGGAACTAAAGTTGACATCCCGAAATGGTGTGGAAAACAAGGCCATGAATACCTGGGTGCAGTAGAAGAAAATGGATACTTCAAAGTTTACATGAAGAAAAAATAAGCAACTGTTATGGGAGAACTCAATAAAAAGAGTGCCAAAATTCTGGTCTTTTCAACAGAGAAGATTTCCGATCCTGCCATTGATATGGCAGGATTGCTAAAATTGCACTATCCTCCAACAGTTTACACCATCGCGGTTCCATGTTCGAGTGGCATCAAACCTTCCTGGATTTTATATGCTTACGAAAAAGGCTTTGATGGTGTTTTCATTGCTGCCGATGGAAGTGATTGCGTATATGGAGAATCATGCACCGAAAAGACAGGGAATTTGGTAGCGAAAACGCACAACCTGATGAAAGAGAAAAATATTGAGCCTGCCCGTTTACGTATGGCTGCTATATGTTCTGTATGCAGCGAATCCTTTGTGAAACAGATGCGCAGTTTCAATGAGTATTTACTAAAATCATTACATCCTGATGGATAATCCGATAAAAAACATAAGTTACGATGCACTGGTAATAGGTGCCGGCATTGCTGGTGGCGAAACAGCCATGAATCTGGCAAGCACTGGTTATAAGGTGTTATTGGTAGATAAAGAATTATCGGTTGGTGGAAAAATGATCATGTTGAGTAAGGTTTTCCCGACACTCGATTGCGCTGCCTGTATTACCACGCCCAAGATCTCTGAGATATCGCGTCATCCGAATATTACTATTTTCACTGGAAGTGAGGTTAGTCATATCCGCAAGATTAGTGATCAGGAATTTGTAGCCAATGTCACTAAAAAACCGCGTTATGTTCACATTGAAGATTGTACAGCTTGCCAGTTATGCGAACAAGCCTGTCCGGTGAGTGTGCGTGATCAGTACCAATTCGGACTGGTGGGAAGAAAAGCTGCTTTTATTCCATTTAGTATTGCCAGTCCCAAAGCTGCTGCCATTGATATCGATAACTGTACGCTTTGCGGTGCCTGCGAACGGGTCTGTCCGACTAACTGCATCGACTTTACCATGGAGCCGGAAGTCATGGAACTACATGTAAAAACAGTTGTTATCGCTACCGGTTTTGACATGTTCGACCCGAAGAAAATGCCCCGTTACGGATATGGTCAATATAAAAATGTGATTACAGCTTTGCAAATGGAGCGTCAGCTTGCCCCGACTCGTCCGTTTAATACCATCCTTCGTCCGGGAGATGGTAAGGTGCCTGATAAAATTGCCTATGTGTTGTGTGTAGGTTCGCGCGATGCCACAGTAGGTAATCCGATATGTTCCCAAATATGCTGCATGTATTCTATCAAACAGGCGCAATTACTGATGGGAGCGCTTCCGATGGCTGATGTGACCATTTATTACATTAACATCCGTTCATTTGGAAAAGGTTTCGAAGAGTTTTATCAACAGGCCAAAGGCATGGGGGTAAACTTTATAAAAGGGAAAATCGGGAAAATCTCTGAAAAAGAAAATGGGAATCTGGTGCTCCGTTACGAAGACATCAACCTGGGGAAAGTACAAGAAGCAGAACATGATATGGTAGTATTATCGACAGGAGTGCTTCCCAATACAGGTGTTGACAAGTTTTTTGAGCAAGAAAAACTTGAATTGGATCAGTTTAACTATGTCGAACAGACCGATATGCTTGCCAGCCCCTCCAAAACCAGCATCGAAGGAGTTTTTGTAGCTGGAACTGCAACCGGGCCCATGGATATTCCTGATGCCATATTATCAGCAGGTTCAGCCTCTTCAGAAGCAATCAGTTACTTAATTCAACACGCATGAACATGAATAAGAAAAAAATAGGAGTCTATATTTGCCATTGTGGAGGTAATATATCCGATTATGTTGATGTAGAAAAGGTTCGTCAGGCGGTTGAAGGTGATGAAATCGTATTTCTGGCCAAAACAACCATGTTTGCTTGTTCCGACTCGAACCAGAGAGACATGGTGGACGATATTAAAGCTCATAACCTGGATGGGGTAGTGGTGGCATCCTGTTCACCCAAATTACATTTGCTCACTTTCAGGAATGTTTCCGAACGGGCTGATTTGAATAAATATACCTATGTACATGCCAATATTCGAGAACAAGCATCCTGGGCACACTCCGACAATAAAACGGGCGCAACTGAAAAGGCCATTCATTTGGTTAAAGCAGCCATTGCCAAATCGCGTTATGCTGATGCTCTGGAGACCAACAAGGTGAAAGCAGTAAAATCTGTTGCAGTGATTGGTGCTGGAGTTGCTGGCATGAAAGCTGCCATTTCGTTGGCAGACAAAGCATGTGAGGTGGTGTTGATAGAAAAGGAAGCTTTTGTCGGAGGACGTGTAGCGCAATGGGATTCCTTGTCGACGACCACGGAAACCGGAAAAGAAATGGTGAAACGTCTGTACAATGAGGTAATCAAACATGAAAACATTACCTTATATACAAATAGTGAAGTAATTGAAAATAAAGGCAGCGTTGGTAATATTACGCTGAAAATCAAACAAATCCCCCGTTATGTCAAAGGATATTGTCATCCGGAAGACTTGAAACGGGCAATTGATGTTTGTCCGGTAGAAGTTCCTGATGAATTTAATTTCAGGTTGACAAGACGGAAAGCAATTTATAAAAACTACCCGAGTGAATATCCGCAGTTACCGGTTATTGATATACGTAACTGTACGCAATGCGGTGCATGTGAAAAGGTTTGTGCTGCCGTAGATTTTACACAACAGGAAGATATTATTGAATTGAAAGTCGGTTCTGTCATGATGGCTACTGGTTTTGATTCCTATACGCCGGCATACGGAGAATTCGGTTATGCAACTTCAGAGCGCGTAATCACCTTGCCTCAATTTAAAAGATTGATTGATACACAGGTTGATGAGCTTGAGTATAAAGGTAAAAAAATCCAAAACATCGCGTATATCTATTGTGTTGGCAGTCGCCAGACGGATGGCGAAAATACCTATTGTTCCCGGAACTGTTGTACGTCAACCATTCACGCTGCTGTAACAGCAAAGAGTAAGTTTAAGGACATCAATAACTTTCACTTCAATCGGGGGTTGCGGACCTATGGGAAACAGGAAGTGTTATATGCTGAATCGTTGCGTGCAGGGGATATTTATCTGCAATCGTATGAAGATGCACTACCAACTGTTACGACTGAAAGCAAAAAAACAATCGTGAAAATAAACGATATTTTGACCAACGGAAAAGAAATAGAAGTGGAAGCTGATTTGGTGGTATTGGTTACGGGTATGGTTCCACGGGCCAATAACTCAGTTGGTTCCTTGTTCAAATTACCCAAAGGCCGGGACAAATTCTACAATGAAGTGCACATGAAATTACGTCCCGTTGAGACTGTAATTGATGGTGTTACGATCGCGGGAGCGTGTCAAGGGCCGAAAAACATTGCAGAGACAGTGAATTCAGCGCTATCAGCTTCGACAAAAGCATTTTCCATTTTGAGCAAAGGAGAACTGGAAACTGATCCCCTGGTTGCGACGATTGATCCTGATACATGTTCCTGGTGTGGTGCCTGTGAAGAGGCTTGTCCGTTCGACGCCATTCTGAAAGTAGAAAAAAACGGTAAAACAATTGCAGAAATTAACAATACAGTTTGTAAAGGTTGCGGCATGTGTGCTCCTGTATGTGAACCCGATGCAGTTAACCTAATTGCCTGTTCGAGTGCTGAAATTGTGAGTATGATCGATGCGTTAGCTTAATATATCATGGAAGTAGAAAAAGGAAAAACAGCCAAATACCTGCGTGAGAAACTGGGTGGAATACCTGTGCAGGCCAAAGATAATCTGAAAAGTTTCAATGAAGTCAAAAGGAAAATACTGGAAGCATTGAAAGAAGAAGATTTGACGGTCAAACAACTGACAGAGAAACTTGAAATGCCATCGCACGAGGTAGTTTATTACCTGATGTCGTTGGTTAAATATGGAATAGTCAAGACCGGTGAGGTAGATGATATGGATGAGTATTACACCTATAAACTGAACAAATAATGGCAAAGATAAATCCAGCTTTTGGAAAAGAATTGAAAAAGTTTGGGGCATTTGATTTTAATGCCTGTTATAATTGCGGAAACTGTACAGCCGTTTGTTCCTTGTCGACCGAAGATAATTCTTTTCCTCGCGAAATGGTACGTCTTAGTGCACTGGGACTGGAAGATGAAATAAAAGCATCACTCAAGCCCTGGCAATGTTATTATTGTGGCGAATGTTCTACTTATTGTCCGCAGGAAGCCAATCCGGGAGAATTGATGATGTCGCTTCGCCGTTATCTGACTTCTAAATACGATTGGACCGGCTTATCAGGATTGCTTTACAAATCCTTACCGCTAAGTTTGGTGGCATTTGTGCTGACATTGGCTGGTGTCTTGTTTTACGCGATGCATTATCAGTTTAATCTGGAGTATTTGATGGAAGTCGGACATTTATTCGAAATGGTTGCTATTGGTACGGTAGGGGTGGTAATTTTACTACCCAATATCGCGAGAATGTGGTATTTTACCATCCTGAAACCAGGAATCAAGGTGTCGTTTGTGAAGTATGTGAAATTGTTGGGTGAATTATTTGTGCACATGTTTACCCAGAAAAGAGCTTTGGGATGTGAAGATAATCAATTCCGTTGGTTCGAACATTTTATCCTGGTACTGGCCTATCTGTCATTGCTGTTTACCACGGTATTTCTCGACTGGTTCTCGACCGAAAGCATGTTTGTGCATGTGTTGGGCTATGTGTTGAGCGGACTGGTGTTCATCATCACCGTTGATTTTGTGCGTCATCGCATTAAAAAGTCTCATGCCGTAACCAAAAACTCACAACCATCCGACTGGTTTTTCGTTATTTGGTTACTGTTGATGGGACTGACCGCCTTTCTGGTGAAATTCTTTCAGGACATGTCGTGGCTCGAAACTAACAAATGGCTGTATATTATTCATTTCACCATCCTGGTACAATGGGCGTTAATCATTGTTCCGTTTGGCAAATGGACCCATTTTTTGTACCGGTCGTTTGCTATGTATTTTGGTAAATTATAATTGTAGAGACGTTGCATGCAACGTCTCTACTGGTTCTATACAACATTTCAACATACAATTTTTCCGGTCAAAAATTCCAGGTTTTCAGGAATTCCCATCCATTTTTAAAAATGCTAAAAGGATAGGTTGTGATGCCATCCATTTTATGGTTTGCACCGTTCATTATGAATTTCACACCCGAAGCAATCATACAAAATTTACCGATGATCAACTTGTCGCCTATAAAGTCAAAGTGATATTTTACGTTCTTCTCAAAATTGAGCGCATCCTCAAAATCATCATAATACGTATAATCACCTACGATGATGTTTGGATTGGTGATGATATTCTTCAGAAAGCAAAGTTTCTTGTAGCCCTTTACAGGGAAAGGATATTTCTCGTTTTTGTCTGGTCCTGTCATATAATTTCTTTTGATGATTTTTTCTTTTTCAATTTGATTTTAAACTTGATTCCCACAAGCAACTTTAGTGACATGGTCAGCACAGCCTCACATATCCCAACTTGATTTATAGCTTGATTTTAAGAATTTAACATCAGCGGTTTGAGTCGCCAGTCTCCTGTACCCTGAACTTCACCATACGCACAATCAATTCATAAGGTATTGGCTGATCAAGCGGGAACTGTACAGATCCCTTACCCTGCTTATATTTTGAAAGTTCCTCTTTGAATGCTTCATGTCCCGAAGGTGTCGCGTAAAATCCGATGTGGGTATTATAAGCAGCAAAATACACCAGCGGCTTTTTATTGAGTTTATAAGCCGGCATCCCATAGGCAATAGATTCTATAGCATCAGGTGCATGCTCTTTGATTAATGCCCTGATTTTGTTCAGAATATCACGGGTTTCTTCAGGGAACTGCAAAATATATTGATCGATCTCGTTCATAATAGCGTGTTTAATAAATTTTTTGATTCATTCCGCTTGCATTAATTGCTTTATCCAATCTTTGTTGCCTGGTTTTCTCCTGCTTAGCGCTCATAATCCAGTTTGTTATTGCTTTTCTATAGGATGGGGCTTGTTTTGTGAAGAATTCCCATGCCGCCTTATCGTCTTTGAATTGTTTCTCATAATCCGGATTAAGTGTTAGTATCTCATTTTCATAGGAATAATTTACTGATTTTTTATCTTTCCAATCATTAAAGATTTTTAGTCCGGCAGGTTTCATCAGCCCTGCTTTTGTGAGTTCTTCCACTTTCCTGATGTTGACAGCACTCCAGATGCTTTTACTTCTTCTGGGTGTAAAACGTATGCAATAGCTTTCCTCGTCGATGGATCTCCGAATCCCGTCAATCCAGCCAAAGCAAAGTGCTTGGTCAACCGATTCCGACCAGGTCATCGAAGGTTTACCGGTTCCTACTTTATAATACCCAACGATCAGTACTGTCTGTTTCTCGTGGTGTTTCTCAAGCCAGGCTCTGAATTGATTTTGTGTCTCGAAAAAGATCACAGTTCTTTCCATCGGATGTTGTTTTTTTATTTCAGGTTTATTTTTTATTGTTTCTTTGAAAGCATTACAATTGCATCCTCAATGTTTGCCACAAAACAGATGTGTTTCCCTTTGTTGCTTTCGTAGATAAAATCCCGCAGGCTTTTGCTGGTGTATTTTGAAAAATCACCCACTATCACTAATCGTACACGGTAGGTGGAAAACTTTTGCAGTATTTCACCGGCAATCCCGGTGCTTAAAACAAAAAAAACGGGCGTGATGTTTTCTTCATGTAGGATAATTTTATCAAATCCCAGATAATAGAGGTTTCCTAATAAATCTATGCCGTCCTCAATTTTGCTAATAACAAGAGTTTCTGAGGTTACTTCGGCAATGTTGGTGTTGTGGGGGATGATTGTCATATTTTAAATGATTGATAACCCCAAAAGTAATAGTATAATTTTAAAATTGCAATAATTAGAAAACTACCAATTCAAAAACACGAGTGACCCAATTGCGGTTATAGCCCACAGCACGATGCCATATGCAAAACTTTTAGCGCCCGATTGCCTGATTTGCCGGATGGTGATGTTGGAACCAATGAGGAACAGGGCGATGACCATGCCGCGTTTCCCCAGCCAGTTGAGGTGAAGGTAACTTTGTTCGAAAGAAGGGAAGAAATTGGCAAAGAGAATGGCCAGTACAAAAAACAGGATAAACCAGGGAAATTTAATTTTATGATTACCATCTCGTTTGTTTAACAGCGCTATCACCAACGAAAGCGGGATGATCCACAACGCGCGGATTAGTTTCACCGTGGTGGCTATTTGCAGGGCTTTCTCGCCATAAATGGCGCCTGCGCCAACTACGGAACTGGTGTCGTGAATGGCTATGGCTGCCCAGTTACCAAAGACTTCCTGGCTCAATCCCAGTTTGTGTCCGATGAATGGGAACAGCAACAAAGCGACCGCATTGAGAACGAATACGACAATCAGTGCGAATGAATTCTGGTAATTTTCACTTTTGAGGATGGGTGCAACCGCAGCAATGGCACTACCACCACAAATGGCTGTCCCGGTGGAAATCAACAGGGCAATATTTTTTTCTATTTTGAAGAGTTTGCCCAACAGGATGCCCAGGATCATTACTGCCGTAACGGAGACCAGGGTCTCGACAAAACCACTTTTTGAAGCATGGATGACATCGTCGAGATCCATCCCGAAACCCAATAGTACGATGGAAAGTTGCAGGATTGTAGCCGTATGCCGGTGAAAGTAGTCATGTCTGATACCAATCAGAGATAAGAGCAAACCGGCAGTCAGGGATATGGCAGGAGAGACAAAAGGGAAAAAACACATCAATATGCCGGCCAGGTATATCCAACCGGAATATTTACCTGGCTCGTTTGGACCTTTAATTTTATCTGATACCTTATTTATTTTCACCACTGCTGAATAAAGGCTGCAAATGTATTAGGATATTTTGACATAAACAAATATTTAACTATTAAAGTTGTTTGATGGTTTTTAACAGAAATCCGGGGAGCATTTGTGTTATTGCAGGCAGTATTAGGATGACTTTAGACTAATTCCCCCCATTGTTCATTTCAACAAATAATTGTACCTTTGTTGCTCAAAAAAATAAACTGTCAGTATGAGCCACACCGACAAACAATTCGATCAGGTTGCCACCATTTGCCGTGATATTTTTTCTAAGAAAATGAAGGATTACGGTGCTTCCTGGCGCATTCTCCGCCCGAAATCAGTGACCGATCAAATTTATATCAAAGCCAACCGCATTCGCAGTATCGAGACCAAAGGCGTGGCTAAGGTAGATGAAGGTATCCGTTCGGAATTAATCGCAATTGTGAATTATGGTGTAATTGGATTGATTCAGTTGGAGTTGGGTGTTTCGGAAGTGGACGACCTGAGTTATGATAACGGACTGGCACTTTACAATAAATATTTACAACAGGCCAAAGAACTAATGATGGCTAAAAACCATGATTACGATGAAGCCTGGCGTTCGATGCGCATGGAATCGTACACGGATTTAATCCTGATGAAAATAAACCGCACCAAACAGATTGAGGATAACCAGGGTGTAACCATTATTTCCGAAGGCATCGATGCCAATTACTTCGATATGATTAACTACGCGGTCTTCGGTTTGATAAAAATGGAGGAAAATTCTTGAAAAGAAGGCGCAGACATACCATGACTTCCGGATCGGGTAAGCTGCTCGGTACGCTTTCGGTTTTGCTGCATGCCAACCGCCTGCTCATCGGATTGGTATTTGTCTTTTCCGGATTTGTGAAGGCGGTGGATCCGCTGGGTACAGTCTATAAAATTGAAGATTACCTTACAGCTTTCGATGGGTTTTGGGGCGGACTGACTTTCATGGCTTTCCCGGCTGCTTTTCTGCTGATTGCCTTAGAATTGCTTATCGGACTGAACCTCGTTTTTCAGGTTAAATTCAAGTTCTCGTCGTGGCTGGCTTTCGTTTTTATGCTGATTATGACGCCGCTGACTTTATATATTGCCCTGTATAACCCGGTTGCGGATTGTGGGTGTTTCGGCGATGCCCTGAAGATAAGTAACTGGATGACTTTCTACAAAAATGTTTTTTTCTTTGTCCTGACTTTACTGCTCTTAATTTTTCAAAAGAAATACAGTAAAATATTCCTGCCGAACGTAGAATGGGGTTTTGTAACGGTCTTTGTCGTGGCATCTTTCGGATTCATGGTTTATAGCCTGACGCACTTGCCGGTGTTGGATTTTCGTCCGTATAAAATTGGGGTGAATATTCCCGATGCGATGAAAGTCCCTGATGACGCACCGGGCGATGTGTATGAATATAACTTTGTATACGAAAAAGAAGGAACCAGAAAAATTTTTCCCATCGACCAACTGCCGGATTCAAGCTGGGCTTTTGTCAGTCAGGAAACCAAACTTGTTTCGGAAGGATACAAACCGCCTATCCACGATTTGGTGATTCTGACGGCTGAGTTTGAAGATGTAACCGAAGAGGTGCTGAATGATGAAGGCACTACATATTTAATCGTGATGTACGACCTGCAAAAAACTTCAGTGAAAGGTATCGAGAAAGTAAAGGATTTTATCGCTCATAAACGAAACGAACATCCGGAGGTGAAAGTCTATGTCCTGACGGCTTCTTCCACCCAGGATATCCAGGAATTTAAAGCGAAATACGGGCTGATATTTCCTTTTTATAAAACCGATCCGATTACCCTTAAAACTATGATCAGGGCCAATCCTGGTGTGATGAAACTGGTGGATGGTACGGTGAAGGGAAAATGGAATGGAAAACGGTTGTAGTAAAACAATCAGACCTGTCAGGTTTTTAAAACCTGACAGGTCTGTGAAATATGATTCAAATTAAATAATTGTCAAACATA
>JAEWUM010000043.1 GCA_023459355.1 Bacteroidota bacterium | reverse complement strand
TATCTTTGCTCATAGTAGTATATTTATGGTGTGGTAACTTCAAATATACAACTTTGGAGCTGATTTGAAAAAATTGGCTCCTTTTTTTATTCTATCTAGAAACTTTTATCGGACAACAATAATTTTTTTTAAATTTAAGAATTGGAGTGTATTATATTACAATTTGATTTTCCTTGTTAGATTTCCAACTTTAACTAAATAAATCTGATTATGCTGTAAACCAGCAAATTGCAGCGATACTCCCGGAGCTACGGCACCGGATGCGAGTCGCATTCCAAGCATATTATATACCTCAACAAAATTATCTTTCAATGATTCTACGACAATACTATTTCCTTCTGTTAATACTGAAAAATCATCCATATCCGGCATTTCATCAACTGCCAGAATCGATTCGCGGACAGGAGCCCAGGCAACACTACGCATCGCTTTAAAACTATTGTCACTCCAATCCAGTAATTTCAAGGGGTTACCATCCTGGACAAAAGCATTGTTGTAGCCACCAATATCTTTTAATTTGTACAGTTTTCCATTTCCGGAAGCATTCCCACTGGCTTCACATACAACATAAAGCTCAACTCCGTCAGCAACAGCTCTACATTCCATACCTCTTGGTCCGTTGATATTGGTAAAATCACCATGGTATGTCCAAGTTCCCGCCACCAGTGAATATTTCTGAATCGACCCATTTGCATTTGAGAAATAAAGCACTTGTTTTGTCCCTGGATTTTCCGTATCTAAATCGGCGAAACAGAAATCATATCCGTTTGGATTTTTTGCCAGATCGCCACCATTAGGGGCTTGAGTTATATCTTCAATATTGTCTGCTATAGTAGGGAATCCTGTCCCGACACTATAAACCCTTTCCTGTCCCGAAACATACAGTCTGTTATTGAATCCTCTTAGTATCCTTCCGGTCAGTCCATTAATTCTGATTGAATTGCGACTTCCTTTTGTTGTATATCTCAGGTATCCGTCACCTCCTGAGATACTATTCCCAGCCATCCATATGTTTATTCCATCTGTTGTGTAAACAGAACGAAGATCTTTGGTACTGAAAGCGTCGGTCAGAGCTGTAGTTGAATTGATGACTGCATCAGAATTTACAAGGGCAACAACACGATTAACTGACTCAGCCTGACTACCCCAACAGCCAGCCCCCAACGCAGCATCAAAGCCGCCAACTGCAATATATCTGCCATCGTAAGATCGGCTCATATAACCCATATTTACAGTCGAAGGAGCAGCAACACATCTTTTATTTCCCGTTCCTCCCTCATCTGTTTCGGTTGGTAAAGGAATAGATTGTACCAGATAAAGCAAGCCATCTTCGTCAAAAGCATACTCATCCAAAAACACAGGCGTAGCTAATGTTTTACTTAAGTCGTAGGTTGAAGTTCCATCACCCATACGATACACAACCAAACTTCCTTCTGTAAAAGGTTTACTAGCCGAATGAACAGTTTCGCCAAACAAAAAAAGCGCGACAATTGTAATTAAAAAAAGTTTTTTCATGATTATTGAATTTTAAAGTTATTGAATATTTTATTTAACTCTGATTATACTTATTACGGGACAATGATCCGAGGCATACGGCTCATCGATCACCATGTAATTCTGTATAATAAAATTGTTTAATGGTTTATACATCAAATAATCTATGGTTCTTGCCGGATTATTCGAAGGATAAGTAGGAGAGCAATTTTTGCATCCCAATGTCAGATATTCTTTTATAACCGAAATGGTTTGAGAACCTGGAGTCGCATTAAAATCCCCACCGAGAATCAGGTTTCCGTCAACACTCTCAACAATGGATTTTAATTCATTCGCCTGGTGAATCCTGTTTGTTTCATCACTAAGATGATCCAGGTGCGTAGAAGCAAAATATAATGGTTTGTTATTAATATTGACCTTTACCATAGCTACAGATCTCATCTCTCCTCCGAGCATTACATTGACCCCCATTTTGAATGCAGTTGACTCTATTATTTCATGACGGGAAAGCACAGCATCACCATAAGAGCCACCATCTTTGTCAATCGCTTTGGCAAAAAAGTAGCTCATTCCGGTTAATTTAGCCAAACTATCTGCCTGATTAACATCCTTACCAGACCGGCGGGTAAACACATCAACCTCCTGTAATGCTACGAAATCCGGTTTATACCTGTTAATTACAGCAGCAATTTCGGGCAGGTTTGCCGGTGGCTTACCAAAAGCCGGTCTTGCTCCGTAAATATTATAAGTCATAACCGTTACAGGAAAGCCTTCAAGTTCCTGAGGGTCTTCCGGCGCATCAACAGGTTTACATGCTGAGAATACCAATACTCCCATAATGACCACATTTGCTATAATTCTCAGAACATCCATCATTAAAGATTAAAAAACATTTACTTCTGACATCCAGGTGTAGTCCATATTCTGATGGCTCGAATGGATGATAATTTTCAGATAACGTGCTTGCTGGAAATAATTGAGATAAAGGGAACTTTCAATCACGTTATCCAAATCAAACAACTGCGAATAATCCCATGTAGCACCATCTTTGCTTGTTTGAATCTCAATACTTTTCGGATTCCCTGAATCTCTGGGCACATTCACATCGCTATTATTGCCCCTGGATCTTATAATCAGTCCATGCAGCACCTTATGCTCCTGCATATCAACAATAACCTCCTGTGGTAAAGTTCTGGAAAAACCCGATGACCAATAAGTTGCAACGTTATCATCTAACAGATTCTGTACAACCGAATTGGAATTATTAAATGAACTGGCGCTTATCGTCCAGTTAGTCCTGTCATAACGCTGATAAGGATTATCAATGTATTTACCTTTTATCAGGAAATAAGCTGTTGTCAATTTCTCATTAATTGCCACCCCTTCTGTTGCAACACGAATGGTTACAGGTAACAAATGCGATCCGGGACCAAGCATTTGTGTTGTTTTTATGATGAGATTTGCTCTTGAGGAATTGAGCATTCCTTTTTTAATGAGTACCGAAGTATCAGACAAGGCATAGCCTGACTCAGGCAGGGCAGGATAGTTTGTCCCATTTTCAGCATTATACGTTGCCACCAGTTCAGGGGCAATCTCGATATTTGCAATAATATCACTTGTTGGATAACCCAATCCTCCATAATTCACATTCAGTGGAATTGTGTCGTTGTTCAACGACATGACAAAGACATAACTGGAAGGGACATCCAGTGCTTGTCTAAAATAGACGATGTTGTAATCATCCGGATTGTCAATTATCTTTTCGATATCCCCTGTACCATCCCCACAGGAACACAAAAAACATATCATTGAGATGACGGGGAAAACTATATTGCGATTTAGCCTGTGTTTATTTATAATTATTTTCATACTATCTTAACTTTTTAAAAGATATCTGGTTGAAGAATTAATTACCAAAATGGATTTTGAACAATATTTTTATTCTTATTTATTTCGGACTGAGGAATTGGAAAAAGATAGAAACTTTTACGGAATACGCGTGTTTCGAATACAACCCGCTGATGAAATACAGGATCAGACAAGGAAGTTCCCCCACTGACGTTCATCCCGTAAAATGGACCTCCATCGGTTTCTTCTGCAATTAACCAACGTCTTGTATCAAAATACCGAAGTTGCTCCATACAAAGTTCAACTCTTCTTTCGTGACGTATTCTTTGCCTCATTTCAGGCTTTGTTAATCCTGCCGGCAATGGTGGAAGTCCGGCCCTGTCGCGGATTGCATTAATAGCCCAATAAGCATCTTTACCGTCAATTGTATATGTAGGACCGCCATATTCATTAACTGCCTCAGCAAAATTTAACAATATCTCGGCATAACGCATAATCAGATAAGGCCTTTTTATATAAGTGCCGGTGAAAGGATTAGAACTCGGATGTACGTTTTTATAAGCAATGTACCCGCTTCGCGGGAAATCCCAGGTTCCACTCCGCCCTGAATTTCCGGTAAAGAAAAGTTGAATTACAGCTGTTGAGTCTCCGTTAGAATTATACCGTCCATTAAACTGAACATTCACATAGAAGCGGGGCTCCCTGTTTATATACATGTTTGATGTACCTGGCGCAGCAAATGCTGTTCTTGAAGTTGTAAAACCTGTTTCTTTATAGTCTGTATCAGGGTCATTTATCCGTTTCCCTGTTGCAGTCTCAAACTCGTCAACCAACTGTTGTGTTACCCCCATACTCTCGTACCCATTGGAAATCCTTGAAATACAGGATCGTTCCCAGTGTTGCAAACTATTCGTGTTCCGGGAAAACAGCACTTCAGAATTCCAGGGTTCTAAAAACACATCCCGGCACGAAAGGTACGGATCATACACGCCGGATGAATTGTTTTTTCTGTAAAGACTTATCTTTCCACTTTGCCCTGCATATTGAATTAACTCATTTGCAGCAAGTGCCGCTTTTTCCCACTTTTTATTGTCATAGACCTGATTAATCAGATGTGTCCCATCTGCGTTGGTAAACTGAGAATAGTATTTTGTATTTCCATTGAACTGGGGACTTGCAGCCAACAAAAGCACGCGGCTTTTTAGGGCCATACACATCACCTTTGTTGCACGTCCATATTCATTTTCCGGCTGTCCATCCGAGAAATGGGCATACGGCAGTTCTTGTTGAGCCAGATCCAACTCGTTGATTATGTACGCAACTGACTCGTCGTATGTATTTCTGGCCAGATTCATTTCAGGAGCTGTAATCCCCAGATCTGGACTAATCATCTCATCTCCAATGACAATACAAGGTCCATATTGTCTGATAAGTCCATAATAGAAGAAAGCTCTCAGGAAGCGGGCTTCACCAATATACTGTTTAATTAAACTTCTTCCGATGGCAGTACTCAACAACTCCTTATTATCGCCTATATGTTGCATAAAATAAGTTGCCGCACGAATTCCACTGTAGTAATCATCCCAGAAATTATAATAATCTGATGAAGCATCCCAGTTTCCGAAGTTCATTTTGTAACTATTGTAACCACTACGATCATAGGTAACATCCAGGTCGTCGGAACAGGGATCCCAGGGCACAGGAGATGTACGATGTGATTCATCAGGCACATAGCTGTAAATATTGGCCAGAAAATCTTCCGAATACCTTTTACGTTGAAACACTTGCTCTATTGTCAGGATGTCATCAGGCACCTGATCCAGGTAGTCATCACAGGAAGTGACAGAAAAAATGAGGATAAAAAAAATTGCAGGATAAAAAATATATTGTTTCATATTCTTGTTTCTTTTAAATCATTAGAATGTAAAATTAAATCCAAAGCTATATGATCCTATATTAGGGTATGTTGCTCCTTTACCATCGCCGAGTTCCACATCCCATAAATCGAAAGAACTCAAGGTAAGCACATTAACCCCCTGGAAAAAGATGCTTGCTGCTCCGAGCCCTGCTGCTTTTGTCCACTTTTCCGGCAAACTATAGTTTAACTGGAGTGTTTTCAGCCTTAAATAATCCGTCTTTTTCAGCCACCAGGTACTTGCTTCATAGTTCATATTATTAGTTCCGATCATCAAACGGGGATAAAAAGCATTCGGATCTGGATTACTTTCAGTCCAGCGATCCGTTATGTTCGAAAACAAGTTTCCTCTTCCCGACCCCTGAGAGAAAGGCATCATCCCTTCACCACTTAGCATGGCATCCACATTGGCACTCCCCTGGAAGAGCGTTGAAATGCTCACTGATTTATATCCAAATGTAAAACCAAAACCATATATCATTTCAGGCACGCTCCCATAACCTATGGGCAACTTATCATAAGAATCAATCTTTCCATCTCCGTTTATATCTTTATATCTGATATCCCCTGCACGGGTATCCCCAACCTGTTTGGCAGAAGCTGCAACCTCATCGTCACTCTCAAACAACCCAAGTGCAATATAGCCAAAACGTTGCCCTACTTTTCTACCTCTTCTTTCCTGCCAGGGATAAAGATATGAGGCCTGATCATTCTCAATGACCTTATTTCTGTTGAAAGTGAAGTTTCCCAACAGGTTCAAATAAAAATCTCCGAAATGATTGGTATATGACATCGACGCATCAATCCCCTGATTCATAACTACTCCAAGATTCCCATAAGGAGCTGAAGTAATCCCGGTATAGTCAGGAAGTGATGCTCTGCGCAAGAAAATACCTTCCCTGTTTTCGTTAAAATAATCCATCTGAATATTTAACTTATTATCGAGGATAAAGAAGTCGATTCCAAGA
The DNA here is from genome assembly GCA_023459355.1 of Bacteroidota bacterium. GTDB lineage: Bacteria > Bacteroidota > Bacteroidia > Bacteroidales > Paludibacteraceae > Paludibacter. Next base: position 24,489 of record JAEWUM010000043.1, on the reverse strand, counting down.
TTAAACTTCTTGGATGTCTCCCAGCTTACCCTGCTGGCATATTCTCCAATAGCCTTGCCCGTATAATTTTGCTCCCTGTCTTTTCCGAAATTATATCCTGCTGCCGCATCATTAACTGTAGGTATGTAGGCGAATCTCCTGTCGCCACTGTTGATATTGCTGTTACCGACCAGTCCATAAGTCAGACGTAATTTAGCAAACTGTACAATTTTTTCGAGAGGCATAAAAAAGCTTTCATTAGAAATCACCCATCCAAGCCCGCCGGAAGGGAAAAAGCCAAAACGGTTCCCGGGGTCAAAATTTTCCGACCCGTTATATCCAAAGTTAAATTCAACAAAGTATTTAGTGGCATAACCATAGGTTGAGCGTCCTGACACGCCCATAAACCGATAGGGTAATGAGTTTTGAAGTGTAGTTGCCTGTGTGTTCACTTCATCACTTTGATTGTATAAGAGCATCCCTGATACACTATGCAATCCAAAGTCTCTGTTATAATTCACTCCAAATTCACCATAAATAGAACGGGAGCCGTTATTGTTTTTGCTATAAGCAAGGTATTCTGTTCCGACAAATGTTTGTTCATACAATAAATTTCCATCCAGATCCCGGCCTGTTGCAATCCAGGTATCGGGAGTTTTCGTGTTTCTGGCACTGTAGTAATTATAAGCATCGAATGAGAACATACCTGTAATTGACAACCCTTTGGTTATAAAAGGCAAATCCTGCGTGATTCTTAAATTTGAGAACAACTGGTTTCTCCACTGATTTGCATACCCGGTTTGTGTCAGTAAAGCATAAGGATTTCCAAGACTTCCGCTCCGTTCATCCGAGACTTTACCATCAGGATATTTGGGAGGAATCGAAATGGGGGTCATAAAAAAAGCTTTATCAAAAATGGTTCCTACTCCGGTTGCCGGATAGTTTGCATTTGCCAGATATCCCTGAACCCCAAATTTAATAGTCGTTGTATAGGTAGGCTTTAAAGTAAGGTTGGAGGTTACACTATATCTCTTATAGAAAATCGATGAATTATAGTTTACCAAATCGTCAGTTTTGTATAATCCCAATTCATCGTAATAGCCTAACCCAATGTAATATACTGCTTTATCAAAACCTCCACTTACGTTTATATTCGTATTACGTGTATGACCTGTTTTATTAAAAAGTTCACTGAACCAGTCAACATCAGGATACAAATAAGGATCAGTACCATTTGCAGTGTAATCAATATCACTTTGAGAATAAACCTCAGCCTCACCTCTTGTTGTCATCCCTTCATTATACATCTGCATGTAAGTTGCTCCGTCAGCAAACGAAGGAAGTTTGGTAAACGTGGTAACTCCCTCTGTATGTCTAACCGTAAATTTAGGCTTACCCGCCTTCCCTGTTTTAGTTGTAATAAGTATAACCCCATTGGCTCCCCTCACACCATAAACAGCTGTAGCTGAAGCATCTTTCAACAGACTGAAATTTTCAATATCTTCTGGATCCACATCGGAAAAAGAGCGGGGAACACCATCCACCAGAACCAACGGTTTACTCATAGAAGCAGATAATGTTGCAATGCCCCTGATATAGATTGTTGCGTCATCAAATCCGGGTTCGCCTTTCGTTTGCACCGACACCAACCCAGCCACACGTCCTCCAAGAGAATTTGTAAGATTTCTCACCGGAATCTTCACATCTTTAATATCTACAGAAGACTGGGACCCAATCATACTTACTTTCTTTTGTACTCCATAACCAACAACTGTAACTTCATCCAATAACATGTCATTGGGTTGTAGTGTAACATTTATTGTGTTTTTCCCGTTTACCGGCACCTCAAGCGTTTTATACCCCATATAAAAAAACACAAGAGTACCATTAGACTCTACATCCAGAATATATTTCCCATCCAACCCCGTACTGGCTCCGCGAGGTTTGTCCTTAACCTTCACCGACACCCCGATGAGCTCTTCGCCCAAATTATCAAGAACTTTTCCTGACACAGTTATGGTTGAAGATTGATGTACCGGTTTTTCGACCGGTATGATTGCAACCATTCTGTCTTCAACAGTGTAAGTACAGTTAACAAGTATTTTATCCAGAATACTTGTCACACTTTCATTCTGCACAACTATGCTTACTTTTCTATCCATATCCACAACATTGTCATTGTAGAAAAAGGTAAATTCACTTTTTGACTCTATTACCTTTAGCACTTCTTTTAAGGTTGTGTTTTTTAGATTCAGATCAATTTTTGTTTTCTGAGCATAAGTGTCAGTTCCATAAACCTGAAACATGGAAATGATTAGCAACATTACAATCAGTTTCATTTTACGCGTTATTATTTTTTTCAAAAAGTATTCAAACTCAGTTATATTCTCTTTATTATTCATATATTTGCATGCTTTATATTTGACATAACACAGTCAATGTATCTTTGGAGAGATCGACGATTTGTTAATTTAAGGCTCTGGATGAGTGTGTGTTGGCGCATACACTCATCTTATTTTTTATTTCTTTTTATCCTGTATTTTCCATCTTATTTTAGATTTTCGGGTTATTTTTTACTGTATATGAAAATGTGATTGTCTTTTACCGTATAATCAACCGGAGCTACCAACGCCAAAACCTTGAGCATCTGCTCCTTTGTCTCGTTAAGTATCGTAAAGCTAACACGTGTATTATTCGCAAGGTCTTCAGGACAGTCAATCGTTACATCATACCAGATTTCCAGGCAGGGAATGACATTTGACAGGGTGTTATTATCAAACGTAAGTTTATCTTGCGTCCAGATATTGAACTTGCTTGCATCGACTGTCTCGACATGAGAGTCTTTACTTACTTTAGAATAAACAACTCTTTCATTAGGTTTTAACATGATGTTCTTTTGAATCCCAGACAATTCCAGTCCTACACGACCTGTAAGAAGCACAATCTCAACATCACTTTCTTTCATTAAATTCCTGACATTAAATGATGTTCCATATACTTTAATTTTATCTTCTCCCAGGTCAACAATAAATGGTCTGTTTTTATCTTTTGCCACATCAAAAAAGGCTTTACCTTCTATCTTTACCCGACGTATTGTTTCATTAACCTGATCTGAATAGGACAATACCGATCCTTTGTCAATCCAAACAACTGATCCATCTGGCAATACAACTCTTTCTTTCGACTGCTGGGCTTTCACAACATGAGTGTAATTATCACGGGATTCGACAGAATCACGCAACTGGTCAGCATAATTTATATAAAACAGCAAAGCTATTGTAGCTGCAACTCCTGAAGCAAGTTGTATTATTCTTCTCAGTTTTTTATGTTTTCTTTGCGAATCATCAAGTTTTTTCATGTTTTCTATAAACATCTCCATAGCCTTCTCTGCATCAAATTTCTTATTAATCAATGCTGATGAGGCCCAAATATCATGCATTTCAAGAAACTCTTTCCTGTTTTGCTCACTCTCTTTTAACCAATCATGCAACTGTTCCTTTTCTGTAGAACTGATAGTCTGATCAAAAAAACGAATAATAATATCTTTCATATTCAAATAATTATTTGGCATATAACTAACACGATTGAGATAAGGGAAACCCTACCTCCATATTAAAAAATTAAATACAAAAAGGGGGAAATCAAGTGTTGGAGATGAAACTAAAAAGAAGGAAAAAGGCTAACAGGCCTTTTCTTTTGAGGTGTTTACGTATCTCATGTAAAGCTTTTGTAATCTGTTTTTCAACAGCCTTTACTGAAACATCCAATTGTTCTGCAATTTCTTTATTCTTTAATCCCGTTACACGGCTTAAAATAAAAACTTTCTGGCACTGTTCGGGCAATTCTTCCACACACTGTTGAATTGTTTGTGTGAGCTCTTCCATATGAAGTTGATCTTCCTGACTAACAATCAGACTCCTAACATATTCCTCAAGAGAGTTTGCTTCATTATAGTCTTCCAGATTTATTTCTTTGTAATAAGCGCTTCTTAAAAAGTCTATTGCCTTATTCTTTGTCAGTTTATAAAGTAACGGTTTAAGAGGCAGCGACAAATCAATTTCATTTCTCTTTTTCCACACATCCAAAAAAACATCTTGGACAATATCTTCAGCATTTGCAGTATTTTCTACATAACGGTAAGCATAGGAGCACAGTGCACTATAAAATTCCAGAAAAGAATTCTGAATGAATTGCAATTCTTTCGCTTCTTTCTCCCGATCTGAATAAATACTGAACACACTCACAATAAACGTATTATTAGAAAACAAATTGATTTCTTCTCAATAGACTAAATTATTCATTCCACATACAGCACCAGTCCTTTCAAATACTCTCCTTCCGGATGATAGATGTTAACCGGATGATCTGCAGGCTGTGTCAACTGATGCAATATCCGGACATTGCGGCCGGTTTCGGCTGCAGCGCTGAACACAGCCAACCGGAACTGCTCTTTACTGATCACCTGCGAACAGGAGAATGTAAAAATTACACCACCCGGTTTTACCTGTTCAATACCTTTTGCATTGAGTCGCTTGTAACCCTTCAGGGCGTTTCTCACGGTATCCCGATGTTTGGCAAATGCTGGCGGATCCAGGATAATTAAATCATATTGGTTTTTGTTGGCATTCAGGTATCGGAAAGCGTCTTCTGCAAAAGAAGCATGGCGATTATCCCCGGGAAAATTTAATGCCACATTTTGATCAGTCAGCTCAATAGCTTTTGCTGAACTATCCACCGAATGCACCAGCTTTGCCCCCCCCCGCATCGCGTAAACAGAAAACCCCCCAGTATAACAAAACATATTCAACACGCTTTTACCTTTTGCATATTGTTCAAGCAACGCGCGGTTTTCCCGCTGATCAATAAAGAAACCGGTTTTTTGTCCTTTTAACCAATCAACCTGAAATTGCAATCCGTTTTCCAGTGTAGTATGACCTGCATTATCCTTTCCAATCAGGAATCCATTTTCCGGTTCAAGCGCCGCTTTGAATGGCAAGGTAGTTTCCGATTTATAATATACGTTTCGCACACCGGGCGCAGATTTCACAATTGCTTCAGCAAGCACTTTCCTGGCATGATGCATACCCACTGAATGGGCCTGCATCACCGCGGTATCACCATACACATCCACAATCAATCCCGGGAGGTTGTCACCTTCCCCGTGTATCAGACGAAAAGTATTGTTATCAGCATGAATCAAACCGGCAGCCACGCGCAATTGATAGGCAGTATTTACCTTATCAAGCCAGAACTGTTCCGCTATAGCTATTTCAGTAAAAGATAAAACCCGCACAGCAATACTGCCAATCTGATAGTGACCGACTGCCAGAAAACTTTTGTCAGCTGCATATACCGCAACTAAGTCTCCCTCTTCAGGTTTACCTTCAATGGACTGAATGGCTCCGGAAAACACCCAGGGGTGAAACCGGCGAAGACTTTCTTCTTTTTTGGGTTTTAAATGTATTTTGATCATATTAATTTATTTTGTCGCCAGTCGCCAATCTCCAGTCAGATGTTCGCTTTCTGCTATTCACTATTAGTTATTCATTATTAATTCGAATCAGGAGCTGAAAATTAGATCCTTCGCTGCGTTGCCTTAGTTCCCTCACTTCCGTTCGGGATGACAACGATTCAGTTAGGTTAAATACCGTCGTACTATCTTTCCATTTATAATTAGATTCTTTACGGCAACGGTTCGAGAGTCCTTAGCACCCGTCGCTGCAAAAATAAGATAGTTTTTGCAGATTTTTGCCGACGGGTAATACTAATAAAGTGAAAATTGTCATCCCGAACGGAAGTGAGGGAACTAATTTTCTATTACTGATTCGCATTATTAGCTAATAGCTCAATCTCCGCTTTCGTAAGTTTTTTCTCTTTCATCAATTGCTTGTAAATCATCAGTGCAGCCCAGGCATCAGTTGCGGCATAACGCTGCTGTTGCTCAGTCAGTTCCGGACTCTCCCAGTTTGTCAGACGCTGACTTTTGGATATTTTCTGATTAAATACTATGGCAAATATTTTTTGGAGTCCCAGTTCGAGAATGCCGTAACTTTTCACAATCGACTGCAAATCAACTATGTTCTCAGGCTTAAACCGGAGATGTTTATTTAAGCCATTGAAATCATCTTTAAGGGCTAAACCAATCTTTTTAACTGACTTATCTGACAGAAAATCACCCAGTTCTTTTGGGAAAACAATCTTATTCAACCTGAACAAGAAACAAATATCTTCTGTGGAAATTTGCAACAACGAGACCTTATGCAACAGTCCCTTCTTAAATGAAGGCTTGGTTTCGGTATCAATTCCAACCATGTTGTGTTGACGGAGCATCTGAATAGCCTCAGACACCTTATCATCATGATCGATTACCTTTACCTCACCTTCGAAAATCACGATGGGTAATTCATTAACTTCTTCTTTACTTATTTTCGGCTTAATCATTTACATGCATTATTAGTCATCATCACGCAAAAAATCAACAAAACTATTGCGATCAATCTTACCGGAAGCCACATCAGCATCCTCCTCATTTTCGTCAATTTGCCCGCTATATTTGATGCTATGTATAGCCTTCAGGGCATTCAGCGCTTTTTGCCCCCAATGTTCACCAAAAGCCTCAAGACAGGTAACCAGAGCATCGTTCATCACATCAGTATCCGCTAACTGATAATTCGCTGCAAAATCTTTCAATTCCTGATAAACATCCGCCAGATTTTCCGAAACAAAAGCAGCAACAGGCGTATCGCTCATGGCCATATCCGGATGAAAAGTCTCCAGGTATGAGTCCTGCTCCCCGAGTAAAGTTTCTATTTGTCCTTTGATATCGTTATAATCTTCTTCCGTAACAAACCTTTCGGTTTCATCATTGTAAACCCGAGAAGGTATTTCAAGCAAAGATGTTTTCAAATACAACAATGCCAGTATCTTTACACTCTTATCTATAAATTCTCCGCGTGACAAATCAACTGCATGTTCCAGAAACAGACAAGTTTCGGCAGCTACTGTAACAAATTCAATTACCGGTGGCGTGTAAACGATATGGTCGGGAAGATTTTCTATTTCCATGGTTTTCATATTAAACATGCAAAAGTAAAAAAAATATCGGGGTGCTGAAAATAAACATACAAGCTGCAAACATTTTTACCATTTACTTTGTTTAATCGATAGAAAGTTTCACCTCTAAATCTGAAGTATTATGGAAGAAAAAATTGTAAAGCTAAAGAATTACGAACGAATGGAAGAGGCGATGCTTGATCAGTCGGTACTTTCTGAAAATAAAATATCCTGCTCCATTTACAATTCAACGAGTGCTGACATTTTGCCAATGTTGTACGAGATCAATGAAGGCATTGCACTGATGGTTTTTGAAAAAGATTTTGATAAAGCCTGGGAAATTTTGAAAGAGTATCATCAATATGATGAATGATCTTTAAAAAGTCTAAATCAGCCCAGGATTTCGTTTAAGGGTTTCATAACAAAGTCCCGTTCCTTCATCAGAGGGTGCGGGACTTTCAATTCCGGTGAATCTAATACCAAATCCTCATATAACAAAATATCAATATCAATAATCCGGTCAGTATAAACACCACCAGCCGTTTTTTGTTCCCTACCCATTTCTTTCTCTATCTTCTGGAGTTGACGCAGTAGTTCAAACGGCTGTAAAGCAGTTTCAACACAAATCACCACATTAACAAAATCATGTTCCGACTCAAAACCCCACGGAGCAGAGACATAATAATCAGAACGTCGAATAACCTCGCCCACAACCGCTTCAATTTTACGAATTGCGTTGTCTATATTGGCATTTTTATGCCCCAAATTGCTCCCTAATCCCAGATAGGTCATCATGATTCACGCAAGTTTCAAATTTCACTTAGTTCTAGCCAGCGCATGGTTTTTTCATCAATCAACTCCAACAAAACAGAGAATCGTTCAGAAGCCTTAACAATTTCATCATTACTTAATGCTCCCGAAGACATTGCTTCTTCAATTTTTGCTTTTTCTTCCTCCAACTCAGGAATCTCACGCTCCAGCGCCTCAAATTCTTGCTTCTCTTTAAAACTTAATTTACGTTTTGCGGACACGTTATTTTTGTTTTCTTTGGCATCATTCTGTCCTACACTTTCCGGTTTCCGTTTTCCGTTTTCCACACTCCTTCCATCGCTTTCCGTTTTCCGCTCTCCGCTGAAAAGCTCCCATTCACGAAAATCGGTATAATTTCCCGGGAAATCCTTGATCTCTGCATTTCCTTTGAAAACCAACAAATGGTCAACAACCTTATCCATGAAATAGCGGTCGTGACTCACCACAATTACGCATCCTTTAAACGACTGCAGGTACTCCTCCAGGATATTAAGCGTAACAATATCAAGGTCATTTGTCGGCTCATCAAGCACCAGAAAGTTGGGATTCCGCATCAGAACAGTGCATAAATGCAACCGTCTTTTCTCGCCCCCGCTGAGTTTATACACATAATTATATTGTGTTTCCGGTGCAAACAGAAAATGCTGCAGAAACTGTGATGCCGACATCTTTTTACCGTTCCCCAAATTCACTTCTTCAGCAATATCGCGCACCACATCTATGACTTTCATCTGTTCATCAAATGCCAGTCCGTCCTGACTGTAATACCCGAAAACCACGGTTTCACCAATATCAAACGAACCACTATCCGGCTTGACTTCACCCAACAACATTTTCAGAAAGGTTGTTTTTCCAGTACCATTTTTACCGATAATGCCCATTTTCTCATAACGGGCAAAGTTATAGTAAAACTGATCTAAGATTTTGAAATCTCCATAAGATTTTGAAATATACTTCGCTTCAAAGATTTTTGATCCTAAATAAGATGCTTTTACATCTAATTGTACTTTGTCCTGATTCAGCTTTTGTTTAGCCCGATCTTCTATATCATAAAAACGGTCGATGCGTGATTTGGCTTTGGTCGCTCGTGCCTGAGGCTGACGACGCATCCAATCTAATTCCTTTCGGTAGAGATTATTAGCCCTTTCGGTTTCAGCGTTAAAAGCCTCCAATCTGTCCTGTCGCTTCTCCAAATAATAACTGTAATTTCCGCTATATTGAAACAATTGCTGCTGGTCGAGTTCGAGAATATCCGTACACACCCTATCGAGAAAGTAGCGGTCGTGCGTTACCATCAGCAAGGCCATGGATGAACGTTTCAGGAAGTCCTCGAGCCAATCCACCATTTCCAGATCAAGATGGTTGGTAGGTTCATCCAATATCAGCAAATCAGGCTCACCAATCAGCACGTTTGCCAATGCTACCCTTTTTAACTGTCCGCCCGACAATTCCCCGATTCTCTGTTCGAAGTTGGTTATTTTCAACTTGCCCAACACCTGTTTAATTCTTGCTTCATAATCCCAGGCATTGTGCAAATCCATGCGATTCATAATTTCAGGCAACAGGTCGTGATTATCCGAAAGCATACAATGTTCATACGCAGCAATCGTTCTCACCACCTCGTTATCCGATTGTAAACAAGTATCAATTACCGAAAGCTCTTTGGGAAAATCAGGAGTCTGCTCCAGATAACTCACCCGCAAATCCCGACGGAAAGATATCGTGCCTGAGTCATAATCTTCAATACCGGCAATGATATTCAACAAAGTAGTTTTGCCCGTACCGTTTTTAGCAATCAATGCAACCCGTTGTTTTTCCGATATTCCGAAGGAAATATCCTGAAACAACAGTAAATCACCGAATGACTTGGTAAGGTGTTCTATTTGAAGGTAGCTGAGCATAAGTTAATTAGCAATTAGTTGGTTAGCGGAAAACGGAAAGTACTTATATGTAACTTATATGGTTTATATGGTTTAAAAATTAATTTTTGAATTGCAAAGATACGCTTTTTGTAGCAGACCCGAAGTTTGGAATGATTACAAATTAACAAAACAGACTAAAAAACGCCGGACTCTCTTTTTCGAAACAAACAAAAAAGCTATCTTTGCAAGGGTGTGAACCAAACTCATTGACACATTAACAGATAGACACATAATAAAAAATGAAATAAATATTCATCTTTAAAACTACAAAAATGGCATCATTAAAAGGAACACAAACCGAAAAGAATCTATTGATTGCTTTTGCAGGTGAGAGTCAGGCCCGCATGCGCTACACCATGTTTGCGAGCAAGGCAAAAAAAGAAGGATTTGAGCAGATTGCAGGTGTTTTCATGGAAACCGCTGAACAGGAAAAAGAACACGCGAAGAAATTCTTCAGTTATTTAGAAGGAGGTATGGTAGAAATCAATGCTTCTTATCCGGCCGGCATCGTAGGCACAACGGCTGAAAATTTACTGGCAGCAGCGATGGGTGAACATGAAGAATGGTCTCATGACTATCCTATGTTTGCTGACATTGCAGAAAAAGAAGGTTTCAAAGCCATCGCTGTTTCATTTCGCAAAATTGCTGAAGTAGAAGCAGAACACGAAAGACGTTACCGTCAGTTACTTGAAAGAGTTGAAGCTGAAAAGGTATTTAACCGCGACGAAGAAATCGAGTGGCAGTGCCGCAACTGCGGTTATGTACACGAAGGCAAAAATGCTCCAAAAGTTTGTCCTGCTTGTACCCATCCACAAGCTTACTTCGAAGAAAAGAAAAACAATTACTAAAATTCGACAAACACAAAGGAACAACCGAATAATCTCATAGAATTACGGTTGTTCCTTTATTACAACTACAGCTTATCGCTATTAGTTATTCGCTTAAAAACATGCCCCCCGACATAATCCTCACCGAAGACGGTTCTCATTCACTACGGCACAACAAGCTGAATGAAACCTACCATTCAATTCATGGCGCTATTCAGGAATCGGGACATATTTTTATTGATGCTGGGTTGAAAACGTGCGCAAAAGATACGTTGCAAGTGCTTGAAATTGGCTTCGGCACCGGATTAAATACATTTCTAACCCTGCTTGAAAGTGAATCTTCACAACAAAAGATACAGTATACAACAATTGAACTTTATCCATTATCAACTGAATCTGCTTGTTTGTTGAATTACCCTGATTTATTAGCACCCGAAAAAAAAGATGTATTTTACCAATTGCACACCGCACCCTGGCAAAATCGCATTCAAGTCACTCCATATTTTGAACTGTATAAAATTCAGGAAGATTTCTCGTGCATGACATTAACCGGGCAATACGATTTAATCTATTTCGATGCATTTTCTCCAGAGAAACAACCTGAGATGTGGACTGAAGATCGCTTCAGGATGCTTTATAAACATTGTAATCCAGGCGCCATCCTGACCACGTATTGTGCCAAGGGAATTGTCAGGCGAGCCTTACAATCGGCAAGATTTTCAGTAGAACGTATTCCGGGGCCTCCGGGAAAAAGAGAGATTCTGCGGGCTTGGAAAGAATAATTAACTGATTATTTGTAGTTAACCAAATTATTATTATCTTTGCGCACTCAAAAAAATGAAGGCAAGTCCAATGTGGCTTAAATTCTATTTATTAATTAAATTTACACATTATCATGTATTTAACAGCTGAAAAAAAACAGGAACTGTTTGCAAAACATGGCAAATCAGCTACTGACACAGGCTCACCTGAAGCCCAGATTGCATTGTTTACTTTCCGTATCAACCATTTGACAGAGCACCTGAAACAGAACAAAAAAGACTTCAGTACAGAACGCGCTTTGGTTATGTTGGTAGGAAAACGTCGTCGCTTACTCGATTATTTAATCAAAAACGACATCGAACGTTACCGTGCAATTATCAAAGAACTGGGAATCAGAAAATAATTTCATTCCGAATCTCATTAAAAAGGCGTTTCAATTTCTTGAGATGCCTTTTTTGTTCAAACTATCTTTGCAAATACGATGTTAAAGTTTATCTTTGCATGAATTTAAACCTATATTTGCAATAACATGTCCCAGAAACCCTCCATACCAAAAGGAACCCGCGATTTCACACCACAGGAAATGGCGAATCGCAACTATATCTTCAACACCATCAAGTCAGTTTTCCAATTATATGGCTTTCAACAAATTGAAACGCCTGCCATGGAAAATCTATCCACGTTGATGGGAAAATACGGGGAAGAGGGAGATAAATTGTTATTTAAAATCTTGAATTCTGGTGACTTTCTAACTAACGTCAACGATACTGAATTACTTGAAAGAAACAGTATCAAATTAACAAACAAGATCGCAGAGAAAGGCTTGCGTTACGATCTTACTGTCCCTTTTGCCCGTTTCGTGGTACAAAACCGCGACAAAATCTCATTCCCTTTCAAAAGATATCAGATACAACCCGTATGGCGTGCAGACCGGCCACAAAAAGGCAGGTATCGCGAGTTTTACCAGTGCGATGTGGATGTGGTGGGAAGCGACTCCCTGCTGAATGAGCTGGAACTGATCCAGATTGTGGACGAAGTGTATCGCCGACTGAAAATTAATGTGGTCATTAAAATCAATAACCGCAAAATTCTGTCGGGCATCGCTGAAATCATTGGAGAAGCTGAAAAAATTACCGACATAACGGTTGCCATTGATAAGCTGGATAAAATCGGACTTGAAAAAGTCAACGAGGAAATTGCTTCAAAAGGTATATCACAGGATGCAATTGATAAATTACAGCCCATCCTCAAACTCAGCGGAACAAATTCAGAGAAGCTGAATCAGCTGAAATCTGTGTTGGCTACTTCTGAAACGGGTCTGAAAGGCATTGATGAAATGGAAACCATATTCGGCCTCTGCGAAACCATGCAAATCAAAACCAGATTAGAACTGGATCTGACACTTGCCCGTGGACTGAACTACTACACAGGAGCCATTTTTGAGGTGAAGGCGCTGGATGTGGAAATTGGCAGCATCACCGGAGGAGGTCGTTATGACAACCTGACGGGGGTGTTTGGTATGCCGGGTGTATCCGGCGTGGGTATCTCATTCGGCGCAGATCGCATTTACGATGTGCTGAACCATCTCAATCTGTATCCGGAAACATCTGAAGAACAAACACAAATATTATTTGTAAGCTTTGGAGAAAAAGAGTTGATGTATTGTCTTCCCTGGCTAAAGGTACTGCGCGAAAATGGTGTAAATTGTGAAATCTACCCTGAACCGGCTAAAATGAAAAAACAAATGAGCTACGCAGATAATAAAAATATACCTTTTGTTGCCATTGTAGGGGAAAATGAAATGAATGAAAACAAGGTCATGCTGAAAAACATGAAAACCGGCGAACAGCAATTTTGCTCTCTGGAAGAAACACTCAAGCTTATCAAGAATTAATTACGATTAAATCACATTAGAGAGCGAAGAACGGAAAACATAAATTAGTTCGCCAGAAAACCGGCAGCTTGCCTGAAAACCTGCAGGAATGACTCATCCACCTCATGGCTATCAACTTGTTTGGATACCGGAAACGGAGCCTCATGTGTGTACTCATAAGGTAAATCAAGCAAGGTTATTGTTTTAGAAGCACAATCATGTCCCAGCGCCTGCACTACTCCATGATAGGGAATCACTTTATCCAGCGCCAGAGAGACACCATTTATTCTGTCTTTCATCTGACGGAATAAAGAGGTCCTATTATCTCTTTCATTTTCGGGCGTAAGCATACTATAAAAAGATGCCATAACCTCATCGCCGGTATTAACTGCAATTTTTTCAGCCCAAAAGCCAGTCTGGTAATACTCAAACAACTGCTCATAACTTTTTTTATCCATGATGCTACGTGACTCACCACACATCGAATTAAAAATACTACCTCCGCAAAACATAAAAAGCTTCGAATCAGAGAAATAATCATTCGGATTATTTAAGAAAAGTACCTGCGACAAAAAAGCTCCGATTGAATAGGCAAACACATCAAACTTTGTTTTTTTATCAAACAAAGGATGTTTCCCTGCTTTAATATCCCCAATCAACTTGACAATATCGTCGAAACTCTGTCGTCCCGAACTATAAAACCGCTGCGGATTATGACTCAACCGTTCGCTAAGCGCCACATTAGCAAAACTCAAAGAACGGTCATTGCCGTGTAATGTCCTTCTTAAATCCAGAATCTTTTGCAAAAACCGGGGATTTGACCAACTATGCGGAGATCTGTTCACGTGATAAGCTATCGGAAATAACAATACCGCTTTTCCTGTATGCTTACAGAGATACTCCGCCCAGGGTAAATATTTCGACCAGTTACGCTCATTTAATCCGTGTAACAATAAAATAACTTCATGATGCCTTCTTACATCCGACGGCACAAAAACCGGATATTCAAATACCTCATTTTCTTCAACCGAGTCGGAAATAATAAAGGAATTTATTTCACCCGATACACCGGTAAAAGAGCGGTGACTTTTAAACGGGAAGAAAACAACCGAAACGCCTGCGTTTTCTATTTCTGTATTTCTGCCGATTTTAAACTGCAATGAAAGTTCCTGAAAGCGAGTCGAGTATGACATGGTGATTTTTTTATTTGCAAATAAACTACATAGTAAATATCAGGACAACTTTCTGAGAAATCCAGACATAACAAGGGATTAAAAAGGCCAATGCGGGACTAAAAAAAATATACAGGGACTAAAAAACATCATCCGGGGATTAACTTATTGCATTAATGAATATAAAAATTTACCTTTGCGAGGTTCAAAATAATTAAACTAAAAATGGTGGATCAAAAAATTCCTTGTTACCTGCTTGAAAAGCGCAATACCACACACATGATATTGTTCACGGCATTTTTTGCTTTGCTTTTTATTAATATCTTCCAGCCTTTTGGTTCCAGAGACTGGTATCAGGGCGTTTCAGACTTTAACTACTTCTTTTTTTCCAGTTTAATCATACTGACCGGCATGCTCGTGGTAGTAATAAGCCGGTTGTTTCTTGGGTTGTATACGAGAAAAAATGAGGTCAATTACCTGCAATATGCCGTTTGGGTATTTGCTGAAATCATTGCCATGTCGATGTTCTACGCTCTTTTCTCGAAATTTGTTCCGAAAGGAGGAGAAGAAAGAGATTTTTTCATCCTGTTGAAAAACTCAGCCGTCAACACCAGTCTGGTACTCTTAATTCCTTATACCATGTCATTTTTGTATTTCTCATGGAAGGATAAGAACCGGTTATTAAATGAAAGAGTTACCCAGAGAACATTAACTGAGATTCCCAAAAAAGGCCTGATTGGATTTACCGATGAAAAAGGAGAGCTAAAAATCTCAATCATGCTGGATAATTTAATCTACATTGATTCGGCAGACAATTATGCCACCATCCATTATATCAACAAAGAAAAAATTGCCAATTTCCTGATAAGAAATTCATTAAAATGGATAGAAGAGAACCTGACAAAAGAAACCCCGTTGGTTCGTTGTCACCGTTCCTACATCATCAACTTAGACAAAGTGAAGGTACTCAGAAAAACCAAAGCAGGTATTTTTCTGGAACTTGACGCCCCGAACGCACCCGACATCCCGGTCACAAAAACATATTACGACAAGGTGATGGAGAAGTTTTCGCAGTACTCGATATAATTAGTGGTTAGTGGTTAGTGGTTAGTGGATAATTACACGTATAACTACTCAACAATAACTAACCACTAACCACTAACCACTAACCACTAACCACTAACCACTAAAAAACATGGCTTACAAAATTGGTTTGGCTTTGAGCGGCGGAGGTATCCGGGGAATATCACACGCTGGTGTATTGATGGCAATGGAAGAACTGAACATCAAGCCGGAAATCATTTCCGGCGTAAGTGCAGGCTCCATTGTGGGAGCTCTGTATGCCGATGGACACAAACCCATCGAAATTGCACAAATGTTTGAAGACATCAGCTTCAAGAAAATGACGAAATTAGATGTTCCCGATGGCGGTTTTTTCAGCATTGCTCCATTTGCCCGATTTCTTGGCCGGAAACTGAAAGCCAAGACATTTGAAGAACTGAGCATCCCACTCAGAGTTGTAGCCACCAATTTTGACACCGGTGTTCCCGAAACTTTTTCTGAAGGTAATTTATTGAAGCCCGTGATGGCGTCAAGTAGCATTCCGGTACTTTTTACGCCCCAGAAAATAAACAACAATTATTATGTCGACGGAGGACTGCTGAAGAACTTCCCCGTTTCAACAATTCGCAAGGAATGTGATTTATTGATTGGAATTAACGTTGGTCCGCTCGTAGCCCCAAAGTACAAGGTCAACATCATGGATGTGGCTTTTCGAACCTACCACTTCATGTTCAGGGCCAACACACTTGCCGACAAAGCAATATGCGATATCCTCATCGAACCTGAAAACATCTACGACTTTGATCTGTTTGAAACCGACAAGGTGATGGAAATCTTCGATCTGGGATATCAGAAGGCAATGGAAGTCTTAAAAACGAAAGGATTTCACTGAAAAAATCAGCGCTTATACTGATATAATTTGTGTTGTAACATGATGAAGGTTATATTTGCATCAAATTTTTTACGCTTTCCATGCAGGACACAAAAAAGAAATCAGTCAGTTTTACTTTCATCGAATCAGCCATTTTTGTCCTGATATGGCTGATGATTTTCTTTATACCAATAGGAGTCAACCAGACTGAAGGTATATTGCTTTGGGATCAGATAATGGAATCCTGGATCAAAATCGCTTCCTTCTTATTCGTATTCATACTCAACATTTATGTTTTAATCCCCCTATATCTTAAAAAGAAGCAATACGAAAGATACATTTTATTGATTCTGGCAATTACTCCCCTGATAATCTGTTTCAGTATCCGGGTCGAAAACAACTACACAACCCGGTCGGTAACCGGCATGCCTCCCATGGAACTCGGCCCCGGAATGCCTCCTATGGAGTTGTCGGAAAGAATGCCTCCACCAGCAGGATTCAGGTTGCAAAACCAATCAGCAGCAAGAACCGCTGAAATGCAGTTTCTGCAAAGCCTCGTCATTGCTTTACTGGTGATTGGAACAGGTACAGCTTACAAAGTTATCCTTTTCTGGATGGAAGAAGAAAAACAGAAAAAACAATTACAGGTACAGGTACAACAAGACAATCAGCAAATTGACGAATACATTTATGTAAAATCCGATTTAAAGATGGTAAAAGTACTTATATCGGATATCTTATATATTGAAAGCGCCAATGAATACATTAAAATACACCTGAATAAAGGGGAAAGCATCACTACTTTCATGCGATTGAAAAACATCGAGACGAAACTGCCGGCTGACAGGTTTATGCGGGTGCAGCGATCCTTTATTGTCAACCTCGATAAAATTCAGGCAGTAGAAAAAAACAGGATATTCATTGAGCAAAAGAAATTCATTCCAATCGGAGAACAATACAAAGAAAGTTTTCAGCAATATCTCGGCAGGAACTTTATTAAATAAGCATATCAGCAAAAAATGAAAAAATCACTTTTATTGTCGTTTTGCGCATTATCCTTCCTTATATTACAAGCCCAAATTTCCAAATCGGTGTATGTAACAACCGCCGGAACTCTTTCTGCTCATTTAAATGACAGTGAACGGACTAATCTTATTAATCTGTCGGTTGCAGGAAATATTGACGCCAGAGACATCGCCTTCATCCGGGATCAGGTAAAGAAAGTATCCTCACTGAATTTTACCGATGCCGTTATAAATTCTTATAGTGGAACTGACGGAACCAACACCGGCACACAGATAAACTATCCGGCAAATGAGTTTCCGGCTTACGCCTTTTACAATCCTGCATTACTATCATACAAACCATCGCTGACAATGGTTACGCTTCCTCCAACTATCACATCGATTGGTGAACTTGCATTTTACTATTGCTGGAATCTGACTTCAATAAGTATTCCGGCTAAAGTGAAATCAATTGGGGACTATGCTTTCTACGGATGTTATGCATTAAATTCATTTTCAGTAAACAGCTCAAACACCAGATACAGCAGCTCAAACGGTGTTTTATTCAACAAAATACAAGACACGCTGTTCGTATGCCCGAATGCCAAAACCGGAAGTTACGCCATCCCGGCCACGGTAAAACACATTGCCAATTCAGCTTTCGAGAACTGCTATAATCTTACAACTGTAACATTACCAACTTCATTAATTTCAACAGGTACCTACGCATTTGCCTACTGTTCAGGCATTTCCGGGAACCTCACAATCCCAAACGGAGTTACATCACTGGGTGATGGCAGTTTCTACGGCTGTTACAACTTAACCGGTACCATAACCATACCGGCAAGCCTGACAAATCTTGGCATATATTGCTTTTTAGAATGTAATAACCTGAAATCCTTTACCGTAAATGCCGCAAACCCCGATTATACAGCCTCCAATGATGTCTTGTACAGCAAAAATCTTGATACTTTGTTTATTTGTCCCGGTGCTAAAACAGGTACATTTACCATCCCTAATTCTGTTAAGTTGATAGGAAGTCACGCTTTTTACAAATGTTCCAAACTGACCGGCACCATCACCATCCCACAGCTAACCGATTATATAGGATATTATGCATTTTATGGTTGCAGTCAGATTGGAGCGTATGCTACAAACACACTCAACCCATATTTTATGGCTGAAAATGGTATTTTGTATTCAAAATCAAAGGACAGAACCATTATTTGTCCCACAGCCAAAACAGGTAACATTATCATCCCCGGAAATACGGTTAGTATCGACCCGGGAGCCTTCAACAATTGTACAGGCATTACAGGCAACATCCATTTTCCTGCTTCCCTCAATTATCTTGGTGAATATGCCTTTTATAATTGCACTGCCATCAGTGGATTCACCGTCGACGATGCCAATCAATATTTCAGTGCCGCAGATGGCGTTTTATTCAGCAAAAATCAGGAACAGCTTTATTTGTGCCCATTAAGCAAAGCGGGAGCATATTCCATTCCTGTTGCTGTAAAACACATTGAGTTTTCAGCATTTGACGGTTGCAACAGATTAACAGAGATAAATCTAACACAAAATATTCAGAAGATTGGGGCATACGCTTTTGAATATTGTACAGGACTCACCAGTTTAACAATACCGCAAAGCACAGATTCAATCGGGGCAGGCGCTTTTTACGCCTGTTCAAATTTAACCAATTTAGGAGTTGCTAAAACGCTTCCACCTGTTGTTGATTATTACACCTTAGATTTAATCAACAAGACAAGCTGTACGTTAACAGTACCGACAAGTTCCCGTACTTTATACGCCGATGCGCCCTATTGGGGAGAATTTTTAACTATCACAGAAGTCGATTTCAACACTTCGACTGATATACCCTTCCAACAATCCTACCGGTGCTTTAAAACCCGCGATGGATTATCCATTAGAAACCTGACTCCGGGCGATTGGATTGAAATTTACAGTTTGCATGGTTTATCAATCACCAAACAAAAAGCAAGCGCTGAAGCAATGAACATTCATCTTCCTGTCAGGGGAATCTTCGTGGTAAAAATCGGGGAGTTTACTGAAAAAATTATACTTTGATTTTAATTTCACTGAAAATTGTCCGCTTTGCACTGAAAAAATTTGGATGCATTTTTCAGTAGTTTTACATTTGCGTCAAACAAAACTAACACCGTTATGAGAATACGTAAGAACATAGCCGTAAGCGACGAGGGATTTCTGTTTAATCCTGCGACCGGAGATTCATTTTCAACAAATGGAATCGGTTCGGAAATCATCAGCTTATTGAAACAGGATAAGTCAACGTCCGAAATTATTGAGGAAATCAGTAAAAATTACGATGTTGACCGTTTGTTGCTTGAACGTGACCTCGATGAGTTTACAGGTTTATTAAAAGATTACAGCATCCTCGAATAACCGAACATGAAAAAACAAATCGTCATAGCCGTTACTGCATTAAATGCCATCGACAGTCCGGGACCAGGAGTTGCCGTGATTCGCGCCATCCGGGACTGTACGGATTTCGATGTTAAAATCATCGGGCTTTCCTATGAAGCGTTAGAGCCGGGACTATACATGCACGATCTGGTCGACAAAACCTATCAGATTCCTTATCCTTCGGGCGGTACCGATAGTTTGTATGCCAGGCTGCTGTACATCCATGAACAGGAAAAACTGGATTTGATTATTCCAAATTTCGATGCGGAACTCTATAATTTCATTAAGCTGAGAGACAAGTTAAATGAACTTGGCATCCGCACTTTCCTGCCCGAATTAAATCAGTTTGAGGCCAGGGATAAAATGAAATTATTCGAATTCGGACAAAAACATGGATTTCTGGTGCCTGAAGATAAGATATTACATGAGCTGCGCGAGTTAAAGAAAATGGAGGATGATTTGGAGTATCCTATCGTTGTAAAAGGTAAATTTTATGATGCTGTAATTGCCCGCAGTTACGATCAGGCCGAAAAAGCATTTCTCAAAATCATGGCCAAATGGGGATTACCCATCATCATGCAGGAGTTTATAAAAGGAACAGAGATTAATATTGCAGCATTGGGTGATGGCGAAGGGAATGCCATCAGCATCATTCCCATGCGGAAACTCTATATCACCGACAAAGGGAAAGCATGGGCAGGCATTACCTTAGAAGATGATAAACTGGTGGAGCTTGCCCGCAAATTCATCGAAACAACCAGGTGGCGGGGCGGTTGCGAACTGGAAGTAATGCTCACCGACGACGGCAAACCATACATCATGGAAGTGAATCCGCGTTTCCCGGCCTGGATTTACCTTACTGCCGGAGCGGGACAAAACCAACCGGCCAGTTTGGTTAAGATGGCTATGGGTGAGAAAGTCGAACCGTTTAAAACGTATGAGGTCGGAAAAATTTTCATTCGCTATGCCTGGGATTTGATTACTGACATCAAGGAATTTCAACTGATTTCCGGAAACGGAGAACTCTAAATTAACAACATCATGGAAAAGAAAAGATACGAAAGACCGACCCTGCGAAAAATGAACACAGGGTTGATGAATAAATTCGGCACTAAAACAGAAAATGAACCGGTTACACACATCGAAAGTGTTTCGGTAAAGGGGCTACTAAAAGAATATGGTTCTCCGTTATTTGTTATTTCAGAGAAACAAATCAGAAGAAACTTTCAAAATGCCTCCAGAATTTTTAAAACCCGGTACCCCAAAGTTCAATTTGCATGGTCGTATAAAACCAACTATTTAGACGCAGTTTGTCAGATCTTTCATCAGGAGGGCTCATGGGCTGAGGTTGTATCTGGATTTGAATACAACAAAGCCCTGAAAAACGGGGTGCCGGGTAATAAAATCATTTTCAACGGTCCGGACAAAACCGACGAACAATTAGTGACAGCAGCCAAAAACAACTCACTCATTCACATCGACCATTACGATGAACTTTACGCGCTGATTCGTTTGAGTGAAGAGCACAAACTCAGACCCCGTGTAGCCATCCGCATTAATATGGATACCGGAATCTATCCGAAATGGGACCGGTTCGGGTTTAATTTCGAGAACGGTCAGGCCTGGAATGCACTGACTCGCATCCTCAACTCCCCAAACCTGGATTTAGTCGGGTTGCATTGCCACATCGGCACTTTCATGTTATCACCTAACGCCTATGCAACAGCTGCCAGAAATCTCTGCGAATTGGCCTGGAGTGTAAAAGAACGATATGGCAAAGTATTGCAATACCTTGATTTAGGTGGCGGTTTTCCTTCAACCAACACCCTGAAAGGTGCTTATCTTCCGGGGACAGACACGGTACCTTCGCTGGATCAGTTTGCGGATGCCATAACCGATGTCATTTTAGGATATGGATTCAGTCAGGACGAACTGCCTTTGTTGATTCTGGAAAGTGGCCGTGCATTGATTGACGATGCAGGTTATCTATTGGGAACTGTATTAGCAACCAAACGTTTATCCGACGGACGCCGGGCTACCATTCTTGACTTCGGCCTCAACACCTTGTTTACATCACTCTGGTATGAACACAAGGTTAGTCCGGCTCAGCCCATGGGACAGCAAACGGAAGAAATGGTGTTATACGGTCCATTATGCATGAATATCGACATCGTACGCGAAAGCATCGTGATGCCCTTACTCGAAAAAGGGAATCAACTGGTTGTACATCAGGTGGGAGCTTATAACATGACCCAGTGGATGCAATTTATCACCCTGCGCCCGAACATCGTGCTGATTGACACAGATAACAATACCCATATTATAAGAAAAGCGGAAACCATGGAGTATATTGATTCTTTAGAAGAAGTTCCGGGACATTTGAAATAAATATAAACGAGTTAACAGACCTGTCTGGTTTTAAAAACCTGACAGGTCTGAATAACAAAAGAACCTGACAGATCTAAAAAAAATAAAACTTGAAAGATACATTTAAAAACACCCGTGAAACAATTCTCCCCGCCATCTTAAACAGTTATTCCATTATCTTTTTTCTGAATAACCGTTTCATGGCAATAGCCGTCATGTTGGCTACTTTCCTCAATTTCTATGCAGGATTGAGTGGACTGATCGCGGTACTTATTGCTGTTTTGCTGGCTAATTCCTTAGGTTTCGATAAGGTTCAGTTACGCAATGGCGTGTTAAGCTTCAACGCTTTAATAACCGGTATTGGCCTGGGGACTTTCTTCGACCCGGGTATCGTTTTTTTTACCCTGCTCGCACTTTCGTCGGTGCTTACGCTGATATTATCGGTTGCACTGGGAGGGTGGCTGTTTAAATATGGTCTACCCTATCTGAGTATCCCGTTTATTTTGGCTTTCTGGTTTGTCGTGCTTCCATCCTCCCTGTATGAGAATCTTGGTCTGACCCAACGTAACATTTTCTGGATTAACGAATTGTATTCAGTAGGCGGAAATTCACTGCTCTCTATTTACCAATACATTGAATCCTGGGAATTAAACAGTTTACTCGAAATTTATTTGCGTTCATTAAGTTCTATTTTCTTCCAAAACAACCTGATAACCGGTATCGTCATTGCCATTGCTTTACTCATCAGTTCTCGTATATTTTTCTCATTGTCTGTAATCGGCTTTATTTCAGCTTATATCTTTGCTCAATTCTCCGGATCTGAAGCTGCCAGCATTACCTATTATAATATTGGGGCGAATTTCATGATGGTTGCCATTGCCATGGGTGGATTCTTTGTCATACCATCAAAATCATCCTATTTTTGGACCATCTTGTTGGTTCCGTTGACATCCATCGTGCTGGTTTTTTTTACTAAGCTCTTTAGTTTGATACAACTTCCGGTTTTTTCGCTTCCCTACTCTATCATCACCATCCTGTTCGTGCATTTCCTGCAACAGCGGAACAATCAGAAGAAATTGATTCTCACGCCCATTCAGCATTATTCACCTGAAACGAATTTATATGCTTATTTGAACAACAAAGAACGGCTGAACCGGTTTTTGTACCATCCGGTGCAACTGCCATTCTGGGGAGAATGGACAGTAACCCAGGGACATGATGGCGCATTTACCCACAAAGATGAATGGGGCAAAGCATTTGATTTCATGATTATGGATGAAGAAGGAAAATCCTACAAATCAGCCGGTCTGACATGTGAAGATTATTATTGCTACGGAAAACCGGTTACGGCTCCTGCCGATGGGTTCATCGTGGATATCGTCGATCATATAGAAGACAATGCTATTGGAGAAGTCAACACGACCAATAACTGGGGGAACAGCCTTGTCATTCAACACTTAACCGGTTTATATTCACAACTCTCACATCTTAAAAAGGGTTCAGTGAAAGTAAAAAAGGGGGATCTCGTAAAATGTGGAGATGCCGTGGCGCAATGTGGAAACTCAGGACGCTCACCTTATCCGCACCTCCATTTTCAGCTGCAACATTATCCGGTCATCGGTTCAAAAACAGTTGATTACCCCATCTCTTATTTTATCAACTTACAACATAAACGTCTGGAACAATTCTCAAGACCTGAGGAAAAAACCTTAGTCGCCAACCTGCGTCAGCAGCCTTTCCTGCTTAATGCGTTCAACATTTTACCGGATACCGGTCTGAAAATATATACCCGGGATGAGAAGGGTAACGAAAAGACAGAACATTGGGATGCGTATACCGATGCATTTAACTACAAATACCTCCACAGCCGGGAAACAGATGCAGTTGCTTACTACACCTGCGACAACATGATGTTCTATTTTACAGCGTTCTACGGAAACCGGAAATCGTTGCTTTATCATTTCTTCTTATCTGCTTATAAAATACTATTATCAGACACCAATATCCCGATAAATGATAATATCCCGATTCATTTACTGGAGAATAAGAAGCTGATAAGCAGTCTAAACGACTTCACAGCACCATTTTTTAATTTTCTGAAGGCGGATTATTGTGAGAAAGTAGAAAAAATTGATCATTTGCTTGATACCTCTAAAATTGAGATTAGGACTGAGATTACTATTTCAACCTTTGGAAAAAAATCAATCCTGACTAAAAGTAAGATCAAAATAAACCAACAGGGTCTCGATTCTTTTGAGTATATTTCGGGCAAGAAAGTAATTCAGGCAAAAAGACTCATATAATAACAGATGAAATCAGTCAGGATAATTGTGCTTTTG
>JAEWUM010000042.1 GCA_023459355.1 Bacteroidota bacterium | reverse complement strand
AATGTGGTTATTTTTCTTCTAAGATAATGATTTCCAGCGAATTGAGCAAATTATTTAACAACTAATTTACTCTATATAAACAAAATAAATCAAAATGAATCTAGGAGTCGCTACTCCTGATTCGCATAATTTATTAATTATTACCGGTCTATCGCCCACCTCAATCCGACATACAATTTTCGTCCGTGTGTAGGTCCCCATACATTGGTTGCATCGAAATCATTGCTGAATGGATCCGATACGTCAATAATAGGATTATCCTGCACAAAACCGGTCAGGTTTTCCGAGCCGGCGTATACCGACCAGGTTCTGAAGTATTTCGTAATCTGAGCATTTAATATGGTGTAAGCCGGGAATTCAGTATTCCACAGGGGATTCATCGGATCAGGATCAGGCATGCGGCCACCGCCGTTAAACTGCGCGGTGAAATCAAACTGCCATTTCTTCAACGGAGTTTGATAGGATGCAGTTGCCAGACTTTTGTACCGGTTTGTCAGCGGTTTTTCCCGCAAAACACCTCCAATAGTCGATTGCACATCATTAAAGCGATGGGCCAGCGTCATCGTGAGTCCTTTCACCACTTCCATATTGGCTTCGAACTGCACACTGTGGGCAAAGGATTTCCCATTCAGGTTATAAAAATGTACCTGATGTACATCGCTATCGACATCAGTTACAACCTGCTGTCTGAAATCTGTATAATACCATTCGCCGGACAAGGCTAATTCCCTGTTGAAAAGCGGGATATAGCCCTGCAAACTCACACCATAATTCCAGGCTTCCTCCATTTTCAGGTTGTTATCCAACACCAATGCCCGGTTACTGGCCAGATAGAAATTATTCTCAGCCAGCATATTTGGTGAACGATAGCCCTTTCCCATGGTGGTTCTGATGTGTAAAAATTCAGCTGGTACGTATTTCAAATGCAGCCGCGGAGTTACAAATGCACCATAAATATTATGGTAATCGGCCCTTAACCCTGCCAGCGCAATGAACTTATCGTGCAGGTTTAGGGTATATTCCGCAAATGCACCCGGCACGGTTTCTTTTTTATAGACGGGCAGATACGAGGCTTCAGACTGGTCCGGATTCATAACCCGGACTGATTCATCGAATACATCATGATTGAAACTCAAACCTGCAGAAAGCTTCTGATGTTCATCCAGATTCGTTTGGAATATCAGGTTTGCGTAAAAATTATCCTGACTTCCCACATAGTGTTTCAATCCGTAATGCGCCTGCTGATCATGAATAGATCCACTCAAAATCAAGCCTACACTCGTTTCTTTAGCCGGATTGAACACATATCCGTTTTTCAGGAAGAATTCGTACCGTTTGGTATCGATGTCGATCATATAATTTCCATCAACCGTACCACCCATGCGGTTCTCAGATAATGCACGCACAAAAGCCTGCGACACAAACTTAGGACTACGGTAATACCAGCGATTGATGAAATTCAGTTGCTTAATCATCGGCATATCCATATAACCATCACCATTATCATCGAGCGACATAAACTCATCGGAAGCATGCATTAATACGCCCGTCGAAAGTTCCGGAGTCAGCTTGATGCCGGCATTCACATTGGCTTCCACCCTACCCGCGTCACTGGCAAACACGTTGGCTGCAACAATTTCGCTTGTCTGCGGTTTTTTGTACTCCACATTGATTTGTCCCGTTACCGCTTCATAGCCATTGATAACCGAACCGGTTCCTTTCGACACCTGAATGCCTTCCATCCACGGACCGGGAATAAAACCAAGTCCGTATACCGATGAAATACCCCTCAGGTTGGGAATATTCTCGGTAAGCATTTGCACGTAAGTGCCGGGCAAACCGAGCATTTTAATTTGCTTGGCGCCGGTTGCTGCATCGCTGTACGACACATCCACAGATGGATTGGTTTCGAAGCTCTCAGAAAGATTACAGCAAGCGGCTTTGCACAACTCGTCGACCGTAATTTTCTCCGTTTGGAGAACTGCAAAACGATGCTTTACTACACCCGGACTTTTTTGCACTACCGAAACCTCCTGCAGTTCTATTACTTCATTCAATTTTACATGAAGAGGTACTGTTTGATTTTCAATATTTATGGTATCTCCCTGAAATGCCACATTGCTAAAAACCAGTTGTTTACTCTGGTTACTTCCGGCTATTCTAAAGGTACCATCCACATCCGAAACAGTTCCGGATTGGGTATTCAGCCAGAAGATATTGACCCCCGGAATGGGGTCTCCTTTGATATCCGTCACTTTTCCTGTAATGTCAGCATACAACAATACCGACAGAAAAAGCAAAGGAATAAATAAAATTCTTTGCATCATATTTTAATTATTTGATATTGTGAAACATAAAAAACTTAATCACCATGTAATTTCACAAGGTGAAAAGTAATTAGTTACAGCTTTATCAAATGATTAAAACAGCTTTGTTTACCAGAATTTCCCTGCCGTCAGGCAACGAGAAATCAGGTGGAGGATTGGCTTGAAAATTTACGAGAAACTTATCGAACGGGTTATAGATTGTCCGTTCGGGAATGGCAGTAATAACAAAATCGAAACTGAATACGGTTTGTACCAGTCTTTCAGTAACCGAAAAATTATCTACGTGAACCCTTTTTACATCACAACTTTGCTCATGGGCACAGATTTGATTATCCCCTGAAACTGATAAGGCAGGAAACTCGTGATTATGCTTGTGTTCACCCGAATCACAGCAGGATGATTCTTGTTCGTGATGTACAGAAAGGCAGGAATGATGGGCTATGTAGTCAATCCCCTTACCAGCACAGTTATTACAACAATAATTAACAATGTTGTAACCCGTTCCGGCAAAAACGAACAGGAATGCAAATAAACCTGATAATAAGTATGTTATCAATTTCGGCCTTATCATAACGTTTGCAAAGATAAATTACTTCTTTCAAAAAAGCGAAAATGTTATTTGGTTTTTTAAATATTTAAATAAAAATATGGTTTTTAGTTGTAAATTTGCACCCGAAAACGAATCCTGTTTCAGGTTTGCCACAATGGGATTTCAGCTCATTGTAACAAACAGTAAGACAAGACGTTTCGGAATTAATTAATCATCACAGTATGAAAAAGAGAAACTCATTTGTCATTGCCGGCATCATTTTAGTTTTGGCTGCCGCCATCTTGTTGTTTGTATTCTTCCCAACTTCTTCAAAAACAGTTCAATCGGAGAATTTCAGTCTCACCGAGAAGGTTTACCTCTCCGAACAGGACACCACATTAGGTTCGCTGAACATCGATTTAAACATCGACTTGCCCATTTCTTACCGCGATCAAAATATTTTAGATAAAATCAAAACAATTATCCGTACTGAATTGTTTGGAGATGTGTTCATGTCTTTCCCCGAAGATTCACTGTTGAACTATTACGCGATAGAATTAGGCAGGGAATACATTGACAACAACGCCGATTTTGCCAAAAAGATTTCAGACGACAGTCGCCTTGCATTCAACAACTCCATAGTGCTGGAAGGTTTTGCATTGCTCAACGATGAAAACATTTTCTCGTACGGGATATCCAGGTTTGTGGATTTCGGGGGGGCACATCCCATCAAAACCCGCTTGTTTTACAATTTCAACCTGAAAGACGGGAAAGTGATTTTTGAAGATGATATTTTCACAGCAGGATATCAGACAGAGTTAACTGAAATCATCAAGAACAAATTATTACAGGATAACAACCAGAATGCAGAAACTCCACATCTGGAAAGCCTGGATAATTCAGTTTATTTTTCGGACGAAATCAAGCCCAATGGTAATTTTTATATCAACGATGAATCAATTTGCTTCGTGTTTAATCCCTATGAAATAGCCCCCTATTATATTGGAGAAACCGAAGTGGTATTACCTTATAAACTCATTCATCACCTGATGAAACCCGACAATCCATTGGAGTATTTAGTAACTGCTGCTTTAAACAACAATTAATAAATTTAAAATCGATGAAAGCTCTTACTAACACGGATTTTCAGTTTGAAGGTCAGAAAAAAGTTTATCACGGCAAGGTTCGTGATGTGTACACCGTGAAAAATGACTTGTTAGTCATGATCGCGACCGACAGAATCTCGGCATTCGATGTGGTTTTACCGAAAGGGATTCCATATAAAGGTCAGATGCTCAACCAGATTGCTGCCAAATTTCTGGATGCTACCTCCGATATTGTACCGAACTGGAAATTAGCAACACCCGATCCGATGGTGACCGTGGGACTGCGTTGCGAGGGTTTTCCTGTCGAAATGATTGTACGTGGTTATCTCTGCGGAAGCGCCTGGAGAACCTACAAAAGTGGGGTTCGTGAAATATGCGGGGTAACAATACCGGATGGTATGCGCGAAAACCAACGCTTTGAAACGCCTATCATCACACCAACTACCAAAGCAGAATACGGTCTGCACGACGAGGACATTTCAAAGGAAGAAATCCTGAAACAGGGATTGGTTACTCCCGAAGATTATGCCCTGCTCGAAAAGTACACCATGGAACTTTTCCTGAGAGGTTCTGAAATCGCGGCTAAAAGAGGACTTATATTAGTAGACACCAAATACGAATTCGGGAAACGTGACGGTAAGATATACCTGATCGACGAAATTCACACCCCTGACTCCTCCCGTTATTTCTATGCTGATGGTTATCAGGAAAGATTCGAGAAAGGAGAAGCTCAGAAACAGTTATCTAAGGAATTCGTACGCGAATGGCTGATGGCTAACAATTTCCAGGGAAAAGAAGGTCAGACCGTACCCGAAATGACCGACGAAATCGTAACCGGCATCAGCGAAAGATACATCGAATTATTCGAAAACATCTCCGGTGAACCCTTCGACAGAGCCGACATCAGCAACATCAAAGCGCGCATTGAGCAGAATGTTGTGGCATACTTGAAAACAGTTTAAATAGTGGAGAACGGAGAACTGAAAGCGGAAAGCGAAAGACCAAAAATGGGATTCCGCTTTCCGCTTTTCGTTTTCAGCTTTCCGTTCTCGGCACCCCAATTCTCATCACCGGCTTTACAAACATTGCGACCACACCAATCAGGATGATGATGGCGCCGGCAATGACAAAAGCATAGGTCACACCAATGTAATCGGCAATGAGACCGGTGGCAGTCAGTCCGATGAGAGAAGGAAGAATGGCGACACTACCGTATAGTGAAAATACACGGCCCAACGCTTCCGGAGCAACCGACCGCTGCACCAGCGCCGTAAACATCGAATGATACACCGCACCTGCCACACCACCCAATGCTGTCAGCACCACGAACATCACAAATCCTTCCGGAGATAATATTCCTGAAAAGAAGAAAGTCAATCCCAACAAAATATAAGTCAGGTTTATCATGACCACCTGATTTCCTTTAAACTGTTTGAGACTCAGCAAAGCGCCTCCGACAACCATCCCTACCCCCCAGACAACCTCGATAACGCTCATCTGAAAGGCATCGCCATTAAAATGCTCCAACGTCATCAGTGGGAACAATACGCTCACCGGCATCAGAAATAACATAACCAACACCGAGAACATAAATAGCAACAACAAACCCCTGTTGCGGGAGATAACCAGAAATCCTTCACGCATTTCCCTGAATACATGTGGCTTTTCGAATGTCGCCTTCTTTTCCGGATTTGGTATAATCACAAACAACAAACTCGTGCAGGCAATGATGGCACCAACCACATCGAACAACATCACGTAAGCCATGTCGAGATAAGTCACCAGCAAAGCACCCAGCGCCGGTCCGGCAATACTCGAAACCGACATAATCATTTGATTAATACCTGCAACCCTCGTTAGCTCTGCTTCCGGCGCCAGCAAAGGTACCGAGGCCTGCATAGAGGGACCGTGAAAAGCCGACCCGACCGAGCGCAAAGCCAGCAGGATATAAATATAAGCAATCTCCACCCTGCCCATAAAGAACAGGATGGCAAGCACCAGCGAACACAGGGCAATGAATAAATCCGAGAAAATCATGATGCGTTTGCGGTTCCAGCGATCGACAAAGACACCCGTAAACGGACCAATCAGTGCCTGAGGCAACATAGAGAAAATGGCAGCCATAGCTAACACGCTGGCCGATTTGGTTTCAAAACTAAGCCAGATGATGGCTGCAAAACTTACGACAGAGCTGCTCAAATATGAGAAAAACTGCCCTGTCCATATTATGGCAAAAACTTTTTTCCAATTATTCATGTGTAAATAAATATTTTAAAAATGAGACATGGAACTCGCATATCAGATATTCATAAACATTGGTGAACCTCTGCATTAATGCTCGTTTCATAACGAATTGATTAAAGACGTAAAAAACCTGCTTGTCCAACGGCCGACAAGCAATAAAAAATCACAAGAAAAAAATGATTATCCGGTTAGAGGAGTCAGACCCTTTTCATGAGTCAAGATACCGGAAATCCTCAGCAAGTGGTTATTGTATTAAAATACAATGATAAAAGTCCTGTACATAAAAAGACATGTATTAAATGAGTTTGCAAAAATATACAATCGACATTAAATAACAAAATTTCCGCATAAAAAAGTTTTTCAGGTATTTGGTAATCCCGAAAAATAGCCTATCTTTGCACCGCTTTAGAAATAAAGTATGCCACTGGAGAGATGGCAGAGTGGTCGATCGCGGCGGTCTTGAAAACCGTTGAACTGAGAGGTTCCGGGGGTTCGAATCCCTCTCTCTCCGCAAA
>JAEWUM010000041.1 GCA_023459355.1 Bacteroidota bacterium | reverse complement strand
CAGTGGTCAACATGCTCCGGAATTGAACTTGCGGCACAATTTGCCGGAATTTATAAAAGTCCGGTGGTTGTTTAAATTATAATCATTATTTTTGATGCCAAAAGATGTAGTTGACCGAATGGTTACTGTATATATTGCATTTCGTTTTACTTTAAATATGTTTTGCATGTCATCCATTGACAGATATTCATTATAACTTTTAAGCGAATCAACTTCATCTGGTTGAATTTCATTTTCTAAAATTCCATCTTGGACTTTATCTATGATATTATTCTCAGATAATGTATATTGACCTTTTATGTCAACAGTTAGATTTACTAACAAACTTCTTAAATATGAGAGCTGACTGAAATGAGCTTCCATTACTGGGAGATAAAAATCATGA
Source organism: Bacteroidota bacterium (assembly GCA_023459355.1). Lineage (GTDB taxonomy): Bacteria > Bacteroidota > Bacteroidia > Bacteroidales > Paludibacteraceae > Paludibacter. The sequence continues at coordinate 25,692 of JAEWUM010000041.1, read as the reverse complement.
AAAATTTCATAATTATCAGCATCATTATCAACCAATGATTGATTTTTAGAAATTCCAGCTTTAAACACTGTAATAACTTTAATTCCGATATCAATTTTGGAGATGTTAAGGTTTGCATATGTTATAATTTGTTCTTGTGTTGAATTAAAAATTAAATCTGACAAAGCAGACTCAAAATCTGTTGAGATTTGTCGAACATGATTAATATATGCATCTAACGACCCATTGAACTTTACATCAATTTCATTCCCTATACGATTAAAATCAATGTCTGCTAATTTTAAAGCAATGTCAAGATGCTGGTTTGTTTTCATTGTTCTTTTTTGTTAATTGTTTAGCGACTTCAATTGCATTTGATGTATCTCCAAATCGTATATATTTACTAAATGTATCATAATCCTTGTGGCCGCTAATTCTCATAATCCTTTCTGCCTCAATTTCATAATGAAAATACATGTTCGTTATTGCTGAACGTCTACATGTATGACTTGCAATAAGCTTGCATTTTGGTTTTACAATAGTTTTTGCAACTCCTCCTTTATAGGATGTAAAAGTTACATCATTAGTAATTCCAGCTTTTTCTGCAATTACCTTAATTCTTTCATTTAGTACCTTTGAGGAAATGGATGGTAGTTGATAGTTATATTTTTTTACTAAATTAAGAAAATCATCAACAACTGGTATACTCACAATTGATTTTGTTTTTTTTGTAGTTATGGTTAATAACGTAATCAATTTACCATTACCATCATCTTTTTCCGAAAAATAAGATGGTTTTATAGCACTAAAATCACTTTGACGCAAACCTGAATAACAACCAACTAAGAAAATATCTCTACATTCTTCATCTACGCCATTTAGTGTTAGTTTTGCTAATTTTTCAATTTCAGCTACATTAAGTACAACTGCATAACTTTCATGGTCTGGTGCTTTAAAATATTTTTTTTGAAATTCAATATTTGAACTACGTCCTTTATCGAATTCATATTTCATTATATGCTTTATACACTTTATGTATTTACCTACTGATTTTGGTGTGTATTCATCTTTGCAGAGATCTAACTCTGTGCATTCAGCATCATCAAAAAGGAAGTTTACAAAACAATCATACCAGTCTGAATCAATATTAGCAAAAGTTGTTTCAATTGAATTTAAATAATCAAACATTTTAATATTGTTAATCAGCGTATTATAAGGTTTTATTGACCCATCAGCATATTTCGTTTTTTTTTCAGTAAGTATTACCCCATCTTTAATATCCTTCACAAATGAGATTAAATAATCAGAAATAAGAATTGATTTTTGAATCTTAGAAAAACCAAATAACTTATCATAAGATTCTTTAAAATACATTTTATCAATATTAATTTTATTGATCTTTGCTATATTAAGAAAAACTTGATGTTCAGATTCTATTAAACTTATGATTGATTTTAGCTCCCCCATTACAGCCTTATATTTCACATATTTTGGTGGAACTTTATTTATTGGTATAGGTGCTTGTTTCTCTGAATCCCACAATGCAGTAGGAATTCTCAGTACCTTGTTCAATGCCTTACTTTTTAACGGATATGAAAATGTTATTCCTTTGCCACAATTAACTCTAAACAAAATTTCAGTATCTTTGTCAGTCTTTGGGCGTTTTAAATTGAATTTTATGTCTAACTTTGCCATATTGCAAATATATATATAATAATTTGTTATTTTTTATATGGTACTATATTTGGTACTATATTTTAAATACAATATGATATATTTATCAATTTACAACTGTATTATATTGTATTAAATAACAAGAAATTACTCTTTAAACAATTGGCAATGTGTACTCTAAATATAAAAAATGTAATGTATTGTATTTTAGTAACCATTCCTGGTGGGGATAGGATAAACAACTAACTCGTCATCAGCAACTATTTTTTTTGTATCTGATGCATCGTCTTCCCACTTCCAGAGTTCGTAACCATAAGTTGCACTTGTGCCGATGGCAAAAGTTCCGATGGGGGTATTTAACAGATTGTCGTATGTGCTGGTAAAGTCAGTATTAGCCAATGTATTTGCCCCGTTATTGTATCTGTAAATAGCATGATTAGTATAATCACCCATATAAAGGAAATCATTTCCGATGGGTTGAAGAAAATTGACTAAATAGTTAAAATATCCGGGTGTTGTTCGGGTGATGCTATCCACATTCATCCCGTTTAATTTGGCAATATAATCTCTGGAAGAAGAATTAACTTGGTCATTACACAGGAGATACAATTCTCCATTAAATTCCTGAAAGGCTCTTATGAGTGTTTTATTCAAGGTATCGACAACAACAGTACCCGCTATAGTTCCATCCGATTTTGTAAGCGATCGTTTATTACCTGCATGAAATTGATTAAAATACAAGTGATTATTGAAAGTACACATTGTTATCACCTGATTAGCGCCATAATTTGCACCATTTAATTCTAGTGTAGTACCAGCTGTTGTTCCGTCAGTTTTGTAGATTCCCCCGAAACCAACAAAATATACGGCATTATTAAAGGAGAAAAACTTCATTTCGCTTCCAGCGTAACCTCCATAAGTTGAAGCCATTTGATTGCTGCAATGTCCGCTCGGATTTGAATTGATCAGCATAAACGTACCAGCTTCAGTACCATCACTTACCCATGGCTCCCATCCATTTGTAACATCATTTGCAAAAAAGTATAATTTATTATTAATGACTGTACCTATGTGATGTCTTGACGACGAAGGGAAAAACCCAGGCCCTCCCGGAACCATATCTTTTACTATTTGTGTCCCATTTGCCGAGCCATCACTTACCCATAACTCATAACCGCTTACACCATCATGACCGACCAAAAACAGCTTATCATCATTAGCGCCTAAAATAGACTTAACACCATAAAATTTGGATGAATCTGTGGGATGAATATCCGTTACAATTTGTGTCCCTGGGGCAGTACCATCAGTTACACATAGTTCGTTTCTACTATTAATATAATATAGTTTGCCACCCATCGGCACAAATCTGTTTTTTCTGAAATCCATTGCAGTCATTTTTTGCATTCCTATATTCGAGAGGATAGATGTACCTGCAGATGTCCCGTCGGAAGCAACTATATCACCGTAATAAGAGGTGAAATATACTTTCCCATTAAAAAAAGTCATACCAGCATCGTAATCATACAATATGTTTTCTGTTTGAGGGTACAAGTCTTTGACTAATTGAAATGACTGAGCATTTGCGGTGTAAAACAAAGCATAAAAAATCAGGAGTGTAAAACTTACTTTTTTCATTTTGTTGTTGTTATAGAAGTAAATAATTAATATATCTATTTTATTGGCGAATTAGTTTCACATGATAAACTTTATCGTTGAGCGTGATCTTGCATAAATATAACCCTGAAGTTCCTGGTTCTGGAATAAATTCAACTTCATTTTCCTGATTAGCCGAAACATATTGATTAAGCAGCGTTTTCAGTTTTCTCCCTGTCGCATCGTAAATGTCAATTCGGGCATTCGTGTTAGCGTGTGACTGGAATTTAATCTGAACTTTATCGCTGAAAGGATTTGGATAAGCCCTGAACTGATTCAACCCTGTTTTCACAACAAAGGTTTCAGATGTTGCATTACCCAGTTTGGCCATGAAAAACCCGTCATTCAATTGGTTAAGTGTTGTTTCTCCAAACTTCTTTGTTCCACTGAATTTTCCGGTTAAAAATAAATTACCCGCTACATCAGTTGAAATATCGACTATCTGATCGGCCCAGGTACCAAATGAGAGTGCTACGATACTCAAAGCGGACTGCAAAGCACCAGTAGATTTATTGAAAGCCAGCAGCGCCATTCCGCCCGGATGTGTTATACCATCAATTTGCGTATTATTAGCAAGTTTACCACCCACATAGATTAAACCATCAGATGCTGCATGAATACTGTAGGTATTATTGTAAGTTGTATTGGAATTTTTCGCCCACAAAACTGCCCCATTGTTATCCAGACCAGCCACAAACAGGTCATCATACCATTCATCAGCCGCAGTGAGGGTTATTGTTCCAAAATCGGCAACCTTCCGATAGCCTCCTGTAAGATATATCTTGCCATCCGAATCAGTTGTGATGGATGTCGGAGAGTCAGCTGCCGTACCGCCATAAGTTTGATTCCACTGATAGTTACCTGCACTGTTGTATTTAAAAACAAAGATATCCTGTTGTCCCAACGAAGTTAAAGAAACCCCATCCGCATTACTTGTATCATTAAAATTACCTGTCCATAAAATACTTCCATCATTTGTAATGGCAATATCTTTACCTTCGTTTACAAATGAACCGGTACTTGTTATTGTTTTAATGAATTCAAATGCACCATATTGATTCAATTTAATCAGGTAAGCACCTTTTTCTGTTGGTGTAAAACCAAATATTGTTGCATTATTAAAATAATAACCGGTTAAGTAAATGCTATTATCAGCATCAATGGCAACGGAATTAACATTTTTCATTCCATTGCCGGAAGTGGTAAATACCCAAAAATTATTGCCATCAGCATCAAACTTGGCAACAAACACATTGGAGGATGAACCAACAGATGTAACCGACTGACTGCCAAAACTAACAGTCCCCGCATAGCTTCCACATATTACCACGTTACCTTCCTGATCCATCGCGATGTCGACTCCCTGATCATCTCCTGTATTGCCAAAGGTTTTGCCCCATACGTAGTTACCTTCCGCATCAAATTTCACCAGCAAAATATCCTGACCGCCAAACTTAGTCAACACATTTGCACCGAACGAAATAGGCGATTGAGGCCAACCACTTACTGTTCCCAGCACATAGCTATTTCCCAGGGGATCGGTCACCAACGCTTTTCCTTCGGCACCCGAACTGGCACCATTCTGCACCGCCCAACTGAATTCAGGTTGTGAGAAAGAAACCAGAGACAAAGTCAACAAGGCTAATAATATATTAAATTTCTTCATACACCATTTTTAATACAAAAATCACTCAATTCATTGCTGGTTACAATAGGTATATATGGGTATTTTTATAGGTACAAATACCTATAACTGATTTGTAAGTGCGAATTTGACCAGACCAATCGTGTTTCTACATCCGGTTTTATAAAGAATATTCGCTCTGTGTTGATCAACGGTCTTCTTGCTGATAAACAACTTTTGAGCTATTTCGTCGCTGGTACATTCCTGTACAATCAACTTTAAAATCTCTTGTTCCCGGTTCGTTAGTATTTTCAGATTTTCTTTGTTGATTTTTTCTTTTTCGATTTGTCCCAATACGATGGGAATGAGTTCACTTGAAAACCATTTACCATTTTGAGACAATCGAAAAAAAGCATCAAAAAGCTCATCACGACTGGCATTTTTAAGCATGAAACCATCCGCTCCGGCAGCAATACATTCTTTGACAATGGCTGCATTATCATACATGCTCAAAATCATTACCTTTATTTGAGGAAACATTTTTTTTACACCTCGACACAGTTCAATGCCGTTCATACCCGGCATATTAATATCGGAAAGTAAAATTTGGTATTGTTCCGGATTATTTGTAATCAGGTTGAAAGCTGTTTGACCATTGTTACATTCAGCAACAACAATATACCCGTTATTATTGCCAATCATGGTTTTTAACCCATCGATAATCATCTGATGATCATCAGCAATTAAAATAGTAACCGGACTTTGTATTAGGTTGTTCATATATTAACCGGAATGATTATTTTAACAGTTGTACCTTCACTGTTATGCGATTGTATGTTGAGTTCTCCGCTTAGGAATCTGACCCGGGCATTTATATTTTTCCAACCCAATCCTTCATCAGCGACCAGATTACGGGTATCAAAACCAACCCCATTGTCTTTTATCGAGACAAATAGTTGGTTTTTTATCCGGTTTAGATCAATATTAATACGGGTAGCCCGGGCATGCTTGAGCAGGTTATTAAGTATTTCCTGTACAATTCGGTACACAGTGATTTGTTGTTCAATGGGTAATTCTTCCTCCTTCAGTTGAATGGCATTCGAATTCAGTTCTACCTCAACATTTCCGGCGAATCGTAAGCGCTCAGCGGTATCCTCAATCGCTTTCAGCAATCCGAGGTTTAATTCTGCAGGAATCAGGTTGTGTGAGATCGTGCGGACTTCCGTAATCGTATCATCAATCAAGCCGGATGCATTGATTAGTTCATTTCGCTCATTTTCTGCAGATTCACTGATTAATTTGCTAATCATCATTTTTTGCAACGCAAGTTTTTGTCCTATGCTATCATGCAGGTCACGGGCAATGCGGATACGTTCATTTTGTTCACTCTTGAATACGGCATTTTGCAAAGTCTGTTCACTTTTCAAACGAGTATTAAACTGTTTCCAACGGTACCAAGCAATACAGCCAATAATGACAAACAAAGCAAACAAAGCTATAGAATAAAGTAAGGTATTCTTTTTGTTTTGCGCCAATTCCATCCGGGCTAACTGCCATTCGGTTTTTTCATGTTGCTGTTTTAATTCAAGTATCTCCTTTTCCTTTAATGCTGTATTATATTTTGTCTCCATTTCAGCCAGCTTGCCGGCATGGTCATCAATAAATCTTTGTTCTATTTGTTTTTCATACAATTGTTGATAATATTGTCCCTTTTGAGTATCTCCTGATAAATAATAGCCCAGTGACGCATTCTTATATACCGGACTTGCAAAAAAGTACAAATCAGGTTCCTTGTCTAATATTTTCAGGGCTTTATGAGCATATTTCACAGCCTGTGCTGGTTGTTTCAGATGAATGTAGTTACCAGCAATCATGGCATACACATTCATCAAAAATTTATTACGCAATGGAATGGATTTAGACTCTGCCAGTATGACCAGGTTTAGTTTCAGACTTTCATTGTGCCTGTTGAGTTCAGCGTACAGATTGGCCAGATTACTCATACTCTCGAAATACTGTGTTTGATTATCGTATTTTTTACTTACAGCCATCGCATCCTGATAAGCTTTTTCTGATTCAGGATATTTCTTCAGGTTGCGATAACATATCCCAATATTGTTATATGAATGAGCAACAACTCCTTTCAAATTTGGATTCGCCTGGCGAATGACCAGTGCTTTTTTGTGGTAACTGAGTGCTTTTTCGTAGAAACCCATTTCCTGGTAAATGAGGCCTATGTTGTTTTGGATGATACTATCGTCCATTTTTTTGTTCTCAGGAAGTGTTTGATTTAATTCCAGGCATTGATTGAAAAATGCCAGCGCTTCGGTTTTCAACCCCTGGTTCCAATGATACATACCCAGGTTATTGAGCAGTTTAATCTCCATGTCTGGAAAATGATACGTTTTGCTGAGTTCTAATGCTTGCTCAAATTGTATCCGGGCTGAATCAGAATTGCCCGTTACATCATAAAACACCCCTTTTATACTGAGGGCATTCACAATTCCGTACTTGTTATTGGTTTTTACCGATAGGGCATAACCATCCTCAATGTATTTACGTGCCTGCTTTGTATCTTTAAAGACATACTGAAAACCAATCTTCAATTGTGTAAGCGCTTTTATGGAATCATTAGTGGTGGTTTCTACAATGGCTATCATGCTATCCAGCGGGGTTTGCTGAGCAACAATTTGATTTAAAAACAACCAATAAAGCAGATGAAAGATTAGCTTTTTATTCATTGTGTTGAGTTTTGATAACAAACACTTAATTTGGTTAACATTTCAAACGGTAAAATTGTTCTTAAACCTGCATCTTATCCACCATCGACAACAAACTCAGTCTTCGCAGAAAACAGATTTAGAAATTGGAAAGTTGGAAGAAGGGGTTGTGTCGGGAATGTTTGTGCAGGTATAAAATGGAAATTAAAGCGGAACTACGCAAAAAATGTTGTCAGGTGAGAAAGATTCACCCCCTGAAGCGGGCCTTTCAGGGACTGGAAGTCTGGATTTGCGGGTTAAGGCGCGAACAATCCGTCACCCGGCAGGACATGCAACTAATTGAATGGGATGAATCAAACGGACTCATCAAACTGAATCCGCTGATTGATTATACCGAAGCACAGGTTTGGGAGTACATCAAAACCAATCAGGTTCCTTACAATAAGCTGCACGACCGTGGTTTTCCGAGCATTGGCTGTCAGCCCTGTACCCGCGCTATTGAACCAGGGGAAAATGTCCGTGCCGGCAGGTGGTGGTGGGAAAACCCGGAGCAAAAAGAATGCGGACTACATAAAAGGTAGTGTGCTGTATCCGTTAAAGGGGTAAGGTAAAATAAAACTCAGAGCCTTTGCCCTCTTCACTTTGCACCCCAATTTTACCACCCAGTTTCTCGATATAGGCTTTCGAAATTGCCAGTCCGAGCCCGGCGCCCTGTCGCGCCATTTTATCCTCGGGATCAGCCTGTATAAATCGCTGAAAAACAGCGGATTGTTTATCCGCAGGAATACCCACACCCGTATCTTTTACAGAACAAAAAAGATGGTTGTCCTCAACACGACATCCCAATTCAATAAAACCAACCTGGGTGAATTTAACTGCGTTTTTCAACAGATTAATCAAAACAGATAAAAGTTTATCCCGGTCGGTTTTAATGATTAAATCCTCCTTAACAGTTACAACTGCTTTAAATTGCAACCCTTTTTCATCGGTTTCCGGTTTGAAGAAGTTATAAACATAATCCAGTATTTCACTGATTCTGACTTGCTCCTTATGCACATGAATCACACCCGTTTCAATTTTTGAAATCTCGATGATATCGTTAATCAGGTTGAGCATGCGCAAACCCGACTTCTCGATAATCTGTATGTATTGCTGTTGTTTCTCAGGAGGTAAATCCGGATTTTTCAACAAATCGGCAAAACCAAGAATGCCATTCATCGGCGTACGGATTTCGTGGCTCATATTAGCTAAAAAGGCCGATTTTAGCCGGTCGCTTTGTTCCGCTTTTAACTTTGCTTTCTTTAATTTTACATTTACATTTTTATATGCTTCATTCTTTTCCTCCAGCTTTTTCTCATATTGAATCCTTTCCGTGACATCCACACCTATACTTGCGATAGCTTCAACGTCACCTTTTTCCGACAGGAAAACAGTATTGTGCCAGGATATATAAAATAACTCTCCGGATTTTGTTACAATTGGATTATAGAAATTATTATCGATTTTTTTATTCACTATACTATCACTAAAAACCTGATAAACGTGCAGTTTAAATTCCTCCGGCAGGAACTTCAGAAACCAGTTCTGATTGATAATCTCTTCTTTGGCATAACCGGTAATTTGAGACAAATACTGATTGCAGTACCTTACATTACCATGTACATCCAGCACTAATGAAACGATATTGCCACTATCCAACACCTTGAGAAATCTCTTTTCCAATTCCTCCAATTTTACCATTGCCTTACTATTTCTTGCATTAAAGTACTGCCTCAACATCAAAAATCCAATTAACACAGTAGCTGGCGTATAGAGGAATACAAGGGGTATCGCAATTACTTTTAGTGTGAAAAGTATTTTTTCTGCCGGTAACAAGAACACACACGAAGCCATGACTAAATGCACCACCAATCCCAACGCGAATAGTTCCCGGAGATACTTACCAGTTCTCCAGGCAGGACGGAAATATCGCCACATCAACCCGATTGTACCGGAAGTAATGATGGTTGCTATTCCCATCCACATACCATCACCCCCCATCACTAAACGCACGGTCCCCATTACGAGCATGGTAATTACAGTCGGCACAAAGCCAAAAAACAAACCCGATATGGAAATCATCACCGTGCGGGTATCGAAAACCAATCCCGGTCCCAGTCGCCAGGGACTGAAAATCAGGATAAGGCCAATACCACTTAAAATAAAACCAACCAGAATCTTTGCGCCCAAACTTTTCGACTCCTCGTTTTTCACCCAGAAGTTTTCATACAGCATGGTAAAAGCCAGTAAAATGGCTATGTTCTGCAATAAACCGATGATGATGGAGTTTTCCATTTACAACAAACTCATTATTAATTTACAAAGGTTACAAATATATAAATAATCTACAATTTTTTTCTACCTTTGCTCACCTTTTTCACACACAATAAAATTTTGTAATTCATTTCATGCCGTCAAACATACCCAATATTCTGATTGTAGATGACAATACGTCTTATCTTCTTTAAACAATACTTTCCGTTTACAGCAAAAAAGCTCCGAAGATTTTCTGAAAGACCAGGAAGCCTGCGCGGCAGAATCAAAAAAATACCGGGAGCAAATGAAAAAACTGAACGAAAACCTGACTGCGCTGAATCAGGTTTACAGCAATATGTTGTCGGCTATGGATGGTAGGAAAAATTAACAAATACGCCATAGAAAAAACAATAATTAATTGTAATCAAGCCTCAGTCAGTTAATAAATAAAAAAAGAAATCACATGTAAATATTGTTTTATACCTTTGTCAAACATTTTTACATGCTCTTTTGTTAGAAAGATATTGAAAGTGACCAGAATGAAAAAGATTTACGCCACAATACTACTATCAGTAATGATGTTTATTGCAATACAACCTGTTATTGCAGTACACTTTTGTAGTGGAAAACTCTATTCATTCAATCTGATTGACAACGCTGATGCATGTTGCGATACCGCATCCCATGCTGCCGAAAAACAATCGTGCTGTGCAACAACAGGACACGAAATGCATGCTAACGTCAATAACTGTGATGCCTTTGATGGATCAAGTTGTTGTGACACGCATACAATTCAGGTTCAGACGGATGAGTTTCAAAGTGAGCTAAACCAGATCAGTTTTAGTCAAATCGTACGCGCTTTTGACATTCCCTGGTTAACGCTCGAAAACTTATTCAAACAGTATGACCCTGAAAGTAAAGCTCCTTTGCTGTCAGAGGCCTTCCCCCCGGACGGACTTTTCCTGAGAGACGTGAGTATAAACACTTTCGTCTGCATTTACCGTATTTGATTATTTGATGGTCAATAATCAACCACATTGATTATTGATTGAACATTTTCAGCCATTTATAAATTTAAATCCATTTTAAATTTGTAAGTGCCCTGATTTTATCTATACGCTAAAAACATGTTCACCAATCAAATAAACTCAATATGCTAAATAAAATTATCAGATATTTTCTTGATAACAAAGTTATCACTATTTTATTTCTATTGGCAGTAATTATGTGGGGAATATCGACAGCCCCGTTTAACTGGAAAGGTTCTATACTGCCAAGAGACCCGATACCTGTCGATGCCATTCCCGATATTGGCGATAATCAACAAATTATCGCCACAGAATGGATGGGGCGCTCTCCAAAAGATATTCAGGAACAAATTACTTATCCATTAACAACTTCATTACTTGGTATCCCCGGAGTGAAAACCATACGCAGCACTTCCATGTTCGGTATGTCGTTCATCTATATCATTTTTGACGAGGATATAGAGTTTTATTGGAGCCGCTCCCGCATACTCGAAAAATTAAACTCACTACCATCCGGTACGCTTCCCGATGGTGTTCAGCCAAGTCTCGGTCCGGATGCAACATCCCTGGGGCAGATTTTTTGGTACACACTGGAAGGCAGAAATCCAGAAACCGGCGCTCCAACCGGCGGATGGGATCATGATGAACTCCGCAGCATACAGGACTTTCAAGTCAGATATGCATTATCTTCGGCCGGGGGAGTTTCTGAAGTAGCTTCAATTGGTGGTTTTGTGAAGGAATATCAGGTAGAAATCAATCCTGACGCCATGCGCGCATTCAACGTTACCATCATGGATGTGATGAACGCAGTTCAGAAAAGTAATATCGACATAGGCGCTGAGACCATCGAAATCAATCAGGTGGAATACCTTGTCCGTGGTCTCGGCTATATAAAAAACGTTACCGATCTGGAAGAAGCCGTAGTAACAGTTCGCAACGGAGTTCCTGTCAAAATAAAAGACATCGCATTTGTCAATTTAGGCCCAGCCACTCGCCGTGGAGGCCTGGATAAAGAGGGTGTGGAAGCTGTTGGCGGTGTAGTAGTAGCCCGGTATGGCTCTAACCCACTTCAGGTTATCGACAATGTAAAAGATAAAATCAGGGAACTTGAAACCGGTCTGCCACAGAAAACACTTCCTGACGGCACCGTTTCGAAAGTAACCGTAATTCCTTTTTACGATCGATCCGGATTAATCCAGGAAACAATTGGCACACTGGAAAGTGATTTAACGCACGAAATACTTATCAGTATCATCGTGATTATCATCATCATTGTCAACCTGCGCGCATCCGTTGTAATCTCGGCTTTACTTCCGATTGCTGTGCTGGCTACCTTTATCATCATGCGATTGTTGAAAATCGATGCCAATATTGTCGCGCTTTCAGGCATAGCAATCGCAGTCGGCGTTATGGTTGACATTGGTGTTGTCTTCGTGGAAAACACCATTCAGCACATGGAAAAACCAGAGAATAAAGGCATTACGAAGGGGAAGGACTTTATAAATCTGATTTATCGTGCTGTAAGTGAAGTCTCCACACCCACCATTGTGGCCATGCTTACAACAATTATCAGTTTTATTCCTGTTTTCTTTTTGGAAGCACAGGAAGGCAAGCTATTCAAACCACTGGCATATACCAAAACCATTACATTGATATCCGCCCTTGTTTTGAGTATGACAATTGTCCCCACACTGACTTACTATTTTTTCTCCGTTAAACTTTCTTCCAAAACAGTACGCAGGTATCTGAATATTGCTTTAGTTGCAGGAGGAATGCTGATATTTGTATTTACCGGTGTAGCCATCGCGCTGATTTTACCTTTGTTCGGTATCAGCAATTTGTACGCACATAAATGGAAAAATAAAAAAACGGCATCTTATATTACAGCCGGAATCGCGATTGCAGGAGCCGTTGCTTTCCTCACATCCGAATGGCTCCCGGTAGGACCGCAAGCGGGTTTTATTGCCAATCTTTTGGTAGTTGCCGTATGTATCGCCCTGATACTAGGGTTTTTCACATTCCTGATATCCCGTTACGAACAAATTATACGTTGGTGTCTTGCCAACCGGTGGAAGTTTATGTTGTTACCCGTTTTCACGGTGGTGTTTGGATTTACCATCTGGCTCGGATTTGACACTACATTTGGTTTTATAGCCAAAGGATTCGAAACAACAGGCTGGAAAAGTTTCCGTCAGACAACAGCCTGGAGTACCATATCCAAAAAATTTCCGGGTATCGGTAAAGAGTTTATGCCAAGTCTGAATGAAGGTTCATTCCTGCTGATGCCAACAAGCATGCCGCATACCGGAATAGAACAAAATCTGAAATTCATTGAAGCACTCGACAAACGGATAAAAAATATTCCGGAGATAGAAACGACTGTGGGTAAATGGGGAAGAGTAAATTCGGCGCTTGATCCGGCTCCTGCTCAAATGTTTGAAAATGTAATCAATTACCGACCGGAATATATCCTGGATGAAGACGGACACCGGGTTCGGTTTAAGGTAAACAGAAAAGGAGAATACCTCCTGAAAAACGGGTCGTATTATCATCCAAAAAATGGTTTCAGGTTAGTCCCGGCTGACAGTTTAGTTGTTGACAAACGTGGAGATTACTACCGGCAGTGGAGACCGGAAATCAAGAGCGAAAATGACATCTGGCAGGAGATTGTCAATGTTTCACATTTACCGGGACTAACTTCAGCCCCTAAGCTTCAACCCATTGAAGCACGCCTGGTGATGCTCTCAACAGGTATGCGTGCACCCATGGGTGTTAAGGTGTCGGGACCCGATCTGGAATCGATTGAAGCAGGTGGTAAGATCATTGAAAGCGCTCTGAAAGATGTGCCTTCCATTTTACCCTCAACCGTATTTTACGACCGTGCTGTAGGCGCTCCTTACATCGAAATTAAGCTTAACCGGCAAAACCTGGCTCGCTATGGAATCACGATTGCCGACTTACAGGACATCATCAGTTCGGCTGTTGGCGGAATGCCGTTAAGTACGACAGTGGAAGGACGTGAACGTTTCCCGGTACGCCTGAGATATCCACGGGAATTGAGAGGGAACCCGGAAGAACTGGGAAAACTTATTATTCCGACCGCTACCGGAGCGCAAATTCCGTTGAGTGAGGTTGCTGATATCGGTTATACCCGGGGGGCACAAATGATACAAAGTGAAAACACCTTCCTGTTGGGGTACGTGATTTTTGACAAAGTAGCCGACAAGGCAGAAGTGGATGTGGTTATGCAAGCCGATAAAATACTGAAAGAAAAAATCAGCACAGGAGAAATACAACTACCCAAAGGCGTATCCTATCAGTTTGCAGGAAATTATGAACAACAACAAAGAGCGTCGGCTCGATTGCTACTGTTAATCCCGCTTTGTCTGGTTTTGATTTTAGTCATTTTGTATTTCCAGTTCAAATCGGTTACCGCTTCGTTTATCCACTTTTCGGGCGTATTTGTGGCATTTGCAGGTGGATTTATACTGTTGTGGTTATATGGTGAGCCCTGGTTTATGAACATTACTATCGGTAATTTGAACTTACAGGATTTATTTCAGATTCACCCCATTAATTTAAGCATCGCTGTGTGGGTAGGATTTATCGCGCTGTTTGGTATCTCCACCAGCGACGGGGTTTTGATGGGTTCATTTATTCATGATACATTCCTGGAGAGAAATCCACAAACAGTGGAAGATATACGGGAAGCAGTTGTTTACGCGGGATTGAGGCGTGTAAGACCTGCTTCTATGACCACAGCGGTTACACTGATTGCTTTATTACCGATTTTAACCTCTACCGGAAGAGGTTCGGACATCATGATTCCTATGGCTATTCCAACATTTGGTGGCATGCTTATTCAGTCGATGACCATCTTCGTTGTGCCTGTACTGCAAAGTATGTGGCGCGAAAATGTGATAAAGAAAGAAAAAAAATTGAACGAATAAAATCATCCTGTTATGACTAAATTAAAAAAAACAATCATTTTTATGATATTAGCAATGATAAGTTTCGGGATGTCTGCTCAACCGGAGCGTTTGACTGATTATCTTGAAACAGCCGTACAAAACAATCCCGGCCTAAAAGCTGATTTCCTCGCCTATCAGGCAGCATTGCAAAAAATACCGCAGGCAGGAACCATTCCTGACCCACAACTTGACATGGGATTTTTCCTGAAACCTATGGATATTATCGACGGAAGCCGGGTTGCTGATTTTACGCTTATGCAGATGTTTCCGTGGTTCGGCACGCGCAAATCCGCGCAAACGGAAGCAAATCACATGGCAAATATGGCATATGAGAAGTTCCGAGAAACGAGAGACAATCTGTATCTAAACGTTTATACCCAATGGTTTATACTTTGCAGTTTGCAACAAAAACTGATTAACAGTCAGGAACACAAGCAATATCTCGAACAACTGGAAACATTGTCTGTCCGGAAATACGCATCGCCAACCGGTACATCCCCGGGTTATTCTGTTTCAATTCCGACACCTCAACCAGGTTCTACTGCTACAACAAGTAGTGGAATGGGCGGAATGAAAGGAATGGGCGCGACCGGCAATCAGGCATTATCAGGAAACAACACGATGTCTTCAATGGGAGGTTCTCAGGGGAATATGGGTTCAGGTGTATCCGGCCTGTCGGATGTATTAAGAATTCAGCTTGAAACAGCTGAACTGGAAAACAATATTGAGCGTCTTCTTTCCGAAATAAAGTCAGAAAAAGCCAGGTTTAACACTTTACTCAACCGGCCGGCAGAAAGCGAAGTAGAAGTGCCTGATACTTTTGAGCAAATCCCTTTCATACTGGACATTCCATCAGCTATGGAAAGAATTGCAACTCAAAATCCGATGTTGGGAATGCTTAACGAAGAAGCGCTTGCTTATAAAGCCAAACAAGAAATGGATAAAAAAATGAGCTATCCGATGTTGGGTGTTGGACTTCAATATTCGCTGCTTAAAAAACGAACAGCAATGGAAATACCTGTTACATCCATGAATGGTATGGATATGCTGATGCCGATGTTGTCAGTAAGTATTCCCATTTACCGCAACAAATACAAAGCACAGCAAAAAGAGGGACAATTAAGGTGGCAATCGAGCCGGGAAAAGTATGCAAACACGATGAATGCACTGGAAACAGAATTATTTCAGACAAAACACCTGCTTGACGATGCATCGAGACAAATCAGGCTGTTAGAAAAACAAACAAAGCTTGCAAATACTGCATACAACCTGATGGTTCAGGAATTTGTAACAGGGAAAAGTGATCTGACCAATGTCATTCAGGTGCAACGTCAGTTACTGGATTATCGACTAAGGAAAGCGGAAGCCATTGCATCATTCAATACAATGGTAGCAAATGCGCAACGCTTAATCTCATTTAATGAAACTAAATAAAAAAAGCAAGATGAAAAACAAGATAAAAAAAGTATTAAACAGCAATATTCTTCGTCATAAATACGTAAAATACGGACTGTTATTGACCATTGGTTTATTTCTCGGATGGTTATTCTTCGGCAATTCATCCGGAAATCAGAACGAAGACGAACATGGTCACGTACACGAACTGACAGATGATACTGTCTGGACATGTTCCATGCACCCACAGATAAAAATGGATAAACCCGGGAAATGCCCAATCTGTGCTATGGATTTAATTCCACTAAAGAAATCGGGAAATGGAGGCGATGCCATAAATCCGGATGCCATTCAGATGTCGGACGAAGCCATTGCATTGGCAAATATACAGACAACCCTGGTTGGCAGACAACATGCTGTAAAGGAAATTCAACTTTACGGCACGATCCGGGTGGATGAACGCCTGTCGCAATCTCAAACTTCTCATGTAAACGGACGTATCGAGAAACTCTATGTCAACTTTACAGGTGAAAGCATCAAACAGGGACAAACAATTGCCTCGGTTTATTCACCCGACTTGCTGAATGCACAACAAGAGTTGCTGGAAGCTTTGAAAATGCAACCTGTACAGCCCATGTTGATTGAAGCTTCAAAAGAGAAATTGAGGTTATGGAAGTTAACAGATAATCAGATTGATGCAATCATTAAATCAGAGAAAGTTAATCCTGTCATTGACATTAAATCCAACACAAACGGCGTAGTTATCAGCAAAAATGTAAGTCAGGGCGATTATATCAATCAGGGAACTGTTTTGCTGCAAGTAGCCAATCTGTCACAGGTTTGGGCTATGTTTGATGCGTATGAAATGGATTTGCCATTCTTAAAAGTAGGTGATAAGCTTGAATTTACACTGCAAGCCATTCCGGGGAGAACATTTTCTGGAAAGATTTCATTCATTGATCCCTTATTAGACAAAACTACCCGTACTTCTAAGGTCAGAGTGGTAACTTCCAATCCGGGAATGCTCATGAAACCCGAAATGTATGCTGTTGCCAAAGTTAATGCATCACTCCGGCAGCAAAGCGATGAAATTGTAATTCCCAAATCAGCCGTTTTATGGACAGGTAAACGTTCTATCGTTTATGTAAAACAACCGGACACTGAAACACCTGCTTTTATGCTGCGGGAAATAGAACTTGGTCCATCGCTCGGATCATCCTATGTTGTATTGTCGGGCCTGCATGCAGGAGATGAAATTGTTACAAACGGAGCATTTTCCATTGATGCGACCGCACAACTTGAGGGCAAACGCAGTATGATGAATGCCGAAGCAGCCAAGCCGGTTACCGGGCACGAAAAACACAGCATGAATGTACAACCCGGTTCAATGCAAAACAAGCATGAAATTCTGAAGGTTCAGGGTTTGTGTGAAATGTGTAAAGACAGGATTGAGAAAACAGCAAAAAGTGTTGCCGGCGTTTCATCAGCTACGTGGGATATGAAAACCCGGGAACTTCATCTGAATTTTGATGCTCATCAAACCAACCTGAAAACAATCAGTAAATCGATAGCCAAAGCCGGACATGAAACTGATCAGGATAAAGCTGATCAGGAAGCATATGATGCTTTGCCCGGTTGTTGCAAATACAAAGAAAATTAAAGTATAATTTAACAATTAACAGGTGCATTAAGCTACGTTTAATGCACCTGTTCTTATCTGACATTTTCAGGCTAACCATACCATTATAAAGCTCAAACAAACAGTTTTTCCACCATCAATTTAATATCTATTCAGAAGATTTGATTCAATGACCAGTTTCATACATTGAAAAGAAAAAGTATTTTTGTCCTGTGATAATGTGTTGTTGCGATTAATATTTTTTTATTTAATTAAAATCCGTTCGTTTTTTTCGCAATCCGTTCGTTTTTATTAGAAATATGAATTATATTTGCATGCATTAAGCGTCAACTTTTTATATTTATCAGCATGAGCAACGAAATTTCATATTCAGCGTCAATTTTTAATGGGCTCATTGTGCCTGAGAAAGGACATATTGTAGGTTATGCTGCGATGATTCGTAAATGGGAATTAAAAATGCCTTTCCCTGACTTAATTTCATTGGTTTGCGATAAAAACACGAAATACAAGAATGAAAACTGGCAGGTCTTTTCAAGCAGCTATCTACCGGAAGATACACTTTTCAAGCATATTGTGTTTGCGTTAAAATACGAAGGCGTAAATCTGCTTTTCTTTAAAAAACTTTTTGAGGTATTGCCTGAAAATATTGTGGTCGAACTTGTAAGAACAGACCCAACAGGACAGTATAGCAGGCGGATATGGTTTTTGTATGAGTGGTTAATGAATAAGATATTAGAAATTGAGCATGCTGACACCAAAATTAAATATGTAAAATTACTGAACGACACTTTACAATATCCGTTGTCTGAGGGAGTTAATTCTCCCCGTCACCGCATCATCAACAACCTGCCCGGAACGCGTGATTTTTGTCCGCTCATCAGCAAGACGCCTAAGTTGGAGCAATACATGGCTTCCGACCTGATGGCACAAAACAACCAAACGCTAAAAGGCATTCACAAAGACATTTTACTCCGCACTTCGGCATTTCTGATGCTTAAGGATTCAAAGGCATCATTCACCATCGAGGGCGAAAGTCCCAAAAGCAAACGCGCAGCCCGTTGGGCAAAAGCCATTGGACAAGCCGGTGCCATCGATTTGAGTAAAGAAGAATTGCTACGCTTGCAGCAAGTGGTGATTGAGAACGATCGGTTCGTGGCGATGGGACTACGTAAAACCGGTGGTTTCGTTGGCGAACATGACCGTATCACGGGCGAACCTGTTCCCGACCATATTTCGGCTCGCTGGCAGGATGTGGAAAGTTTGGTTGATGGTATGTTAAGTACTTACAAATTACTGATGCAGTCTGATATGAATCCGGTTCTATCCGCTGCGGCCATTGCTTTTGGTTTTGTGTTTATTCACCCTTTCGAAGATGGTAATGGCCGGATACACCGGTACATCATTCACCATATTTTAGCTAAGAAACAATTTACGCAACAAGGTATTATTTTCCCCCTATCGGCTTCCATGTTAAGTCATATTGAAGATTATCGAAAAGTATTGGAATCCTATTCTCAGCCGCTGTTGGATTTTATAATTTGGGATGTCACGAAAAACAACAATGTGGAGGTGTTAAATGAAACGATGGATTTCTATCGATACTTCGATGCCACCAAACAAGCCGAATTTTTATACGACTGTGTGCATGATACTATCCAAAATATTATTCCTGAAGAAATCAATTATTTGATTCAATACGACGAATTTAAACGGTACCTGGATGATGAATTTGAAATGCCGGATCATACCGTGGCTTTGTTAGTCAAATTCCTGGAACAAAACAAAGGAAGGTTTTCAAAACGTGCAAGAGAAAAAGAATTCTCCAATCTGACAGATAAAGAAATAACTGATATTGAAGAAAATTATAAATTGATAATGTCAAACTGATAGCCATCTACCTGAACAGCTCCCCGAAAATAACCTTACATCATAACTTCAATTTCGATGTTATCAGTTACCAATCAGGTAGGCATTGAAGGCAACACAAAAACCGGGATAATATTTAGATACGTATGTATTGATACATATAATCGTTTATTTATCTTTGCAAATATGTTTGCACTTGTCGATTGTAATAATTTCTATGCTTCCTGCGAACGGGTATTTAACCCCTTGCTAAATGGCAAACCTATTGTTGTACTGAGCAATAACGATGGGTGCGTGATTGCACGTTCCAACGAAGCCAAGGCATTGGGTATCCCCATGGGAGCACCGGCATTTGAACACAAACGGCTATTTGAGCAACATAAGGTACAGGTGTTCTCAGCCAACTTTGCATTGTATGGCGACATGAGCAACCGGGTGATGAATATTCTTTCGACCTATACACCCAATCAGGAGATTTACAGCATCGATGAGTGTTTTCTGGATTTATCCGGTATGTTGACTGACTTACACACCTATGGCATCAACATGAGAACACAGGTGCTGCAATGGACAGGCATTCCCGTATCAGTAGGGATAGCCCCCACGAAGTCACTTGCTAAGTTAGCCAATAAAATTGCTAAAAAGTTTCCGGAACGAACAAAGGGTTGTTATGTAATTGATTCGGAAGAAAAACGAGTGAAAGCGTTAAAATGGTTGCCCGTGGAAGACATCTGGGGCGTGGGACGGCAGTATGCTAAAAAGCTGCGGGCTATGGGAGTCAATACGGCATTCGATTTTTGTCAGTTGGATAATCAGTGGGTGAAAAAACACATGACCATAGTGGGCGCACGCTTGCAGGACGACCTGAATGGCAAGGCCGTTATTGCCATGGAAGCGCTGGAAAAGAAACAAAGCATTGCTACTACCCGAACATTTGAGTCCGATTATAAAAGTTACGATCAACTCAGGGAACGAATAAGCACCTTTGCATCCTCCTGTGCCGAAAAACTCCGGAAACAACAATCGCTCTGTAATGTCATCGAAGTGTTTGTTGCCTCTAACCGTTTCAGGGAAGAGCATGAGCAGTACGGCAGAAGTGTACATGTGAAACTGCCCTTCCCTACAGATTCAACCATCGAAATCATTCAGTTTGCCACGGCAGGACTAAAATCGATATTTAAAGATAACATCGGATATAAACGGGCCGGGGTAATCCTGATGGATTTTGTTCCTAAAAACGAGTATCAGCCTACCTTGTTTTACAGCAGCAATCCCAAACACCGCTCGCTCATGGATGCCATGGATAAACTCAATGCCCGGTTTGGAGATAAAGTGAGGGTTTCAACGCTGGACAAGAAAACGCATAAGATGAGGCAGGAACGTTTGTCTAAGAAATTCACCACCAATATCAACGACATCATCAAGGTAAAGCCATGAAGAAGCAAACATCCATACATCCGGCAGAACAGGATTCGGAAATAAGGATTCAGTTCGTGGGTGCAGTTAAGGCCGGGTTCCCCTCGCCTGCCAGTGACTTTCTACGGGAAACGATTGATTTGAACAAATATGTCACTGCGCATCCCGATGCTACCTACTATGCCAGGGTGGATGGTTCCTCCATGTCGAATGAATTTGAAGATGGCGATTTGCTGGTCATCGACAGGAGTATCCCGTATGCCGATGGTCGCGTTGTGGTTTGCTTCGTGGATGGCGAATTTACCGTGAAGCGGGTTAAAATACAAAAGGATAAATGTCTGCTTATTCCAACAAATACCGACTTCCCGGTGTTAGAAATCAAGGAGGGTCAGGAATTGCAAATCTGGGGTGTGGTATCGCATGTCATCAAAAAGTTGTAAAAAATGTGTTTTACTGTCAGTGTTAAGACAGAGAAAATAGAGAAAATCGGCCAGGTATATGGCGAGATTTTCCGGTCGGAACTTGAAATCAACTTTCAGGATACAGCAGCATATACACCTTATTATTTTGTCAGCGGCTTTTCTTTCCCTAAACTACCCGTCATCATACAGGATGAAATAGCACTTTTCAACTGGGGATTGATACCCGATTGGATACATGACAATGAGAAAGCCATGCAGCACCGCAACAACACCCTGAATGCGGTGAGTGAAACCATTTTCGAAAAAGCATCCTTCAAAGCATCCATCCTGGACAAACGATGTATCATACCCGTTACCGGTTTCTTCGAGTGGAAAACAGTGGGAAAGGAGAAAATACCCTATTTCATTCAACCGACCGACAGTGAATTTTTCTCCTTAGCAGGAGTTTATAATATATGGCACGACAAGCAATCCAATAAACAAATTAAGACATTCTCCATCCTGACTACGCCTGCTAACGCGTTAATGTCGGAAATTCATAATACAAAAAAAAGAATGCCCCTGATTATTAATCATGGTCAGGAACCGCAATGGGTCAAACCAAATGCATCAGCAGCATCCATTCAATCTATGTTTCAACCTTATAATGACAGGCAAATGGATGCTTATACCATCTCAAAAATGGCGAATAATTCTCGTAACAACCGCAATGTACCCGAAATACTTACCCCTGTAGATAATAACAATCAAAGTCAGTTAACCCTCTTTTAATTTTTAATTCTTAATTCTTAATTACCAAAACCTCCCCTCACTTCGTCAATATAGTTCCCATATCGGACAATATTGTGCAATCTAATGTGCTTAATACCCCCTACATTTGCATCGTAATCAACACCCATTCTGATCAGATGCTAAAAGTAGATTGCATTTATCTAATTATTAATTTTTTAAAACCAACTAATTATGTTAAAGTATTGTTTAATTGACAATCGTATGTCAAAAGATGGAAAAAACTGTGTTGCTATTGTTTCAAGTGTAAAAACAGTAGATTTAGATGAGTTATTGGATGATATCGTTGCTGAAGGTACCGGTTTAACCCGACCACAGGCCCTGGCCTATTTTGAGAAAATGACCCAGTTGATTCTTCGGTATCTCGGTAAAGGATACTTCGTTACCACTCCCTTGTTCCGTTTTCGTTCCAGTATTCCGGGCGTATTCATCGATAAGCTCGATTTTTTTGACCCAACACGGCATAAAATCAAAGTATCAGCATCAGCCGGAACACGCGTGCAATATTTGAATGCATTCATTGATCCGGTTAAAGTATCAGCATCGAAGACTTCACCTGTGATTCTTCAGTTTATTGATTCTGCAACCGATGAAATCAATACCAGTGGTATACCCGGAGGAACTGCAAGGGTTTTGGGGACTAATCTTCGATTTGACAAAACCGACCCCAAACAGGGAATCTTTTTCGTTTCCGTTGCCGACCCTGCCGTCGAATACCGTGCTACGATTTATTCCGGAATCAGACCATCTGAAATCCACGTGACCATTCCGGCGCTTGAACCAGGTGAATACACGGTAATGATTCGGTGCATGACACCAAACAACAAGGAAATGGTGACAGGAACCTTAGATGCTGTTATTCAGTTTTGATTCAGATAATCATTCGTTTGATTGATTTAAAAATCATGGAAACAGCAATGAATCTACAAGAAGTCGGCAACTCGGTTGCCGACTTCGGCTTCCTGATCGTGGCGGCAGCTTCTTATATCATCCTTTCAACCAGTCTTTTTTTCTTCTTTGTGAAATGGTTTGTGCGCATCATCAATGGCATCATCGAACGGCAACAAAACGTGTTGGATGAAATCCTGAATTTGCAGAAACTACAAAGGAACACGCTGGACGAAATCAGTCACCAGGTAAAAATGAGGGCTTGAGCGATGGCAGATATAAGAAAATTAGCCCCATTGATCTTGAAATGGGAAGGATTATTCGTGCATGACCCTGCTGATGCAGGTGGTCCCACCCACATGGGTGTAACATTAAAAAGACTGATAGAAGCGGAATTTGACAAGAACAAGGACGGATTAGTTAATATAGCTGATTTGAAAGCGCTGAACGAACACGATGTAATCTATTGCTTTCTGAAACCCTTTTATTGGGACAGGTGGCAAGCCGACCATATCCGGAATCAATCCATCGCCAACTTGTTGGTCGATTGGGTTTGGATGAGTGGCAAAGCCGGCATCAACATACCACAAAAGGTACTGGGAGTGAAAGTCGATGGCATGGTAGGCAATCAAACCCTGCAAGCCGTGAATGAGCATCCCAATCCGGAGCTGTTGTACGAAAAACTCAAAAGCGAACGTAAGTCGTTTATTGAACGCATTTGTAAAGCACGACCGGCAAATAATCGCTTTCGTAAGGGGTGGCTGAACCGTTTAGCTGATTTTAAATTTGCATGTATATTGATTTTATTGGTAGTTAGTCTCAGTTGCGGTGGATGTAAGTCCACCGCCCAACTGGGCAAAGTTGCTATAACGCAACAAGAAACAACATTAAATACCAATGAACAGCAAGAAGTTTCCGCGAAAATGCACAATCAACAAGAAACAGTAACAAGTTGGGAAGAAATCGTGGTAATTACATCCGACAGTCTGCCGGTTGTAATTACCGCTTTGTTGCATGATTCTCTAAAGCCGAATAAAGGCATATACATGCGCAAAAGTGTACACCAGATCAAAACCAACAAGCAACACGAACTTGCTTTGGAAAGCGTTTCCAATGCGACCGCACAAGTTACCAATCAACAACAAACTATTGAAAAACCAACCTGCAATTCATTCAAATTAAAATTGTTTTTGATTGTAATAGCATTTATTCTACTATCGGTTTTCTTCTTAGCATACAAGTTTTCGCCCTTCTTTCGCAAGTGTCTACTTTTTTAGTATAACTGGTTCAAAAGTGTCTACTTAAACCAGTATAAGACGAAAAATTATGCATATTAAATTCATTTTATGTAGTGACTAAAATGATTTTACGTAGTATATAAAGTAATTTTACGTAGGACGTCACATGATTTTATGTAGGACGTAAAATGAATTTACGTAGGGAGTAAAATTTAAACCCCGAATCGGCAACAATCAACATAGCATTTTAGCTATTAATGGTCGTGCTGATTCGGGGTTTTTCATGTTTTTAATCAACTATTCTCCTTTTCTAAACTCCCCCGGGCTCACTCCTTTTACCTTCCTGAATGTCCGGTTAAAATAGTGATTGCTGTTAAACCCGCACTGGTAAGCTATGTCGCTGATGGTATAATCTGAATACAACAACAGGGGAATTGACTTCTCGATCCGGATATTATTCACATATGTGGTGTAGGTAACCGATAGTTGACTATGGAACATGCGGCAAAGAGTTTCTTTCGCCAGTCCCACGTAATCAGCCATCCAGGGCAAAGGCAACTCCTTGTCGAAATTTTTCTCGATGTGTTCCATAGCTTTCATCAAGCGCCTGTCGTAGCGGATAACTTTTGTAAATTCCGGGCTGAGCGTGTTCACACGTCTGTTGAAAAGCCTCAAAAAACGGCTCAACTTTTGGCGTTCTGCCTCATGCATGGCATTTAAAACTCGTTGGGTGATTTGTTGTAACAGGGCATCGTTGCCGGGAAAGTTAATCGCGTTGCGCTTCATAAACGCACATAGTTCTTCCTGTAAACTGGAACAGCTTAATTTTTCTTTCATTTTTGTAAAAGTTTAATAAAGGGGTTAATTTGATTTAACCCCTTGGGTTGTTCAGGTGCAAATTTAAAGGATGGTGGTTAAACAAATCGTGTGGTATAAAGAATTTTGGTGTTTTTTAATTTAATTTTATGATTATCCGATATTTCGCCTATAATGATTATCTTTGAAGTAACTAATCAGAAACGGCATGAATTTATTAAATTTTGTTGCGCAATACCCAGACGAAGCAAGTTGTAGAGTCAAATTTAAAGAGTA
>JAEWUM010000040.1 GCA_023459355.1 Bacteroidota bacterium | reverse complement strand
AATGTGGTTATTTTTCTTCTAAGATAATGATTTCCAGCGAATTGAGCAAATTATTTAACAACTAATTTACTCTATATAAACAAAATAAATCAAAATGAATCTAGGAGTCGCTACTCCTGATTCGCATTAATAATAAAAGAATATATTATTTTTGTGCTGAACCAACAAAACAAAAATGACTCTCAAACCGGCATAACCACATAACAATCTGAGCATTATAGCCATTTATATTTTTTCACTTTAATAATGTGTAAAATAATTTCAAATATTTTCTCCTGTTTTAAATCCAAAACATTGTTTCATTCCGTCTAATTAGAAAAACATTGTCAAATTTAAAAAATCAAATTATGAAACGATTCATTTTTATGCTGGTGAGCATTGCGTTAATTTCAACAACAAGCTACATAAAAGCTCAGGACAAACAGGACACTACAATGCAGAAAGCTCCTAAAACTGAGTTAACACAAGCCGAGAAAGACTCTATCCTATTTGCAAGACTCAGCCCTGAACAATTAATGGAAATAAAGAGACAGGAATTAGAGTTAGAATCTCAGAAAATAGAAGCTAACAGTAGAGAAGACATGCCCTTGAACGGTCTTGGAATTGTAATGATCGTGATGTTACCTTTCCTTTTTGTCATTACTATTGTGACTATTAATGTCAGACGTAAAAACGCTGAGTCAAAAAGGAAATATGAACTTTACATGAAATCACTGGAAATGGGTCAGACTATTCCCGAACATTTTTTTGATGAACCACAAGCCGGTAAAGCCAGCAACCTCAAAAGAGGAATAATTTCTCTGATGGTTGGTATTGCATTTGGATTGTATGTAATCATTGAAAAGAACACCGATTTACCATTCCTGATGGCAGCTTTAATACCGGGGTTCGTAGGTTTGGGCTATCTCCTGGTTCATTTTATTGAAAAACCAAAGAATCAGCATCCAGCAGAAAAGCAAGATGAGCAAATCTGAGGATTTAATGCTGGTAGCACGGGTTAATTTATCCGGAGATAAATCAGCATTCGACCTGTTAACCCGAAAGTATCAATCGTCCATCCGAAGGTTCTTCCTGAACCTGACGATGGGCGACAATCCGCTCAGTGACGATTTGGCACAAGAAACATTTATCAAAGCTTATCTCAATATGAACGGGTTTCAGGGATTATCCGGATTTTCCACCTGGTTATTCAGGATTGCATACAATGTGCACTATGATTATGTCAGATCAAGAAAAACAACCGGCGATATTAATGAGCTGGAAATAAACAGGATGCATGAGGTGCAAAATGAATTTTCAGCAGAGAGAACCGACATTAACGAGGCCCTGATGGTATTGCGAACGGAAGAGAGAACAGCAATTTTGTTATTCTACATGGAAGACAAAACCCACCAGGAAATCGCGAAGATTATGCAGTGTCCGTTGGGAACTGTAAAAACATACATTCTAAAAGGAAAAGAAAAATTGGGCGCTTATTTAAAAAATGCAGGATATGGAAACTAAATATGATGACCGGATGATCCGTCATTTCTTTCAGGAAAACAAAAGAGAAATTGAGGATAATTACTTTACGAAGAGAGTAATGCAAAAACTTCCGGATAAAAAGAAAAATTATGACTGGATCATCGTGTTATTTACAGCTCTGGGGACTCTGATTGCAGGATTACTGGGATGGAACAGTCAGTTACCGGCAATATCTATCTCTATTCCAAGCCATACAACCTTGTATTATTTACTGGGTGGTATATTTGCTTTTCCCCTTGTAATACTGCTTATTTACGAATTACTTAACAACAAAAGGATCAGCCTGATTTAGTTTTACCTTTTGCTTATCCGGCTTCGGAATAATAGAGTAATCGTAAATAATCAGTTCATTGGTTTCAAAACGACCTTTCAGTTCGGAGTCGTCATCCAGCACAAAGTTAAAATCAAAACGGGATATACTGTCTGTAAAGCTTATCTGCATTGTTCCACCTACAATATACTTTCTGACTGAGAAATACTCGTTTTTCTCAATAAAGTATATATATGCCCCAATATCATCATACTTAACTCCTTCGTCATCATACAATTCTCCGGGAGCAATCTTAAACACATCAATTGTATCAGCAATCTCATAAGTCCTGGCAGGGAATATTATGTCAGAGGAAGAAACAAAAATATCATTCAGCACCAAATATTGACCAAATCCGGTAAGATAACCATCCTTAGTTAATTTCAATGAATCCGTAAAGGCTCGTAAACTCAACACGTGATTATCAAATCCGTAATGAGCGTATTGTGATCCCCAGAACTCAGCATAACCACTTGAATACTGTGGATTCTTTTCATACTGGTATTCAAACACTTCTCTTCTTTCACAGGCCTGCAAAAGGAGCATGAAGCATAAAAAATATACATAAAACTGTTTCTGCATTATGTTGTCTTATTGATATCGGCTTTGATATATCTGACCGGGTACCAGGCGGCAATAAAGCCAATCACCAGTACGGTTATTAAAACTAAAAAAACATCGGAAAATTGTGTCACCGAAGGATAATTCTCTACAATAAAGCCAGCACCCAGTTTGATAAAACCTATTTTTTCCTGTAAAAGCGCAAAGCAAGTTCCGATTACGACGCCGAAAACAGCTCCCACCAACGAGATCATCCATCCTTCCAGTAAGAATATCTGCTTAATTAACCGGTTATCCGCTCCCAAATTACGCAAGGTTAAAATATCATCCTTCTTGTCAATTATCAGCATAGAAAGCGAGCCAATGATATTAAAACTGGCTATCAGCAGGATAAAACTAAGAATTAAAAACGTAATCCACTTTTCAATTTTCATGATCTTAAAATAGCTTTCCTGCTGTTCGTACCTGTTTTTTACAGAGAAACTATCTCCCAGTATTTGTTTAACTTCCTTCTGAATCTTTTTTCCATCAGCCCGGGGAATCAGTTTCAGTTCAACTGCTGTCACTTCTGTATCCTCATATTCAAAGAGTTCACGTGCTAAATTCAACGAAACCAACACATATTGATTATCGTACTCGCTTTGCTGTACCGAAAAAACACCGGAAAGAAAAGTTGCCGACTGATTAAAACTCTGTTCCGGTCGCAACAGATTAATACGGGATGTTCGCTTGGGAGCATAAATATACAATGGGTCTATGAAATGTGCACCCAATCCGAGTGTTGCAGCAATTCCTACTCCTGCCACCGATCGCTCAAATGCTCCATCAAACAGGATAAACTCGCCATCGAACATGATGCTGTCGATACGGGTCATTTGTTTAAAATCTTCAGACACGCCTTTAATCATAGCAGGCATTTGCTTTTCTTTGAATCGCAGCAATGCATTTTCCTCTATCACTTCGGTAAAAGCTGCTACTGCCTGATGTTTTCTGACCGCTTCGAATTCCGGCGAGTCTGCTTTAAATTGTTTCCCTTCATTCAGTGTAATCTTCAGTTCCGGATCGAATGCAGAAAATAAATCAGAAAAAAGCAATTCGAAGCCATTGAAAATAGACAGGACAAAAACCAGCGCCATGGTACCGACAGCCACGCCCACTGAAGAAATGCCCGAAATTACATTGATGGCATTATGAGATTTCTTCGAAAAAAGATAACGACTGGCAATATTGAACGCAAATTTCAATCGGCCTGCGTGAACTGCTATGTTAGTTTTTTCTTTCAATTTTCTTCTTCTGATGCAGGCGATGGAGGATCACTTTTCAGCAATCGATCGATATTTTCTAAATAATCGAGCGAATCATCTAAATGGAAGTTCAACTCCGGGATAATCCTTAGGTTACTAACCCTTTTGCCCAGTTCGAAACGAATCGATTTAGTGTCTTGTTTCACTTGCTCCAGGACTTCTGTGGTTTTATCGCCGGGGAAAATACTCAGACTGATGTGGGTCACACTCAAGTCCGGACTTACCTTAACACGCGTTACACTGATGAGCGTTCCATGCAACTTTTTGGCATAGAGCATAAAAATTTCTCCCAACTCCTTTTGGAGCATCCGGGCTATTTTTTCTTGTCTTTTTGATTCCATTTCTATTTGTTTATTTTACTGATTAATTCGTTTGCATCTAACTTAATTTTTGAAAATGCAAACCATTTCTTTGCCAGGTCTTTCAACGAGGCGCCTATATGATATACCACATCCTGATCTATAATTAAAAATCTGTCATGTGATTTCTTAAAAATACGCACTTCAACCGGCTCGTATTGAGTATTGTATTTTTCAATATCCAACCTGAATGAGTCTGAAATAACACTTGTAAATATTGTTGCTTTTACGCCTTTTCTTCGCTTAGATAAAATTAATAACACGCTTTCATCAATGTAATTATCAATCAGAATAATGGACTTTTTTGCCGATCTAATCAGATCTGCTACAAATTTATACGCATCAAAAATCTGACCATCATAAAAAATTCCTTCATTAGGAGGTAAAGTAGTTTTAATCAACAAATCGAACTTTTGATCATGTTCATGTAATCTCCTCTCAATCTTCTCAAATCTTTGATTAAAGACATAACCTTTCATCAAATACTCTTTAAGAACACTGTTTGCCCAAATCCGAAATTGTGTACCTCGTTTGGATTTAACACGATATCCTACTGATATGATGACATCAAGATTATACCATTCTGTTTGATATACTTTCCCATCCAAGGCAGTTGTTGCATTTTTTGCAACAACTGAAAGCCCATCAAGTTCCTGATCTTCAAAGATCTTTTTAATGTGTCTTGATATTACCGATTTATCGCGATCAAACAATTCGCTCATTTGGTTTAACGTAAGCCAAACGGTTTCATCTTTAATTTTTACTTCCAGATGAGTAAATCCTTCATACTGGTAGAGCATAATTTCTCCATCACTATTCATACTCAGGTTTTTTAGGTTTTCTTTTGAGAATATATTACCACTCTCAATATCAATGTTTAAAATAGAACACAAACTACGAAGGCATTATGCATAAAATGCATATTGCTTTACATTTAGCTCCTTACTTACAACTTCCATTCGAAACCGTCTTTGGTGTCTTTAATTTCAAAACCCATGGCGGTTAACTCATTTCGTATTTTGTCACTGGTTGCCCAGTCTTTGTTCTTTTTGGCTTCCAGACGGATGTTCAGTAATAAATCAACCGCTTTTTGATAAGCTTCTGTACCGTTTGCTGATGCTGACTCAGATTGCAATCCGAGTAAATCTTCCAGATAAAGTTTGAACACAGACTGCAATTCCGACAAATCAGTGGGGTTGATCGTTTCTTTCCCATCGTGTATCAGGTTAACAGAACGTAAAGTATCGAACAAGGCTGATATGGCCATCGGCGTGTTCAAGTCATCTGCCATGGCATCTTCACATTTTTTTCTTACTTCGGAAATATTTACTGAAGAAGTTGCTGATGGCTGCAACTTTTGCAAACGTGCATATCCTTCCATTAACCTTTCCAGACCTTTTTCAGATGCTTCGAGTGCCTCACTGCTGAAATCGACCGTGCTACGATAATGTGCCTGCAGGATGAAAAAACGAATGGTCGTCGGACTGAAAGCCTTTGTTAGCAGGGTATGATTTCCGGTAAAAAACTCTTCAAGCGTGATAAAGTTCCCCAGCGACTTACCCATTTTCTGTCCGTTGATGGTAATCATATTATTGTGCATCCAATACTTTACCGAATCCCTACCAAGGGCTGCACATGACTGCGCAATCTCACATTCGTGATGCGGGAACATCAAATCCATTCCACCACCGTGAATATCGAATTGTTCCCCTAAGTATTTCGTTCCCATGGCTGAACATTCCATGTGCCATCCCGGAAAACCTTCACTCCAAGGGGCTTTCCAGCGCATGATGTGTTCGGGAGAGGCTTTTTTCCACAGCGCAAAATCAACACTGCGGCGCTTTTCGCTTTGTCCGTCTAAATCACGGGTAGTTTCAAGCATTTCGTCAATATTCCTGCCTGATAGTTTTCCATATTGATAATCACGGTTATACTTTTCCACATCAAAATAAACCGATCCTTCGCTTTCATAAGCATAACCTGCATCTAAAATTTTCTGTGTAAATTCAATCTGCTCCATGATATGTCCCGATGCATGCGGTTCAATGCTCGGAGGCAACACATTCAGCGCTTCCATCGCTTTGCGGTAGCGATTCAGGTAGTACTGCACGACTTCCATCGGCTCCAACTGGTCGAGCCGGGCTTTTTTGGCAATTTTATCTTCTCCTTCATCGGCATCATTTTCGAGGTGACCAACATCGGTGATGTTTCTGACGTACCTGACTTTATATCCCAAATGTTTCAGATATCTGAAAAGAATGTCGAAGGTGATAGCCGGACGGGCATGTCCCAGATGCGGATCGCCATAGACAGTCGGCCCACAGACATAGAGTCCTACATTAGGTTCGTGAATAGGAATAAACTGCTCCTTTTTTCTGGTTAGCGTGTTGTAAATATATAATGTATGTTCCATAAGGATTTAAAACAATGTTCCTGTTTCTCCGAATTTAATTTTCCCTAAATGTTTATATGCCAGTTCTGTGACTTCCCTTCCCCGGGGTGTTCGTTTCATAAAACCTTCTTTTATCAGGAAAGGCTCATAGACTTCCTCGATTGTTCCCGGATCTTCTCCCAGAGCGGTTGCTATGGTATTTAACCCAACCGGTCCACCACTGAATTTATCGATGATGGTGGTCAGAATCTTATTATCTATCTCATCCAGGCCGTATTTATCAATATTAAGTGCCTCAAGCGCATACCGGGCGATTTCCAAATCGATTTTACCGGAGCCCTTCACCTGCGCGAAATCACGCACGCGCCGCAACAGGGCATTGGCAATACGGGGCGTACCACGACTTCTGCCCCCTATTTCACGGGCAGCATCATCTTTTATTGGCACCTGCAACAAACCGGCTGAACGTTTGATGATGTGGGTAATCACATCTATATCGTAATACTCAAAATGACAATTGATACCGAAACGAGCACGTAAAGGAGCTGTCAGCAAGCCACTCCGGGTAGTCGCACCAATCAGCGTAAACGGATTCAATTCAAGTTGAATGGAGCGAGCAGAGGGTCCTTTATCAATCATGATATCGATGCGGTAATCCTCCATAGCAGAGTACAGATACTCCTCCACAATCGGACTGAGCCGGTGTATCTCATCAATAAAAAGTACATCGTTTGTTTCTAAACTGGTTAGCAATCCTGCCAGATCACCGGGCTTATCGAGTACCGGTCCAGAAGTAATTTTGAATCCGACATTCAGCTCGTTGGCAATGATGTTCGACAAGGTTGTTTTGCCAAGTCCCGGGGGACCGTGCAACAACACATGATCCAGCGACTCCGTGCGCATGCGGGCAGCCTGAACGAAAATTTTCAGATTATCCACAATCTTGCTTTGACCCCTGAAATCAGAAAACGTCAAAGGCCGGAGGGAATTCTCAAACTCCTTCTCCCCGTTGCGGTTGTTTCTTATGTCAAATTGTTCTTCCATAAAGTCTCCTTGCACTTTCTCTTAACATAGAATCAGTCTTCTTAAACTATTTGCAAATTATTTTAAAAGTCCGTTTAGCTGGATTGAGATCAGAATTCTATTTGATGCAAAAATACAAAATAGCAGCGGGAATAGAAAATATCTGTTTGACATAACTCAAATTTATCATTTGTCAGGAAAATTAACCTTAAACTATCATACTGCAAACAAGAAGACCCACAATCATTGCATTTTAAAACAACAAACAAACAAAATAAATCTTTTTGACGACATTTTATTTTCAATTAAATCATTTTGATTATTTTTGCATCAAAATAACATCATTCTGTCATCAATTGTCATTTAAATAACTCATACTTATAAATTCAAACTTTAAACAATGAAACAACAGAAAGTTGCCTGGAAGTACCGGATTCCATTTTTACTCTTAGCCATCGTAGCCTTAATCTCTTTAATTCCGGTAAGTTATGAAACTTTATTACCAGAAGGCATGGAGTCGCTTGAAATTAACCATGCTGACACATCCTGGTTGCTAATGGCATCAGCGCTGGTATTGCTAATGACACCCGGACTGGCATTTTTCTACGGAGGGATGGTTAGGTATAAAAACTTAGTATCCACGCTTTTACAAAGTTTTATCGCACTGGGAATAATCAGTGTACTTTGGATCGTGGTTGGATTCAGCATGGCTTTTGGCGATAGTCTGGGTGGTTTTATTGGTAATCCGACTACTTTTATGTTTTTTAAAAATGTGGGGTTAACACCGCATCCGGATTTTGGTCCGACAATTCCTTTTGCTCTGTTCGCCATGTTCCAGCTTAAGTTTGCCATCATTACTCCGGCACTTATCACAGGCGGTTTGGCTGAACGGGTTCGCTTTACTTCACTGATGATGTTCCTGATTTTGTTTTCCTTATTTATATATGCCCCGCTGGCTCACTGGACCTGGCATCCGGAAGGATTTCTGCATAAATGGGGCATCCTTGACTTTGCCGGCGGAACTGTAGTTCACATCTCAGCAGGCTTTGCAGCCCTGGGTGGTGCTATCTTTCTGGGTAAAAGAAAGGGTGTCAACGGGGATGCACGTCCGACCAATATCCCCTATATTTTATTGGGTACCGGTTTGCTGTGGTTCGGTTGGTTCGGTTTCAACGCGGGATCTTCTTTAGCTGCTGATGATTTGGCTGTAAGAGCTTTCGTAAACACGAACATTTCATCTGCAACTGCCATGCTAACCTGGTTACTTGCCGATGGTGCCATGGGTAAAAAACGCTCTGCCGCAGGCGCTGCCATCGGTGCCGTAGTAGGTTTGGTAGCCATCACCCCGGCAGCCGGGTTTGTAACGGTCGGACAAAGTGTATTCTTTGGTTTTATCGCTTCATTGGTAAGCTATACCGCCGTTCAACTGAAATCAAAAACCAAAATCGATGACACATTGGATGTATTCCCTTGCCATGGTCTGGGCGGTATCGTGGGCATGATTCTGACCGGTGTATTTGCCGTAAACGGAGGAGAGGGTGTCGGACTGATTCATGGCAACGTGGGACAATTTTTCATGTACCTGCTTGCCTTATTGATTGTCGGAGCATTCACATTCGGAGGTTCTTATCTGTTGTATAAATTTACCAACTACTTCCTGCCGATGCGTGTAACTCCAGAACAGGAAGCGCAAGGCCTTGACCTCACACAACATGGTGAGGAAGCTTTCGACTTATCGACCAAATAAGATATATTAGTTTTTTAGAGGTATATATGATTTGTGTCTCCCCCGGGCTGTGAAGTTCGGGGGAGTTTATTACATTTCTACACCATCCAGCAAACCCACATACACTTCTATCGCCTCCTCCATTTCCTTCAGCAGTACATATTCATTTGCTGTATGAGAACGGGAGGAGTCGCCCGGGCCTATTTTTACACTGGGAAAAGGCAGAAGCGCCTGATCGGACAAGGTAGGTGAGCCAAATAATTTTCGACCCAGTATTTTTCCCTGCTCAACAATAGGATGGTCAAGCGGTGTGGCGGTGGAACTGAGACGGGTAGAGCGGGCAGTAACCGTGCAATTTACCTTTTGCTTGATAATTTCGAGCAGTTCCTGATTGCTGTACATTTCATTGGAACGAACATCCACCACAAACGAACACTGGTCCGGCACCACATTGTGCTGCGTACCGGCATTAATTTGCGTTACAGTCATTTTTACCGGACCGAGAAATGCTGTTTGTTCAGGGAAAACAAATTCTTTGAACCAGCTTATATCTTCTAACGCTTTATAGATAGCGTTATCTCCTTCATCACGGGCGGCATGGCCGGATTTTCCATAGGCTACACAATCGAGAACCATGAGTCCTTTTTCGGCAACAGCCAGGTGCATACCGGTGGGTTCGCCTACAACTGCAAAGTCGATATGCGGTAGCTCCTGTAACAAGCTGCCGATACCTTTTTCTCCGGAAATCTCCTCCTCAGCTACCGCAGCATAAATCAGGTTATAGCTTTGTTTTTTTTGTGATAGAATGAAAAAGACCTGCAACAGAGTCACCACCGAGGATCCGGCATCATTGCTGCCCAAACCATACAATTTACCATTTTCCACCACCGGGAAAAACGGGTCGTACGTCCAACCCGCAACCGGCTTTACCGTATCGATATGCGAACAAAGCAATACTGTCGGTCGCGCAGGATCAAAACCAGGACTCATCAGCCAGATGTTATTATCCTTGCGGGACACTGCATACCCTTGCAACTCGATGTATCGTTCCAGCAAATCTGCCACTTTTTTTTCTTCCTTACTGTAAGAAGGGATGGCGATGATATTTTTCAGCAAAATGGTTGCTTCTTGTTTGTATTCCTGAAACATGGTTTATTGAATCAATTTTTGTTTTTTCATCCAATTTTCCAACATTACCGGCCATTTATCGGCTTCGGGGTTTGTGGGGCGCATACCAATACCATGACCGCCTTCAGGAAAGGTATAAACTTCAACCGGTACTTTTTTTGACTTCAACGCCTCTGCAAACAAATAACTATTCTTTATAGGTACTGACTTATCATCTTCAGCATGAAAAAGAAAAGTCGGAGGAGTTTTTGAAGTTACCTGCAACTCATTTGAATATAAATTCACCAAAGACACATCAGGCGTTTTTCCTAATAAATTCTGCTTAGAACCGCGATGTGTAATTTCGGGCTGCATCGTAATTACGGGATAGGCCAGAATCATGAAATCGGGACGATTATTTTTAGCGGTTAGGCGGGTTCCCGCAGTAGAAGCCAAATGTCCACCAGCCGAAAAGCCCATAATACCTATTCTTGTTTTGTCTATTTTCAATTCTTTCGCACGTTTATGAATAATCTCCAGTGCTGTTTGAGCATCTTTGAGTGGAATTTCATGGTGACCGTTCGGCATGCGATAATAAAGCACGAAAGCGGTTACACCCAGCTTGTTGAACCATTGTGCAATTTCTTCTCCTTCCTTGATGACAGAAACACCGGTATAGCCGCCACCCGGACAAATCAACACAGCTGTACCTGTATTTATTTCAGCAGGAGCAGGATATACGTACATTCGTGGTTCAGATATCTTTACCATAAAATCTTTTCGAAGAAACTGCTCTTCTTCGGTAATTCCGTTCGACTCGGCTGGTCCATCAGTATATAGCAGGATTTTTTCCTGCGCGTGTATCATGTATGTCATGAAAATTAATGTTAATAATAGGTTGATTGTTTTCATAATAATTATTTATTTCCCAAAAAACGTTGCGTTTTAACATAGAGACGTTGCATGCAACGTCTCTACAATATGTTTATATGACATTTAATTTTTACCAATTAAAATTGTTGTTCCTCCATTTTCACCTATCCTATCGGCACGGGTAATTACCACCTTCTTCACACCTGCCTGCAGTGCATCAAAGGCATTCTCAAGTTTTGGTATCATCCCACCCTGAATTACGCCGGCTTGCACATAGCTTTCAAAAAGTTCAGGTGTCAGTTCGGCAATCACGCTGTCATCATCATTTTCATCTTTCAGCACACCCTTTTTCTCAAAACAATACATCAGCGTTACATCAAAATAAGCTGCAAGTGCCTTAGCAGCCTCACCGGCAATGGTGTCGGCATTGGTATTGAGCAGATTGCCGGATTTATTATGGGTTAGCGGTGCCAACACCGGCACTACCTCCTTCGCAATCAAATCAGCTAAGATGGATGCATTTACCTCTTTTACATCGCCCACGAAACCATAATCCACCTCTTTTACAGGACGTTTTTCTGAACGCATGTAATTCAGATCGGCACCGGTTAAACCCAGAGCATTGACACCCAGGGCCTGCAAACCGGCCACAATTTGCTTGTTTACCAATCCGCCATAAACCATCGTAACCACTTTCAGCGTTTCTTCATCGGTAACGCGGCGACCGTTCACCATTTTACTTTCAATTCCGAGCCGGGCTGCCATGGCTGTAGCCGAGCGACCGCCACCATGCACGAGGATTTTATGCCCTTCTATCTTCGCGAAATCTGTCAGGAGTTGTTTCAATGAAGCTGGCTCCTCAACAATTTTTCCTCCTACCTTAATCAGTATCAGTTTTTCCATCAGAATTTAATCATTGAATGGATATCCGTGGCGTTTTCGAGTTTTTCTTTTCCTTTCAGGAATTCAAGTTCGATCAGAAAACTCACGTAAACTGCTTTCATATCAAAATTGGCAAGTAGTTTCAAAGCTGCTCCCGCACTACCACCCGTCGCCAGCAAATCATCGTGTAACAGAACTACATCTCCTGAGGCAATTGAATCTTTGTGAATTTCCAGCGCATCCTGACCGTATTCCAAATCATAAGCCAACCGGTAGGTATCAGCAGGTAATTTCCCGGGTTTACGCAACAACACGAAACCGGCACCCAGCTTGTACGCCAGGATACTTCCCAACACGAAACCGCGGCTTTCCACGCCCACAACCTTCGTAATCCCTTTGTCCTTGTAGTATTCATACAATTCATCCACGATGAAACGCAACACTTCCGGCTCTTTCATTGCCGTGGTAATATCTTTAAATAAAATTCCCGGCTTGGGAAAGTCCGGTACATTTCTGATGGATGCAATAACCTTTTCTATATTCATAATTTTGTTACTTTACCATATAAGTCATATAAGTGACATATAAGCTCTTAATATTCTAAATTGAAAATTTTTCAAAAGGTAAATATAACTTATATGCCGCTTCTATGACTTATATGGTTATATTTTAATATTTTTAGTTTGTTACAGTCTATTCTCTAGTAGTCTTTTAATAACAACCTGTGCAGATATCTCACGGTTGGCGGCTTCGGGTATCACGATCGACTGCGGACTTTCAATCACTTCATCGGTCACAATCATGTTACGGCGCACCGGCAGGCAATGCATGAAATACGCGTTGTTGGTCACGGCCATCTGACGTTCACTTACCGTCCAGCTGCGGTCGGCGCTGAGTATTTTACCATAATTCGGGTACTGATAAGCCGCCCAGTTCTTGGCATAAATAAAATCAGCACCTTCGAAAGCCTTCATTTGGTTGTACTCCACTTTCGCACCACGTACAAATTCTTCCGCGAGTTCATATCCTTCAGGATGGGTTATCACAAAATCAACCTCCGCTTCGTTCATAAAATCGGCAAAAGAATTGGGCACCGCCTGCGGCAACGCTTTAGGGTGTGGCGCCCAGGTAAGCACCACTTTCGGACGAGCCGTTTTTTTATACTCCTCGATGGTAATCAGGTCGGCAAAAGCCTGCAAGGGATGTGCAGTAGCTGCTTCCATGCTGAAAACCGGTTTACCTGAGTATTTGATAAACTGATTGATGATGGTCTCACTGTAAT
The DNA here is from genome assembly GCA_023459355.1 of Bacteroidota bacterium. Lineage (GTDB taxonomy): Bacteria > Bacteroidota > Bacteroidia > Bacteroidales > Paludibacteraceae > Paludibacter. Next base: position 261,389 of record JAEWUM010000040.1, on the reverse strand, counting down.
CGAAAGCTTTGTCTTCGAACTGCGCAAAAGCCCTCACCCCGATGACATCACAATAGGCGCCCATCACCGGAATCGCTTCGAGGATGTGTTCCGGCTTGTCGCCATCCATCACCACGCCCCGTTCTGTTTCCAATTTCCAGGCTCCCTGATTGATGTCGAGCACCATGGTGTTCATGCCCAGGTTCATTCCTGCCTTTTGGGTACTCAGGCGCGTGCGCAAACTCGAGTTGAAGAATACCATCAGCAGGGTTTTATTCTCTCCGATGTGCTTGTAAGCGTATCGATTCTGCTTGATTTCCAATGCCTCCTGCACAGCTTGTTGCAAATTACCGAGGTCTTTGACGTTGGTGTATGTATTCATTTTTATTATATATTTTAACGTTGAATTGTTGAATCGTTTAAATAATAATTATTCTGCCTTCTCCGTTATTCTCTATTCACTATTAGCTATTCGCTATTAACTATTTCGGTTGCATCACAATCAGCGGAATCAGCATTTCTTCTAACGAAATACCGCCATGCTGAAATGTATTTTTATAATAACTCACGTAATGGTTGTAATTATTCGGATACGCGAAAAAATCTTCATTGCCGGCAAAAATATAGGTTGAACTTACATTCGGACTGGGCAAGCCGATTTGCTTGGGATCGGATATCTCATAAACTTCCTTGCGGTTATAACTCAGATTTTTACCTACTTTATAGCGCAAATTCACATTGGTATTTTTATCTCCTATGACCTTAATCGGATTTTTAACCTGAATAGTTCCGTGATCGGTAGTCAGGATAACCTTGTACCCCCTGCGGGCAATGGCTTTCAACAATTCAAGTGTGCCCGAGTGTTTGAACCACGACACCGTCAGTGAGCGGTAAGCGTTTTCGTCATTGGCTAACTCACGCATCATTCTGGATTCCGTACGCGAATGGGAAAGCATATCGATGAAATTCAACACACAAACATTCAATTGGTTATTTTCCAACTGGGGCAATCTTTCAATCAGTTTTTCACAATAAGACGATTCATTTACCTTATTGTATGAAAAAGCATAATTTTTTCTGAAACGTTGCAATTGAGTTTGAATCAAATCTTTCTCATTCAGATTTTTTCCTTCCTCTTCCTCTTCATCCACCCATAAATCCGGGAACATCTGCTGAATCTGAACAGGCATCAGACCGGAGAAAATTGCATTTCGTGCATACTGCGTAGCAGTTGGTAAAATACTCGAATACAGTCCTTCTTCCGTGAAACTGTAATATTCATTCAACATTTCACGGATTATTTTCCATTGGTCGAAGCGGAAGTTATCAATCAGCACAAAGAACACTTTCTCACCTTCATCCAACAGAGGAAAAACCTTGGTTTTAAAAATATCCGGACTTAACAAGGGTCTGTTAGTCTGATTTTTAAACCAGTCTACATAATTTTTCTTGATGAATTTATTGAAAGTACTGTTGGCTTCTGTTTTCTGCATGCGCAACATTTCGTCCATGCCGCTATCTGTTTCCGACAATTCAAGTTCCCAGTAAACCAGCTTTTTATAGACTTCCACCCAGTCATCATAAGTTAACGAATCATTGATTTGCATCCCGATTCGTCCAAACTCAGAGCGATAAGTCGAAGTAGTATGTTCAGTCTGAATTTCTTTCTTATGAATATTTTTCTTCAAGGTCAGCAAAATCTGACTGGGATTTACCGGCTTGGTGAGATAATCGGCAATCTTACTCCCAATAGCCATATTCATGAGATTTTCCTCCTCACTTTTGGTAATCATGACCAACGGCACATTCGGATGAATTTCCTTGATCAACGGAATGGTTTCCAATCCACTCAAACCCGGCATGTTTTCATCCAGGAAGATGATGTCAAAACTTTCTTTTTTACACAAATCCACCGCATCATTGCCATTGGATGCCGTAACCACCTCATATCCCTTTTCTTCCAGAAAAAGCACATAGACTTTCAGCAAGTCAATTTCATCATCAGCCCATAAAATTTTGTCTTTCTTCATCTTATATCTGTTTTTTCTTTATTTGATTCTTTTGCAGATTCCAAAGACGACCGGTACGTCAGGTAGTCATCCAATGTAAATCCGGATTTTGTCAGTGCGTAATTGTGGTCGGAAATTACCAGCGGAAATATTTTCAGACCCTTCATAAGCTTAACAATTTCAGCATCTTCGGCGATGGCTCCCAAATACCAGGCCGCATCAGTATAATTGTCGAAATTGAAAACCGACAACGCATTTCTTGACACATCAACCTTACTGATATTCAATTCAAAATCATTCAGCAGAAAACGTGAAAAATTGAACACAGCCAGTTGAAACTGAAGTGCATATAATGACTCTTCGGGCTCCGACGATATCAGCATAACCCGGTGCATGGTTTCTTTATCCGGACTGAAAGTCAGGGTGACGGTATCTCCGTTCTCTGCTTTCACCTGCACTTCGCGTCGAGCCAGGATGGTGCCGTGGGTTGTACCTTGTTGTGCCTCTCTGCCCTGCTTTATCAAAGCGAGCATATCTTTTGAAATCGAACTCACATCACTGGTCGGGTATGCATCCAGTAATTCAGTAAGCGCCTTTTCAAATTGGTCCGGCTGCTGTGTTTTACCGATACTGAGTGCTTTCAAAAACAGGAATTTAGGCATCAGAGTACTCATCGGGAATTTTTCTTCCATATACTGAACCTGACCAAAGACCTTTTCAAAATCATTTTTATTGAACGCTTCGTAAGCAATCCGGTAAATAGAATCCTGTTCGGCAAACATTTGCTGTTTCGTTTCAATGTAATTCGGATTCGCAAGCAACTGTGCATACCGGTTGTCGGGATAATCTGTTATCAACTTTTCTCTTACAGATTCAGCTTCTGTAGCCTGAAACAACCGGGTGAGCATCAGATACGACTGATACAACGCATCCGGAACCAACTCATATTCACCAAAACGTTTCATATATTCCCTGAAAGTGGCAATCGACAATGGCAAATCTTCCAGTTTATCTTTGTAAATCATTCCCATATTGAACAAAGCTTCAGCCCACAGCTGACTCGAACGGGCAAGTTGCTCTTGGGTAACCGGTATCTGCCTGAGGTAGTACGCCGGGTTTTTATTATCAGCGAGTGTTTCACCCTGCTGTTGAGGTTCTCCTTCAACTAATTCACCGGTAGCAGCCACCGGAATTGAATCGATAAGCGAAGCTCCGGTTGCCGGTTGCCCATTAGGCTCATCACCAAACATCACAGCTGATTTATTAATGCGACGCCAGTTATCTTCCAGCTTTCTTCTTCCCCAACGGGACTGAAATTCCGTTTGTCCACTGCGAATCAGATTCGGATTGTAAAAATACCATTCCCCCTGCAAATTTCCACCACCTAACATCGGCATAGCAGCGACCTGACCGGCACGTTCCTGATTCGCTTCCTGTAACTGCCTCATTTTTTCCTCTTTCTCAGCAGCCTGTTTCTCTTCCTTTTCCAAATTGGCAATATAGGCATTGATGCTCTTCAGCCTGTCTGCTTCTGACATGGCCGAGAGTCTTTGCAGACTGTCCTGCAAAACCACGATATCATGTTGCACAACCAACTCCGAAAGCACTTCCGCCCTTTTGAACACACGTGGGTAATCCGGATGGTCAATACTAATTATCTTCGAAGCTTCATCATAACTTGGTTGCGCCTTTACGTATGCTTTCTTTGCATAGTAAAGGTCACCCATCAATATCAGTGTAACCGCCTTATCGATACCATTACGCGTACTGTTATCAACTGCCTCATGAAAATACTCCAATGCTTTTACCGTATCTTTTTCATGCAGGTACGACTTTCCGACAGTGTAATACAATTGATCCAGATAATCCCTGTTGTTGAAATTCCGGGTCATTTTCAATAAATCATGGCGAATATCCTGCATGTTATCCAGAAATAACCCGGCCCTGCTGATGGTTGCGTTGAAAGCCATCTCATAAGGAGGGTTTTTCTTTATCAGTGCGGAATAAGCATCATGTGCTTTCCGTTTATTTCCAGTTTGTTCATACAATTGTGCTAGCAAATATGAGAACCTTATTCTCAGCGACCTATCCTTTTCCCTCGCCAATGCCATTTCCAGAAATGGAATAGCTTCTCTGTATTGCGTTTTTTTCAACAACAAATCGGCATATACAGATACATACAACCCTACGTTATCACCTCTTAAGTTTTTCTGATTCAGTTTACTCAACAAATCCTCAGCTTCATATATCCATCCCATTTCAGCATAAGAACGGACTACCCACAACTGACAAGTCACCCCAAGATCTTCATTTTCCTTAAAATGACGGGCAATGTAATTGAAAGTACCCACCGCACCGAGAAAATCTGCCTTGTGAAATTCGGCCTTTGCCAACAGCAACCAAACTTCATGCATAAAAGGATTATATTCTTCCTTGTTCATGAATTCTTTGTACCCCTTTTTGAGTGCTTTGCGGCGATTATACTCCGGTTTGACTTTAATTGAACGGGTTTTAATGGCTTTGCGGCATTTTTCAATGGTTCTGTTCAACTGACTGGTACCGGAGGCTGCACTTTCATGATTACTAATGGGATACATCGGGATAACCTGACCAAAATCATCTTTATTGGCTTCACGAATAGCCTTGATGGCATCCTCATAGCTAACTTTCCCGTTGAAATGAACATTGAAACGCGTATTCACCGACTGAACAGTCCGGGTGGTCCAGGTGTTCTTATTCATGGAACATCCCAACATTACGAGCAGTAATGCCAGTATCCAGTATATATACAGGTGTTTTTGCTTCAAGATTATGTTGATTATACCATTTTCAGAAACCGGATTTTACATGCTTCTAAAACTGAAAAATAGCTTTTCTATTGTATTTTTAACGTACAAAAATAGCTAATTTCAACTACAATTGCGTAATTTTGCGGGGAATTTAATTTAATATAACCACAAAAGGCACAAAAGAAAAATTTTAAATTAATGATTGTAAGGAAATGTTATGCTAACTTACATTTTCACTATTCGTTATTTGCTTCTTGAATTTCCTTTTGTGCCTTTTGTGGTTCAAGAATCTATAAAAATGTGGGTACTTATTATACTTTTAATTGGCGGAGCAGGGCTGTTGATGCTGCTCACTTATCTTAACCGAAAAAAGAAAACAGAAGAGGTTGAGATAAATTTCGAGATGGATGAAGAATGTTGTGGAGCACATGAGGTTTGCGACAAAGATTCTCTCTTAAATCCGGATTGTGAAATCGTGTATTATGACGATGAGGAACTGGATGAACTCTCTGGAATAAGCCCATCTTCTTTTACTGAAAATCAGAAGAATCAGTTTGCGGATATTTTTTACACCCTGAAAGAAAGCGATGTAGCCGGATGGCTACGCAGTCTGCAGCTCCGGAAAATAGAACTTCCCGAAGGCATCAAAGAAGAAGCGCTGATGATTGTCAGGGAGAGAAGAACTGTAAAAGTCTGATAGCTATTCTTCCGGTAAGCGTTTTGTCTGCCTTCTGAAATAATAAATCAGCACTGCCACCAATACCATACTGATGATACCGGCAAAATACGTTTCCGATTTCCCAATATTTTCCAAATCCAGGGCTTGTTGTGCACCGTCACCTTTGAAATAATAATACAACACTGCAGCAGCATTGTTGGTAAAATGTGCTGCCACCGGCACCCAGATAGTGCCTGTCCACAAAAACAGATACCCAAGCAAAGCCCCCATCAGCATACGGGGAATAAAACCAAAAAACTGAAAATGAATAGCGCTGAAAACAAGGGCAGTAATCCACACCGCAGCATGAGCTTTGAGTTTATGCTGCAATATTTGCTGCAGGATTCCCCTGAAAAAAAGCTCTTCGCCAATGGCTGGGACAATGGCTATCAACCCGAGGTTCACCAGTAAACCGCCTACCGTATCAACATCCAGCATCCTGACCGTAAGCTCTTCTGCTCTTTTTTCCATACCAACAACTTGATTTTCAACCCACGACAAAGAATCCGGAAAATGTATGGCATGATTTAACTCTCCGAGTAAATTAATTGCTGGTACGGCAGAAAACATGATGATTACTACCAACAACACCTCTTTTAATGCAGGTTTACGATCTATCTGAAGGTACTGAAGCGGTTTTTCACTCCAAAAGCAAGCCAACAAAAATGGTGGAATGACAAATAACCCCAAAGATTGCATAAGCTGCGCCAGCTTAATAGAACTGATATCCGACAGGTCTCCATTTGTTATCCAAAGCGAAATCATGGAGAATAGCAACATGAAAAACAACGAGATTCCTGCTAATTGGAGGATTTTTGAACCTAAGCCGGAATTAATTAGTAACCCTTTAATTTTCATGGCTAAATAGATAATTAGTTAAATTGTCATTCATATACGTAATCATTTTACAACAACAGACTTAACCACCAACGAGACAGCTACAGCCACAAAAAAACTCATAAAAGTTCCAATCACCACATACTCTGTTTCACCACGGTCACGTCTATTGCCGTTTCCTAAACGCAAAATTGATTTTGCAGCCACTAAAAACCCGATTGCCTCGTAAATCCCCGCTAAAATGAAAATATATGTTAGTACACGCTCTAAATAACCAATGTATTTCCCGGCATCATTCAAACCGACAGAAGATCCAGACCATTTTTCCATAAAAACTCCAATGAAGATAGATGTTGGTTTTAACACAACAATTAGTCCGCATAGTATTAGCCAGGCTTGCGGCGATACAAAGTAATGATTCAGAAACATCATCAACTCGCCGTAATTTTGTGTATAAATAATCCAACAAGCAATTATCACGAGTATATGTAATGCTTGATCTGCAATAAATGATAAAGTTGTTTCATTGCCTTTAATCACTTTCCATTCATCTATCATTAAATGAGTTACTGTAACCGTCAATCCCACCCACCATGCATACACATTGAATAAAATCAACCATACCAAACCACCATGCAAGAATGCATGCACGTATAAATACGGTGATTTCCATTGTTTTTCCTTTTTATCTTTAACCCATTTTTCAGGCTGCATCACGTAGTCAACAACAAAATGAATGGTGAGTAGCTGAATTAAAACCAGATAATTAATTTGCATACTTTCCAATTAAGAGTTTATAGCGTTTCAGAAACAATTCCAATCTGTAATAATTTCCATTCTCGTTAAGTCTTTTCTGCAGTGCGGGTTGTGTTATCCGAAGTTGATTTGCAAGCTCTGTCTGACTGTGGTTATAAAGCATATACAGGTAAACTGCTTCCGATTGTTTTTTCGACCAATTGCTTATTATCACATCGGCTAATGCTGTCGCGACACCCATTTCTGCATTTATCTCATTCCACGACGACATTAAATTCAAGCAATATCTACTCTTATCAATCACGTCGAAAGCCGAACCCGAAAGTACAAATGCTTCTCCATTAGATGACGCAACTGTACTTGCCTTATAACTGATATCCCCCACCCCTATACCTATTCGTGCATCCCAAAGTTCGCTTTTATTTCCTTCCACGTGCGTTTTACTGCGCAATCCGGCTCTGAATAATACTGCAATTTCCATGGCCAATTCTGGTTTCTGAACAATTACCTGAAAACTATCGCCACGCCATATTTCTACAGGAAGTTCAACACCCTTTACAGTCGCAATCTCATTAAATATAGCTTTCAATGTATCAAGCAATACCTCATTGTTAACTTCATTGATTCTTTGAGAATTAACAATATCTCCTGTCAATACCGCTATCTTGTTCATTTTGTGCTGATTTTTTTTGCAAATATAGAAAATTATTTCTTATTACAGCAGAAATTATAACCTATTATGGCTATAATTGAGATTATAACCACATAGACTTATAACGCCGACTATAACAGAGAGGAATAATAAATAAAAGACTAATCACGCAGACAATCGAAAAACACCATTTTTCGTTTTCTTATTTTTAAGCAATAGAATTGTTTAAGATGAGTATAGAAACTTGTTTTTGTCTACACAAAATTTGGATATGGAACTGTTACTAACATTACTATACTGTAGGGTATATAAAACTAAAAAACTCCTGTTATCACCCGGACAACAGAAGTTTAATTCCTGAATCAGAAAGTTTGTTAAGCTTTTGGTCTGGCTTCTTTAACTACCATGGTACGACCGTCCAGGTCAGCTCCGTTCAGTTCTGCAATAGCTTTTTCGCCACCTGCATCATCCATTTCCACGAAAGCAAAACCTTTTGATTTGTTTGTTTCACGGTCTTTGATGATTTTGCATGATTGCACCTGACCGTATTCGGCCATAACCCCTTGCAGGTCATTTTCACGGACTCTGTAACTTAAGTTACCTACATAAATGTTCATAAAAAAATAAAAAAATAAAATGAATAAAATAAACCTTTTAAGAACAGCATAAACAAACGTTCTGGTTAAAACAAAACCTGCCCTTAGGTAAGAGTCGGAAATAACCTTGCGATATATTACGCATCATTCTCAGCGACAAAGGAAAACAAATATTTTCGAATATGCAAAAAAATCGAAAAATATTTTAATTACAAAGCTGTGAATGTTGTATTTAAAGATTTAAGAACGCGTTTGCCCGTCACCTTTTATAATCCATTTATAGGAGCAAAGCTCTTCTAATGCCATGGGGCCACGTGCATGCATTTTCTGTGTACTGATGCCGATTTCAGCACCGAGACCAAACTGTGCACCATCGGTAAAAGCAGTCGAAACATTGGTGTAAACGCAGGCTGCATCGACCATTTTTTCAAAATACCGAATATTTTGTTCGTTTTCACTGATGATACATTCGCTATGTTTGGAACTGTTAACTGAAATGTGGTCAACAGCTTCGGTAACGGACGAAATGGTTTTAACCGACATTTTATAGTCTAAAAACTCGGTTCCGAAACTTTCCGCAACAGCATGCTCTAAAAATGGATAATTATCTTTTAAAACAGCATAAGAAGGTTCATCTGCATAAATAATCACCTTTTTTTCTGCTAATTTTGCACATAAAGCTGGTAGATCCTTCAGTCTGGATGTATGTATCACCAAACAGTCCAATGCATTACAAACACTTACCCGGCGGGTTTTAGCATTAAAAATGATAGATTTACCTTTTTCCATATCCCCGAATTCATCAAAATAAGTATGACAAATGCCTGCACCTGTTTCAATCACAGGGATTCGGGAGTTATCTCGCACAAATTCAATCAGTCCTTTTCCTCCCCGCGGAATAATCAAATCCACATAACCCACTGCGTTCATCAATTCGGCTGTGGCTTCTCTTCCGGCAGGAAGCAGGGTCACGATATTTTTATCCAAATCATGCTTTACCAACACTTCCTGAATCAGATCCACAATAGCTCTGTTTGAGTTGTAAGCATCTGTTCCACCCTTTAGCACACAGGCATTCCCGGATTTCAGACAAAGGGAAAATACATCGAAACTAACATTCGGACGAGCTTCATATATAATTCCAATCACCCCGAAAGGCACACTGACTTTGGTGATTTTCATGCCATTGGGACGACCAGTTTCCATTTTCACCCTACCAAGCGGAGATGGCAGACTTGCCACATTGCGGATATCGGCTGCGATGCCTTCGATACGTTCTTTGCTTAACAACAAACGGTCGTACATCGGGTTTGATTGATCCATCATGGACAAATCCTTCGCATTTTCCGTCAGGATATGGGCGGTATTGGCAACGGCTGCATCAGCCAAATCCAGCAATACCTGATTAATGGTATCACCAGTCACTAAATTTAATGTGCGCGAAGCGTTGAGGGAGTTTTGTTTCCAGTTCATAATTCATTATTTTGTTGGTTTATATCTTTACGAACCACAAAAGGCACAAAAGAAAAACCTAAGATACACAAAAGAAATTCATTCTATGGAGCTGTCTCAAGATATTTTTTATCAAGAAACTGCTAAGGTGTTTCAGAAGTTTTCAAATGCAAGGCGCTGAGATTGAGGATGAGGGAGCGTACTGAAGTACGTGACCGAATCCGAGCATCGAAAGCAACGCAGCAGTTGGGCGCTTATGAGGCACCGTCATTGGTTATTCTAAATATAGATAATCACAATGTATTATCGGCTTTTGATTTTTTTTTCCGATTAGTTCGCGGGCTTTTTCGCTGTCGTACTGGACTTTACCAACACCCAGAAATTTCCCGCTTTCATCTATAATTTTTACTATATCATCTTTTTCAAATTCTCCTGAGATTGCCGTAACTCCAATGGGAAGCAAACTGACTGCTTTTTCTCCTGTCAGCGCTTTCGCGGCATTTTCATTCACATGTATCTCACCTTTGGCAAAACCCTCACTATGGGCTATCCACTTCTTTACAGAAGATACGGTATCCGAGGACGCTACGAAATGTGTGCATACCACGTCCGATTTTTTATCCAACAACCGAATCAGTATACTTTCCTTCTTTCCGTTGGCAATGTAGACTTCTATTCCTTCATCAGCAATTTTACGCGCTATAGATGTCTTGGTTGCCATACCTCCTCTCCCGAAAGATGATTTCGAAGATTGAATAAAATCAGACACATCTTCGCCTTTTCTGATTTCCCGTATCACCTTTGAATTGGGATCATCGGGTGATCCATTGAAAATACCGTCAATATTGCTCAGGATAATCAATGCTTCCATATCCATCATCGAGGCAATCAGTCCGGACAATTCGTCGTTGTCGGTAAACATCAATTCCGAAACAGAAACCGTATCATTCTCATTTACGACAGGAATCACTTTATTATCGAGCATCACCTGCATGCAGTTTCGCTGATTGAGATAATGCCGGCGGCTGCTGAAGTTCTCTTTCATGGTGAGGACCTGCCCTACCGTAATCCCGTGCTCCCGAAACAAATCCCAGTAGTGATTAATCAATTTTGCCTGTCCGACTGCCGAAAAAAGCTGACGTTGATCCACCACGTCCATTTTCTTCGACACCCCCATGATACTCCTTCCTGAAGCTACAGCACCGGATGAAATCAGCACGATTTCCACGCCTTTTTTGTGCAATGCGGCCACCTGATCGACCAGTGCCGACATCCGGGTGATATCCAGTGTTCCATCCGGTCTGGTCAGGACATTGCTTCCTATCTTTACTGCTATCTTTTTGTACTTCATATTTAAATATACCATATAAGTCAATTAAGTTACATATAAGTTATTATTGCGTTTTTGCTTATCACCTTATAATTTTTCATTGTTGTCCGGTAAATATTTTACAACATAGATTTCTCCCTTCGGTCGAAATGACAATCGAGAATTTATCTTTTAGAGAGGGTTAGCTGACAGCTTTGCCTCCAGCTAATCCCTCTCTTGCATAAATCAATATAAAGAACTGTCATTCTGAGCATAGCGAAGAATCTAATATTTTTTTCCGGACAATAGTGATAATTTATATAAAAAGCTTATATGTAACTTAATTGACTTATATGGTTAAAAATTATCATTCATTATAAACCACATGCAGCACTGTTGTACCAACGGCAAACAAAGTTTCCTTATCAATATTGCTCATATTGTCGTTTACCGTATGCCAGTAATCACCAAAGCCTTTTTCACTCAGTGGGTCATACTGTATAATATTAGCGCTGGGAATTCCGGCAATCTGATTCACATACAAATGGTCATCTGTTACAGAGCCTCCTGACTTATTGATAAAATACTTATCAAAGCCCAGATTTGCAGCTGTATTCCAGATTTTATCCACTACATTGCGTGCGTAATAATCAGAAATATGTTCCCGATAAAACTTGGCATCTCTTGCACCTACCATATCCAGTAAAATTCCAAATTTAGCCCGATAACCTTGTACATGCGGATTTTTCGCCCAGTACTGTGAACCCAGACACCATGAATCGACCGCATCACCCCTGTAATTTTCAGGAGCTCCGTAATCTTCCGCATCGAAAAATATTATATCCACACCTAAACGGGGCGATTGCAAACCCATTTGTCTGGCTATTTCAAGTAACACGCCTACTCCACTTGCCCCATCATTAGCTCCCGACACAGGTTTGGTATAATTTTTCGGGTCGGGGTCATGATCCGACCAAGGTCGACTATCCCAGTGCGCAAAAAGTAAAATCCGCTGTGAGGAGCCGGGATTGAAAGATCCTATAATATTAACAGCATCCAGCACATCGCCGTTGAAAGCAGTCAGTTTTACCTTTTGCTCTGTTACTTCCGCCCCAAAACTGCGGAGCGATGCGGCCAAATACCCTGCACACGCCTTGTGCGCAGGCGCATTTGGAACTCTCGGACCAAAATCAACCTGTTTTTGTATATATTGATATGCCGAATCAGCAGAAAAGACCGGGATATTAACTGCATTTTCATTTGAAGCAAGCGGCTTTGCCTGTTGTTTACAAGAAAAAAACGACGCGATTATCAGTAATACATAAATTTTTCTTATCATTGCATATTCATTTTGACGAACAAAGATACAGCTTTTTTATAAAAATATATATTTAGTGTTTTTTATCAAAAAAAGTATGTTTTTGAGCATAAAACGCAAAAAATAGGTTGTAAAACATGTTTTTTCATTTGTTTTGAAACAAAATTCAGCTTTTCTTTGCAAGCGTTAACTAAACAACACAATCTTTTTTATACCTTAAAAAAAACTAATACCTATTTACAACGCGGGACTTTGTGAAAAGTCCCGCGTTGTTTTTCTGCTGATAGAAATTATTAATCACTCACTGCAACTGCACTCCAGATTCCTCTCTTCGCTGCGCTCGCTCGGAACGACATAATTATATACAAGAAGAAGCTATTCCGCCGGACTATCTTTTTCACAAACATCTTTTATTCTGAAGCGGCGGTTCTGGTGGTAACAGCACCCTTTTTCTGCACATTATTAAAATTTTGTGCAGGTTTTTGTTGCATGTTCAACAAAAACTGCTATTTTTGTGCGGGTTTTTTATAAACCGGTAAACACTCTCCTTTTAGGCGAAATTGGAGCCTGTTCATTGAAATGAAATAAATTTATTTATTAACCATAATAATACGCAAAATGAGTTTTAATATTGTTGTGCTTGCAAAACAAGTGCCCGATACGCGTAATGTTGGGAAAGATGCCATGAAAGCCGACGGAACGGTCAACCGCGCCGCACTTCCTGCCATCTATAATCCGGAGGATCTCAACGCACTCGAACAGGCACTTCGTTTAAAATCTAAAGTTGATGGTGCACAGGTTCATGTACTGACGATGGGACCTGCCCGTGCCGCCGAAATTATCCGTGAAAGTATGTACCGTGGAGCCGACGGAGGTTTTCTGTTGAGCGGACGTGAATTTGCCGGCTCGGATACCCTCGCTACTTCTTATGCCCTTGCCGCCGCCATTCGTAAAATCGGCAAAGTGGACGTAATCATTTGCGGTCGTCAGGCAATCGATGGTGATACCGCTCAGGTTGGTCCGCAGGTTGCCGAAAAACTGGGACTTCCACAAATTACCTATGCAGAAGAGATTCTTGATTTATCGAAAGGAAAAATTACCGTTAAACGCCGTCTGGAAAGAGGAGTTGAGGTAGTTAAAGGCGCTCTGCCCACAGTTATTACCGTAAATGGTTCTGCTGCCAATTGTCGTCCTCGTCACGCCAAACTCACCCTGAAATACAAAAATGCCAAAACGGTTAGTGAGCGTCAGGCTTCTTCTACCGATTATACTGATTTGTTTGAAACACACCCTTACCTCAATATTGCTGAGTGGGGTGCTTCCGATATTGAACACGAATCACAGTGGCTCGGACTTTCCGGTTCACCCACCAAGGTTAAACAAATCGAGAGTGTTGTGTTTACCGCCAAAGAAAGCAAGCGTCTAACGCCTGCTGATGGTGAAATCGAAGAGTTAATCAAAGAACTAATTGCTAACCACACAATCGGCTAATTGTCAACCATCTACTGTCGGCAGTCAACAATCACCTGACCAATGACTGCATAATAAGACCGTGGACTAAAGACCGTTGACCGCAGACATTAATAAAATGAACAACATAATCGTATATTTAGAAATTGAAGACGGCATCGTAGCAGATGTTAGTCTGGAGCTGCTGACCAAAGGCCGTACATTGGCCGACAAGCAGCAATGTAAACTGGAAGCTGTTGCTGCCGGTTATCAGTTGGATAAAATCGGGGAGCAGGTTTTCCCTTATGGTGTTGATACTTTGTATCTGGCTGACGACAAACGCTTGTCGCCATATACAACACTACCACATACTTCCATATTGGTGAATCTTTTTAAAGAAGAAAAACCACAGATTGCCCTGATGGGTGCGACTTCAATTGGTCGTGATTTGGGTCCGAGGGTTTCATCTGCCTTGTTCAGTGGATTAACCGCCGACTGTACGGCCCTTGAAATCGGAGCATATGAAGACAAAAAAGCAGGTAAAGTTTACAACGACCTGTTGTACCAAATTCGTCCTGCTTTCGGAGGCAATATCGTGGCCACCATTGTGAATCCGGATTGCCGTCCGCAAATGGCAACCGTGCGCGAAGGTGTTATGAAGAAAGAAATCCGTAATGCGAAACATACAGGAAAAACAGTAAAATTAGATGTTTCGAAATATGTTTCCGATACCGATTTCGTAATTGAAGTGATTGAGCGTCACATGGAAAAATCGAAAGTAAATCTGAAAGCGGCTCCTATCATCGTAGCCGGAGGTTATGGCATGGGAAGTGCTGAAAACTTCAAAATGCTGTATGACCTGGCGGCTGTACTGGGGGGCGAAGTAGGCGCTTCACGTGCAGCAGTTGATTCAGGCATGGCTGAACACGAAAGACAAATCGGTCAAACCGGAACCACGGTTCGTCCGAAACTCTATATCGCCTGTGGTATTTCCGGACAGATCCAACACATCGCCGGGATGCAGGAAAGCGCCATGATCATCGCCATCAACAATGATCCGGATGCACCGATTAATGCCATTGCCGATTATGTGATTACAGGTAACGTGGAAGAAGTTGTCCCCAAAATGATTAAGTACTACAAGAAAAACAGCAAATAAGATGAACTACTACAATAATAACCCGGCATTAAAATTCCAGCTTTCGCATCCGTTGATGCAAAAGATCGTTGCCCTGAAGGAGCAGAATTTTGTTGAGAAGGATCAATATGATTACGCACCGCGTGATTTTGAAGATGCTATCGACAACTACGAAAGAGTATTGGAGATTATCGGTGAAATTTGTGCCGAAATCATTGCTCCGAATGCTGAAAGTGTTGACCACGAAGGTCCACAGGTAATCAACAACCGGGTGAAATACGCCCGTGGCACCCAGGAAAACCACGATGCGCTGGCACAGGCCGGCTTATACGGCATGTCGCTGCCACGTCAGTATGGCGGTCTCAATTTCTCCATGATTCCTTACATCATGGGTGGTGAGATGGTGTCGCGTGCCGATGCGGGTTTTGCCAATATCTGGGGCCTGCAGGACTGCGCCGAAACCATTGCTGAATTCGCCGATGAAAGTATCAAGGCTGAATTCCTGCCCCGTGTTTGTCTGGGCGAAACCTGTTCGATGGACCTGACTGAGCCGGATGCAGGCTCCGACCTACAGGCCGTACAACTCAAAGCCACATACAACGAACACGATGGTGTCTGGTATCTCAATGGTGTAAAACGCTTTATCACCAATGGTGATGCACAAATCAAACTGGTACTTGCCCGCTCGGAAGAAGGTTCTACTGACGGACGTGGTTTATCGTATTTCGTGGCGGACAATAATTTTGACCACACGATTAAAGTGCGTCGTATTGAAAATAAATTAGGTATCAAAGGTTCGCCAACCTGCGAGCTGGTATTTACCAACACACCGGCTAAATTAGTAGGAACCCGCCGTATGGGTTTGATTAAATACGTAATGTCGCTGATGAACGGCGCTCGGTTGGGTGTTGGGGCACAATCGGTTGGTGTTTCTCAGGCTGCCTACGACGAAGCCATCGCGTATGCCCGCGAGCGCAAACAATTTGGTAAGGCCATCATCGAATTCCCGGCAGTGTACGAAATGATTTCACTGATGAAAGCGAAACTAGATGCTACCCGTGCCTTGTTGTACGAAACCACCCGTTTCGTTGATGTGTACAAAGCATACGAAGCCATCGAAGCCACGCGCAAGCTCACACCGGAAGAACGTGCTGACTATAAAGATTATCAGAAACTGGCCGATGCCTTTACACCGATTCTGAAAATGTTCTCCAGTGAATTTGCCAACCAGAATGCTTACGACAGCATCCAGGTGCATGGGGGTTCCGGTTTCATGAAAGATTATGCCTGCGAGCGCATCTATCGCGATGCCCGCATCCTGACAATTTACGAGGGAACCTCCCAATTGCAGACTGTCGCGGCCATCCGCCACGTCACCACCGGCAACTACCTCAAACAAATCAGGTACTACGAGGCTCAGCAAATTAATCCTGAGTTTCATTCTTTGCGGAAAAAACTGATTACCATGACAACTTTGCTGGAAAACTCGACAAACCGTGTTACTGAAAGCAAAAATCCGGAATACATCGACTTCCAGGCGCGTCGTTTGGTTGAAATGGCCGGTCACATCATCATGACCTACCTGCTCATCATCGATGCCAGTCGCGATGACATGTTCCGCAAATCAGCCGAGGTTTACCAACGTTATGCTGAAGTCGAAGTCAGGAAACATGCTACTTTCATCAAAAATTTCGATGTGGAGCAAGTGGATAAGTATAAGATAGCGTAAAGCGTAAAGCGGAGAGCGTAAAGCGAATAACTAATAGCGAATAGCTAAAGACACAAACAAATAGTTTTGTCAGGTACAAATCCAGGTAATACTCAAACTGGTGCTGCTTTCGCTGAATTTTAAAATAAACAACAACCGTCAGAAACCCGTGTCGAAATCGCTTCGCGATTAAGGTCACTCGTTTTCTGACGGTTGTTGTTATTACTAACACCTTTTTCAAAAAAAGAAAATGAATATCATTTCAAACCAAATCTGTATTCTGTAACAGAAAGGTACTCCTCTCCCGGTCTGAGTACACAAGATGGGAAATGAGGATTATTCGGGCTATCCGGGTAATGAATCGTTTCAAGAATCAGTCCTCCATATTTTGACAAAGGCTTGCCTCCTTTTCCAATTATTTTATCAGAAAAACCTTGTCCGGTATATATAAGTAAACCTGGCTCCGTGGTTTTAACTTCAATTGTTCTTCCCGACTGAGGTTCATAAAGAAATGCAGCTTCAGCGATTTGTCCCGATTGATCCCTAAGTACCCAATTTACATTTGCCATTATCCAGTTAACCGAGCTTCCACCCAAAACTTTTGTCGAATCACGAGGCTGAACAATCTGATCAATGATACGTCGTGGAGTTCTGTAATCATAAGGCGTATTTTCAACCGAAACGATATCCCCTGTAACTGTATACCCCTCATTACCAACAGTTACAGAATCGGCACAAACAGTCAGATAATTATCAAGAATAGTTCCACCCGCGTCGCCCTTGAGGTTAAAAAAACAATGTTGAGACATGTTCACAATAGTTGGTTTATCTGTTGTTGCACGATATTCTATTCTCCATGTGTTATCTGGTGTCCATATATAAGTCACGTCACAATTCAGATTTCCCGGATATCCTTCTTCACCATCAGGACTTAGACGCGTAAACTGAACACCCACCGTGTCAGCTCGTTGAAAGGGTTTAGCATCCCACATGACACGATCAAAACCAATTTCACCACCATGCAAGTGACAAGGATGACCGTTAGGAGTATTATTACAAGTCAACTGATATTCCACGTTATCAATTTTAAATTTTCCGCCTGCAATCCTGTTGGCATACCGCCCGATAAGTGCTCCGAAAAAGCGTTGACTCCCGGATTCAAAATCACTTATATCTTCATATCCGGGCACTACATCCTCCAAATCCCCGTTTCTATCAGGAACAATTATCCTTACAACCCGGGCTCCATAGTCAATAACTTCCAACACAGAACCTCCCGGATTTATCAACCGGAAAAGCGAAACTGAATCTCCCGTTGAGGTCATACCGAAATGGATGACCTCAATGAAGGATTCCTTTGTTGTATCACATGCCATCAACATGAATGAACAAAACACAATTACAAAAATATAAGCTGTCGATTTCATTTTTTTGCTTTTACGCTTTTCATCATGTAGCATGATGAGCATTTCTCTTATGCTTTCTTACCTATATAAACATTTTATCTGTCAGTTATCTGGTCTGCATCTCCATAAAGTTAGCCCATAGGTTATCCCTTTTGTATGCTACAGATTTCTTAAAACTCTTATTAGCATCAGCTTTCCTGCCCAGACCAAGCTGACCGAGACCCATTGTATAATACGCTTTGGTATTGACTGTTGCTACTGTTTCACCGGTTGTACCTTCAGCTCCGTAGAAATTCATAACGCGTTCAACAATACCGTTCTTGCCTGTTTCAGCTAAACTTTCGAAAATAGCTTTTGCCTCCTCAGTTTTGCCTAATTTTTGTAGTGCCAGACCCTGCCAGTAAAGATAATTAGTTTGTTTAACTTTTACAGCTGCCGACTTCTTGAAATTTAGCAAGGCATCTTTCTTTTTACCCACCTTCTCACACAGCTCTCCTATCAGATAATATGTTTGAGCATCACGGGGAACACGGGTATCAACAAGGAAGACCTGATGATTGTCAGGATATTCGAAACATTTTTCATACAATGTTAATGCCTCTTCATATTTACCTTTGGTAACCTTGTCGTGTGCTGCCATCATCAAAGCATCGACATAAATATCGTGAAAATTAGCAACACCTTCTCGTGTTGGAAAATAACAATGCTCAAGCAAGTCAAGAACATAATCATACTCGCCCACAAATGTACCAGTTATTACTTCCGCAGCAAGAGGATAATAACGTTTTAGATTCGTTTTGTGATGTGATCTTAACAAATCATAACGTACCTGCACGTCTTCGCCTTTCAGTTCATAAACCTGATCCAGTTCCTCAAGGAACAAAGCCTGATCCGGAGCCAATTCAACGGCCTTCCTGTAACATCTTACCGACTCCTCCAGATTAAGTGTGTGCAACCAGTGACCCCAGCCAAGGTTTCGCCATGCAAGTGCATAAGAAGGATTCAAATCCACACACTTTTCCCAGTTTGACATTCCAAGATCCGGTTGTTTATCGAAGAAAAGATTTCCAAGATAATAATAGATCTTGTAATTCTGAGGAAAATATTCTTTGGCCTTTTCAAGCACATCTATGGTCTCGAGACGGAACATATTACAGTATTCTATCGGCAACTTCAACGCTGCATCATAATATGCTCTTGCTGTAACCTTATCACCCGCCTTATCGGATAAATAGGCCAGATACATACGCACCGTGGGATAAGCAACGCGCGAGTCAATATTCTTTAAAATCCGGACAGTTTCATCTACAAATCCATTGTGCATATATTCAATCGCGAGTTCAATATACGATTCAGGAATGTCACGCATCAACTTTGCAAAATAATCATCTCCTGAAATAATCTCTTTCTCGTAGGTTGCATACGCATTCACAGGATTTAGTTCCAGTACCCTGTTAATGCATTTGAGAGCTTCTTCCTTTTCTCCGTTTTGTCGAAGTATCGAGGCTTTAAGATTCAGTGCATTGATGTTACGCGCGTTAAAGTCAATTGCTTCATTCAAACGCTCTATGGCCATTGTATAATCGCCGGCAGTAGCATATAGCTGGGCAAGCTGATAATTTGCCGCTGAATTATACTCATAGTTCCACACAGCACGATACAGCGTATCCATAGCAGGTTCAAACTGACCTTCCGCTTTAAGGATAAGTCCTAAATTATACATTGCTTCGCAATCTTTTGGACGTGTATAATCCTTGGTTTGTCTTTTAATCGCGGTTCGCAGGTATTGCTTAGCCTTTTCATTATCACCTCTCAGTCGGTACCAAACCCCCATCTGGGTATTTGCCCTTGTATCGCCCGGATCCCGGCGCAACACTTCCATAAAATAATCTGAAGGATTTACAAATGGATTATTAAACTGCAAATTACGCAATCCTACAAAGTAACACTCTTCAATATTCTCAATTTCCTCCGGGAAAAGAGGATAATCGACAATTTCAGGTAAAGGCTTGGTGAGATCTTTCTCAACCGGACAATAGCTCAGCATTTCTTTTCCCTTGTCATCAATTAATGTCATTCGAAGATTTGTTTCTATAACATTTTTATCAATAGAAATTGTTTTTATGAAAGGTTCATCCGGAGCTACATTGATAGTTTCCGAATAATGTAACTTTTCCCCGTTATACAACACCACCTTCATCCCCCTAAGTTTCTCAGTTGCATTAACTCCTAAAAGAATTTTTCCTTTTCCAAGATAATCCATATTGATGGCAGCTTCTTTGCGACCAGCCTTAACTCCTTCAATATTTCTTAGACCATACCAATAGTGCTTGAACTTTTTTACTTCATACGGACGAGACCAATTGTAATCTGGTTGATTATCGGAATAGGCTCCTACCATCAATTCACAATAATGACCTGAGGTGTCAGTAAGAATCTTCGTATCCCATTCCGAATTGGGTCCCCATAACCAGAATTTTCCACCCTTTACAATATTGTGATTTCCAACGAGCATAGTCCCTGCGTGACGTCCGTAATCGTAACCAGCAACGAAATCATCCTGTAAATCATGAACAAAAATAGAATTGGACGTCGGGTGATTTTTCCACCAGGAAGCATCAATACCTTTAGCATAATCTTCATTTCCACGAAATGCCTCATGTGTTATCGGCCAACGACAAAAGAATTCTTTAGAGTGAAACGTCCCGAACTCAACACTGGGTGGAAATATGATTTGATAATTTTCATCTACGAGTGTTGCTACATTTGACCAATACAACATTGAATTATTATTTTCCGTTGAGTTTATCATACTTCCGTTAATTTCAATATACGATTTTCCAGGATGTAGTGTAACTCCGATAGACCACGACATACGGTGACGTAACTCTGTTTCTCCCAGCCATATCGTTTTACTACCATCCTCATTTTCTTGTATTTTATAATCCACGGGGGTATGCGTTGTTCCTCGATGGTGGTGGAAAACATTCCATTCTGCTCCACCTGAGACCCATGCACCCAACATACCAACATTTGCGGGTTTGATAACATGATTACGGTAAACAATGTCATATCCATTTGTCTTATCAATGGCATACCACAAACGACCTCCTATTTCCGGCAACACACACAATTCAACATATTCATTCTCCAGGTAAAGAGCTTTATATGTCACATTTTCCCGGTTTCTGGTCATATTGTCGTTCATTACATAAGGATAAACACTCCTACGTGCCCGTTGATAGGAATAATCACGGTCAAAAATTGGTGATGCCTCCGGTTGTTTCAATACATACGTCGGGAGTTCGAGGGTTCCCTCCCAAGCTTTAACAACATCAGTAGCCGTCACACCAAAAGGAACAGAAGCACATAAAACAAGTAACATAAAATAAAGAACTTTTCTCATCATGTCAAATTTAATAAGTATTATTGATAATGTACATTTGTAATTCAATTAATTAATTTGAGTGTTTTTACATCCTCAACGAACTGTAAGCGTAAGATATATATTTCATGTTTTAAATCAATATTTATGGCATTTATACCTTTTTCCAACGTTGAAGTCATAATCTTCTTCCCAGACACAGTATATACAGACATCTCTGCTTTTTCAGGTACATTTATATTTAATGTATTAGAAGCAAAGTAAAATTTAACCTCATTATCAGGAATCATTATGTTATCCGTTGATGGCCCCGAGATTACCTGATCAAAGTTCGATATTATGGTCGTGATATCAAATTCTTCTTCATAATCTGATATGTCGATTGTTGTTGTTTCCCCAACTCCTTTAGTACCCCCTACAATTGTCGGACAACTCGAGAAATTCCCACCGCTGATAGTAACATGTACCGAACCCGCTCCCATATTTCCACCATAATTACTTGCATAGACCGGACCTGAGAATACGCCGCCGGTTACATTCAAGTCCAAACCACCGCCGGTTCCTGCAGCAGATCCACCAAATATTGACGAAATCTCGCCACCTGTTATATCAATATGAGCAGTACCTGTATAAGGACCAGGGATACTTCTGTTGAATCCTACCAAAAGAAATTTACCGCTTTGAATTGTAATATACGAATCAAGATTTGTAGCGACGGGAGTTCCCTGATCCTTCTGATAACCACCCAGAATAGAAGTAGATGTTCCTAGCTCGGTGTATAGAAAACCATCGCAATAAATACCCTCACCCATGGTTATCGGATGATAATTTGCTATAAAAAGAATAAAAGATTTAGAAGTGCCAAATCCATGAATATTGATATTTTCGAATTTTGTCGGACCACTCAACACATATCTTTTACCATTGCTTGTGATATAAAATGTATTTTCTGTTCCTCCTGCTCCCCGATAATCAATGTCATTATATACCTGAGTAATCGTGACCAATCCCGTATGTGCAGGTTCTGTAAACGTTGCAGTTAGTTCAAAATCATCACATATAACAATCGTGCCACCAGCGTCACCAAGAGCAGTATAAGCAGCTGTAATCGTTCCCAAGGGAGATTCAGCGGAAGTTCCATCACCGGTTCCTCCGTTTTTCAGAAAAACCACGTTCTGAGCGAATAACATACCGCATAAAACGGTAAAAACAATCGTTGTAAAGATTTTTGTTTTCATGGTGTAAAATTTTAATTGTAAATATTATATCAGAATATCACTAAAGCTGTCGCATACTTGTATGCTGTTAATTGTTAATTACATTTGAATATATTTTTGCAATATACTTGACTATTGAAACTCATACTCAAGAAGTAAAAGCCCGCAGGAATGTTCACATTCAACTTATTGAGGCCTGCACGAAGTCTCTGAACCGTTAATCGCTGTCCTGAAGCATTAAAAAGAGTCATTTCAGCATCGACAGGAACATCAATATGTAACAGATTACCATTTATGATCTTCACAGTAAAAGGCTCATTGATGTTTACATCTTCCCGATTACTCATTCCACTTTCATCTTTTTCTTGAGAAAACATCCATTCTGACAAACCTGCTGTCCCTGCCGCCATTGTCCATATATTATGTGTCCCTCCCGGAATTTCAGTGTAAACAATTTTTGTCCCTCCAACTGCCTTTATTGCATTGACAATACCCCGTGTTCCACTCACATTCAGCGTCCCATCGTTATCTCCATGAAATGTCCAGATGGGTATTGCCTTTAAAAAAGGGGCAATATCAAGTGCATTGGATGACTCTCCACATCCTGCCATTGGTATTCCTGCTGCAAACAAATCAGGATAACGGGTGAGCAAATCCCAGGTTGCACCGCCTCCGTTTGATGATCCAAACACATAAATACGGTTTTTATCCACTCCTTCTCTTTCCACTATACTGTCAAGTAATTCTTTTGCTGCTGATAGTGTATTACTTATTGGAGTACTCGCGACAGCATAAGAGGCATTCCCGGGATACGGCCCCACCCACATGTTTCCGGAGGCATTCGGACTTTGTGGTGCCAGAATTATACATGCGGTATCACTATTTAGTACAGTGGACACATAAGCTGCACCGGCAGTGGTTAAATGTGTTGTATTATCACCTCCTCCCGATCCGTTTCCATGCATATAGAGGGCTAACGGATATTGCTTTGACCTGTCATAGTCTTTTGGAAACCAAATCCGGTAGGGCAAATCTATTCCATTCCCCGAATTGAAATTACCGTAACTGAACACATCATTGGGACGAAGTTGACTCTGTTGTCCTTCAGAAGTAATGATCGTGTTGAACGATTGTATTTTTGGTTTTAATAATTCCTGGCCAGCAAATGTTGATATATCAACGGTTGATCCTCCGTCAATACTTCCTACAATAGAATAACATTCAGTAAAATCACCACCGGAAATAGTCACATACGAAATTCCGGACGCTTTATTAGAACCTGTTGTTCCTGCGTATATCTCTCCAACAAATTTACCTCCGGATATATTCAGGTTAATATTTCCACCGGTGCCACTTACAGATCCCCCGTAAATAGCACGGATTTCTCCACCAACAATATTGATATGTGCAGTTCCTGTATATGTTTCTGTTATCTGGCGATTAAACCCTACGATGTGAAATAAACCGCTTTCGATGGTTATATGCGAATCAAGATCGCTGGTTCCGGGAATACCCTGCCCATACTGATGTCCCCCCAGTATACTGAGCGATGTAGCAATTACAGTATTTTTAAAACCAAAGACAGAAATTCCTTTTCCCATCGTAATAGGGTGATAATTCGCGCAGAACAGTATATATACATTATTTGAATCATCACCATAAAAACTGATATTCTCAAATTTCGTCGGACCACCAAGCGCAAATCTTTTTCCCGAACCATTTACCCTGTAAAAATTCACCCCATTCTCACGATAATCAATACCATTCCACACTTGTGTAATAACAATTTCACCTGTATGTGCAGGTTCACTGAAAGTAGCAGTTTGTTCAAAATCTCCACATACAACTATTGTTCCGCCTTCACTACCCAGCACCTTATATGCCAGTGTCAATGAACTTACCGGATTGTCGGCAGACATTCCATCCCCGACACCGCCAGTTTTCACAAAGACTGTAGTACCCTGGGACAACAACGAGCCAGCAATAACAGTAAAAAAAATTGTTATGTATAACTTCAACTTCATAATATTGCTACTATGTACTTTTGCCAGATTAAAACTTTATAATATTTTACCTGTCATTCTTTTTATAAACTCCACCTCTTCTTTATCATATGGAATACCATCAGCGGTTAAAATATCGTGGAACCATACTGTTGGCATTACGTCAGAAGGGGGGCTGTTCCACTGATTGTAAAAACCGGGTTTCCCGGCTGTTAAACCAAAGCTCACAGCAATTACATTATTCTCTTTCAGAATTGGCATAAAATCTTTGAATGTAGAGACCGGTCGTCCCATGTATTCTCCACACATAATTGGTCGTTCAAACCGTTTAAGTTGCCTGATCCATTCTTCTAAAACTTCAGGTGTTTTATAACAATGAAACGTTATTATATCTGCATTTTCTCCCAGAAATGCATCAGTTGGGCATGCTTGAACATACATGCAAGCTGTTAATGGTTGCGTTGGTCCACACTCCCTTGCCCACTCAAAAACAGACCGAAGCAAATTGTAGGGATTTACTTTATGAGGTACATCCCTTTTTTGATAAATCGAATTATTCCATGGTTCGTTATACAAATACCAACAAAGAATGCGTTCGTCTTCAGCAAACGTTGTGATAAAATCCTGGACATAATTTTTCAAAACACAATATTTTGATGGATCATGTGCAATTTCCTGTCCGGGCGTTCTGGCCCAGTGAATATTATGTGTCCCCGGAATTTCATCAGGCTGTTTTCCCAGCATTCTTTTATCTTCCTTTCCTCCATTGGTAAAAAATGTCGGAATTGTTCTTATTCCATGACTTTGTGCAATCGATAAAAACTTCTCAAAACGTTCTTTAAAACCTGTTGGGTCTTCATTATAAACGAGATCATGCAGGAATACACGTACTACATTAAAACCTAATTCCTCAGCCATAGCTAACTCCTTATCCATAATATCAGCATCAAAAGATGATGCCTGCCACATATCTATCTGGTTAACTTTATTTGAAGGAATGTAATTGACACCAACCAGCCAGTCCTGCCTGTCATACCACTCATTGATTTCTTCGAGACTCCAGCGCTCATAATGGCGTACCAAATTATGTTCAGGCTGTTGTTTACATGACATTAAAAGTGTCATTTGCAAAAAAAGAACTACATAAAATAATGCTCGTTTCATTCCGGTTCTATTTATATATTAATTGTTACATACATTCTCTTACGAACAAAAATCACCAGTCAGGATTTTGTTTCAGGTTGGTATTTTTCTCACATTCGGATGCTGGTAGTGCCCAAAGTAAACATTGATCACCAACCCAGAAATATTCATATACGGGTGCACCCCAAACTTCCAACAATCCATTTCCGGATGCAAATTTCTTCTCTTTCCATATTTCCCATCTTAATTCGTCAAAATAGATTTGCTCCTCTCCTGCCAGCTCCACACTGCGTTCATGTCGTATTCTTCTACGCATTTCTGCTTTATCAGCAACTTGTGTATAAGCATTTGAATTTAAAGGAGCTATACCTGCTCTGTTTCTAACCATATTCACATATTTAACTGCTTCACCTGTTTCATCCTGTTCGTTCAGCGCTTCAGCAAGACATAATAACACATCTGCATATCTGAAAATTGGAATATCAACCGGGTTATATTGTGTAAAAATATTTTCTCGTCCAACCGGAACAAATTTCCTGATTGAATAGAGCATGTAATTATTCAAATTGGAACGGAAATCAAACGGGTCTTTAGCATCATAACCCCGATATGGCCACCGGTATGTATAAGTATATGTTGCCCCGGTAAGACCACCTTCGTATGTCGAATATGGTAGTATCATAGTTGCCGACATTCGTGGATCCCTGTTTTGATAGGCCGATTGAATACGGGCTTCATTTCCGGCTGATAGATATTGGGTCATATCAGCTCCATAAGTACTCATTTCTGCCTTTTCCTTGGCCTTCAAACCATCTCTGAGGAAATATACCGATCTGGCTTTCGGTTGCATTGATGAATAACCCGGGATATAATCATCCCAGTTAAACGGCTTCCCGTCTATACATTCAAAACTATCAGCAAAACGTGTATTAAAAAAGAAGAAACTATAACCATTTCCTGCTGTTAACGGATTACCATAGCGGTATGGTCGGGCACTTCCATAACCACTTTCCTCCTCCATCTGGATAGAAAAAATTATTTCATCACATTTCTCATTTGCAAATTTGAATAAGTTGGCATATCCAGACTGAAATAAACCATAACCCATTTTTGTAACCTCTTCAAAATCCGATTGAGCAGCATTCCAGTTTTTTTGCCATAAAAAGACTTTCCCACGCAATGTATAAGCGGCAGCTTTCGTGGCACGTCCAAAAGAAGTACTACCGGATGAATACTTAGCAGGAAGGTTGGGTTCTTCAACACAATCAGTGAGATCTTCAACAATTGCTTTCCACACGTCCGACTCTGAACTTCTGGCCTTGCTATAATCAGCTACTTCAGTAGGTTCCATGTACAGTGGAACTCCCCGCCACAGCACATTCAAACGGTAATAATAGTATGCACGTATAAATTTACATTCTGCAATATACTGTGCTTTCTTTTCATCTGTCATATCCGGAACCTTGTGAATATTGCCAATTACATCATTGGCCCGGGAAATACCTTCATAAAAAACCTTCCAATATGTTTCAAAAGATGATTCATTTGAAGTGATTGTTCCCAGCAACAAAGAATAATTGTTATAGATAGATGACGAAGGATCCATAATTGATGAGAATGCGTCCCAGTTAAGTCGTGCTTGCGAAGCAGCATTATAATCATACAGCAAATTATTATAAACACCTGTTACAGCCAATTCTGCCAATGAAGCCTTGTTCCACACGTTTCCGGAACTCATTTCGTCATAAGGATACAAATTCAGCATGTCAGACGAACAACCGTTTATCAACATCAGAAACAATGGGAAAAATATTATTTTATGAACTCTTGACATAACTTAAAATTTTAATTGATTAAAAACTAACATTCACACCAAAAGCAAATTGTTTCATTGTCACATAACCTGTAGCAGTTTGCATTTCAGGATCCATTCCGGGGAAATCGGTTATTGTCAGGAGGTTCTCTCCGCTAACAAAGAGTCTCAGGTCACTCAGATGAATCTTTTTAATCCATGTATCGGGTACTGTGTATCCAAATGTCAGATTCTTCAGTTTAAGATAATCGCCTCTGTATAACCAAAGTGTCGAATTTGCCTCATTTTGATTATTCTGATAATTTTTCGTTAAACGTGCATTTTTTGATGTAATATTTGTACGCGGATCATCCGGATTGTCGGGATTGTAGAAATAATGATCATAAGCAATCTCATAAGGCAGAGAAAATCCATCTTGTGTGGAATATGAATTTAATCCGAGATACCTCCAATATATTGCAAAACCGGCGGCACCTGACCAGTTCATCGAGAAATCAAAGCCTTTCCAGGAAGCGCTTGCTTGTAATCCATAATACATTTTGGGTGTAAGCGAGATATTCTGGAATGTTTTATCATAATCATTTCCGTAAATTCCATCTTCATTAACATCCGCATATATATAATCCCCAAACCATATCCCAGTTTTGCGAATACTCTGGTTGGGATAAAACGTATACCCCGAGTTCACCATTTCGCTCAACCAGGTCATATCTTCTTCCGTACGAATCATACCGTCTATCGGACCTCCGTTTATATTTACAGTTCCGTCTGTATTAAAATAAGTTCCATCACCTGAATACACATTCAACAAATGATATTCATTGATTATCTTACCTTCCAACACCCTTCTAAAATCGCCTACCATGGTTGTTACATCTCCGATATTTGATTTATAGGTTCTTGTCCCATCCTGATTCTCAACCCAACCTTCAACAAGCTTACCTTTGTATTTGGAGACAAGATTGTAATTTTTGGAACCATTGACAGAAATACGATAATTAAAATCTCCGGCTTTATCCTGCCAGGTTAGCGTAACTTCAGCTCCTTTGTTAGTTACCTCACATAAATTCTGATAAGGAGCTGTTTTGTTTCCAACAGTTGCATAAATTGGGGCTCTGTAAAGAATCCCATCAGTTTTCTTATAATAAGCTTCAATCTCTGCTGTCAGACGGTTTTTCAATACACCTATATCTATCCCTATATTACTCGTGGTCGTGTTTTCCCATCTCAAATATCCGTTACTTAAAACCGTTTGTGCAATTCCATTATAAATAGAATTTCCAAATGCATACTTCATTCCAGTATTATAAGTTGCCTGGTAAGCATAGTTGCTAATGCTATTATTACCTAATTTGCCCCAGGATGTTCTTATTTTGAGATTGTCGAATGGCGATAATTTCATAAAATCTTCTTCAGATACGCGCCACCCCATTGAGAAAGAGGGAAAAACTCCCCAGCGGCTCTTTTCATCAAATTTTGATGAACCGTCGTAACGCAGATTCGCTTCAAGTAAATATCGACTGTTATAAGCATAAGTCACACGACCGAACACAGACTGTGCCGCTTCATCCTGTTGTGTCCCGGTAATGGATGTCATTTCTGTAGCCGTCGAAAGTTCGGTAATGGCATCATCAATTAGTCCGGTTTTTGTTGCATTTGTCCAGTTTGAATTGTAATAAGTCGATTCGTAACCTGCCAATGCGCTAAACTCATGAATCTTATTGAACACTTTATTCCATGTAAAGTTATTTTGGAAAGTCCAACGATAATTTCCGCTATAATACATGGAGAGATTCAAATTCTCAAGAGCATAACCACTGTAAGCAACTTCATTCCTGCGGAATGAATAAGCACTCAGCGTATTTACATAATACTTCTGCTGACTCCAGTAACGGTTATAATTAAATGACACATTGTACTTAATGTTATATGGAAAAGTAACATTGGAAAATACAGATGCATTGATGAGGGTGTTTTTATAATATCCTCCTGTCCTGTTCAGGAAAAAAAGATTATTCCTTGCGGTTGTACTTTCCTCGCTGTTCTCAAGGTGTCCGAACTTGCCATCGTAGTATGGATAGATGCCCGGACTGGAACGCGATATATATGAAAACACATTATCAAGCTGATTTCTGTCAACGTTATTTTCATATCCCCATATCTTTGTTCCGATTTGTAGCCATTCCCTGATATTATTCGTGATATTGGCGCGCATTTGATATTTTTTCGATGAGGTTCCCTGTATAACTCCCGGATTGTCCATATAGGTTGCTGAAAAAAGATTATTTGATCTTTTGGAGGACTCCGAAACTGAAATCGTATGCTTCTGATACCAGGTATCGGTAAATAACGCTTCCATCCAGTCAATATTAGGATATGCTACGTAATTTGGATACCCCGATTCGGAGATTCCATTTGGATCGGCTGCTTTTTCACGCCATAAATCAATCGTTGTTTGAGAAAATGAAGGTGAAGAGTTTACATTTTCAGCAGACTCATTCATAAACTCCATATAATCCGCGTAATTTGAGACTTCTTTATAAAGATTCGAAGGTTGGTTATAAGAAACTACGCCACTATACGACAAAGTAAGTTTTTCTCCCTTTCCTGTTTTGGTTGTAATCAAAATAACACCATTAGCAGCCCTGTTTCCGTAAATCGCACATGATGCGGCGTCCTTAAGTATAGAAACAGTCTCAATATCATCGGGATTGATTGCCGATATTGAACCTTCAAAACCATCAATAATCACCAAAGGGGCAGAAGTATTCAGAGTTCCTACTCCCCTGACATTAATTGTTACACTTTCGTTGGATGGATTTCCCGAGCCTTGCATTACCTGTACTCCTGAACTTAATCCTGAAAGCACCGATGCGGTACTCGTTATGGGTCTTGATAACGATTGCTTTGAATAGTCAACCGTTGAAACAGATCCGGTCAGATTTACTTTCTTTTGTGTTCCATAGCCTACCACCACCACATCTTCGAGTACTTTAATATCAGGTTGCATCTGTATATTTATAAACGACTGACTCTCTATCTTAACTGATTGAGAAATATAACCAACACAACTGACAACAACTAAACTCCCGGGAGTAAGGTTTAACGTGAAGTTTCCGTTATTATCTGTTATTACACCGACATTTGTGCCTTTAACCAAAACCGTTGCTCCAATGAGCGGTTCTCCGTTCTCATCAAGAACCCGGCCGTTAACACTTTTGCCCTGAGCCGTTAATGTTTGAACAAGTAAAAGGAAAAACACTAACCAAGTTAACTTTATTCCGTATTTCATGTTATAATAAGTATTAAATTTAATGATTGGCTGATTTTACACATCAAAAATAATCTCAATTATTTTCATTGAATAGAAGAAAATAATCATTTGATACAATAATATATTCATTCAGAAAAAAACAGGGATAACCTACGCAGACAGGCACTCAAACCACTGGAAACAGGTACATTAACAACAGAGTATATTGCTATAAAATCAATTTACTGCTTGTTTTCTTCTATATATTCAGAAGGAAGCTTTCCATAATAGCTTTTGAAGCATTTAATAAAATAAGACGGAGTATTGAACCCTACCAGATAACATGTTTCATTAATCCTGTTCGATCCTTCTTCCAACAGTTTGGCTGCCATTATCAAACGTTTCGTTCGAATATAATCATTCGGAGTGATTTGCAATAAACCTTTTACTTTCCGGTTCAGTGTTGACTTACTAAGGCACAGATTCTCGGCAAGCTGTTCAATAGAAAATTCCGGATCACTCATATTTGAAAGGATTATTTCATCCAGAGATAAAAGGAACTGTTCATCGCGGGCAGAAAGACTGGCATGCTTTGGAGTTGGCTTAATTTCTGAGCTGTATGCTTCCCTGAGTTTTTGACGTTTACTTAACAATCCATCAATACATGAAATCAGGAACTCAAGTGAGAATGGTTTTTCAATATAAATATCTGCACCATACTCCATTCCTGCTATTTTCGATTGAATGGAAGCATGAGCTGATAGAATGATAACCGGAATATGACTGGTCTCAAAATTTGTTTTTAACTGTTCACACAGCTCCAAACCATCCATCTCAGGCATGGAAATATCTGTAACAATTATATCTACGGGTTCATTATTTACGATTTCTAATGCTTGTTTGCCGTTAGCACTTGTAAACACATTATACAAACCAGCGAGTTTCTTCCTGGTATATTTCAACAACTCAAGATTATCCTCAACCAAAAGAATCAGGGGCTTGTCATGACTCACAATTGCAGTCTCATCTTCGGTTTTCTGGCTATCAATCAAAACATCTTTGTTATTCACTGTTTTGAGTACCGGTAAAGTAAGTATAAAATTATTACAGGCCAGATCAGAATCAATACTGAGAGAACCGGAATGCAACTCAGCGAGTGTTCTTGCCAAAGACAGTCCAATTCCGAAGCCCGACATATAAATATTATCCTGATCATGGTATTGCATAAACGGATTGAAGATTGTTTCACGCATGTTGGCTGGAATTATATGACCATCATTTTTAAATGATAAAATCACCTTATCTTGCTCAACGCTGACCCTGATATCAATATAAGTATCGGCATACTTCAACGCGTTGGAAAGTATATTGTTAATGATTTTGATGAAACCCTGTTCATCAGCAAAAACAAAAATATGGTCAGATGAAGTCTGAAATGTAATTTTCAGATTCTTTTCTTTAGCTGTTCCACTGAAATTATATTTCAGAAATTCTATTTTCTCAATAACATCCAGTTCAACACAGTACAACCTGAAACCGTTTTTTTCAACTTTTGAAAAATCAAGTAGTTCATTAATCAACTGAGAAAGTTGTTCTGTATTTTGATTAATCAAATTAAGGTCTTCTTTTATCTCCACATCAAACTCTCCATTATTCATAATATTCTGGAGAGGAGTTTTGATGAGTGTAAGCGGTGTTTTTATTTCATGTGCAATACTGGAGAAGAAATTTATCTTCTCATTATAGATTTCAATTTCCCTGTTTTTTTCAAAGGCTCTCTGACGTTTAACCTGTTGATCAATTGTCCGTTTTTTAATAAAATAAAGAGAAAAAACAACCAAACCAAGGATTAATATTATATATATAAAAAATGCAGTCTTTGATAAATAAAACTTTGGTAATACTACAATCTCCAAAGGAGGATGATTCTCGTTCCAGACTCCGTCGTTGCTGACTCCCTTTATTTCCAGTCGATATGCTCCTGCAGGAAGATTACTAAACGAAATTGTGTTATACGGAGATGCTTTCTGCCAAATCTCGTTGTAACCTTCTAATTTATAATACAAAATATTATTAGCCGGAGAATGAAAATTTAAAATGGAGAACTTTAGCTCAATCGTATTCTGGCTGGCTTTCAACTCAACTTTCCGGGTTTCAGCAATCGCACATATTAACGGTGAGTTTGGCTGATTGGGTTTAACCGGTACATTGTTGATCAATAAATCTGTGATAACAATGTTCGGCACTTTTTTGTTGGGGATAAATCTTTTGGGATTAAACTTGATAAATCCATCCTTTGATCCAAAAAAGATGTCACCT
Organism: Bacteroidota bacterium; assembly: GCA_023459355.1. Lineage (GTDB taxonomy): Bacteria > Bacteroidota > Bacteroidia > Bacteroidales > Paludibacteraceae > Paludibacter. Next base: position 228,140 of record JAEWUM010000040.1, on the reverse strand, counting down.
TTGTTCGATTTAATTCCTGAATTATAATTAAACTCATTATTTAATAGTCCGTCAACATGGGTGTAAATTTTCAATTCTTCTTTTTCCGGAGTGAATTTAATTAATCCTTTGTTGGAACTTATCCAGAAATTTTCATTGTCATCCTCGATGATCTTATAAATGATATCATTGGGCAGACCTTTATGAATATCATAAGTTGTAAAGGTATTGTCATTATTCAATCTGCTGAATCCGGCACCGTGAGTTGTTATCCAGATTTGGTTCTTAGTATCTTCAAATATTGACAGAATTTTATTGCACGGTATTGTAGTTTGATTCTCAGGATCGTGTCTGAAATTAATAATTTTATCCTTATCCATTTCATATTTATATAACCCATCGGCATACGTGGCAAACCACATATTTCCCTGCTTATCTTCCAGAATGTCACATACAAACAAGCCATCATAACCTTTTACCGAGACCAGATCATCTTTGGTTTCATCATATTTCAGAAGACCCAAAGTTGTTCCTATGAGAATCTGATTTAATGAGTTTTTATATATTTTGTAAATCTTATTGTCTCTGAGCTTGGATTCTGCGTTATTCCGGTCATAAGTTTTAACCTGGTTATTTTTTATATTCAGGCGGTATATTCCGGAATAAGACCCCATCCACAGGTTTTCGTTTTCATAACAAATTCCAAAGATATTATCAGGAAGATCTTTATGGGTATATTTCTGAATGATATGGGTCTTCTGTGAATATTTATATAAGCCTGACTTTTCAGTTCCTATCCAGATGTTTCCATCTTTGTCTTCCACAAATCCCCTGACCAGGCTCCCTATAAAAGAAGAAGAAGAACCAGTTTTATAGAATTTCTCAAAATCCATATAGGCATAACTGGCATGATTAAGTCCGCTACTGTAGGTCCCAATCCACAACCCTCTTGAATCATCAATCGCGATCGAAAGTATCTCGCTGTCTGATAAAGAAAAAATATCACCCTGAACTGATTCAATATGTGTGGTTTCTTCCGTAGCCACATTATATTTAAAAAGTCCGTCGGTCGTTCCCAACCATAACTCACTGTCATTCTCCAACAACAAATCATTGGTTATAAACTTCTTGGCTGAATTTGAAACAATTGTTTTGATGGAATTTAATGACAAGTTTATTTCAACAACCCCTTTATTGACCGATGCAATATAAATACTATTATAAGGACTTTTTATAATCCTGGTAAGATAATCGCGTTTAAAGGGCTGTATTCCATCAGATGAAGTATATGGAGTTAATGTCTTAAAGTTTTTATCGGTATAATACAAATTATCAAAATACAAACCAAGCCAACAACGTTTGTTTTTATCAAAGTACAATGTTGTGATATTAGCGGGTAGTTGCTGTTTACCATTCTTAACAAAATAATTTAATAATTCTCCTTTATCCGGATTATACGAGAACAAACCCTGATTGTTTGCTGCTATCCAGATAAACCCTTTTTCATCTTTCTGTATCAAGGGCACTTTATTCTGTATTGATAAGCCGGTATTACTAACCAAATCAAAACGTTTAAACTGATCTTTTTTTGAATCGTATACTGTAACCCCGCTATCTGTACCTACCCAAAGATTCCCCTGATTATCCTCGCAAAGCGTTACAATAAAAGAACTGTTTAGTTCAAGTTCATCTTTATAAAAAGTCTTAAACGTTATACCATCATATCTGTTCAAACCATCAGAAGTACCTATCCAAAGGAAGCCCCTGGAGTCCTGCATTATTGCATGTACCCTGTTATGAGAGAGTCCGTTTTTTGTTGATATTTGATTAAAATACAATTGTGACTCCTCCGCATACACCGGTACAATAAACATAAACACAGCTGCTATGCATATTAACATGCATACCAACTGTGTTTGCCTATGTCTCAGACATCTCATATACATTTTATTAGAAACCTGCCGAGAAATCTCTTCAAATATACTTATTTTTTTACCATACAATCACTTTTCTGATATTTTTAAGCCCGTTATGCTCAACTGATATCAGGTACATTCCTTTTGGTAATTCTTTTGAGAAGCTTCGGCTAAAAATGCTTTTTTCCAGCAACTTCCCGGCAATGTCCATGATACGTACAGTAGCTGATTCAACTCCGGTTTTAATTGTAATCACCTGATTAGTCATGTTAAATTGCACATTTAGTTCACGTGGATGTGAAACAGCACTTGAACCATCAATTTTAAAAGCGCCTGTGGCAAAAACAGATCCTGTATAATTGGCATCAATAGCCTGTACACCCCATGTATAATCATCATCAGGAAGATTATTTATCTTTACTGATTTATTCAGAAACGCATTTCCCAAAGAAAGCACCATCCTGGCTCCATCATCTGAACCACCAATGATTGATCTGCAATTATTATACACATCTCCATCAGAATTTTTGATATAAATCTCATAAGAAAGAGAGTTTGAGGGTGTTTTATCATCTACAGCTGCATCCCAGCTTAGCGTTACACTATTTCCACTGACAACTGCATTGGTATTTGCAGGAGCTGAAGGTTTTTGATTCATCGGAGCTTCGCCTTTGGTGACCATTGCCTCAAAATAATTAGAGCCTCCTTGTGTTATATAAGTAGTTGAAGTTGTTTTTCCAACAATCATCATATCCCTCACACCATCTCCGTTCCAGTCGGGGAAAGCCATACAGGAATTTGAAGCTCCCGGTATACGGGCTTCAGTTCCAAAGCCGGCCTCACCATCATTCTTCCACCACAAACCAACCTGAGTAGCCGGAGCCTCGCTCACATAACCCGACATAACAATGTCCGGAATTCCATCTCCATCCCAGTCAAATGCTTTTGATTGACTTGCAGTTGAATTTTCATTTCTCATATCAGCCCTAAAATTAGCCTGCGTGCTTTTTGAGAATGTTCCGCTACCATTATTTAAATACAAATTCATTGGAGAAACAGAAGAGTTTGCATTCTTTCCTGTTATGAAAACATCCAGATACCCATCACCATTAAAGTCCTGCACTAATAAAGGCCCGAGATACTGAGGTATAGCTCCCATCTGTTCGCATAAAAATATACGTTGGAACTCTCCGGGAGCGCTTGCTCCTTTGTTCATAAAAATATCGGTGAATGTCCCGTTGTTAATTGCATTATCCGACGCATCACGTGCTGTGAGTAAAAAATCGGGATAACAATCGTTATTAAAATCCAATATCTGAATCTGAGGATAACTCCAGGAATGATTTGCAAAAAATGATTGACTTGTAACTTTAAATTTCATATCACCCACATACTCTCCATTATTTATAAGAATGGCCGAATGATTCACAAAGTCAGAAGATCCGATTGTTCCTGCATGTCCTATAGCCAACACATCTGGCTTACCATCCATGTTAAAATCTGCAATAGCACTTGCCTTAGGGAAAAATTCATAATTCTCCAGATCAAATACCCACGCCTCTTTATCAAAATTTCCATTTCCATCGCCTATAAACAGCCCGTAATCATCAGGGAACGCCGCAATTACTCCATGATGGGAATAAACTATGTCCAGTATGTTATCCCCGTCCATATCAGCAAAAGCGGGATAAGGACGTGAATTACTTTTAAAATTAGTTCCTGCTTCATAGAATTCTTGTTGGGTTTTACTCCATATCAGCATGATGGTCTGATAATAATAAGAAGTCCCATCAAGCCCAACACGCTCGTTAACTGCACTTTTAGCATAATCATTTCCGCCGATAAATAGATCAAGCTTGCCATCTGCATTGATATCCACATCCTGAATATCTCCAACCTGGATTTTATATGCAGGAATCTCTGTTAACAAAGTTTGTCCGATCATTAATGGCAAACTAACCGCTAACAACAAAAAAGAAAGTAATTGTTTTTTCATTGAATTTTAATTTTGAAGGTTAATAATCTAATATTTGTTTCACTGATATTAATATGGATAAACATCAGCAGAAAATATATATTCACTAATTAATATAAAATTTACTATTGAAGTGTTTCCCTTTATCGGATTTACAGGAAAGAACATATATCCCTTTATGCAAATTCACTGTGTTCCTTTCCATTACAGGACAAACATCAAGAACTTTCTGTCCATAGAGATTATAGATGAACAATTCTTTAACCTCTGCAGGAGTTGCTACACATATAACATTTCCGTCGACATAAACAGATTGATATCCGTCTGCTTGTGTCTGAGGGGTCAAGGTTCCATAATCAACAGTTAATTTTAACCAGGTACTACTATCATCCATATCCTCCCCGGCCATCGACGCTACTGATGCCATTGGTGTTTCCGTAACCACATCTTTGTAGCGCTGTCTCAAATGAACCCTTATCTCTTCATTTTCTGACGGATAACCTCCTATCAGATTCCAGGGAACCGAAACTTTGATTGCATAGCCTTTATCAACATCTGATAGATTATTTATTGTACCATCTACAACCACAGCAATGTCTTTCACCGTTGAAACGTCCTGTGTGGTCCAGATGTAAGAAGTCTTTTTCTCGAGAGAAAAATCTCCATAGGCATTTGCCACCATTTGATAGTTTTCATAATTTCCGTTTGAAGGATTCTTCCTTGTTATCCGGACCACAACTGCATCAGCATTGGTGGGTGTAAATGCAGTTATCACGGAATCGAACATGTGAACGGTATATTCAAACCCTGTATTTGTATATCCAAAATTCACGTAGGCTGATGATGTGCTTTTCTCCCCGATAAACCAATCTTTATTTATGCTTCTGTCGAAAGAAGATAAGTCTTGTAATTGCAGGGACTGTTTTCTTATCGTTTTTGAATAGTTTAATTTTCCTTTTATTACTTTAATTCCTTCATAAGAAAGGCTTCCTGACTTATAATCATAATTAGCTGTGCTTATTACCTCATCATTTCCAATATAAGCAATGGCCCCCCACCAACCAGTATAAGGAGAAGATGCATTGGCAAAATTCTTTGCATTTGAGTTTCCTATTAACGTCCATATACCTGAAACACCATTGTATTTACCGTTGGCTTGTACTAAGACTTCTCCAGTAGGAAGAACTTCGAGATAAGGGGCATACGCAACCAAATTTGAATGAATCAACCACCTGCGGTCAGTTCCCGGACCTCCTGTTGCAAAATCAAAATCGTTATACATCCAGTTTGCATTTGAAGAGGAATAAACAATCCAAGGAGTCTGTCCCACCCCCCAACTCTCACAGGCATATACAATCCCATTGTTATTTAGCAGACATTTTCCAACAGGCATCCCGTCATACGTACCGTTTGAATCTACTATGCGGGAAAGCACTTCTGCATCTTCATAAGTACATACTTCCTTATGCTGCCAGGTACTACCGTTATCGAATGATCTTATGAGACTTACACACGGTCTTGATTTTCCATCTGAAGTAACTTCGTGACTATCGGTAAAAATCATTTGCAATTCACCGGTTGGTAGCTTGATAAAGGAAGGCTCCCAATTCCGTCCGTAATACACCCGACGGGGGGTATCCCATGTGTTTCCAAAATCATAGCTCCTCATAATCTCGATACCGCAACTCACATTTGTATATGTAACGTTCGAATATGCTGAGTTATATCTCCATTGATAAGCCAACAAGACTTCTCCATTCCCCAACTCGATAAAATCAGGACATGCAAATACAATCTTATCTGTTGATGAGACTTGTGAAGCTTCGTTATACTGCTTGCGTATCCAGGAAGCATTTGTCCACGTTTTTCCATCATCGGTACTTTTACGGGTATATATATTATATCCGTATTGTGCATTCATAAAAACCATCAACAAAGAACCGTCACTTAATCTTTTAATTCTGGGGTAATACGCTGTTTTTAAGGTTGAATTGTTATCCGACACTAAATACGAAGGGATTTCACTGTAGGAATTTTTATCCCAGGAGATTCTGACATCCGAACCATTTACCTGATTTCCCAAACAAATGATGACGAGAAAAACGATGCTTATTTTGTATTTTAACATGATATTCTTTTTAAATCGTGTTCAAATTTAGGAAGAATTATTCGGGTCAACATAGAATAAAAAAATCAAAATATACCACGATACAACCAACAATGGTATATATTAAATACCTGCAATTTAAGGCCTATTTAAAAGCAACACGCAGCCATGTTTCAGGCATACTTTCATCTTCTCCACCTATTGATTCAATTGACGCAAACGGACTTTCTTCAATATTATCTTTGTACCTGTGTCGGAAATGAACACGAAAGACATCATGTTCAGCAGGTTCTCCCCCGATTAAATCCCAGGGAACGGCAATTTTAGCCGCAAAGCCCTCGTCTTCATCCGCATTATTGTTTATCGTTCCACTGATTTTAAATGCAATTTTCTTTACCTGAGAAACATCCTGCAAAACCCACGAATTACTTTGTTCTTTTTTAAGCGTAAAGATACCTTTCGCATTGATAAGTAGTTTATATGTCTCATCTTTACCTGAGATTTCGTTACATCTATTTAACAGAAACTCGACTGCGTCAGCATTCTCAGAAGAATAAGCAATTAGCTTCTTATCAAACAGATAAGCTGTAAAATCTAGACAAGTATCTGTATAGCCAAAACTGAGATAAGCATGAGAAGGCGATTCTTTTCCTATAAACCAATCTCCGTTAATCCGGTTGTCAAATTGTTTCAGGCTTTGCAATGAAAGACCTCCTTTTTTAATTTCTTTCGCATAATTCAATTTCCCTTTCTGCATCTTTATACCGCTTCGTTTCTTTCCATCTTCAGTATAATTGTAGGTACCCGCACTAAACACTTCGTTATTCCCAATATAGGCAATAGATCCCCAATACCCTTCGTATGGAGAAGATGCATACGAAAAATTATCTGCTTGCGTATCTCCGATAAAAACCCACATGCCTTGCTTTCCTTTATATACACCGTTTGATTGAACCAGTACCTCTCCGGTTGGTAATATTTCCATATACGGACCAAAACCACGGAAATCTTTATTTAATTGTTTTTTTCGCAATTTATCCGGGCCACCCTTTTCTCTGATGGATTCACCATATCTCCAGTTTTTATCACCCCACGAATAAACGATTACAGGTGTTTCATCAACCTGAAATTTAGAGCTCCAAACCTCAAGCGACATGGCAATCCCATTATTATTATGCAAATATTTTGCAGTAGGCATCCCGTCATAAGAACCACGTTCATCAAAAGTTCTGGATATAGCCTCTCCGTCTTTATAAGATGTATGCTCTTTTCCCTGCCATGTTTTACCTTTATCAAATGACCTTAATAAGGCAACACATGGTTGTGACAACTTGTTCATCACCTCATTACTATCGGTAATATATAAATGTATTTCACCTGAAGGTAACTCTAAAAACGCAGGTTCCCAGCATCTGCCTGTGTAAATCACCCTTGGTTTTGAAAAGGTTTCACCCCCATCATTACTAATCATAAGTTCTATTCCACAGTTTTGATTTGTATTATCAAGATCGCCATAACCTTTATGATAACGCCACTGATAAGCAAGTAATATCTGACCGTCCTGCAATTGAATAAAGTCCGGAGTAGCGAACACCATCTTATCGGCATGACTCGCCGAAGAAGCAGACACATAACGTTGACGAATCATATTGGCATCAGTCCAGGTTTTGCCATTGTCATAGCTTTTCCGGATAAAAATATCAAATCCGACCACATCATTCATGAAAACCATTAACAACGAACCATCCTGCAACTTTTTAACACGGGGATAAAAATGTTGTGTTTCTGCATATCCTTTGTTCGAGACAAAAACAGATGTCTGCTCCTGATAAGTATTGTAGTCCCATGAAATGCGAACGTTATTGTCTTGCGCCATTGACGTTAAACCTGCCACAAGACATAATAAAATTCCCAGATGTGTTTTGCCGATTCGTTTCATATTTGTTTTGTAAAAATTTATGTTGACAAATTTAGACATAACACATAATAACCAATGCAAAAATAGTTTCATTATATGAAACTAAACAAGCATCATAATCCAATGTTGATTAATAAACAAAAAATTCGGAGATATTTACTTCAAACCCGGGTTTTTCATCTTCTCTGCTTCTAACTGCGCCCGCGACTTACTTTGCGTCACGATATATACGCCCGAAAACACCAGCACCGCCGCCAGCGCCTGTTGATAGCCGAATTGGTCGATACCCACGAGGACAGCCACCAGCGAAGCCATGATGGGCTGCACGTAATTGTACATACTCAGGGTGGTGGGACGAACAGCCTTTTGCCCGATGGGAACTAAAATATAACTCAGGAAAGTGGCCAATACAATTACATAAGCAATCGCATACCAGGTTGAATTCGTTAAAGCTGCAAAACTAACCTCTTCAAGCAGAGAATAGCTAAAAGGTAATCCGGTAATGGTGGCAAACAGAAACATCCATTTCATGACCGTGACCGGGTGATATTTGATAATCAGATTTTTGAAAAGGGTAAGATAGGTTGCAAAAGATATTACAGCCAGAAAAACAATGATATTACCCAGCATATTGCCATTTCCGGCATCAGCAGATTGACTGCTGAAAACAATAATCAATGCTCCCGAAGCTCCCACGATTACCCCGATTGCTTTTAGTTGTGTTATGGGTTCTTTCAGGAATATAGCCGATAATATCATCGTCACGATGGGCAGCATCGTCACCACAATGGAGGCATCAATGGAGGAAGTCATGGATAAGCCCACGAAGAACGGCAGCTGATTGAGCGTCAGTCCGAATACTGATGCAAAGAACAACAACAGCACATCCTTAGGCGGTACACGCTCACGCTTAATGAAAAGAGAAGCCAGCCAAAACAACACCATTGCACCTGAAAAACGAAAGAAAGTAAGTACCGTCGGATGCAGAATCTCAGGCATCAACATCCGGGCGACCGGATTATTGACTCCGAAAAATATGTTTGCCAGCAACAAGGCAAGATGTCCTGTTAGTTTCTTTTTATCCACAAGTTTTCGTTTTGAGGCGTAAAGGTAGTTATTTTTAGTGGTTAGTGGTTAGTGGATAATGCTTAGTTAACTTTCACTGATGTCATCGTAAGTGAGCCACCAACGGGGTGATCGTTAAACAGGGTGATCGCCTCATCCTTTTCTTTGAGTGCCAGCACATAGAGCAAGGGTAAAAAATGTTCGGGTGTCGGGACGGCCAGCTGAAATGCCTTGCCCTGGGCATTGTAATCAATTAAAGCCTGATGGTTATCATGCAGGATGAAATCATTCATACCGGTTCTGGCCTCCTGTGCCCAGTCGAACGCATAATCAACTTTGTTCAGGTTGCGCCAGTCCACCATCCTCAGGTTGTGCACCATGTTTCCACTGCCGATAATCAGCACCCCTTTTCGCCGTAACGAAACCAGTTCTTTGGCCAACTCATAATGTTCTTTTGGTTTTTTAAGCACATCGAGACTCAGTTGCACTACCGGCACATTGGCTTCGGGGTACAAATGTTTGATTACACTCCAGGCCCCGTGATCCAGTCCCCAGTCGTAATCGAGCTGCACCGGCGTTTGTTGTACCGTATCCTTTGTTGTTGTAGCCAGCGACGGACTTCCCGGTGCGGGGTACTGCACTTCATACAATTCCCGGGGGAATCCGCCGAAATCATGGATGGTACGGGGATTCTCCATGGCGGTAACCTGCGTACCCCTTGTTTCCCAATGGGCAGAAACACACAGAATAGCGTTGGGTTGCGGAAGTTCTTTTGCCATCGCCCTGAAACCACGTACAAACTGATTCTCTTCAATCGCGTTCATGGGGTTTCCATGACCGAGGAAAAGAAGGGGCATTTTTTCAGTTGAATGGAGGGATGAGAATGAAGTTGACATGTTATGAATGTTGATTATGTTCATAATTACAACAGAAGAAGGCGCTGAAAGTTTATAAACTAAATCTTAATCCAATTGACACATCTATAAAAAACCGGTCGACTTACCCCAATAAGCCGACCGGTTCAGATTTTCACAGTCAGTTTTTCAGATATGTATATGCAATTTACTTTTTCATGACCTTTTGAATTGTTTGATATTCTTTAATCCCGGCCTTTACAACATATAGACCTTTTGGAAGCGCAGCCATATCAACTTCATTATTACCTTCCTGCAATGCTTGTTGCATTTTTAATTGTCCCTGCATATTATAAACTGAAACAAGTTGTCCGGATGCTTCACGTGCACATTTTATTGTAACGATGCTGTTATGCTGATTTGAACTGATTTGAATTGAATGTGTCCCATGTGTCTTATCAACTCCGGTATATGTATCTTCCCATACTTTTACATTATCGAAATAGTCAATTGAATGACCTGCATTACCGCCATTCAGGAGCACTGCGTTGTATTTCAAAAAATTGCCGGCAAGGGTCATATTAGTGCCTTTCTGAACATCATCAATCCAAATATCCATGGTATTCATGACGGCATTATATTTTATTTTCACTTTGTACCACTGATTTTCATTATATGATTGAAGGGTAGTACCTGCTGCATAAATTGAACCTGATTCGCTAAAACCAACCGATGCATAACCATAACACCAGCTTGAGATATCATTGTTATTAAAGCCAATCATTGCATGCGGATAGCCGGACATATATACCGGACCCTCATGAGAAACTTTTACATTAAACTCCAACCATACAATATCCGGTGTCGAAGTCAACAGAAATTCTGCATTTGCTGAATTGTTTGGTGCTCCTTCGAGTTTCAGGGAACTGGTTCCTGATACAAATTCGGAATTTGTTACCACCTGCAGATCGTTTCCTGCACCCGAATAACGCAATATCCAATTTGAGGGGAAAGTCCCAACAGTGTACGAATCAAAATTTTCATCAAGTAAATGTGAACTTTGACATATTGCTTTATTACCTAAAAGAATAAAAACAGCCAGGAGAATAAATGTAATTTTTTTCATTGTGTGAATGTAATTAATGATTGTTAGTTTATTATTGATGTTCTGGTTTAAAACATGGCCGGATACGAACGAGTACTGTTTACTGTATATTATTTTTGCTATTTCAAACCTTGCAAAAGTATATATAAAGAAGAAAACAAATGTTCTGTTTTTACAGGATGTAATGTTCTGTTTTTACAATAATGCTCTTTAGAACTCAATTCTCCGCCATGAGATATTACATCATATAATAATAAAGCCAACTGGTCGGCTGTGAATCCGTCCGGTTGGCAAATCAGAGAACCTTGTAATATTTGTTAATAGATTCTGCTCTTAGCTATTGATCCTGATTTTAGAATTATAAATGTATGATATAGCAAGTATACCTCCGACAACGACAGGCATCAGGATATATCCGATATTTCTATCGACAACAGCGTGGCTGATAACAGCAAAAATTAAATTGAAAGTCAAACCAGCATAAGCCCACTCTTTTAGTTTGGCAGGCACCATCGGTATAATAATGGCAATTGCTCCCAGTAATTTGCAAATAATAAGCGCGTAGGCGAAATAATCGGGATAGCCTAATGGTTTCGTACCGGCATTAAAACTTTCAGGAGAGAGTATGAGTGCGCTCAGGGGCATAACACCTTCGAACAAGAATATAATACTTGTTGCAACCCAGAAAATAATCTTATTTTTTCCCATTTCTCTTGATTTGATGGTTATAAAAAATTGCTTCGGACATCTCTCCTCAGCGTATTCAGGCTAAACCTGACATCTGTTAGGATATTTTTTTATAAACATTCAGGGTTCAGGATTTGTTTGCAGCATCCTTGAAAAAACTTTCATTATCACTTATTCCTGAGCACACCTTTTATTATTTCATTCCAAAAATCAACGGAAATCCAACTGTTACAAAAATCACCCAGATCATGTACACCAGCAAGTAGCCGGCAATTGTATGTTCGACTGTTTTAAGTTCTTTTCCTTTAAACGCGACCTTAAACAAATCAATCATAATCAGCACCAAGTTTCCGAAAATTAAAAGATTAGATCCTAAAACCGCCGTCCTGTTCGGTGTAAACCCAAATTCACCCAGACGGTATACTATGGCAGATAAAGCAATCAAATCGACCACCAGGGTAACAATGGACAAAGCAAAGAGTATTAACACCTTCAGACTATACCTTTGGTTAGCTGAGAGTCCGGAAACAGAAAACACTACAATTGCCATTACGCCCAATAGCAACAGGTTGAAAACAAGCAGAAAATCGCGGTCATTATACAGATCTTTGCCTGTTACAAGAATACTTATCAAAAAGACAACCAGGGTAATCAGCACCAGCGGACTAAAAATACCGGCAATAACCGGAGCAACTTTGCTTGTTATCGATGGAAAGTTCTTAACAATATAAGTCGCCACGATGGGCGAAACAACCAAGCCGGGTATGATGATATAATCAAAATAAAAACGCTCGATATTCAAATCAATCGCCGAAAACAATCCCAGTGTAACCGCGGTCAGCATTCCTCCGGCAATCAGGATGATGGCGATAAGGATAGCAATGTCGCCATTGTACCTGATATATTCCATTCGTTTCAGTTTATCTTTAGTATCGAAGTCAATGTAAATTAATCCGTACAGACACCACAAGACTAAAGGCAGGTGGATACAGACCAACAGGATTGAATCAGATTCTCTGGTGGCTGGCAATAAATTAACAAAAACAGCTGACAACAAAAAGATTACAGCTGAAGTAATCAGATTTTTGATTTTTACTTCATTCCCGGTAAGAAAAGAAAACGCTGACAATCCCATGATGATAATCAATCCGGTATTCTTTTCAAAAAAAAGATTATCATTAGGATTAAAACCCAGAACCTGCGGAAGTTTAACCAGAAAAGCAGTCACCAGGCAGGTAATAATCAGAAAATAAATATCGGCTTTCCGTACAACTGATTTTGATTCACGAAGTGTATCCGGTTCCAATCTTACCTTCCAAAAGCCAGCTATTTGATGATGCGCTATTTCAGGGTAGATATCAGAAAATGCCTTTACAAATTTTTTCTTATCCGATCTGTACAACTTCTCAAGTTGCACGGGATTGTCCATGTTTTCTTTAATCCGTGCTTCCATCACTTTAATTTAAGAATACCGTTGAGTTATTGTTTTATTTTCACTAAACCTTTCTATACTAAACGATTGAAACAATTGGATATTGTATTTTATCTTGCCATAATCAACATCCTTCGACCCACTATGACTGAAAACACAATCCAGGGAATCAATGAGATCAATGAGAAAATCAAACCTATTGTCCCGGCAGTCGAAGGTATAATCATAAATATCCCGGCTATCAATCCCCATATAGCTGCTGCTTTCCCGAATTCAACGGATTTAAACATCGTTTTGGCAATTAAAATCAGAGCAATGGCATTAAAAACATAATATACATCAAAAGCAGTCCCCTTATATCTCAAAATCAAGCCATGTCCGATAGCAATCAATTGCTGTTTCAATTCAATTGATTCAGTTTGAAAATACTGTTTACTGACAGCCAGCATTTCAAATCCAATCGATGACACATAGTAAATGGCAATGCCTATAAGTCCGAGAACCAACGCAATCAACATACCGGAGAAATCAATTTTTCTCATCGAGGCAAATAGTCCCAGATAAAACACGACTAAAAATCCATTATTGAAATAGTATAATAAATCGAGGCTTAGCAGTCCCAACAGCCAATTATCATGAAACAATTTTATGAAACCAATTGAATCTTCCGGAGGTGGAAATAATGAAAATATCACAACCTGAACAGGAATGATCAACACAATAACCAGGGCTGAGATGCCAGCGATTTTGTACAGCTTTTTCCAGTTGAAATCAGTATTCATAGCGTAATCTTTTTAATAACTGAAATTTTATCTTATAGCTTTGGATGAAATATAACTTTCAATGTATGCTTTTACTTCCTCTTTCTTGTTTCCGTTATTAATCAGCTCATATAACGGGAGCATTCCACGCGGACCAATCGTAACAAACTGGGGTCGAATATTTTCAGCACTAAATATAGAACTTATGTCTACACGAATACTATCGGGATTGTAATCTGTTGCATTGATAATGCCGCATATTTTATTTCTGCTTCCCATCGAATTGTAAATCATTTTTTCATCTAGAAATTCATCTTTGGCGTTAGGTATTGTTTCTCTAATAATAAATGGCGTACCTCCAACAAATTGCTGCATACGTTTATAGAACTGATTTTCACAAATATCTCCATCGTTGGGGAGGCTTCTCTTGCAAAGGTATAAAGCCTCAAATTTACTTCCGCAAAACACATCCATTAATACATGTGTACCATATTTCGAAACAAGATTTTCAGCCGAAAAATTCACAATGTCATTTTTGAATCCGGGACTTAAATATTGTTGCATATCCTCTTCCGGATAAAACCCACAATGAACATAGGTAGCTGTAATGGCATAATATGTAAATGCATAGGTAGAATTGGCTAAGTCTGATATATTGGCCAACTTCATCAGAGACTGTATATGTTTGGTAAGTACTTCTCCTGAACCTGTCACAATATATGGCATATTGATTTTATCTGAAAGTTCCTTAAAAGTTCCTCCACTTATTAATGTAGGAGAGGCAGAATTTGGATAATCTAAATATAAATTTGAAGCAGGAAAACTTGCAAACACTTTTTCCCTTACCGAAATTGTATCGCAAAATCCTGTTGCATCATATCCATAACCAATTAGTCCATATATTTCATCCCCTGAAGTACCAATGCCAGTGGGGTACGACAATTCTATATCGGAACTTGCAATAGGAATTAATTCCGTGTCGTCAACCTGATCCTTGCATGAAGCAAAGAATATTACAAGTAAAAATGCAAAGAATTCTTTTTTTATTTTCATTGTGTTTGAGTGTTAAATAATTTTGTTCTATTAGTTTTGGTGTGTTTTTTTCATTTTAATAAGTTGCCTCTGACGACCGAGGCTCTGAGTACGGGCGGTTTGCGGGAGCATTCACTGTCGCACAGCGAAAAAGTGAAAGCGGGAGCAAAGCCTGCTAAGTGCACGTCAGCCAGCCTGTGACCAGGTGTGTTATGGTCTGTTGTTCTATGTCATAAAATCTTATTTCTATTTTCTTCAATAATTCTTTCTAAATGATTCAGGTCTCCCATCCAATCGATTAAATCTTTATTCAGCCAATTGATTGCTTCCAGAATTTCATTCTCATATTTTTTGACGACATCAAGATTCCACGTTACTGCTTCGTGATGAAAAATCCGGTTTCTTAATTTTCTGATGGAATTAAACTTAGAACTCATCGTTTTTCTTTTCCGGATTGCTTTCGGACAATTTGGAAACGACAATCGAAGTGTCTTCCATAGCGTCATTTCGAATTTGGTATCAAATAATGAGGTCCAAAAGCCAAACGATAACTCTGATACGATTCTTCCACAGGTAATTGTCTTTTTTTCTGACAATATATTTGTTCTCGCCTCTGATATTCTGTCAATTTGAAATCTTGAGGCAATCTTTATAAATTCATGATTTTCAAACCAATTCCTGTCATTAAACCTTTTTGTTAATTGGTAATCAATTGAATTTCGCAGTCCAATCTCTAACATTGATAGTAATGGGTAAAATGCCTCTGATACCAGAATATTGCTTTTATAATGCTGAATTGCCTTATCAAGATCATTCCTATGATATGTCAAATAAGGTTGTAAACGTTCAGATGAAATAATTTTTTCAATAATAGTTGCGGTCTCCATATTTTTTGTATCTTTGTGCCGTAGTCCCGGTGATTCCTCTCCCAGATTTTATGCTGGTGATGAAGCCGGGTTTTTTGTTTTTAATATCCCCCAAAGATAATATCTTATTTCTGATTGAGTTTGCCTATTTAACTTTTTTTACTTTTGGCCACAAACGTTGAGTGTAGAAGCAGTAAGGGATTGCGGGCGTATTATAGTCAGCGTATTCCCCTCTATTTCGAGCGATGATTGTATTGACTTAATCCTGTTCCGCTTACGTAACTCCGTCGGAGGTTTAATCAATTTAGCCGATTTTATTTCCCCGATTTTCTCCGAGACTGATGCGGTTAATCTGAGCATCTCAGTTGTTATTTCATAAGGAGGTTTCATAAGCACAATGCGTTGATAGTATCAAGGATAGTTGATATCTGGAAAATGGCAAAATGGGGGTGAGTGGTTTAGGTGGATATGTGGCTCAAATTTGGTTAAAAGTGGGCTTAATTTGGGAGGGGGAAATGAGCCAAAAAGGATGGGGGTATGGGATGACATTGGATGATTTTGCCCCCAAAATCTGGCTGTTAACTTTCCAATAATATGAGATTAATAATAAGATCATTAAAATTTCTCTTTCATAAACTTTCGAGTTTCCAGTCTCCATTTGTAAACATCATAATTAACCCTATATACATCAATACTAGAATCTATTTGATTATATATAGACGGTAAATATTTACTATTAAAATCTATTCCTACAATTATTGATTCTATCGAATTTTTAATAGAGCAATAATCATTTTTTATTGTTACAAATCTGATTTCTCTTTCTGTCTCCCAGTCTATATGCTTTAGAAAGAAAATTTTATCAATATTGTCCTTGATAAGTTGATGTGTCACTTTGTAAGTGTCAATATCAAAACCATCTTCTTTTTTGTATAAGTTGTGATCTAATTCAATCTCGTATTTAACTTTCCTAAGGTACGATGTAACGTCATCTACATTATTTTCAACACAAAACTTTTCAAGGTCTATTTTTATACAAATTCCTTTATGGTTATTACCATATGTCGCCCACATTCTTGGCAAATTAAATCCTTCGTATTCTATTCCTTCAATAATATAATCACTTGAAAAACTACAGACCATATATTCTGTATCTAACAAATATTGAAGTTTACTTTTAATTTCTAAATGTTCACCTATATATGGAATATTTCTCAAACTATTGAAAATTGATATTTGTTTTTCTTTTGGGTCATTTAGATTCTTAAGAGTATTTAACTTCAGTTTAAGTTGAGGTAAAATATGTTCAATTAGTATTTCACCTTTTGTATAGTGATAAATGTATTTATTCATGTAATCAATACGTTAATAAACTTATAAGTACTTACCTTTTCTTCTAATCTTTACTGTTTCTGCTTGTCTATAACCATATGAATAATAGTAAAAAATAATTGTTGCACTCTGTTCGTCATAATATGTTGTGGTAACTGCGTTATACTTTACTTTTACAGTGCCATCATTTTTCCCTGATAAAGGAGAAACATCTAAACCTGGCAAATTGGACGAATTATTTACAGCAACAGTCCAATCAGTGTTTGAAATCACACTAATGTAGGCTGTACCAGCTGAACTTCCAACATCAATAATTTTATTGCTTAGTTTAAATTTTGTCTCAGTATTCTTACTCTCTTCTCCATCTACTACTGTTGGTTCATTATTATCACAAGCTGATACTATAAATAGGATTAAAATAAAAATTAAATAATGATTCTTCATAATATTTGTATTAATAAAAGTTTATAAAATCATTTCTTTTATAAAAAATGAGAGATATCACCCAAACAAACTCAACATCTTACCTAACTATGTCATTCTTCATATCATAACATTACACACAGTCCTTATTCATTACTATATACGGATAAATACTCCTGTCACCCCCATCCATACAATTATCAATCTGCAAAGCTAAAAATAAATTTTGATAATTTTAACTCACACCCCCAATTTTCTTTCATTTTTAATCACTTACCTGCATATTAGCCAAATAAAAATGTATTATATCCCGCTGCAAGGGCCGGTTTTATCACATTCGTTAGCAGTAGTAAAAACAATTTAACCCTGCCAAACAAAAACAATTAGGATTATTTAAACATCAGGAAATTTTGTCAGGTCATGACAACCTACCAAAAATGGCAGATGCCCCGATTTGGAGCCGTTGCAGGCAAAACAGGACTTGCGTTCTGCGAGAACAGTACCTTGCTGAAGAGAGAACAGGACTTTGCTGAAGACAGATGGGCAACTGGTTCATTCGAGTTGGGCAACTCACGCCAACGAGTTGGGCAACTCGCATCAACAAGTTGGGCAACTCGCATCAACAAGATGGGCAACTCGCGTCAACAAGATGGGCAAGCAACAAAAAACCGGGCGGCTTATCGAGGTAGGCCGCCCGGTTCATCAGGGATAAGGGACGAATAGTTTATTTGCTCAGTGTACTGGCCTGTCGGAATTCAACTTTGGCAACCGATTCCTTCAGTTCCTTGCCGGGAGAGAACCGGATGTTGACTTTCCTGACTTTCGTAGCACTTACATCCGCTTCGGTTTCGCTGCCTTCAGCACTCAGGGTAAGGTGAAATGATCCCCAGTCGCCCAGCTGGATGGACTGCCCGTTGTGCAACGCACGAAGCATGATCTTGTGTAACTGTGAAAGCGCCATCTCAGCTTCCTTCGGGTTCAGCGTGGTTTCGTCGGCTATCTGACGTGCCACGTCTTTTTCTTTGAGCATGCCGGTGTTACGGAGTGCCGGATACCATTTGGGAGTTGCGGTAGGGTCGGAAGGATTCCTCCGTTGCACCTTGTTATAAAAAACAGCCATAATAAATAGTTTTGTGTTTGCTCTTTTTATATATAGTAGCAAACTGGTTAATATAAAATCTGTCGGGGTGGTTATACCAAAGATTGTGCTGTTTTTGATCGAAAAATTGGAATGATTACATACTTCATAAAATTTAAGTTAAATGTGGGACAATAGCTGCGTGAGGTTGATTAGGGGGTTGCTTCGTCGTTCACTTTGTGAACTCCTCGCAATGACGGTACGTTGATTGGGGGCATATATACGTCGCTCGAGCGTTTTGCTAACTTAACGAGTGATTTGCAGCGACGGGTTCGAGGAACAATAGCGCCCTTCGTGCAAAAAAATGATGAGTTGTGCAAATTTGGTCGACGGGTATTTAATATAATGCAACTGCCCCGTCATTGCGAGTCGGCGAAGCCAACGAAGCAACCCCCAGCTCAATTGCACGCAGCTATTGTCCCGTCATTGCGAGTCGGCGAAGCCGACGAAGCAACCCCCGATAAGTTGTGTTGGTGATACGTAAAGACGCAATGCATTGCGTCCCTACCCATTTTGTTAATCCAACAACAAACTGTAACTTTACCTCTCAATTTATAAAAACTTCAATGTTATGAATAACAGAATAATAGAAGCCACCATCCTTGCTTTGGGTTTTTGTGTACTTGGTTTGATGCTGTATATGGGCATCAATAGTTTTAAAGACAAAGACCGGGTGGTGAGTGTCAAAGGTCTGGCCGAAATGGAAGTACCTGCCAACAAAATCATTTGGCCGTTGATGTACAAGGATCTGGGCGATGACCTGATTTCACTTTACAACAACATCAACACAAAAAACAAGGCTATTATTGCCTTCTTGAAATCAAACGGTATTGCTGAAGAGGAAATCAGCGTGGCAGCGCCTGAAATTCTCGATCTCAAGGCTGAAAGGTACAACACAACAGTACCTGAGTTTCGCTACAACGCCACTTCAGTCATCACAGTCACCTCAAACAATGTCGATAAAGTACGCAAACTGATGTCGGAACAAACGGAATTACTGAAACAGGGTATCGCCATTTCGGGTGGAGATTTCCGCTTCAATGTCAGTTATGAATTTACGGGGCTGAATGAAATCAAACCAGGGATGATTGAAGAAGCGACTCGGAATGCCAGACTCGCTGCCGAGAAATTTGCCAAGGACTCCAACAGCAAGTTAGGCAAAATAAGGGATGCGTATCAGGGGCAGTTTACCATCACCGACCGGGATTCGAATACGCCGTATATTAAGAATGTGCGGGTGGTGACGACAGTGAATTACTACTTAAAACGCTAAGACCTGTCAGGTTTTGAAAACCTGACAGGTCTGGGTGAAAATCACGCTTTCCTGTCCTTCTCTCTAATCTCTGTCCTTCTTATTTTTCCGCTGATGGTTTTGGGTAGTTCGTCAACAAACTCGATGATGCGTGGATATTTATAAGGTGCAGTAACGGTTTTTACATGCTCCTGAATTTCTTTTATCAAGGCCTCACCGGCTTTGTCTTTGTAATCTTTGGCTAAGATAATGGTGGCTTTCACAATTTGCCCGCGAATTTCGTCGGGAACTCCGGTAATGGCACATTCAACCACGGCCGGATGGGTCATCAGGGCGCTTTCGACTTCGAACGGACCAATGCGATAGCCTGAACTTTTGATGACATCGTCGGTACGTCCCACGAACCAGAAGAAACCATCTTCATCGCGCCAGGCCACATCGCCGGTATGATAGATGTTGTCGTACCAGGCTTCTTTTGTCAGGGTTTCATTGCGGTAATAACCCTTGAACAGCCCAACCGGATATTGTTTGTCAGTACGAATAACAATTTCTCCCTGCTCACCAGCTTCGGCAGTACGACCGTCCGATGTCAGTAAATCGATGTCGTAATGGGGATTTGGAAGTCCCATAGAACCTGGTTTCGGGTTGGTCCATGGTGAAGTAAAAATGGTCAGCGTCGTTTCACTCTGTCCGTATCCTTCACACAACTTCACTCCTGTCAGTTTGAGAAACTGCTCATAAACCGCAGGATTCAGCGCTTCTCCGGCAATAGTACAGTATTCAAGTGATGTCAAATCATATTTGCTGACATCTTCACGGATGAGAAAACGGAAGATGGTGGGAGGTGCACACAACGAAGTGATACGGTATTTTTCTATCATGGCCAGCATGTCTACCGGCGTAAATTTATCATGGTCGTACACAAATACACAGGCGCCCACGATCCATTGTCCGTACAACTTTCCCCAAACGGCTTTCAGCCAACCGGTATCGGCAATGGTGAGGTGCAGACTGTCCTCATGCAGGTTGTGCCAGTATTTGGCCGTAACAATATGCGCCAGTGGGTAAACATAATCCAGCATCACCATTTTCGGATTCCCTGTGGTTCCCGAAGTAAAACTGATTATCAGCGGATCGGTATTCTCATTGACTTTCTCAATTTTTGTGAAAGCAGGTGCTGCTGCAATACCTTTGTGAAAGTCGAGCCATCCTTCCGGCACAACCGGTCCGACCGAAATCAACATTTCAATGGTAGGCGATTCTGCCCTCGAATCATTGATGTGAGATAGAATAGGCTCCTCTCCTACGGCTATAATGGCTTTGATATCGGCTGCGTTGTTACGGTAAACCAAATCCTTTTTAGTCAGCAAATGGGTTGCCGGTATGATGATGGCGCCAATCTTATGCAACGCGATGATCGTGAACCAGAATTCATAGCGACGCTTCAGGATGGCCATCACGATGTCACCCTTCTTAATTCCCAGACTTTGAAAGTAAGATGCTGTTTGATCGGAATGATATTTCAACTCGGCAAAGGTGAATTCGCGACATTCTCCTTTATCATTCGTCCACAACAAGGCGCTTTTATTGGGTTCCTTTTCTGCCCAGGCATCAACGACATCGTATCCGAAATTAAAATTGTCGGGAACAACTAATTGATAGTTCGATTTGAAATCTTCGAAGTCTTTAAATTGGGTCTGTTTGAGAAACTGTTCGAGCATGGCGTTACGATATTTTGATTAATTCGGCTGCAAAGGAAATATCTTCATTCAGAAAACTGCACAAACAGGGGCAAAACGTGAAGATATGGGATAAAATGCTTCATAATGGGATAAAATTTCATCCGATTATTGCCAGGAATCTCACTTTTTTACCTCCGACAGCTTTCATTCCATGGGGTTTTGTGGCATCGAAATAAATGCTGTCACCTTCGTTCAACACCAGGTCATTCCCGGCAATATGCAGCTGCAAGGTACCTTCCAATACCTGATTAAATTCTTGTCCGGCGTGCGTGTTCAGCGTAATGGGTAAATCATTGGGCTCAACTGTGACCTCAAACGGAGCCATCTTTGCCTGACGAAATCCATGCGCCAGCGCCAGGTATTTGTAAGCCTTGCTTCGCTCAACGCTAACACCGGTTCCCTTCCGGGTAACAAAATAAGCCGACATGTGCGGCTCCTCCCCCGACATCAGTGTACTACATTCCACACCATAACATTGGGCAAACTGACAAATAAAACTCACCGGAATATCGCTTGTACCTGACTCATAACGGATCAATTCAGATTCAGTTACCCCGCATTTTGTGGCCGCATCCTCAACCGAGACATTCAGCACTTCTCTTAATCCGCGTATTCTCTGGGCGATTTGTTTAATTTGTGTATTCATAGCAGTATTAAATTTAATTTTTATTATCGCAAATGTAAGCAATTCTGTTGATATACATAGTTTTCAGGTTCAGCTTTTTTGCCTATCTTTGCAGCCCAAATCAAATCATAGTTATAATGGCGTTACAATGTGGTATTGTCGGACTACCCAATGTGGGTAAATCGACCCTTTTCAACTGTTTATCGAATGCAAAAGCCCAGGCGGCGAACTTTCCTTTCTGTACCATCGAGCCCAACGTGGGTGTCATCACAGTACCTGATGAAAGATTGAATAAATTAGCCGGACTGGTGAACCCGCAACGCATTGTCCCCACTACTGTCGAGATAGTTGACATTGCCGGATTAGTGAAAGGCGCCAGTAAAGGGGAAGGTCTCGGGAATAAATTCTTAGCCAACATCAGGGAGACTGATGCCATCATCCACGTGTTACGTTGCTTCGAAAATGATAATATCGTGCATGTCGATGGCAGCATCAATCCGGTGAGAGACAAGGAAATCATCGACACGGAATTGCAACTGAAAGACCTTGAAACGGTTGAAAGCCGCATCAATAAAGTCCAGAAACAAGCGCAAACAGGTGGTGATAAAACGGCTAAAATCGTGTACGACATCCTGTTGAAATACCGCGAGGCTTTGTTGCAGGGCAAATCAGCCCGTACGGTTATCCTCGACAAGGCAGAAAGACCCTATGTCAAGGATCTGTTCCTGCTTACCGACAAACCGGTGATGTATATCTGCAATGTAGATGAAGCATCGGCAGTTAATGGTAATGCTTATGTAAATGCCGTCAGAGAGGCTGTTAAAGATGAAAATGCAGAAATACTTATTGTAGCGGCAGCTACTGAAGCCGACATTGCCGAACTGGAAACTTACGAAGAACGTCAGATGTTCCTCGAGGAAGTCGGTTTAACTGAATCTGGTGTTGCCCGATTAATTAAATCAGCCTACAAATTGCTGAACCTGCAAACCTATTTCACAGCGGGTGTTCAGGAAGTGAGGGCATGGACATTCCATGAAGGCTGGAAAGCACCCCAATGTGCCGGAGTTATTCATACCGATTTCGAAAAAGGGTTTATACGCGCCGAAGTCATTAAATACGATGATTTTATAGCCCTGGGATCTGAAGCTGCCTGCAAAGAAGCGGGAAAAATGAACGTTGAAGGCAAGGATTATGTGGTTCAGGACGGCGACATCATGCACTTCAGGTTTAATGTGTAAAGTAATTCCAGAAGACAAATAACATCACAATACGACAAGGCACTGATCTTTTTTCAGATTCAGTGCCTTGTTTTTTTACTTCTCAGGAAAGCAAATTACGTAAACTCACAAACCATTTCATCGGTTAAGCAATTTCATTTAAGTTTCTAAAGTTTCAATAAAATGTTGTATAATTCGACGCAAAGATAATGAATTATTATCTTATATACAAATGCAATAACCGTTGCCTAAGTACCCTCATATACAAAAACTTGCATACAATGAACCAAATAGGTCATTGTATGCAAATTAATAAAAGCTTTCAGCCGACGTTGACCTGACTCTATTTAAGTTCGATACAACGTTCAATAACTTCCTGACTAACCCCTGCTTCTTTCAAACGTTGCGCTATCTGATTTTTCTCCTGTTTATGTTTCAATTCAGAGAAAAACAAGGAAATAAGCTGGTCAAGCGCCTTGTCTAATCTTTTTCTTCCTGCTCTGGACGAAAAATCCACATCACAAAATTTTGAGATATTCTGATGCAGAATCAAATAATAAAGTCCGGAAATACACAAAGCAGTGAGCACATTCATATCCAGCCCGGCACCTTCAAAACGCTGCTCCAACAGTTGAATCAACGATTTATTCAGGGCTTCACGCTGCGTTGCCGTCCTCCGTGTAACCGGATTTTCATCACACAACTCCCAAATCAGCAATCGCTGCATGATTTTGTTGTTGTAGAGTTCCTTTGCCAGACTCTGAATAATCCATTTAAACGCCTCTTCGTCATTCAGATTCTTTGGCATATTCAGGGCGATACTCCCAAACCAGTAGTCATACTTTCTGGTGTAATGATCAAAAAGTTCATCCAGATTATTATACCTGCGATAAAAAACCGAAGCTTCGATCTTAGCGCGTATAGCAATTTCCTTGAGAGTAACTTTACTAAACCCTACATCCTCAATGACGGATGTTACCGCATCAAGAACATCTTTCTCTACATTTTTCTTGGTCCTACGGGGCCTTCTTGTTTTTTTTACTTCTTCAGCCATATTCTAATTCTCCTTAATTTCAATGAATTAATCATCCATTTTGATGCAAAGATATAAAGTTTATCGAAACAAATCAACTCAATTAAAAAAAATAATATCTGGCAGTTATTATATACCTACCGGCATAAAGAGCGCGAGGCCTGCATAACAGCCGGGTAACATATCCTGAGATATAATTCAATAAATTTGAAAAAACCCAAAATTAATTTTGGTGATTTCGGCAAAAACATTACCTTTGCACACGCAAAAAGCAAAGAAGGCTCCGTAGCTCAACTGTATAGAGCATCTGACTACGGATCAGAAGGTTAAAGGTTAGAATCCTTTCGGAGTCACAAATGCAACAAATGCCCTGTAAATAAAATATTTGCAGGGCATTTTTCATTTTTCGGAATATCGTGATTTTAGCGTAAAACAAAAAAGCGCCACAATTATTAAATTGCAGCGCTTTTTTCAACGTGGTGCCACCAGAACCACACTACACAGTACATATCAATTACTTACATCTTTTTGCTCTACATTTGGTCTGTAGATTTTAAATTTTAACCTGTTTTGGTATCCACATCGCGGGCATCGATAAACTTTTCACACCTCTCCAATTCGACCCTGAGTTCTGTTATTTCTTTCTGTAATTCAAAACATAACTTCCATGGGTTTTCTTTGTTATATTCAGCTTTTGGCTCTGAAAAATTATATTCAGGCAATGGCTTTGATTCGTATTGATCAAAGAAGTAATTCATATCAACATTGAAATAATCAGCTATTTTTTCCAATGTACTAATCTTTGGTGAACTTTTCCCATTGATTATCCCATCCAATCCAACTGTAGTTAATCCAATATGATCACACAAAGCAGACTTTGTAAATTTTTTATTTTGCAATTTACAATCTGCCATCAATTGACTTATTTTCTGATATTTAAACATAACGGTAATTTATAATGTTTATAAATTACAAATTACACCTTGTTTTTTAATGCAAAGTATAGTTTGTTTTTAAAAAATATATCTTATGTTTGCACTACTAAATTAATAATTAATTTAATAAACAATGCAAAGTAAACTTAAAAAAACAAGCAAATTAAGCTTTAAGGACTACTATAACGCTTTGTCAGAGACTGATAAAGCGGATATAGTAAAGTTTTTCGTTCCAAAGTACATGTCAATTGCTACATTCTACTACCGCATGCGCATGGAGAGTTGGACGGAGTATGATTACGAAAAGATGGAAGAAATAACCTCTATTAATTTCCGGCCAGATGACAACAAAGCAAATTAAACTTTTAGAAAACCCTTCAAATATTGAAGTTAAGGTTAATGGTGAAATAACAACCATTAGTTATAAATCTCCATTATGGCCAGAGAGGAACTGTATTCATCAGGTTCCCGGAGTTTGGGAACTTGAATCAGTAAGCGGTTCAGATGTAATAATTATTAATCACGATGAAATAATACCAGCCAGCAGATATGGAAATCAGGAATATTGAATTCAACGGTCTCCCGGATGGAGAAGTTGAAGTTAGACGTGTTGAAGAAAACACATTTATATTAAGCCCTGAAAACAGGCAATTTATTTCACATTTCAATGACATGCTCAGGCTTCGCCGTCCGCGAGCCTATGAAGCTCTAAAAAAACGCTACATAAAAAGTAAGGAAAATAAATTCTATTATGAGTTTCTGATCTGCAGAGGATTTATCAAATGTAACTTCATAATTCACGACAATCGCCTTGATGTTGATGCAAACGGAAATTTCTCGACAGAATTCATTATGTGCCCACGCATGGGTGAATGTCCTGATTATAGAATTGTTTGCAACTCTCAAGAATGTGGAGAACTCTCAACACGTGAAATAGAAATTCTAAAGCTTATAACAAAGGGCTACGAAAACACTGAAATTGGGGAAATACTGTATATCAGTCCAAACACGGTTCACAACCACCGGAACAACATGCTTCGTAAATTAGGTATGAATAACACCGCCGAACTGGTTCGTTACTGGTTCGAAAATAATTTAGAAAAATGACTGAACCAAGACTCGGCCGACTTTATATAGATGGTA
This sequence comes from Bacteroidota bacterium, assembly GCA_023459355.1. Classification (GTDB taxonomy): domain Bacteria; phylum Bacteroidota; class Bacteroidia; order Bacteroidales; family Paludibacteraceae; genus Paludibacter. The sequence goes on along the minus strand of JAEWUM010000040.1, from coordinate 201,603 downwards.
AACCTTATGGTGATGATAAACCTTTTCCAATACAACAAAATAGGAAAAAGTTATTAATGCAACAAGGTTTCAAAAAAGAAAGTATTGAAATTCATTACCCGGTTTATTCCGGAATTGCAACCTGCAAAAGATGTTTTCAAAATACTTATAAACCACATCTTAAAATATATGATGGTCACGAGTACTGGATATGCAGATGCGAGAAAATTAACTATATAAATTAATACCATGGAAGAAAAGCTTACAGTATCGGTAAATGGGAAATCTATCTCAATTGGAAAAGCAAGAAACGGGCTTATCAATCTGATAACAAATTTCAATCTATTCAATTATCCGGATCTTGTTAACCTTATTCGAAATGATTGGGCTGTAGATGATATTTATTCTATTCAAAATTATTCAAAATCATTAGGTGGCATAGCTTTATTAATTAATGAATATTTTGATTACCAGGATTTTTATAAAAGACTTACAGAATACCTGAATGACATATACCATGAAGTACAAAAATAAAAATCATTTCAGGAAAGAAATGGAGCGGAAAGACGACCAACGCGGCGAATTCGTTGCTGATTTTTTACTCATTTTACTCGTAATTGTTTTTATAATCTCATTATTTAATTGATTATGAACCTTTCACACCACATTTTACAATCATACACTGATAATACCTGGATACAGGAATACATTCTGAAGATGGGTGAAGAAAACTTTTACCAGTATAAAGATAAAGTTTACAACAGGCTCTATCAACTTGAAGTTGGTCAGTCTATTTCAATTGTAAAATGGGTTGAACCGCAAAACTACGATCTGTTTATAAAAATAGCATGCTGTTTCATGTCAGAAACACACGGATGCTATTATTTCTACGATAACCACACAATCATTAAACACACATTCGACCATGAACAAATGGAAAAAACACTTGCCATTTTTAAAAGAAAACCTCGGGAAGATGCCGCCGGAAAAGATAGCCAAACAACTGGGAGTGACACCATACGAACTTCATCTATATCTGCACCGCAAGCGGATGTTCAAAATAAACGAGAGGAAGAACCTGTGTGTGAAGCTAATCAGGTACAAGTTTGTACATGAGGAATATTTCACACCTACATTCCGTTTTTTTGATGCAACTGGCATCCGGTCCCGTCGATGGTGGCAGATATTCCGGGGTGAGAAACAAATGACGGAACGCGAATACATGGCCGTGGTTGAACACCTCAAAATCCCATTAAGTAAAGCACAAGAAGTAAGACAATTAGATCTATTTGAAAATGTACTATAACGAGCACGACAAAAAGAAAATACTGGATCAGACAAATGATAAGATAGTTGAAGTTATCTCCGACTTTGTAAGCCTGACTCCAAAAGGAAATAAGTATCTTGGCGATTGTCCGAATTGTGGCAAAGAACGGGGACTTGAAATAAATCCACAAAAGAAGATTTTCAAATGCTTCAAATGTGGTGAAGTTGCCGGTAACAATGCTGTCAGTTTTCTGATGAAAGCTCAGAATAAAACATTCCCGGAGAGCCTGGAATACCTTCAACATAAATTTTCTGTTGTCGTTGATTCTCCGGAACCGGTTAAATCAAAAAAAACTGTAAATAAGAAAAAATCATCATCCTATTGCGAGCAGATGCTTCGAGAATCAGGACTGACACAGCAAGATGTTCAGGCCAAAGTGTTTGTTCAGGATACAAATAAAACTGTTCTCACATCGAATGTATTCAAAGCAGGAACAGTTGATAATTTTTTCAGAATTGTTGATGGAAATGATGTAATTATTGAATACTATGATCTTGAAGGGGCTCCGGTAAAATACGAAACAAAAGACAATAAACGAAAACCAACCGGACTTTACAAGGAGTTTTTCAGGATAAGATATCAATTTCCGGATGAACATAAAGATTCATCAGGTAAACCATGCAAATATAAATCTCCTTTTGGCTCAGGAAACTTTATTTACATTCCTGAGAAGATACGGGAGCTATACAGAAGCGGAAATAAGATAGAACGATTGTTTCTCCAGGAGGGAGAAAAGAAAGCAGAGAAAGCATGTAAACACGGTATTTATTCCGTTGGGCTTGCCGGTATTAACAATATTGCAATGGATGGCCGACTTCCGGAAGATCTGATTAAAATTATTCAGAAGCTGGGAGTTAAACAGGTTATACTTTTATTTGACAGCGACTGGAATGATATCAGCAAAGAAATAAAGATAAATGATTCAGTAGATAAACGTCCTCGTAATTTCTTTTATGCAGCACGTAATTTTAAGGATTACATGCGTGCCCTTAAAAACAGGGAAATATATGTTGATATTTATGTTGGTCATGTAAACAAAACTGAATCAGGAGAAAAAGGTATTGATGATTTATTGTCTTTATCGCTTAAAGACAAAGAAGATGAACTGGTTAAAGACATAAACTACCTGATCAACGAAAAAAACCTTTCCGGTAAATATATGCAGCTGTTCAAAATAACCAGCTGGACCGACAATAAGCTTGAAGAACTATGGAGCCTGAATAACCCACAGGCATTTGCAAAGACACATATTGAGATCCTAAAACATTTACCTGAATTTCGAATTAATAAACACATATGGAGATTTAACGAAAAACAGGAAATTGAATCAGCACAACCAATTGAAGCCGATGAAAAATACTGGGAAGAAGTACGCAAGTATGACCGAAATGGGGTTGAAAAACCGGCTACGTATGAATTCAAATATGGCAGATGTTTTACTTTTCTTCAAAATCGCGGTTTCGGTCGTTACCGTCGGCCTGATGGGACATTCCAGTTTATTCATGTAGAACACCCTGTTGTTAAGAATTTGGAGCATACCGATATTCGTGACTTTGTTGTTGATTTCACTAAGGTGGTAGCCAATGAAAATGTTTTAGAAATGCTCTACCGTGGTGGTGTTCAGTATTTAGGTCCTGACAAACTCAGTAACCTAAACTGGATCAATCCGAATTTTGAAGAACCAACACGAGAAGCACAGCGGTTTTACTTCCGGGATAAATGTTGGGAGATTACATCCACTGAAATTAAAGAACTTGATTATTCCGCTGTTTCATACAATATATGGACTGATCAGAAGAAAGACTTTCCTGCTGTTAAACTTGATTATCCTGTCATCAAAATATCAAAAGATGAAGATGGTGTGTTTGATTACAAGATAAGTCCATTAGGAGAAAAATGTCAGTTTCTTCAATTTCTGAAAAACGCTTCGAATTTCACCTGGAGAAAACAGGAAAAGATTGACAAAGGAGAATCTGATGTTGTGATCGATGCGGATGAACTATACGAAAATAAATTACACCTGATATCAAAACTGGCATCAATAGGCTACATGCTCATGTCGGCAAAAGACAGATCTATTGCCAGGGCTGTTGTTGCCATGGATGGAATTCAAACAGAAGTAGGACAAAGCAAGGGCCGTACCGGTAAATCTTTAATTGGTGAACTGTTTAAAAATGTAGTTCCGGCCATTTACATCAATGGGAAAAAAGGAGATTTAGAAACTGACTCATTTATTTGGGACGAACTTTCAGAAAAAACAAAGATTGTTTTCATGGATGACGTTCGGACGAACTTCAACCTGGAATTCCTTTTTGCCAATATTACCGGTGACTGGGCTGTAAACTACAAAGGCGGCCGAAGAATGACAATCCCGTTTCACAAATCACCCAAGATTTACATTACTACAAATCATGCCCTTAACGGTCAGGGTTCCAGTTTTACCGATCGGCAATACATCATCGCATTTTCCGACTGGTATAATGACAATCATAAACCAATCGACGACTTTGGCAACCAGTTCTTTGATGAATGGGATTTCGAACAATGGAACCTGTTGTGGAATATGCTGGCCAACTGCATACAGATCTATCTTCAGTATGGTGTTATTCAGGCACCACAGGAACGCATTGCAGTACGTCAGATGCGACAACAAATGGGTGAAACATTTATTACCTGGGCTGATGAGTATTTCAGTGATGATCAAAAATTGGGAATTCGACTTGTAAAGAAAACACTGCATGAAGAATTCATCAAGTCATCCAATGCAAATATGAAATATGAATCAATTACGGTATTTAAGAAGAAGCTGCAAGCGTTCTGCAGGTGGAAAGGTTACATTTATAATGCTCATCTTTATGATCCTATCAGCGGACTTGCTTTGCGTTACGATAAGGACGGACAACCAGTAGAAGATGATAAGTCAGGAGGAGTTGAATATGTAACTATTTCGAGACCGGGAACAGCTCCAACATTATTTATTCAGAACGAATCCGGAGAACTTGTCCCTGACGAAGAAAGCGGAAAACCTTTTTAATTAATAACAATTTAAAATACCACATCATGAAATTATTCACTAGGTTATTCATTGCTATTCTAAACAAGTTGTTTAACGGCAAATTACGTTCATCATTATCTCCAGTAATTCGTAAACTTTATAGTAGAATTGCTACAGAGGATTTCCAAATTGCTACTGATATTGTCTGTGTCAAAAAAGGAAAAATCAAGTATAAACTTGTTTTTTTCGAAACACCTGATCAGCATATCAGAATCAATATTGGCCGACATAAAGTAGAAAACAATCCTGGTCAAATTATCCTATAACATGAAACCTTTAAAAATCATCGTTTGCGTGGCACATGAAGAAGCGGAACGCCGTAGAATGATATCAAAGCTTGCTGTTGATATGGGATTGGCCTTAACCGCTTCTGATGCTACCAAATTAATCAGACCAACACCATTCGACTACGATCTTGGCCGGGCTTATTTAGTTCTGGCATCAACCTTTAATTTCAAGAACTCTCCACAAACCACCAATCAATTATACCGACTGGCAATTTCAGGAGTTGCCGTAATTATTGGAGTTAAAAAGTTACAACCTGAATTTGAATTTATGTGTCAAATTTATAATCAATGAAAAGCAATAAGTATCTTAATTTAGTCTCATATTTTGGAGGCAAATACCCGCATTTAAAATGGTTGATAGATAAATTTCCGGCAGGTAATTATCATTTTGTCGATATGATGTGCGGTTCAGCAAATGTTGCGTTAAATGTAAATTACCCACTGGTTACTATTAATGATTTAAATGATGAGGTCGTTAACTTATTCCGTGTACTTCGAGATAATAAAATGTACAAAGAATTTAAACGCATAATTTATTTTACTCCATTTTCCAGAAGCGAGCTGAATTCAATAATTTTAGATAACATAAATCATTTGAATTTTGATCCAGTAGAAAAAGCGAGAAGATTTTACACAAAATGTCAACTAGGTTTTGGGGCAAATGGTTCACAAAATGATCATTATGGGACTGGCTTTGAATATAAAATTCACAAAACAAATTATTATAGAGTTGATAACTGGAATATTCGACTTGAAAAATTAGATATTATCGTGGATAAACTCAGACAAATGCAGATTGAGCATCGTGATTCTTTATTGCTTTTTGATAAAATAAATAAAGAAGGTAATATTGCCTATTTCGACCCACCATATGTACTTGATACTAGAAAATCTAAAAAACGATATAGACATGAAGTAGAAGATGATTTTCATATTAAACTACATGATAAAATAAAGGATGCTAAATGTTTTGTCGCAATATCCGGATATAATTCTCCATTGTATGATGAATTATTCAAAGGAATGTATAAAACATTAGACGTTGAAAAAAAAGCAAATGTAGGTAAAATATTAAAATCAGAATGCTTATGGACTAATTATAATCCTGAGATAGTTAATGGAACAATGAAAATTAATTTTTCAATTTATAATCAATGAAAGTTATGGGAAATCAAAAGAAAAAACATCCTTCAGGCGTGCTAATTGCAATAGTCTGGTTGGGTTCTACAGTTGGTATCTGGAGTTTAATAATTTGGTTAATTAGTTTGATATGAATAATAATATTAAACTAATCGTAATCGACAGCTTCTGTGGCGCCGGTGGAGTTACAGAAGGATTCCATCGTGCAGAAGATGAAAATGGAAATAAAATATGCAAAGTTATCATTGGAATTAATCACGATGAGATTGCAATACAAAGCCATGCAGCTAATCATCCTGACACGGTCCACTTTATTGAGGATTTCACAACATTGGATCCTGGCAGATTGATTTCAATAATAAACAAGGCTAAATTAAAGTACCCAAACGCTAAAGTATTATTCTGGGCATCTGCTGAATGTACACATCACAGTAAAGCCAAAGGAGGACTTCCTCGCGATGCTGACAGCAGAAGCTTGCCGGAACATATTGAGCGATATGTGAAGGTTTTAAACCCGGATATCATCGGCGTTGAAAATGTCGTTGAATTCCTAGACTGGGGGCCACTTGACGATTTAGGTAAACCCGTAAAAGATAAAAAAGGAATATACTATAATCAATGGCGTGATACGCTTATGAATTTAGGCTATCAATATGAATGGCGAAAATTAAACGCTGCTGATTTTGGCGCTTACACGTCCCGGATCCGCTATTTCGGAATCTTTGCCAATGAAGCTGATAACATTGCCTTTCCGATTCAAACGCATTCAAAAAACGGTGAAAATGGTTTAGAAAAATGGAACGCGGTTAAAGATGTGCTGGATTTAGATGTGGAAGGCGAAAGCATTTTTGGAAGAAAGAAACCATTAGTTGATCCAACTATTGACAGGATTACTGCTGGAGTTGAAAGGTTTGTAATCAATGGAGAGAGCGATTTTATGCTAAAATATAACAGCATGAGTCAAAGAAAAACTTATAAAGCTCCATCAATTGACGAGCCATCACCAACAGTAAGCTGCCAAAATAGAATTGGTGTTGTTAAAGCTAAATTCTTATCAAAAGCATTCTCCGGACGTCCCCAACACAAAAATCAAAGCCTTAATAGCCCTGCCGGAACTATAACAACCGTTGATCATCACCAAATGATAACTGCTTACTACGGCAATGGATATAATAGTTCGATTGAAGAACCCGCAGGAACAATAACAACAAAGGATCGGTTTGCTTTAGTCACTTCTAAATTTATTGACCAACAATATGGGACGGGCAAACCTGTTTCAGTTGATCAACCGGCAGGAACTCTAACCACTATCCCTAAACTTAATATAGTTTCTGCCCAATGGTTAATGGATACACAGTTTAAAAATAAAGGTCGCAGTATTCATGAACCTAGTCCGACAATAACGGCAAATAGAAAACAATTCTATCTGATGAATCCGCAGTTCAATAATAAGGGTGCATCAATCGACCGTCCATGCTTCACGCTAATTGCCCGGATGGATAAAATGCCCCCATATTTGATTGAGGCACGTAGAGGCGAATTCAAGCTAAGGATTGATGAATCGGACAGCGAATCAATGAAACGTCTGAAAACGATTTGCAATCAGCACGGTATAATAGATATCACCATGCGTATGCTGATGATAGATGAGCTACTTCGCATCCAAGGATTTGGAGACGATTATAAACTCAGAGGTACAAAAGCCCAGATGAAAAAGTTTATTGGTAATGCCGTTGAGTGTACACAGGCAAAAGTATTAGCAGAAGCAATTAGCAAAACAATTTCAATTCAACAAATAAAATCAGCTATCTAAAATGAAACAATACTATTATTCATCAAAACAGTTCAAACAACTTTTATTAAAAGTTAACGAGAACATTCTAACACTTGAGATAGATCGGCATAGATTCATGGCCATGTATCCACGGACATTTAACCTTGAGATGGTTGAAAAAGGATATTTTGATTTATTAATGTTCATTCTATTCTATGGCCTTGAAGACATTGACATATCTAAAACACTAATCAATATATATGGTAACGAAAAAATTGTAAGTTACTCCGGTGGTGCCGACAGTACGGCGGTACTTGATAAATTTGGAGGAATACCAGTACACGTTCTCAGATATTGGTCAGGAGATTATGAACAAAGGCAGATCCGTGCCGTGATCAATGCAAGTGGTATAAATATCCCGACAGACTTTGAAAAGGTTCGGGAACTGTATACTGACAAAATAGGATTTAATATCGGGATTGGATATACATGCTTATTTTTTCCTATTTTGCCGATGCTGAAAGCTGATACTATATATTTTGGAGTTGTTTTCGATGACATATCATTTTATTATGGTGATACGTTCAAATACACAAGCAACTTCTCAACTTCCAGAACTTACAAAATTATTCAGGCAATCAAAAAATTGGGAATAAAAATTCAATTTCCCATGGCCGGTTACTCAGAAGTATTAACCACGAGAATTGCCGATGCTGGTAGAATAAAAAACTATTCATCATGTAATGTACCTGGTACTACTGATAAATGCCTGAATTGTTATAAATGTTTTCGTAAAGAAGCTATTCGTGGCAATCAAATTGACTTTAAGTATAATCCGAAGTTGTTTTTGAAAGTACAAAAAATACTGGGCAAATTTCCACTTAAGATGGCATCATCTACTATTTATGGCATTCAGCATGCCGGTTATGATTTTGATGTGTTCAAGAATATTGACGTTTCATTTTTAGACAGGGTGAATCCACATGCACAACAAGCTTTTTTCAACGGAGATAAACTTCCTGACTTTGAATGGCAAACTGATGAGGATATGATTCGAATCAAAGAATTTGTTAAGTTTATTAATGATCATAGGAAAGGGTTTGAAATATGAAAATAAAAAAATTGGAATGGAAAATAATATCCAACATTGGAGGTGGTTATTACGCGGATGTGAATTCATTTGGGACTGGTTATGCAATTTGGTTTCAGGATGGTAAAACTATCACAGGAGACCCATCAAACAATCACATTTCACACGCATCAAAAGAAGATGCTATGGAGTGGTGTCAGCAAGATTTTGAAAAAAGAGTAAAATTATTGATAGAATGAAAACAGTACACTACAAAATCCCAGTAAGCCAAAGATTTTTATCAGGACATCCGCGTGCTGGTCAAAACACTTATTTTGCAGAAAAAATACAATTAGCATTATCGGACCTAAATGGTCCGGTAATGATGTATGCAGATGACATGACGATAGTTGATGAATTAAAATTTCATACTATCCGTAATAACTTTGAATTGTGGAACAAAAGAATACACAAGGTCAGTATTGGTAAAGCTGTGATTGATTTATGTTACTGGAAACTTCCCGGAGGAAGATTTACACCAGGGAATGATCTGATAACTTTTGTAACGTTTGATAAAGATTCGGGATGCGGGGTACAGAAAATTATATTAAAAGAAGATTTGGTTTGCGCTTCTATTGAAACATCTTACTCATATAATTTAATCGTGTCAACATCTATAATCGCTGATAACGATGGACTTTCACATGAAGATTTCAAAGCATGGTTTAAAGGTTACGATCTAAGCGAACCGATGGCAATTATTCACTTCACATCATTTAGATATTAATCAATACATTTTAATACATTACATAAAAACCGAAGTTGCACTATTGTACTTCGGTTTTTTTATTTTCCCTCTGCACTCCCAAATCTTACTAATTAATTCAAATTTGGACAAGTGTATGCAATTCGAAGAATATCAATCGGATACATATATAATATTCTTTTTTTTATATTTTTCATCTTTACAAATGTGACTAGTATAAAAAAGTAAAAAAAAATCGTGCAATCGTACAGGCATTGAATTTTAAAATTTAATTAGTTAAAAATCAATTATTTAAGGCTGCACGATTTTTGCACGATTTTGCACGATTCGTACTATTCTGCACGATTTTCAAAATAGTACGAATTTTATTAAAAAAAAACGGAATCGTACGAAAATCGTACGGACTTAATACGCTATATATCAATAATATAATTTTACAAAAACAAAAAACCGTACTTTTGCACGATTTTTTTACTGTATTTTAGCAAGGGGGGGTATGTTAATGTTAATATTTTTTTGATCATTATTTGCTCATGTCAGAGAATTTATGTAAATTGAATAAGGAGTTAATTTATTAACTATCAGATTTTTAATTTTAAAATTCAATACCGTTTTATGAGCAAATTTAGTATAATATTACCGTGTAAACCATACACTAAACGCTTCTTAGAACTGAATTATGGTAATCCTGTTGACTTTACTAAGGATAAAACATTATATCCTCAGTTCAGAAAGAAGCTTCAAAGGCAAAATAACCGGTATGAACAACGGTATCAGAATTGCAACTTTTCCAGATATACTGATTCAATTGAAGTGAAGATCACCCGGGATGATTTCTATCGATACGGATGGGAACTCTCGAAAACGGACCTTGTTAATTTTAACCGGGACATTGAATCCAGGACTAAGATATTCATGTATGTGATTGTATCGACCAGGATGGCATTCGGTATGTCGTTGACTGATTCTATATCTTATTTTCAGGATGCTTATGATTTTCCTGAAGAGATATGGCCAAAGGAAAGTATAACAAAAGATTGCCAGCGCAACCTGACAATTACCAAAAATGAGGTTTTAAACAATATATCTGCATTAATTGATAAACTTTCTTTGGAGAAGTTGTCGGTTAATGGGACAATTTCACGAAATTTTAAAAAAGCGTATGAAAAAGCTGCAATTTGACTTCAACGGAAACATGGGTGGAATATCAAGGATGTTCGCAATACCCGTATCAAGTTTCAAACGAATCAGGCGTGATTTTACAAAAAAACTGAATTATCTGGAGGTTATTAATCGTGACCAGATAATTGATATCTACTTCATTGAAGGTACCGAGCACTTTATTGAAGATTATGAAAATGATCTGTATAATGTTCAAATCAATGCTATTATACCAAAATCAAATAAATTAAGTCAGGAACAACTTAATAAACTTGAATCAGAGGTTTGGTATGTTTTATTCCAGGATAATAATGAAAACATCAGGCTTGCCGGTACAGAAGATTATCAATTGGAATTTAGAAGAACTGACACAACAGGAAATATTACATCTCGTAATCAAATTAGTTTTTCATTTGTAGGCGCTCAGGATAGACCAACAGATTTTATCGAATTAACTGATTTAGACGAATTATAATTTAATAAAGTTACTTTTCAACTAACCAGCAAGGGGCTTCTGTCCTTTTGCTGGTTTTTTATGCTTCTTACTTTTGGGTTCAAATTTCATAAATCAAAATACTTTATTTATGTCAAAAGACAGAACTATTCATTTAATCGGCGGCATTTCCGACTGGAATATGTCGCATGCGTACATTAAATACATGATGGATGAACTTGGTGAAGGTCCCATCACGGTAAAATGTACGTCTCCGGGTGGTGATGTAAATCAAGCTTTGCTGATAAAATCACTATTTGAGGAACATGGAGATGTAACAGTTGAATACATTGGATTCAATGCATCAGCTGCGACTCTTATTGGCCATGGCGCTGCTAAAACTATCATCCGCGAAGATTCTCTTTATCTTATCCATAAACCAATGGTTTGGATCGATACCTGGGGACGGCTTAATGAAGATGAAATAGCTGATGCGATTGCTGAACTTGAAGGAAAAAAGAAAGATGCTGAGAAAATCACCCTCATGATTGCACAGGACTACGTAAAAAGTCGTGGAATGGAAATGAGCCAGGTGGAAACTCTTATGAAAGATGCACGCTGGTTAACAGCCAGTGAAGCCGTCGAACTTGGATTGGTTGATGAACTGATTCCTACAAAAAATAAAAAAGCTGTTGTTACCAATGAAGTATTGGCAATGATGAATGCAAATGGTTATCCTATCCCGGAAGAAATCGAAGATCAGGATGAACAGAAACCAGGATTTATTCAGAAAATTTTCAATAAAGTCAAACCCCAAAATCAAACTCAAATGCACAAAGAATTTTCATTTATTAATGAAGTGTTGGCAGTTGATGGATTGGAAGTTAATGACGGTAAGGTAACCCTATCCGTTGAACAGCTTACAGCAATCAACCTGAAATTGATCAACAAAAAAACTGAGGTAACGAATTTGACAACTGAGCGTGACAATGCTTTAGCTGCCAAAACGACTGCCGAAACAGCCCTGACTGAATTTACCAACAAAGTAAATCAGATCGATCCTTCTGTTGCTGCAGCTGCTGATGCTGATGCAAAAGTAACTGCTATTAAAGTAAAGCTGGCTGAACGTCCTGCTGTTGCTCCTGTAATGCCTCAAGGCAAATCAAGTTCAAACGACCAGTCCACTGATGAAGTTGATCAGGAAACAATTGATTCACTTCCTCACAACCAGGCTGCTGATAAAGAGTTAATTTAATCATTAAATATTAAAACTTATGGCTATCAACGTAACTGACATTGTAAAAGAATACGGCGCGTATTACATCGCCGGTGGTCAAAACGAACAACGTCTGAAAAGATTGTTGCTCTTTGGTCGTGAAACAACTAAACATGCCACAACTGTGAAAACAGCTGACACTGTTTATCGTTTAGCTCAGTCGAACATTACATCACTTGTTCAATCCTTCCAAAAGGGTTTTACTCCTAAAGGAGATGTAACGTTTACCCCTAATCCTATTCAACTATTCAAACTGAAAGTGGATATGGAACTTTATCCTGACGATATCGAAGATAACTGGTTAGGTTTCCTTGCCAACAATCAACTTACTCGTAAGGACTGGCCGCTTGTTCGTTACATCCTGGAATCTCATGCATTTGGAAAAATTGCAGAAGATATGGAATTGAACGAATACTACAAAGGTGTTTATCAGACTCCAACTCCGGGTACCGCAGGTATTAATGGAAAATCAATGGACGGATTGAAAGTTATTCTTGGTACAACTGGTATTAATCGTTTAACCATGAATGCTTTGGATGCAGACACTATCTATGATCAAATTGAACTTGCTTTCGAACAAATCGATGAAGTATATCAAAATACTGAAATGGTAGTTTGCATGGCTCCGAAATGGGCGCGCGCGTTCCTGAAGGATAAACGTTCACTTGGTTATTATACCATTGATGGTGCAAATAAAATTGACAACCGGCTGGACTTTTCTCCTGCTTATGTTGCAGGATTACCTTCGATGATCAATACCAATGATATTTTCATTACTCCGAAATCAAACTTCCTGCATCTGACTAAAAAAGGTGAGAACGCAGCTAAAGTTAACATCGAAGAATCAAAAAGATGCGTAAATATCATGACCGACTGGTGGGAAGGTTTGGGATTTGGTATCAAAGAACTGGTCTGGACTAATGTTCCGGAAACTGACCCTGAATCATAATATTAACCCTCAATTGAAATAAATTATGGCTAAACATATAACATTAGGAGATTTAGACCACTTTCTGGACGGTGGTAATATGGCCGGTATTCGACCGAGATTGATTTACGGTTATCATGAAGATGTTGCCGTGTGGCCAACAGAACCGGACGGATCCGTTACTCCACTTGCACTTGATGCTGCAGGTGAATTAACCGGAGACGTTGTAATGAAACCAGGTACCAGGGCATTTGTTCTGGACTTCACTGAAGATGTTGGTAATTTTGGCATTGCTGTTGTTGGTGAAACTGATGGACTGCATGCTGAACACACGCTGAATATTACCAAAGCTAAAATTAAATCCAAAATTCTTGGATTTATGAATGCAGCTATGGATCGTAAGTTGTTCTTTATCGTTGAAGATGAGAACGAAAATACTTACCTGATGGGTAATAAGAAACGTGGATCAACATTTGTACCGAGTGATGGTGCAACTACCGGTTCCGGAAGTGGTGACAGAAATCAAACCGTACTCCAATTTAAATTCAGAACCCGAAAGGCTTTGATTTACACAGGAGATATGGAAGATTTATTGACAGAAGTTCCAATATCTTGATCATAAACATGTATAAAGAAACTCCTTAGAAATAAGGAGTTTTTTTTGTGTCCTTTTGTCGCAACGAAAAACGCACGTATTTTGAGTATAATTTAAAATTAGAATGCAATGGAAGTAAATCTATCAACTGACATTAGAATTGAAGTTACCAAGTGGCTTAATTCAAAAAACAAGGATTTGACTGTAGGTTTTGAACTTATGAAAAAAACAGGCTACAAGCCTCATGTCCTTCAGATTCTGTATTCAAATAAATCAAGAAGAGATATTCCGGCAAAGCTTGAAAATCAACTTCGTTTGTTTTTGCGCTATTATGCTAATCCGCAAAATCCAATTCATAAAGATGAATTAACCGATGCTGATTTTTATCTTAAACACAATGAGGATTTACCTGTAAATAATCAGGTTGTTTTTAGTGATAAAGAAAATTTAAATCTTTATCCAGAATCTATAAAAAATTGCCTTCTTGAATTCCGTGATTTGTATGTGAAAAGAAGCAAGTTACATACTGATTTAAAAAAGGCAGGTGAAGGAAACACAGCATCCGAAACAAAAGCCCGGGAATTGTACATGGTGAAAATTGAGGCTATCAGTCGCCGGATGGACGAACTATGGGGATGTGTTGACCAATTCAAAAAAAATGGATTTCTGCCATCTGATACCATTGTCAACAATAAACTTGATGTGACCAAAATAAAAGTCAACAAACCTGAAAAAGTAAAAGAAGAAAAATTCATTATTGGTGATGATGTTGAAATTCTTAAAAAACAATCAGACAACTGGAGGACAAAAATTCTAAAGGCAAAAAACAGGCTGAAATATCAGACTGATAACAAACAGCCAAAGGAAAACCCAATGCCTGAAGGACCAAAAAGAATTGCACTCGAGCGCAGGATCCAAAAACTTGAAAAAGAAAAATTAACTATCGACACCGCCCTGGCAAAGCTAAAATAATGTTAGTTGATTTTAAACCACTAAATGTTGATACAAAAGAGCTTCCAGTAGATAACAAGAAGCAACCTGAAGCAATAAACGTTTCAGGTTCTTCTATATATTTTACTTCCGAAACAGGGTTAATAACAAAATTCATTGGTGAAATTGTCCGTGGTCAGGACAAACACTTTTGGAGTCATGGCAATTTCAATATGATGAGGTTAATATTCTGGGTTTTGGAGCAAACCGGACCGGCTGAAATTCTTTTGAGCACTTATTCCATAAGTCCAAAAACAATTCAAGGAATTATTAATAGAAGGGAAAAAGGTATTATTCGCGATATCAGGTTTATTGTTGACAACCGGGTTAGATCCATTTCTCCAAAACCATTTGATTTGATGGTATCAAACTTTGATTATCGTTGCATTTCCATTCATGCTAAAGTTGCATGTATATGGAATGAAGAATGGAAAATAACCATAGTAAGCAGTCAAAACGCCACTGATAATCCTAAAATGGAACGTGGAGTTATCTATACAAATGAAAAAGTTTTTGAATTTGATAAAGAAGTTTTAGAAGATGCATTTAAGCGAGGAACAACTTAATTCGGTTGAAGAAATGGCTTACCGGCTTTTTTCACCGGATATGATAGCAATAAATATTGAAGTAGATGAAGAAGATTTTAATCAAGCAATTGAAACTCCCGGTAGCAATGAAAGAAAAAGGTTTTACAAAGGACTGATCAGACACGAATCAGAACTGCGCGAATCAATAATGAAATCAGCCCGTAACGGAAGCAATCCGGCACAAGAACAACTCCTTAAAATGATAAAAGGTCTAAAAATACAAATATGAAAAAAACAAAAATCGCTATTGTTATTCCATGTTGGAAACGTTCACTGATTTTAAGTTATGTATTCCGGCAATTTGATTTATTTTATAAATCTGTTTGTGATCAATTTGATATTATAGTCATTTATGTTTTTTCAGAGAATGATCCGGAACTTAAGAAAATTCTTTTTCATTATATGAAATCTGAACATCCAAGAGACTATATTTACTCATCTAATGAATTATTAGGACAAAAATTAAATGATGGTATCCGACATGCAATGCTTTATAAATTTGATTATATGATGAATTGTGGTTCTGATGACTTCATTCATCCAAATATAATGAAACTATACAATAAAATGATTGCTAAAAATGAAAAATTATTTGGCATAAATCGTTTATATTTTTACAAAGACAATGAAGATCCTCTTTTCTTTAGCGGATATAATAAACCTTATGTCGTTGGAGCTGGTAGAATGATTCATAAAGATGTTATTGAACATGTTTTAAACGTGTATGGTGGAATATATAGACCAGATATTCATCGGGGGATGGATACAATGTCATCAAAACGCATGCATGAAATTGGATACATTGAAAAAACAATTAACCCGGGTAAATTTCCGTATGTTATTGATATAAAATCAAATGTAAATATCAATAGTTTTGATAAAATCACCAATAGCAGAGGTGATAAAAGGATAATTGCGACTGCTGATCGACATTTTTTAAATCGACATTTTAAAATACTTCGCGAATATGAACAACAAACCTGCAATTTATCAGCCCAAAAAATCATTGGCTGAACAGCGCTATGAAGTTATCCTGGCACATATATTAGATCCTGAAAATTCACCCATTCCGGAAGAACACCAGGAACAATTAAACCGGGTAATATCGGCAGCTCAGATGCTGGATAAATATCATCCATCATCCGTGATTCCACGTTTGCTGGCAAAATACAGAATAAGTCAGTCTGTTGCCAGGACTGACATTAAACTTGCTCAGGAACTATTCAAATCACGCCACCAATTTGATTGGGATTACTGGCAACAGTGGCAAATAAAAGATATCGTTGAGACAATCAGACTTTGTAAACTTCAAGGGCGACATAAAGAAAGAATTGCAGCACACAAAGTGCTTAAAGAAGTTATTGGTGAAAAACAAATTGGCTCGGAAGATCCAAAAAGAATGGAGAAAAATGTTTTCTATATCCAACTAAACAATAACAATAACACGATAAATCTACCTTTAGATAAAATTAAAGGGTTGAACTCAGAAGAAATCAGAACTATTGTTGAAGCTTTAGGAACCAATATTGATGATGAACAGCAAATAGCTGAAATACTTAATACATGATAAAAGAAGATTACTGGGAAGAAAATATATCGCTTAATTCATTTCAGATCAGTGCCCAACTATTTAAGGCAAAACTGAAGTATCTCATTGCCGGCCGTGCAACAGGTAAATCATTTATTAACGGCGCTGAAGTAGATGAGAATGTCCGTTCAATGCCACGTGGTATTACTACAGTTACACAAGATACAATAGGTCAGGCACTTACAAAAACATTACCTTCAACATTTAAGTATTTGGAATTGCTTGGATATAAAAAATATGATCCTCGAACAAAGTCCGGTGATTATGTTGTATGTGTGAAGCCACCGGCTCACTTCTACGAGCCTTTTGAACGTGTGATGAGCCATGAACACATGATTACATTCAGCAACGGCCATGCGCTTTATTTGCTGTCTCAAATGTCAGGCGCTCGTGGTCCTAATGCCGACTACAATATTACGGATGAAGCATTAACGATCGATAAAATAAAATTCGACCAGGAAGCGGCTGCAACCAACCGTGGTAATGAAGAAATATTCGGTTTCAAGTCAAAGAAACCAATTTATAAACACCATGGATCCACTTTCACATCATCGATGGGATATCTTCCGGAACATAAATGGCTGACAGAACCGGCAAAATACTATGAAGATGAAGCCGGAATACGCATATTTGAAATTTGGAATAAGATTGTTAACCTACAGCTTCAGCTTATCAAGGCCAAGCTTAACAATGATGAAATTCAGGCCATAGAACTATGGAAGGAAACCATAAGACTGAAGAGGCAAATAACACCATTTGTTTCCAAAGATGGAATCTTATTTATGTTATCTAATGCTTTCGATAACATTCATAATATAGGATTTTCTTATATTACTAAGATGTTTCAAGTTATGGATCTGGTTACATTCATGATCGAGATTTTAAACTTCTACATTGATAAAGTAACGGACTGTTATTATTCAATAGATGACAGGCATGTATATTACAAAGCCGATAATGATGATTACATACGCGGTATGGCCGATGACAACAACTTTGATTGGGATGCACTACAAAAACGTAATTCCTTATATGATGCTGATTGCGATCCTAACAAACCATTAGAAGTTACTCCTGATTGGGGATCTAAAATATCACTCATTGAAGTAAGCCAGGATAGTATGTATGATTTTGTTACCGGACTGATCACACCATGTGATAACAATATCAATGAATTTTTCGTTAAACCGGACGATAACCCGGACACCATGATCAACTCTTTGATAGATAAGTTTTGTGATTACTACAGATTCCACAAAAAGAAAGTTGTTGTTTATACCGTTGACACCTACGGTGATATAGTATTGGCAAGTTCAAAGAAAACGTACAATCAACATGCCATTGCACGATTCGAGCGTAACAAGTGGAAAGTGATCGTCCGTAAACATCCGGGTAAAGAACCACCTCACAACGAGAAGTATCTGCTATGGAGATACATTCTGAACGAAACAGATCCTAAGTTTCCACGTAAAAGATTCAACGGTACCAGGTGTAAGTACACGCTGATATCTATGAATAACACATCAGTTATTCAGAAAACTAATGGCAGGTTTGAAAAGAATAAAAAGAGTGAAGCACAAAGCTCCGTGCTTCCGGAAGAAGCTACTCACTTTGGCGATGCCGTTGACAAACGTATATGGACTAAGTACGGCACACAACTACGCAAGCAGTCAACCTTCGTTTCCCCTCGCTTATAATACATACAACATCAGGACTAAACTGAATCACCAATGAATTGGTGTGTGTATAGGACTGCCTCCCCCTGCCCCCTGTCATATTTACTGAAATTGTGCGATTTTCATCGCTTGGGAGGATAGGGCGCAGGGTGATTTGTAGCATCTTTCACCGACTTTGTCGGTGAAAATATGGTTTATAACTGCATTTATATACAAACAAATAACTAATTTTTAACAATTATTAATATAATAGTTTTTTTTGGCTTCACTGTATTGTCTGTAAAAGGTTATTTCTAAAATATTGACTGCAACGTTTAAAAGTTTTTTTTGGTTTGGAAATGAATAAATCAATAATATTATGAAATTTTGTTTTGTACCTATTATTGATTTTGAATTTATATCTATCTGAAATTCAATTAAATAGTGTTGTTTTGTGTGTTTATTTTTTGTAACTTTACTATGTAAATAAAAGATTTACAATTAATTAAACATTTAAAACTGGCGGCAACAGTCAAAATTCGGCATTGAAAAAATGAAAACATTTAATTCTTCAAACAGAGATTTAATTGTAGCAGCTTCAAAATTATTAAGACCACGCCTGGAAGCTGGAGAAATCAAAACTATTAATGAGGGTTTAGTTGAAATGTATTCGTTACAAGGGAACACGGATTTAAGAACATTTGATGAATGGATTAAAGAGGGTAAAAAAATCAAAAAAGGTTCAACCGCTTTGCATCTGTGGGGAAAGAAACAAACAAAAACCATTAAGAAAGATGAAAAGGAAGTTGAAATTTCGTTTTTCCCTATGAAACCATTTTTCTCATCAGCACAAGTTTATTAATTTATTTCAAACTGGCGGCAACAGTAACAATACGGCATCAAAGAAATGACTGTTTATAAATCAAAATTACCTGAAATTACATTGAAGTACAAAAGCGGTGAAATCCTGAAAAGTAAAATTACATCATCACAAGATTTATATAATGTAATGTATAAAATGTTTAATGCTGACACCTTAGAATATAACGAAGAAGTAATTGTTGTTTTTCTCAATGGTGCAAATAATACCATCGGATGGATGAAACACAGTACAGGAGGTACAGCACAAACAATTGTAGACGTAAAAATGATTCTGGCAACTTCTTTGCAATGTGGAGCAACGGCAGTAGCAATAGCACACAACCACCCGAGCGGACAACAATACCCGAGCCGTGAAGATGAAAAAGTAACGCAAAGGGTAAAAATCGGATGTGAAGCAATTGGAGTTCGATTTTTAGACCATTTGATAATTTGCGGAGAAGATGGTCGGTATTATTCGTTTTGTGACGAATGCAAAATGTAAATGAATCCCGGGGAACACCACCCCGGGTTTTTCGTCTACTTTTTTGTCACGTCAAAAAAGTAGCAAAAAAGACGTTAAGAATCAATTTGATGGTTGCTTTATTTGTGTCCTTTTCTTTCCCCATCATATTGAAGAAATTTGTATCTGTAAAATTATCTAATTATGGTTGTAATTCGATTTCCGAATAGCGGATTGACTTCTGAATATGGTGACATTATACTCTTTGGAGTTACTGAAAGGGTAAGTTTGAAGATTACGTATAATGCTGTTGTTATTTTGGAAGAAGATTATTTCCCGGATGCTGATAATGTTGTTACAATACGCGATGTTGGCAAATTGGCTGCATTATACATTGATAATAATGATTTAAGTTTAACTGAAGGTGTTGATGGAAAATCTATCAAAATGACTATTGAAATTATTGAACATAGAACACCTGAGCAAAATTCTACAGATGAGGTTACTTTCTTCCGGTCCAATATTGATTTTGCTGGTTCGATATCGACAACATTAATTCAAAAAATGCCACTTTCAAGGACAAACACGAAAGTTACCGGACCAGGTAGAAAAGAATTTGTTTCGTTTTATGCTAATGCGGTGATTGCAGTGTATGCTGTTTACAGTAATGGAGTGAAAGATGTGGCTTCGACTGTAACTCCTTTTACAACGCTGGCTGATAATAGCAATTTGTATAGAATAGATGTTTCGCCATCGGTGGTGGCAGCTGCTGTTGGATGTTCTGAAAGTCAGCTAATATATTACAATGTTTATGGTGATGATGATACCATTATCAGGTACCGGATGGATCATCGAAATCATGTGAATAAAACTACTTTTTTTTTCAGAAATTGCTTTGGTGCCCAGGAAACATTTACATGCGTAGGGCATGCTGAACGTGATGGTGGTTGGGAACGTGAATATGGTGTTATACACAACAGCATGATTCAGACATCGAAAGAAAAAAATGATCAGATAAAAGTGCAAACCGGTTATTTGATTCCATCTATGATGGATGTGCTGGATGATTTGTTGAATTCGGATCTTATTTGCGTATTGGATGGAACGGTTCTTAGACCCGTTGTTATCCTGTCTGAAGATTTTACACGTACAACTAGGAAGAATGAACCACGTTCGTTTGAAATAGAATACCGGTATGCTTCGAATACACCTCAGGGGAAATATGTTCAGCTATCGAAATCAGGAGTGTTTGATGAAACGTTTGATCCAACTTTTGAATAATGGAAGCCCGGGTTAAACATATCAGAAGAAATATGATGTTGAAAGAAATCGACATCAAGTGGTTACCTGGTGGAGTGAGGAATATATTTTCTATAAAGTTCGTAACAAAAAAAGGTGAATTGCATTATTTCCCGAATGCTTATGCCACGGGATTGAGATACAGCGTTAAGGATGCCAGGCAAAGAGGGATTCAGGAATGCGACGAGAGAGGAAAACCAATCGGTCACGTATATCCCGTTGGGATTGATGCAATATTAATGTTTAATCAAATGGAAGTAATACTTTAAATTATGGATATAATATACAACAAACAGGGTACACCCCTGATGATGTCGTCAACAAAATTCTTTGCTGCCACTACCGGATCGCCATCGGGTATTACTCCGGAAGAAAAAAAGAAAATAAAAAAAGTTGTTGACACTAAACTCGATCAGGATTTTACTGGTCTGGAGGGTGTAAAATTACTTTCATGGGGTTCGAACAACGATTTTCCGCAGTGGGCTGATAAAATTATTTCATCGACCAGTATTTTGAATTCAGGTTTGAAGTTTATTCGAAATTTCACGCTTGGTCAGGGTATATTTGTTTGTAAGGTTTCGGGTTATGATGCTGATGGTAATGAAATACTTGAAGCATACCCCGATCCGGAACCACAACGATTGGTTAATTCTACGCGCATTCGCAGATACATGGAGAAATCAGGCAGGGATTACTTCAAGTTTGGATCTTCGGCCGTTCAGCTTATTCCCAATACTGATGGCAGCAAACTAATTGGCCTGAACCCGATAAACGCGTATTTCTTCCGAATCAGTGAACGGGATCTTAAAACAGGATTAGAAAAATGTGTTGTTTCGGGAAAGTTTCCTGAAACTCCGGCCAAAGATCAATTTGAAGCATTTGATGTATTGCTGGATTATGATCCTGAAATTGATTTGGATATCAGAAAAAACTCAGGTAAGCAAAAAGAAAGTGCCGTGTTTATGATCCGTGATTCGTGGAGTAACCGGGATACATACAGTGAACCTGTTTGGTTATCGGCTTATCTGGCCGGATGGATTGATATTGCAAAATCGGTTCCTAAATATCTTCAGAAAGTTTACAAGAACCAGGCAACGTGGAAATGGCACATACAGATTCCGTATTCGTTTTGGGATCGTAAGTTTCCACCAGCAGAATATGATGATCCAATCGATCGTCAGAAAGCAATTAGTACTTATATGGATTCGATTGAAGATAACCTGTTGGGCGTGGAAAATGCTGAGAAACCAATTTTCACATTTTACGATTCGCTGGATGACGGTAAATTATCTGAAGAATGGAAAATTACGGCGTTGGATAATAAATCGAAGGAAGGTGATAAGCTTGTTACCAGTGCAGCTGCTAACAGTGAAATCATGTTTGCCCTGATGATTAACCCTAACGTGTTGGGTGCAGGTATGCCCGGGGGAACATACGCCGGCAACCAGGGAGGAAGTAACATCAGAGAAGCGTTTTTGGTTAACATTGCCAATGCATGGGTTGACAGACAGAACCTGCTGGATCCGATTGAAATGATGCTTCGTTACAATGGTTATACTGACATCGTGTTGAGATACCGTAACACAGTACTCACCACGCTGGATAAGGGAAAAGGAACACAAAAGACATTATCATAGTTTTGCTCGCTATTGGATTAGTTTTTTCATTTTATAAAAAGATTGTGTGAATTCAAAATCCGCTGGGCTGTGAAGTTCGGCGGATTTGCTGTTTTATAACATGTATTACATATAAATATATCTAATTAGATATATTATTTTTGTGTCAAAATAAATTCACATGAACATAAGAGAAGACATTGGTAAACGGATTACTCAGCTAAGAGAAGAAAAAAACATGAGTCAAAAAGAATTAGCTGAATTGGTAGGGATAACCCAGGCAAATATATCCCGGATTGAACAAGGTAAGTATTCGGTTGGTATAGATATACTTTCGAAGATTGCAACAGTGTTTAGAAAAAGAATTGATTTTGTTTAATTTCATTCTAAATTATAATTGCCTCACAATGACATGTGAGGCTTTTTTTATCTTTGCAGTACTTAATAATAATCTAATATTTAATACTATGGCATGGGCAATTATTATAGGTTTTATACTTTTTGTTATCATCATTAATGCAAATAAGAATAAACAATTAAAAAGTAGAAGATTTTCTAACGAGAGAAATTATGGTGAAACCTACGATCAGGCTGTAAAGTCAATTAAAGCTGAAAATGTTTCAGATGTTAAAGTTGAATCATACAATTCTCAACCGGATGTGTTTTTTAATAACTGGGGTGGTGGTGCTGAAGATTTTTCATATCTTACTCCTGGTCAGGCGAGACATGAATTGAGAAAACGGAAAGAGGAAGAAGGTTATATTGATAATGATGTTTATTATGGTCTGATGGATGTTATTGCTTCTGAAAAGGATGAGAAATATTTAAAGATCGTTGAAGAAAAATCTCATCAGGAAGTTGAAAGATGGTTCCGAAAAAATATCGAGAATTCGATTAAGATGAGCACCAATGTTTGGATGGCTGTTGGTGAGAAGCTTGCTCCAGTTCATGAAGATTATTTGATTTCTGAAATGTATAATCGAACAAGCAATACTATTGAAAGTTTTGTGAGAAACAGGAAGCCTGAAGGTTACTTTTTCAGTGAGAAAGCTTATAAGGTCGCTAATGACATTTATTATAATAGATATGAACCTATTATAAAGAAGCAAGAAAATCAGAAGTTAATGAATAATTTAAAGCGGAACCTGTTAAATGCCAAGAGATCTTATGATGAAGCGGTTCAAAATAATGATCAGAAAAAAATGTCGGATGCACTTGAAAGGATCAATTCTTATGAAAAACAAATAGAAGAATTAAGTCAGCATTATTAATTTAATAAAATAATTCACTTTTTATTTGGTAGTTACAAAAACTATTTTAATCTTTGCAGTGCGAAAACAAATTAAAAGGCTGTGAACAGCCTCCACTGCAAAGCCTGCACGTGGATTTTTTTATTCTAAAATATTAGGGCGGTGCCCTTTCCGAGCCGGTTAGACCGGTATCAGCCTTTTGGTTTGTTTTCGCAGCGGAAAGTGAGCACCGCTTCTTTTGTGCTCTATAATTTAATTGCGAAAACAAACCATTATGAACAAAACAACTTTCCCGGCGAGCCATGCGCCCGCGCGTGTACCTATCAGGTCACGAAACACGAATCTTGCAAAGCTATTCGAACCCGAAGAGGTGGCCATTAAACAATTTTCGAACAGTCACACTTTCGACAAAAACAATGTGATCAGTCAGATCCGGAACTTCTGCAACACGGCCATCGAGCGTATTGAAAAAGATTGTGTTGTATCACTCAACATTGATGAGGTGGGTGCTCACTTGAATGTATTGGATGAAGATTTTCAATTTTCATTTATTTATAAGGAAGGAGGCATATCATGACACAGGTAGATGGATTTGTAATTTCCACGGAATTAGTATCTTTGCTAAAATGTTGGCAGGAAAATGAAATGCCTGATACTTATATCGAGGCATTGCTCAATGTACAGGATTATCTTTCGAGACAACTTGGTGAGAACCTTGGTAACCCGAAAGAATTAGCTTCTTTATCGCATCATATTAATAACCTTGTAGGAATAAGGGATGAATTAAAATCGCTTCTACCTATCTTAAATACGGATGATAATGGCTAAGAAAAGAAAAATCGGGTTTATTCAGGATACTGATAATGCTCCTGAAGTTGAGACATCGCCAAAACAGGATGTT
Source organism: Bacteroidota bacterium (assembly GCA_023459355.1). Lineage (GTDB taxonomy): Bacteria > Bacteroidota > Bacteroidia > Bacteroidales > Paludibacteraceae > Paludibacter. The sequence continues at coordinate 176,606 of JAEWUM010000040.1, read as the reverse complement.
CTTAAAGAAATCATTGAAAAACTGTATTCTACAACGGGAGATCCGGAAATGAAAGTGTTTTATTCTACACTTGAAATTCAGTATAATCTTTCGGAATGGATATATGCTTCACTCAGGGAAATTAATTTGAAGTTAACGGAACTGGGTTACAAAACGGCTAATATTGACGGATCCAGTTGCTGGGTGGTGTATGAGAAGAATGAAGAAGAAATCAACTTATAGGTTAACATATTGCAGCTATGACATTACAAGAATTATATAACGATGCATCAAGAGATTTCCTTCCATTAGCCGTTAAAATCAATGAGGAGAATCAATATAAATGTAAAATTGATTTTGGGTCTACTGTGATGATTGCAATATATGATGCTTCCACGAGCCATGTATTATTGCTTTTTGATCTGAGAATATATGAAGGTGAATTAAACTGTGATCAGATCGGGGATCGCCGTTACAGTGATAAAACTTATAAGCAATTAATTCAGCTAATTAATGAAAGATTCTTATAATAAAACTTCATAATGTGATGGAAAATATTTGTATTTAATCATTCCCGGGGAGTTCCTCTCCGGGTTTTTTATGTCCTTTTCTTTCGGGATGTTATTGCAGAAATTTGCAGAAACTAAATTAATGTATATATGATATTCTCAAAAGCAAAATGGAACAACGCATCTGAAATTCAGCCATACATCAGCATTGCCAAGTCGGCTGAGTTTACAGTTTTTGAAGGTCCACTTCAAACAGCATTTGAAATGTTCATCCGTCCACTTCTGGGCGATGACCTTACCGGTGATTTGATAGGCTATTACAATGCAGCAAATCCAACCGATAAGCAGAAACGATTCATAACGCTTGCACAACGTGCGAATGCTTTCCTGGCATTTTGGCATGATTATGATGAAATGCAAATTACCATTGGGAATTCGGGAGCCAAACGCCAGGAGTCGGCCGAAACAAAAACACCGTATAAATATCAGGAACAGGCACTGAAGAAGAACTGGAAAGATAAAGGTTTTGCTTCGCTGGATAACATGCTTACATTCCTGGAGTCGGAAGTAGCTACATTTCCGAAGTACAAAGATTCTCCAAACTATACGCATTCGAAAACTGCCATTGTACGTAATACATCGGAGGTAAACGAATACTACTGGATTGCCAACAGCCGGATAATCTTCCTGAGACTTCGCCCGAATTTCAACACGGTCATCAAAACTAAAATTGCGCCACGATTGGGCAAAATATATGATGATATGATGGTTGAGTTAGTAAAGGAAACACCTGCAGACAAATTTATAAGACTTCGCCAGGCATTGGTACCGGTTGTAGTGCTTCATGCAGTATCCAGGTTGATGCGTGAATCGGGCAGCGTTACCGAGAAAGGTTTGTTTTTTGAGTCGCTGAAATCGTCCGAGGATATGTATGTTACTTCACCCGTGGCGCTTGAAATGGTAAACATTCAGGCCGGAACGGCTGAAAAGGATGCAGAACAGTACTGGGCACTGGCTGAAAAGTTGCTACGTTCCGAATTTGAGTATGCAGCGCCATCTAACGCGAGAATCCCAAACAGGGATAATACTGATAAAAAATCATTTTTTGCCTAATATGCACAAGGTAGAAATACATTATAAACGATTCGGGTTCAATCGGCATAAGAAGATTGATGTTCCTGAACGTTGGGATGAATTGAATGAGCATCAGTTTGCTGTTTGCGCTCAGATATATACCGGCAATGTTAGTCAAACGGAATTTATCCGGCGCTTTTACGGGTTACCTTCTCACATTATGCGCAAACTTAGCGGATATGATGCTTACAAGCTGGCAGATCTGGCCGACTTTGCCATCAGTCCCGATGGATCGACTAATTTTTTCTACCTGAAAGAAATTGCCGGGTTGCATGCTCCGGCCGATCGATTGTCGGGAATTACATTGGAACACTTTGCCATATTCGACACGGCGTTTTTTGATTATGTGAATAAGCCCGGACCGGATACATTGATAAGATTTGTTTCGATGCTCTATACACGACCGGGTGAGGAAATTACCCGGATTGATTTTGACAAGAGAATTAAGTTGGTGGAAAAGCGTGCCCGGTTGAGTGATTGTCATGCTATATTTTTGAATTACATTTTTATTCACCGTTGGTTGGCGGGCTCTTTTCCTTTTCTTTTCGAAGAAAAAGAAGATGATCAGGAAGTGAAACCAAGGGATAAGCAGGAAGTGAAACCGGCAAAGCCTATCAATCCGAACTGGAATCTTATCATCGAAAATTTTGTTGGTGAGGATGTAATCAATTACAACAAGTATATCAAAATGCCGGCTATCATTGCTTTTAAAACGATAAATCGTAGAATTAAAACTCTTAGAAAAAATGGCAAGTAATCAATTATCGGATTTTTCGGCATACATCGAGAATCTATGTAAAACGCATGTGGATGTACTTCACAGCGATGATAATAAGCACTTCCTGGAGCTGAATGACAATCAGCAGTTGACTGATCAGAAAGTTCTTTGTTATCCGCTGGTGACATTGGAGAAGCTGACTGTTACGTATCCAGGTGGTGAGGATTTCATGAATAAGAACCGCTATGTGGAAATGATGTTCCTGGCATCGGCCGGTAAGGCTGATTTCGTGAAAATTCAGCAGCAGAAGAATAATATGGAGCGGATTGCTGAGGATTATTTGAAGCGTATCAAACTGGATAAGCGGGATCGGAAAAAGTATCCTTTTTTGCGTAATCTGGCAATTTCTGATATTGAATTGAATTTCGTGGAGATTGCAGCTCTTGATTTATATGGCGCGTTACTTTCTTTCAACTTCGAACTTTCGTTTGATGAGGTGTTGGATAGAGATCGTTTTACGGATCTTACAAGTGAGAGTTAATTTTTAGTGTCCTTTTTCCGGGATGTAATCATTGATAATTTTGAAATAAAAAAAAGTATGGCAGATGTTAATGTAACTGATATTATCAGTAAAGCAGAAGAAATTAGAACTGAAAGCATTGAACAGGCAAATTCGGCGGCTCGTGTTGGTCAGGTTCTCAAGGATATTACTAATTATTTCTTCGACCGTATCACGGGAGGGGAATTGGGTGTTTATTTGGATTATTTGTATTCTCCAAAGGGAACGTATGCGGATATGGCTGCTTTGGAGGCTGCTAAACCTACCGGCGCTGAAGGGATTTATTTGACGGTGGATGATGGTAACTGGAATTTCTGGAATGGCGAGGAATGGGAAGCTGGTGGATTGTATCAGGCAGCGTTGGATGTTGTTGGAACGCTTGGAAATAGCGAAACAAAAGTAGTAAACCAAAAAACACATCTCGATAACATTTCCTTTCCTTTTTACAATGCTGGATTCGGGCATACGGATACTGCAAATCAACTGAAAATGCTTTCTGCAATTAAGTCAATTCGGCTAATTGGAAATTGGGATAAATCGAAAAATTTCGCAATACGGTCATTGTACCGTAATCATGCTACTTATAAGTATATGATTACTCTTTACGAACTCAGCTCTGCTGGGGCTGTTGTTGGAGCTACTTATTATACATCAGGAGAAATTGAAGTCACAGAAACCGGAGAAGGAAAGCATACTACTGTATCATGTCCTACTGATGCAAATGGCAGGTCTATTGAGGTTGTAATTGATTATAATATGCTTACAAGCAACACTACTGATTATAATTTTGCAACATCTCCTTATAACTGGTTGATTAAAAAGGTTTACTATGATAAAACAAATATCTACGATTCTGATTTTACAAATTTGAAAATATCTCCTGCATTTGTAGATGCAGGATTTGGGTTTACAAATACAGCAGACCAGATATTGGTACATCAAGCGATAAAAGATTTTCGTCCTATCGGCGACTGGGATAAAACAAAAAATTACGCTATTCGGAACATATATAAAAATGATGGAACTAATAAGTACAGGTTATCAGTTAACGAAATAGCTGCTGATGGCTCCGTTGTCGGTTCAGTATATGATTCAGGAGTGTTTGATGTTACAGAAGCAGGAGCAGGTAAATACACACGAGTTTTATTTCCAACGGTGTCAAATCGTAGTGTTGAGTTATTAATCGACTACAACCGATTAAGTAACTCGTTATATTCGTTTTTTGCCGGAAGTTTGAATTTTATTGTTAGGAAAGATAAAATAGACAGAACTGCACTAAACGAAGAGTTAATTAATGAGCTGATTCGTTCAACAGCATTTTACAACGCCAAATTTGGTATTGCCGATACATCTGCCAAACTCCTTACAAATTCGGGTGTTAAGTCAATGCGATTGATTGGTGATTGGGATATAAACGGAAATTACGTCGTAAATACGTTGTATAAAAATAACTCAACATTCAAATATCGACTTGTAATTAGTAAGGTTGATAATGCCGGAGCAACCATTTCAGGCCAAGGATACGATTCTTCAACTTTCAATTTAACCGAGGCAGGAGCGGGCAAAAACACACATGTAACGTTTCCGCTAATCGGTGGAAAATCTGTTGAAATGGTAATCGATTACAACTTATTTTCATCCTCATTTAATGAAGGAAGCAAAAACTATGTTGTAAGACGTGAGAATATTTTGAATATTCAAAATACCGCATCTACTTCTGTCAATGGAGCGTTGCATACTTTTGATTATGCAGGGTACTTAGCAACTTGTACAACGCCAGGTTCTCAGGTTTTACGCAGGCGTAATAATGCGGCTCTTTTGAATGTAATTAATAAACGTGGAGGATTTTATTATCGCTGTGATGATAATGGCGCAGACCTTGTTTTTGAGAGTATATTTGAAAAATACGGTTATGCAATCACATACAGTATCAATGCAGCACTTAGCGAAGCAACAAGATTTGTTGATGTTCAACGTCGTGGACATTTGATTTGCGATCACACCCCTGACCACTCCTGCAATTACTTCACGATACCGACTGGTTCAGATGCATTATTCGCTGCGCTAATAGGGAGCGGCATCGCTTCGATTGTAGGAGGTAAGGCAACATTGCAAATCACAGTGCTGGATGGTGTCACAGATGTCACTAATCCGGTAACACCTGCAATTGATTTGGTTAACTTGAAGATCGGGGCTGATGGAGGGTATAATCTTATTTCAGGCACAAACAGGATTGAGGGAGATTTCGCTGCATTCACAGCAAACCCATACTTCTACGTTTATGTCGATAATGCAACTGGTGACAAAATCGGATGGGTTCCCGTAATAGCATCAAGTGTACTTGCAGGTAGCTGCACTGTGACAAAACAGGACGGAACTGCGATATTATTTGGTGCGAATGAAAGCATTAATATGTACGCACAACGTACAGGCAGCGACAAGATTACACTATCTGAAGATGCTGCATATTGTTTAATGCTTGCAGGAGTTGAGTGGTTCAGGGTGCTGGGATTGCAAAAGCCGTATGCGTTTTGTCAGCCAGGAGGAACAACGCCACGAATGAATGCTTCCGCTGCAACAGGTGCAATTGAAAGGCTTGGGCTTGATGCTGCATTTTTCTCTGATTCAGCAGTGGAAACTGTTTTGACCTATAACCATACACGGAACTATCCAAAGTTGTCGTATTACCCGAACACAACGCTTTATGTTGATTACATGACTTTAGCTGATTTACAAGGAGTTAAAGAACTGCTATCGTATTACGCAGCAACACGCAAAATAGTTGCTATTATGTCACATCATTATCTCGCAAAATTATATTTTGAGGGGGCTACTGAAGCAGAAAGGATTGAGAATTACAGAAAATTTATATATGATTTGATGACGTGGGCATATGAACAAAATATACCCGTATTATCTCATTCAGAAACTGTGCAGCTTCTCAACAACAGCACAACTAATAGAAGCGAAAATATCATGCCGAACTTATACACCGATAGGGCTGTACAAGGAAAACCAGATGGTTACGAATTGGGAGCCGGTGTTGTATGGGATGACACAGATGGAATGCATGAAGATAAAATTCACCATCTAAAATTAAATGGTAATGGTGAATTATTCACTATAACGGATTTGGGCGGACTTGAGAAGGGTAATAATGATTTTGAAATTTGGATTAAAGGTACAGCCGGAGCTATTGTTTCAGTTCAATTTGGAGCACTTGGAACTGCCATATTTACGCCAACAATAACGGGAGCATGGCAGAAATTTAAATTGTCAGATTCAACAGGAATTACATCACTGGACATACCTTATACAACTAATTTTCTGACAATAACGGCGACAGCATCTAACAATACAGGAACTGATATTTCAGTATCCGGAATGAAGTTAAGAGGAATTTAAAATTATACATCATGAAAAAATTAATAAACCGCATTAAAAAAAGCCTTGAGGCTTTTGCCTGTGTGTTTTTAGCAGTTAGATTTATGTTAATTATTGTTGTGACCGGATTTAATAAGAATATTTACGATTAAGTGTTTTGAACAATATTTATTACAATTCCTCCATCAACATAATATTAACCATCAAGATATAACACTAAACAGAATATTAACATTTCAAAATTTATAATATGCTCGAAATCCCTACACAAATAGTTGTGTTAACTATTTCAATATTCGGTGGTGTAGTTAGCTTTATGGTAGGAATACTACTCAAGACGCTAAATTCAAACACAAAGGCGATTAACAATATAAATTTAACCCTTGCAAAGTATGAAGAACAGGACAAGCGGGACAAAGAAGAGGAGGCTTATATAAAAAATAAGCTTGCAACGCATGGGCAAAAACTTGAAGACCACGAAAAACGAATTTATAAATTGGAAAAATGAAAATATTCAACAAATATCCTGAATTAATATCAATACCGGCTGCCGTGCTGGTATGGATAGTGAGTATTTATATTCTCCGGGCAATTGACCCCACATCAGGGGTGTTCGATCCAGGTATATTTCAAATACCGTTATTCGCTATATTTCAATTCCTGCTGTATATTTCAATTGCATGGTTAGTGCTTGGGATAGTTTTCGGGACTTTCAAAAAGTACCTGAGAAGTGAAATGAAGTTTGATTTTAAAGAATTAACATCATGGCAAAAAATAAAATTATCATACTCTGTGTTCTTTTTGCTATTAGCGCTGTTGGCTTACCTGTCGAGAACGCTCGTGACAGGGTAGTAGAAATATATGCGGGAGAAATCGGGGTTAGAGAGCTGACCGGACGGAACGATGGTGAAAGGGTGGAGGAGTATTTGCATTCGGTTGGGCACAAAAAAGGGGCGGCCTGGTGTGCAGCATTTGTGAGCTGGGTTTTTCAGCAAGCAAAAATAAAAGCTGTTCGATCGGCGTGGTCGCCGGCTTGGTTTCCGGCATCGAACACAATATACACACGTGGAAGTTCCGGAAATCTAACACCTGAACAGGCTGATGTATTTGGAATATGGTTTAATAACTTAAAACGAATTGCCCATGTTGGTTTTATTGATGAATGGCAAAATACTCAATTTGTAGTGACTGTGGAAGGGAATACGAATGAAGCCGGTTCCCGTGAAGGGGATGGGGTTTATAGAAAAAGACGTTTGAAAAGTCAAATTTACAAAGTATCAAGATGGTTATGAAAAACTACCTATCCATATTATTAGCCGTTTTGCTGGTTATACTTTTAGTCAGTACCTCTATTGCTTATTCTCTTTGGCAAAAAGAAAAGGAGGAACGTGTTCGATTAGAAATCAATCTGGAGCAGTACGGGCGTGAGGTTTCCGAACTGACTTTAACCAATGGTGAGATAAAAACTGAACTTGAAAAGAAAAACGCTGCTGTTATCAAAGCAGACAGTATCTTAAAGTCTAAGAACCGGAAAATATCCCAATTGGAAAGTCTTGTGGCGACAAGTATTTCAATTCGTGACACAGATACAGTTTATATCCCGGTAGAGACACATCCGGTTGATACGTTACCAAAGTTATACAAATCCACTTTCGAGAACACCAAAGGCTGCATTACAATAGCAGGATTCATTCTTTCAACCGATTCCCTTCCGAGTTTAGCAATTACTAAACGGGATGCGGATATTCAGGTTTACGACATCCGGATCCGACGTAAATGGTGGCAGATATTCAGGCCAAAAGAAGAAAGATTCATTAAAACAAATTGCGGAGAAGTTAATATTCAAACAATTTACAAAAAGAAATGACACATGCAGGATACTACACCCAAATTAATTACTGTAGAAGAATTTAATCGGAAAGTCAGAAGTTGGACTTCGCAAACTCAGAGAAAGTTTGAAATTAATGCACCCGTTAGCGAAGGTAAATTTAATCCAAATAGAACGACTCCACGTCTTGTTGTTTCAATTGAATCATCAACAAAAAAGTATGGAATAGAAATCGGAAAGATCCGTTTTGGTTTTGAACGACATGGTGTATTTGTTCATTATGGTGTTGGCCGTGGTTATATCAGACAGGGAAACACTGTGATTCGTGGTTCAAAGAAAAATGAAAGGGTTAGATCGACCGGGTTCCATCGTAAACCAAACGATTGGTTTGATGTAGAAATTAAACGCGGATTCAATGAACTGTCAAATACAGTTCAGGAGTATTACGGGGATAAAGCAATGGAAAACTTACTTAGTGCTTTAGATAAGAATAAGATGTTAATTCAAAAAAAATAAGCAATAATGGCTGATAAAATTGCAAAAAGAGGAATATCGATTTTCATTGACGGGAAAGAAGTCACTAATTCGGTTAAAGGCATCCGATCAGAAATGAGCCGTTTAATCAACGAACAGAACAAAATGACCATTGGTTCTAAAGAATATGTTTCTCATGCCAAGAAAATTGCTCAATTAAAGGTACATCTTGATCAACACTATGAATCACAAAAGAAAATTTCCAGACAATATGGTGTTATGGATAAGTCTGCCGGTGGGTTTTTCTCCCGTATGGCAGCCGGATTCAATAAATACTTTACACTTGCTACTACTGCCCTTGCATCAATAACAGGAATTTCATTTGCTTTCAAAAAACTGGCTGAAGATGTGGCCGAAATGAGTGATGTGTACGCCAATGTGATGAAATACACCGGCGAGAGTGCAGAAGGTGTTGCTCAGTTGAATGAGGAACTGAAAAAGATGGATACTCGCACATCACGCGAAGAACTTAACCGGTTGCTTGGTGAAGCTGGTAAACTTGGGATAAAAGGAAAAGAAAATCTTTTACAGTTTGCCCGTGCAGCTGATGTTATACAGGTTGCGTTAGGTGAGGATTTAGGTGAAGATGCCGTTAAAAGTATTGGTAAACTTGCTGATATGTTTGGGGTATCTGATAAAATAGGTATTGAAAAAGCCATGCTTGCTGTTGGTTCTGCAATTAATGAGGTAGCACAAAACAGTACAGCATCAGAACCTTACTTATTGGAATTTACAAACCGGCTTGCTGGTATTGGTAAAACGGCTGGGCTTACAATTCCGCAAATAATGGGATTTGGTTCAGTATTGGATCAGAACGCACAACAGGTTGAAATGTCCGGAACAGCGTTGAATAAATTCATCAGCACTTTAGCCACCAAATCAGAAGAAGTTGCTAAAGCTGTTGGACTTCCTGCAAAAGAACTTAAACGGGTTGTTCGTGAAGATATGAACGAAGCCTTGATGATGGTATTCCGGGAATTAAATAAAAAGGGTGGTCTGGTTGACCTGGCGCCACTTTTTAAAGATTTAGGAGCTGAAGGTGCCCGTGCCGGTAGCGTTATTACAATTATTGCGGATAAATTTACAGACCTTGAAAGAGAACAGGCATTGGCAAACAAGGCCTTTAATGAAGGAACATCCGTACTTAAGGAATTTGACGTTCAAAATAACACATTAAAAGCAAGGCTGGAAAAGTCCAGAAAAGAGTTTAAAGACATTTCCCTTGAACTTGGTGAATCCCTTAACCCAATACTGTTAACCTCTACACGTGGATTGACCTATTTGATCAAAGCATTGGTTGAATTGCCTAAGTGGTTGAGAGAAAATAAGGGAATGCTAATCACTTTGATTTCAGTAATTACATTATATACAATTGGTGTAAATAAAGCTAGAATTGCAACATTATTACATTCAGCTGCTGAAAAAGGTAAAATAGTAATTCAAAGAGCTGGAACTGTTGCCACACTTGCAGCTACAGCAGCTCAGGCACTTTTTACAGGTAATTTAAAAAGAGCTGCTGTAGCAATGAGGTCGTTGAATGCTCAAATGATGATTAATCCTTATGTTGCGTTAGGCGTTGCCCTTGCGGCACTTGTTATTAGTGTTTATAAACTTGCAACACGTACAACAGATGCGAAGAAAGCACTAAAAGACTTTAATGTTGAAGCATTAAAACAACAACGAGAATTAAATCAAATTTTTAATGCATACAAAAGAGCCAATGAAGGTACCGCCGAAAAAACACGATTATTGAAACTTATTAAAGAAAAATACGGGCCTTATATTAAAGATTTAATTGATGAAAAAGGAAAAATTTCCGATATAGAAAAAGCGCAAAAACTTGCTAATGATGCGATCAGGGAGCAAATTGCACTTAAAATTAGGAACCAATATATTGATGAATATACTTCAAAAGAAATTAAAGAACAAGCCAGCACTTTAACAAAAATAAGAGAAAGAATTGAAAAGTCTAAAGGTGAAACAATTGCTAATTTGATAATTGGTGAAATTGGTAACACCTTGACACAAAACATCAATGATCCAATGCGAAAAGGATTAGATGGGGTAAAAAAAATTCTTGCTGATTATGGTTTAATGAATGGTGTTATAGATAAAAGAGAGTTTAATTCACTAGCAAATTCACTGGCCAGTAGTTTCTATCGTATTAATAATAAAACTGAGGAGTTTAAAAGTGTATTCAAAGGTTTAGTAAAAGATGTTGATCAGGTAGTTGTTGCCACAAATGGCGAAGATCCAAATACACCTTCCGGGACTACTCCAGCTGAAGAAGATTCAAAATACAAAGATGCTGAAAAAGCCTTAGAGCAAACATCCAAAGTTCGCCAGCTGGCACTTCTTGAAATGTATCAGCAGATGCAAATCACTGAAGATTTATATAATAAATTAAGCGAAGCTGAAACAATCCTGGCATTAGAAGAAAAGCTTAAACTTCAAAAGAAATTTGGTGAAGATACGGTTGATACTGAATTGGCATTATTAAACGCTAAGGTCAAACTTAATAAAGAAGATCTTAAACGGATTGAGGAACATAACAAGCTATTAGAGTCGATGACTCTAAAAACCCCATTTGAAACAGGGGAAGATACTCCGGCGATTGATGCTGAAAATTATACTTTGGCATTAAGGTTGAAAATACTTGAAGCGTTCCATAATAAAGGCTTATTATCTGAACAGGAATATTTAGAAGCTATTGCAGAGCTTTATAAAGGCAATCAGCAGGAAATAAACGAGTATCTTAAAACTGCCAGGTTAAAAAGCAATCAGGAAGATTTTGATAGTGGTATTATTGGTCGTAAGGCGTATCTTCAAAATGTAAAGCAAATAACCAAAGAATACTGGGAGGAAATATTTGCTGATGCCAATGAAGTTGCTGAAAGTATATCATCTGTTGCCAACGCAGCTGCTAACGTTGTCAATACTATTGTAGAGGCAGAATCTGCCGCCGTTGATGCCAAATATGCTTCACAACTTCAGGCAGCAAAAAAAGCCGGTCAGGACACAACTCAGATTGAAGAACAGATCGAACAGGAAAAGCTTGACATAAAGAAAAAATATGCAGATCTGGAGTTTGGTATAAAAGTCGCAAATATTATTGGAGATACCGCTGTTGCTGTTATGAAAATGTGGGCTGAAGGTGGCGTTCTCGGTCCTGTTTTATCTGTTTTGGCAGGAGCTGCCGGCGTGGCACAATTGGCAGTCGCAAATCAACAACGTCAGCAAATAAAAAATATGTGGACTGGTGGTTTTACTGAACCGGGAGATAAATATGATCCTCGCGGCATAGTACATGCCGGAGAATTTGTTGCATCCCAGGAAAGCGTTAACAATCCATATATACGACCTGTTTTAAACGCCATTGACATGGCGCAACGCCAGGGAACTGCATCACACATGAAGAAAGATGATGTTATCCGGGCACTTCGTTTATCATCAGGGTTCAACTCCGGAGGTTATGTTTCAGAAAAACAACAAAAAACACAGGTTGTAGTTAATAATGCTGATGCTGCATATATTGATGAGCTTACTAACGCCATAAACAGACTGAATAAAAGACTGGATGAAGGGATTGAATCCTATTCTGTGATATCCGGAAGAAAAGGCGTTAAAAATGCATTAGATAAATATAATTCATTAATTACCAATGTAACAAGAAAAAGATGATATCATTTTACATTAATAATATAGAAATTATACTCCCGGAAGATTTTTCGGTTACTCTGATTGAGGAAAATCCTTTAGTTACACGAAAAGGAGATTTTTCTTTAGATGTGGAAACCTCTTTATTAGAACCAAGGAATGCAAAAGCATTTAAACACATCAACAGAATCAATAAGTCCAGCATTGAAAAGACAGGTGATTGTAAAATGCTTGTTAATCACGAATTCATATACGGTAAGTATTCAGTACTTAGTTACACTGATAAATCAGTGAAATGGCAATTCATTGCCGGTAATTCTTATCTTAATTTTTTGGCTAAAGATGATCAGAAAATATGGGAATTGGATTTTGGTACGGAATCGGCTGTTGACTTTGCCAAAGCATTACTAAGCATTCAAAATCCCGGATATAGTTCAACAAATCACTTTGTTTGTGCTCCTGTTAAATCAGGTGGCATTGTATTAAATAATTATACATTCAATACTTCATTTGATCCGGTAATCACATATACAGGAGTTAACAATATTACTATTCAACCATACTTATTGTATTATGTGAATAAATTGCCTGAATTGATAGGTTATACCATGAAGGAAAATGTATTGAATAGTGATGACAGGGCAAAATATATGTTTATAGTAAACACTGTTAATTCATTAAATTATAGCGATTACTTACCCGACTTGACCATTACTGAGTTTATTGAATCAATAGAGAGCTTCTTTAATGTTTCTTTTGTTTTGGATCCTCGAAACAAAGAGGTTTCAATAATCAACACAAATATTAATATAAGATCATTGGCTGTAGAAAAACTGACTAATATACTTGATAATTACAATTCCGAATTTGAAAATGAAGATATTAACTCCAGTTTATTTTGTTCAAAAATATCATACGCGCACTTAAGCGGTTCTCAATTCATGAAGTATAATCGAATTGATGATAGCGTTTTGGTTAAACTTGAGAAAAAAGAGTTTGATACTTTAGCATTGATACTTAGTTATATTTCGGCTGATTTGGATAATTTATATTCAAAACCTATTCTATACATAGATAAATCTACCGGAAATCATTATATGTTTCACAATGCAACCAGTTTTCAGTTCCCATATGTTGCAGCATACTCAGGCGATAGATATGTGAGAAAAGTAAATAAATTCAGAGATGTTGATATAAATAATTTTGGTTTTGACACGTTAAATTTATTAATATCTCCTGCAAATATTGATATTATCAGTGTCGTTATAAAATATACAAGAGACTCTGCGAATTATACAGATACACTTCTAATTCAAATAGCTGGAGCTTCTAATTCCAACTTTATAGATGAAACAAAGCAATTTGCTGAATTAGTTGAAAACGGGGCTCCTGAAGTTCCAAGGCTCGGTTATATAGAAGCTGCATTTTTCAGGGGGCAAATTTCGATTCCAAACGCCGGTATTTTATTCATTTACCCTGTTGTATGGTTAGATAGCAGTGCAGATGCTATCAATCAACAAAATCTTACTTTACCGTATCCAAAATGCAGCTTTAGAATACATGGTGTTAACGGTATATTATCTGAATATTACGGTAATCAGATTTCAATAGATAATAATCAAATTTTTATTTTCAAATTATCAGATGATGATAAGAAAATGCCAGTAAACAAAATTTATGAGTATAACAATCAGACTTACTTGCCCATAAGATTTGAACATATAGTTACTCATGATTCTATCAAAACAATTGGATATTTTTACAGAGTAGAATTATAACCGTACAACTGCACGATTGTACGCATTATTTTACAAATTTATCAAAGCAGCTTATTCCACGCTGCTTTGTTTTTTCTAAAGCATGTACATAAGCCATGGTTTGTTTGATATCGGAATGACCAAGGATCGTTTGCAGTGTTTTAGGGTTTGGATTATTCTCAAGGAAGATGGTTGCAAATGTATGTCTGCCGGTTTTAAGCGTTATCCGTTTGTTGATCTCCAGTTCCTTTGCTATTGTTTTTAAATGCTTATTCATTGTCTGTTCAACAGGAAGGTTTTCAAATACTTTTCCCGTTTTACGTTCACCAATCACATCATTCATAATCATGCGCAACGGTAATGATATTGGCACTGTGATTGGTTCCGGTTTCGAATGCATAAGCTTTTTCCGATAATAAGTGAATGAAACATTGTTGAACTGATCCAGTCTCATATCGGCAGCATCACCAACATGTTGGGACCCGAAGCAAAGGAATAGAAAAAACTGAAGAGTACTATAATATTTTTTATCCATATAGTAGTTCTGGTATAAACTCCAAAATTTGCTTAGTTCATCTTCTTCCAGACACATGACGTTCGGTTTGGTACTTTTAATTATATAATCAGAAAAAGGATTATCTTCCATATAACCTTCGCGAATAGAAGCCAGGACATATTTTTTTATCACACAAAGGTTTTTGTGAATTGTATTTTCGTTATTTTTAAGATCTTTTCTCAGATGAGCTACATAATCTTCCAGCCAGTCCTTAATAATTTCTTCAAAATAAAGATTAGGAGCATACTCTTTCATTTTCTTTAATGCGGAATTGTGTAACTTGACAGTATTGAAATTCAATCGACGTCTGCTACGTTTTAAATAATCCTGGCAATAATCGTGAAATGTATCAAAATCATCAGGCCGGTTGTATGACTTCAGGAATTTTTCCTTTGTCAGCTTTCGATCTTTTAGACGAAATTTGACATCGACATTATTTATTCTGGATAATATGTTTTTTAAGATAATATTTTTGTCATCAGAATTTTTATCTGATGTTTTCACACGCATGTTTTTTTCACTCCAGTCCTTTATATTACAAGTGACTTTTGTTGAAAACTGAACTTTTTGACGATCAATATAAAAAACTGCGTGTATTGTACCTTCTGTTTTTCCTTTTGAGCAGCGCGGAAATAGTTTTACTTTAATCATGTTCTATATTTGTTCTACAATTAGTACAAAAATTCGAAATATTTGATATAAGGTGATGATGTCGTAAGTTGTTGAAAGCCATATAAAACAGCAAATCCCACAGCATTATGTACTGTGGGATTTTCGGGCTCCGGTGGTGCCACCAGGAATCGAACCGGGGACACAAGGATTTTCAGTCCTTTGCTCTACCAACTGAGCTATGGCACCTTGCTTTTGCGGGTGCAAATATACAGTGTTTTTTTGATCCTGCAAACGAAAAACGAAAAAAAATTGTATTTTTGCAGATATCAAAGAAAAAAGGAGACACAACTTCTGTAAAAATAGCTAGTTAATCGCTTATGGGTTTAAATTTTGATCTTTTTATTTTAGTTACATCAGTATTACTGTTCATCAGCTTAATCGCAGGTAAAACCGGCTATAAGTACGGAGTACCTACACTCTTATTATTTCTTTTGATTGGTATTATTTCCGGGAGCGGAGGACTCGGCATTCAATTCAGCTCACCAAGCGTCACACAATATATCGGGGTAGTAGCACTTAACATCATCCTCTTTTCCGGAGGTATGGACACCCGGCTGTCCGAGATCAAGCCAATTGCCCGCGAGGGAATGGTATTAGCCACCATCGGAGTGCTTCTTACCGCTTTAATCACAGGACTCTTTGTCTACTGGCTAACCAACAACATCCTTCATAGCGTTACCTTCACGCTACTCGAATCCTTGCTATTGGCCGGCGTGATGTCATCAACTGATTCGGCTTCCGTATTTTCAATATTGCGATCGAAAAATCTTTCAATGAAAGAAAACCTACGTCCGCTGCTTGAACTCGAAAGTGGCAGTAACGACCCTATGGCTTACATGATCACGATTGTTTTGATTCAGTTATTGAACACTCCTGAAATAAGTGGTTGGATGGTAGTATTGAAATTTATGCAACAACTTTTATTCGGTGCGGGTGCAGGATATTTACTTGGGAAATTGGCTGTGAAGCTTATCAACAAAATCAATCTAGATAACGATGCATTGTACTCGGTATTGATGCTAACCATTATGTTTTTTATTTATGGAATAACTACCCAAATAGGAGGTAACGGATATTTAGCTGTTTATTTAGGTGGTTTGATAATCGGAAACCATAAGATTGTACATCGCCGGAGCACTTTAAAATTTTTCGATGGACTTACCTGGCTCTTCCAAATTATCATGTTCCTGGCTTTAGGGCTGTTAGTAGAACCTAGTGAATTGCTGCCAATTGCCGGTGTGGGAATCATTGTCGGAGTATTTATGATTCTGGTATCCCGTCCGCTTTCGGTTTTTCTGTGCCTGCTGCCTTTTAAAAAACTATCGTTCAGGGCACGCGTATTTACTTCATGGGTTGGCTTACGGGGAGCAGTGCCCATTATATTTGCAACTTACCCCTGGGTAAACGATGTGCCACAAGCCAAAATGATTTTTAATATTGTATTTTTTATCACCATACTCTCACTAATGGTACAGGGGACATCTGTACCTTTAATTGCTAAATGGCTGAAGTTATCAAGCGTGGCACCCACAAAGCGAAAATTGAAAGAATTTGACATCGAGTTTTCCGACGAGATTAAATCTGCTACCTGTGAAATAAAAGTGGATAAAAATATTTTAAAACAAGGGAATCGAATCCTGAACATCAATTTACCAGAACATACACTTGTGGTAATGGTCAAAAGGAATCAACGTTATTTTATACCTCGCGGGAACACCATGCTGGAAGAAGGAGACTCGCTTCTGGTAATAACCGACGACGAAGAAGCCATGCGGGAGACATACCGCCAGTTGGGCGTATCTCCGCTGGAATAGCCTATTTCAGCTGCCTGCCAATGACATCTTCAATTATTTTAGGAAAATGGAGATATTCCAGCACATGCACTTTATCTGCAACCCTATCGGGGGTATCATCATTCGACACTTCACATGTAGCCTGAAAAATAATATTTCCTTCATCGTAATGCTCATTCACATAATGAATCGTAATGCCCGACTGCGTTTCTCCGGCATCCACCACCGCCTGATGCACATGATGTCCGTACATGCCCTTTCCGCCGAATTTAGGTAAAAGCGCCGGATGGATATTGATGATTTTGTTGGGGTAGGCCTCCAGTATTGGCAATGAAACTTTAAGCAAAAAACCTGCAAGTACGATAAAATCAACCTCATATTTATCTAGTAATGAGACTATTTTTCGTCCGTCTGCAAACTCGTCTCTTGAAAATGTAACCGATGGAACTCCCAGCATCTTTGCCCTTTCATGAACAAAAGCATCTTGTTTATTAGATAAAATCAGGGGGAACTCAACCGTCTTTTTTCCGGCAAAATACCGGACGATGTTTTCAACATTGGATCCTGAACCGGATGCAAAAAGGGCTATTTTAGGGGTCATAAAGCGAATAATTTTGCGCAAAATTGGAAAAATTGTGCAAAAAAGAGTAATTTTTTCAACAATGTCGAGGTTATGTCGAGAAAATTATTTTACTTTGCAGCGCAAAATTAAAAAACAAATTTTATTTATCAACTTAAAAAACAAAATTATGTCAGAAGTTGCAGCTAAAGTAAAAGCGATCATCGTGGAGAAATTAGGTGTTGACGAATCAGAAGTGGTTCCAACAGCAAGTTTTACTAACGATCTGGGAGCAGATTCATTAGACACTGTAGAATTGATCATGGAATTCGAAAAAGAATTCGGAATCACTATTCCTGAAGATCAGGCAGAAAAAATCTCTACAGTTGGTGATGCTATCGCATACATCGAAGCATTATAATAATTATTCCTTAAGAACATTATGGAATTAAAAAGAGTTGTAGTAACCGGTCTTGGTGCCGTTACTCCTCTTGGTAATACTATTCCGGAATTCTGGAATAGTATTATCAATGGAAAGAGCGGTGCTTCACTGATTACCCGCTTTGATACTACCAATTTTAAAACGAAGTTTGCCTGTCAGGTAAAAGATTTCGATCCGAACCAGCATTTCGACCGGAAAGAAGCCAGAAAAATGGACATTTATGCGCAACTCGCGATGGTATCCGCCAAAGAAGCGATTGAGCATAGTGGATTAGATCTGGAAACGGTTGACAAAGATGAAGTAGGAGTAATCTTCTCTGCAGGAATTGGCGGTATAACTACTTTTGAGCAGGAAATTGGGTACTATTATCAGAACCTTGAAAATGGTCCGAAATTCAATCCTTTCTTTATTCCGAAAATGATTTCGGATATTGCAGCAGGACAGATTTCAATTACCTATGGGTTCAGAGGTCCCAACTATTCTATTGCTTCTGCCTGTGCTTCTTCTACCAATGCTTTAATTGACGCTTTCAATTATATCCGGTTAGGAAAAGCTAATGTAATGATCACCGGAGGTGCAGAATCTGCATTGACTCCTGGTGGCGTGGGCGGTTTTAACGCGTTAACAGCGTTATCGACAAGAAACGATAGCCCTGAAACAGCATCCCGCCCATTCAGTGGAAGTCGTGATGGTTTTGTGATGGGAGAAGGTGCCGGATGTCTGGTTTTCGAAGAGCTTGAACACGCACTTGCCCGTGGCGCAAATATCATTTGCGAGGTTGTTGGCGGTGGTCTGTCTGCCGATGCTTATCACCTCACTGCAACACATCCTGATGGATTAGGTGCCATGCTGGTGATGAAAAGAGCATTGAAAGATGCCGGTTTGAAACCTGAAGACATCGACTACATCAATGTTCACGGAACCTCAACGCCGGTTGGAGACCCTTCTGAAGCGAAAGCAATAAAAGATGTTTTCGGAGATCATGCCTACAAACTGAATATCAGTTCTACTAAATCGATGACGGGTCATTTACTGGGAGCTGCCGGTGCTGTAGAAGCAATCGTGGCTGTACTGTCGGTTCAGGATGACATTGTCCCTCCAACCATCAATCATGAAGAAGGAGACAATGATCCGGAAATTGATTATAACCTTAATTTTACGTTTAACAAAGCTCAAAAACGCACGGTAAATGCTGCTCTTTCAAATACCTTTGGATTTGGCGGGCACAATGCGAGCTTAATTGTAAAAAAGTTCAAAAGATAAGGTGTTTAAATATTTATTAAGAAAAATAAGGCTCTTATCGAACGCTCGAAAAGAGCCTTATTTGCAATTTTATCATATCCTGGGATTTTATCCGGATAAAATCAATTACTACCAATTGGCATTGCGGCACCGCTCGATGACCCGTTCATCGCCCAGCGGACATTTCCTGAGCAATGAAAGGCTCGAATTTTTGGGAGATGCCGTACTCAATTCGGTGGTCACCGATATTTTGTTTACCCGTTACGACCGTCAACGGGAAGGCTTCCTGACCAATACCCGGTCGAAGTTGGTAAAACGTGACTTTTTAAACCAACTGGCTCTGGAAATGGGACTTGATAAATTGGTCGTAAAGTCGCGCCACATCGCTAACAACTCCAATAGCAATATCTATGGGAATGCCTTTGAAGCGTTAATTGGTGCCATATACCTTGATCAAGGATACAAGCAATGTAAAAGATTTGTGGAAAAAAGACTATTCAAGACTTTTATCGATCTCGACAAAGTAGTTATTGATGAGAAAAACTACAAGTCCAAAATCATTGAGTATTGTCAGAAATATCACCTGAAATATGAATTTGTATTACTCGAAGAAGAAGTGTTTTCTGCCAACTCACACCTGTTCCGTACTGGTCTGGTGATTAACGGCAAAAAAATATGTGAAGCCAGTGGCGCCAGCAAAAAAGAGTCGCAACAGAATGCATCTTACAAAGCATTCTGTATGATACAGGAAAATCCGAATTTTTTAAAAGGGATAGAAACCTTTACTGTTGTGGAACAATAAAAAAGGTTCGCTGGCAACAACCACGAACCTTTTTTATTGTTATCAATGTAATTCTTAATGTCAATGTTGAGTTGTCATCCCGGTTATTCTACCGGTAGGCACATCAACAATAATCTTGATTCCGGGTGTGCGCAACAAGGATTCAGGTAGTGTCACCAACTGTCCAAACTGTGGCATCTGGATTGTTTGTTGCAACACCAGATTTACTCCATCGCTGACTGTCACAGTTGTAAGGGCAGGCAAAACCGTATATAAGCCAGCCTTTTCTACTTTTGCTTTAGGATCACGTTCCTGCATTTGTATTTTCTCAGGCGTAATAGAAATAAAATACGGTTCTCCACTCAAATCGTCCTTAGCAACTACACCACGGGTTGCCGACAAGCGAAATAAAACCTCATTAGAAACAATATTATCCGGACTCAGATTTAACTTGTAAACCTTTGTATTTTTTCTAACCGAACCGACAAATAATTCCGTTAACTCTTTCTCCTTTGCATCAAGTCCGCAGAGCATCGTTTTTAGCGCCTCACCATCGGGCAACTGATCCATTTCCCCCGACAAGAGGTTTAAACGGCTTGCACGGATGTCGTATATTTGTTTAGCAGCGCCTTCTGCCATCTTAGCTATAGAACCCGCCATCATATACTCCTGAGTTAACGACAACAATTCAGGTTCAGATATGCTGGTTTCCCTTTCAGGTTTCTGTTGTTTACTGTCAGTTTTAGCTGTGGATGGCAATACCGGAACAATATTAACTCCGCACAAAATCCCCTGCTCGTTTACCACAATACCATTCAGGGGAGATTTCGCCATCGGTTCAACCGCAAACCGGCGATTCACATCCGGCACTGTAACGGTTTGCATGCTGATAGATTTCACTTTAGAACTGGTCTTCTCTTCCATCACAACCTGACTGGTCGCCAGATACCGCTGAGAATACAAATAGAACACTCCCGGTTTTTCCACCGTGGTTTCCACCGCTATTTCGAAACAAAGGTTTGTTTTTGGCAGCGCATACACCAGGGCTGGTACTCCATCCGTCAGTGCAAATGCTGACTGCGCACGAATACCAACAATTCCAACAAAAAGCAGGCTGATGATAATTAATTTCTTCATATGAATTATGTAATTTAATTAGTGGTTAGTGGTAAGTTAGCAATTAACCACTAACCACTATCCACTAACAATTATGCTCTATTTTTTTCGAAATCCTTTTTTCTTCGGTTTCGCAGTTCCCTGTTGCTCTACCAATTCCTTACATTTATCGGCCGTCAGTGTCTTGGGGTCAATGCTTTTAGGTATTTTGTAATTATTCTTTTCAAACGTAAAATAGGGACCGAAACGGCCATTCAACACCTGGTATTCGTTTTGTTCACCCAGCACTGCTATTACCTTATTCTTTTCAGCTTCACGTTTTTCCTCAATAATACTGATTGCCCGCTCAGCAGCGACACTCAGCGGATCATCGGTCTTGGGAAGAGAATAAAAACTTCCGTCGTGACGGATATAAGGACCAAAACGACCAATGGCAACGGTCATCTCTTTACCCTCAAACTCACCCAATTGCCGGGGCAATTTAAATAATTCCAAGGCATCTTCAAGGGTAATGGTCTCAATCAATTGGTCTTTTCGGAGCGAAGCGAAAACTGGTTTTTCTTCTTCCTCAGCAGTCCCGATTTGGGCAACAGGACCGAAACGACCAATCTTCACCGAAATCTGGCGACCTGATTTGGGATCAGTTCCAAGTATCCGCTCGCCTACCTGCCGTTCTGAATTCTTCAGCGTATCTTCCACTATCGGATGAAACTGCTTGTAGAACTTATCAATCGAGCTCACCCAGTTAATTTTTCCATCAGCAATACTGTCGAACTCTTTTTCGACCTGAGCCGTAAAGTTGTAATTTAATATTGTTGGGAAGTATTCCGTGAGAAAGTCATTGACAACCATACCTATATCGGTAGGAAACAGCTTGGATTTCTCCGCACCCGTATTTTCCGTTTTAATTTTATCTGAGATTTTTCCCTCTTTGAGGACTAACATATTGAACATACGCTTTTCTGCCGGACGATCGCCCTTTTCAACATAGCTTCTGTTTTGAATCGTCGTAATTGTAGGAGCATAGGTCGAAGGCCGGCCAATCCCCAATTCCTCGAGTTTTCGAACCAGACTGGCTTCCCCATAACGTGGTGGTTTTTGCGTGAAACGCTGCTGAGCAACAATTTCATCTGCTATCAATGACTGATTTGCTTTCAGCGCCGGCAACCTATCGGCGGCTTCTTCATCTTCATCGTCAGTTGATTCGAGATACACTTTCAGAAAACCATCAAAAACAATCACTTCTCCTGTTGCGACAAACTGATGCTGATTGCAGGAACAGTTAATAAAAACGGATGTTTTCTCCAGCTCAGCATCTGCCATCTGAGAAGCAATGGTACGTTTCCAGATTAAATCATAGAGTTTCTTTTCCTGCGCCGTACCTTCAATGGTATGCGCATTCATATAGGTCGGACGAATGGCCTCGTGTGCTTCCTGAGCACCTTTCGTACTCGTCGTAAATTTTCTGATTTTGACATATTTTTCTCCCGCCATCGACGTAATTTCAGCACGGGAAGTATTCAGCGCTAAATCCGACAGGTTTACCGAGTCGGTACGCATATAGGTAATCTTACCTGATTCGTATAAGGTTTGCGCCACCCGCATGGTCTGGGAAACCGAAAAACCAAGTTTCCGGGCAGCTTCCTGCTGCAACGTAGAAGTTGTAAATGGCGGAGCCGGTGATTTCTTCGCAGGTTTGGTAACAATATCACTGATACTGAAGGAGGCATCTTTACAATGCTCCAGAAAAGCCACGGCATCTTCTTTGTTAGAAAAGCGGTGTTGCAACTCGGCTTTCAGCTCAGCAGGATCTCCCTTCACATCAACAGCCTGAAAAACAGCATTGACACGGTAGGATGATTCAGCTACAAAATTATTGATTTCGCGTTCGCGCTCCACAATCAACCGGACTGCGACCGATTGTACACGTCCCGCTGAAAGCGATGGTTTTACTTTTTTCCACAAAACCGGCGACAATTCGAAACCTACGATGCGGTCGAGTACCCGGCGCGCCTGTTGCGCATCTACCAGATGATCGTCAATTTCACGGGGATTCCCGATGGCTCTGACGATTGCATCTTTGGTAATTTCATGGAAAACAATGCGTCTGGTTTTTTGCTTATCTAATTTTAATTCGTCGAACAAATGCCAGGCAATGGCTTCTCCTTCACGGTCTTCATCGGAAGCCAGCCAAACAGTTTCAGCGTCCTTCGCTGCTTTTTTGAGTTCCGAAACTACTTTTTTCTTATCAGAAGAAACTACATAAAGAGGTTTGTAGTTGTGTTCGAAATCGATACCGATACCCTTTTCTGCCAAATCCCGGATGTGACCGAAACTGGACATGACCTGATAATCGGAACCGAGAAATTTTTCTATGGTCTTGGCTTTTGCAGGAGATTCTACAATGACTAGGTTTTTTGACATAAAAACTGTGTTTTAGTTACTTTTAGCTCATAATCGGCTGCAAAATAACAAAAACAATGTATTACAAACCAAATTTTGATGGATTTATTTTTATATTTTAATAATAAACCATATAAGTCATATAAGATACATATACGTTTTAGTAAAATGGAGTTCTGCATTTGCATTACCGATTTTCTGCCTAAACAGGTAAATAATTTGTATCACAGAGTTCTATACACACTCCAAAACTTATATGTATCTTATATGACTTGTATGGTTAAAAAACTATTCCCCCGGCATCATCACTACTTCCAGCACATTTCCCTGTTCTGTCAGTTTCTTTAATGTCGATTGAATTTTTTCTGATGTCAGGGCTTCTACTGCTGCCGTGTAATCTTCCACGAAGTTTAGTTTATCCTGATAGAATCTGGTAATGGAGCCCGACCACCAGTTATTTTCTCTCAGGTCTTCAGCGTATTTTTTGATCATATTTTCCTTTACCTTGCCAAGATCATCGGCACGCGGACCTTTTTCTACAATTTCATCAACTTCTTTGTGAATAATACTCATCAGGTGAGCTTGCTTCTCCGGATCGGTATCAAACTGCATCATTACATTGGCCTGCTCAACCGGGGTGTTAGCCAAAGCGCCTCTTACCCCTACACCATACGATCCACCTTCTTTTTCACGTATGCTTTCAAGATAGCGCATGTTCAGGATATTTCCGATGGCATTCATGGCAACATAATTCTCCATATTATAAGGAAGATGACCTGTGTACAGAATGAAATTGGATGCTTTTTTAATCTGCATATCACGCTTGAAGTGATTATTTACCAATCCCCTCGGATGACGGATGTTGTTGTCGACAAAATTTTCTTTTTTGTTTTTCGACTTCAATCCTCCGAGATAAGTCAACACAGCCTGCTTAACCGCATCATTCTCCGGATCAACATTTCCGGTAAACACAAAAGTAAAATCAGCAGGAATAGCAAACCGGTCCTTGTAAATAGCCAACGCTTTGTCCTGATCAAGTTTATTGAGGGTTTCCATGTTGAATATCACAGTCCTGGGATGACGATTATAAATCATGAGTGAAACCGAATCGGAGAAGGCCCTGCGCGGGTCATTGGCACTGTTTGCCAGACTCGTCTTATACATATTCACCAACGCACCAAATGCATTATCATCTTTTCGTGGAGCAGTGAAATAAAGATAAACCAATTGCAGCATGCTTTCAAAGTCTGCAACGGATGATTTTCCACTGAAACCTTCATCATACTGACCGATTTTTGGACTAACAGATGCAATCTTACCTGTCAGCATTTTATTCAGCTCAATCAGTGAAAACTCACCTACACCGTTATTCGCGACGATAGTTGCAGCAAGCATTCCGGATACCATATCCCCGGCATCTTTCACTTTCGACAATCCTCCCTCGCTGAAAGCATTCAACAGAACCTCATCATTTTTAAAATCTGTTTTCTTAAACACAACCTTCACTCCATTCGCAAGTTTCCAGGTCGTGGTTCCAAATGTTTTATCCTGTTCTGTTTTTTTAATTTTACCTGCTTTCGGAGCCTTCTCAATCAGCGGTCTATTCAAATCTTCCTCTTCCCTGGCTGTCAACTCAGCAGCTTTAACCTCTGCTATTGTCTGAAGAATAATTTCTTCAGATGGCACCAATACAGAAGGCTTATCAGGAGCCATGAATGAAACAATCATGTTCTCATCTGTCACGTAATTTTTTACAACCTGATTAATCAAATCTGCAGTCAGTTGCGGAATCAGCATCTGGGCGGTTTGATATTCCCACTCTATACCGGGTATCACTTCTCCATCCAGGAAATGACGAACATATTCACGCACCAAATCTCTGTTGCGCTGGTTCTCCCGATCGTTATAAGCATTCTCGAGTGACTTCAGGATATCTGTTTTAGCCCTTTCTACTTCAGCATTCGTAAAACCGAATCTTTTCATTTTCTCAGCTTCGAGTAATAATGCTTTCAGCCCCTGATGCTCCTGACCTTCTTTTGGAATCGCCAGTAATTGAAATGCATCTTTTGATTTCACCAATTCGCCGTATTCAGCAAAACCTGCTACAAAAGGCGCATCTGCCTGCTGTGTGATTTCCTCAAAACGATATCCCATAATCGTAGAAACGACAGTATTCAAGAGACCTGTCATATATCCGGCCATTGTGGATTTAATTTCATCAGGCATAACCTCATGTTTGTACTCCAGTTCAATACGGGTCATGCGTGCTTCTTTGTCTTTTACAATCGAAATGATTGGCTCTTTATTATCTAAAATTGGATATACCGGACGTTCGCCTGCATTTTCCTTTGCTGAAATATCAGCAAACATCATTTTTATTTTTGCTTCCACCTGATCAACATCTACATCGCCCACAATGAGTATTGCCTGCAAATCGGGACGATACCATTTGCGATAAAAATCACGCAATGTTTCATAACTGAAGTTATTAATCACAGCCGTATCACCGATAACATCTCTTTTAGCATATTGAGAACCGGGATATTTCAGATAATTGGAAGCTTTCCACATCCGCCGTTCAGGACCGGCACCAGTACGCCATTCTTCACGGATCACTCCCCTTTCTGAATCAATTTCTTCACCAAGCAAAGAAATAAATCCAGACCAATCGTGTAAAACAAGTAAAGCACTGTCGACAACGCTCGCACGCACCGTCGGCACATCCGACAGGTTGTAAACCGTTTCGTCTAAAGACGTATATGCATTAATATTAGAGCCGAATTTAACACCGATCTTTTCGAAATACTCGATAATCATTTTGTCGGGAAAGTTTTTAGTCCCGTTAAAAGCCATGTGCTCGAGAAAATGCGCTAACCCGTTCTGATCATCATTTTCCAGAATCGCACCTACATTTTGCGCGATGTAAAACTCGGCCCTTTGCTTTGGCTGCTGATTATGACGAATATAATAGGTCAAACCATTTTCTAATTTACCATAACGTACTTTCGGGTCAATGGGAACAGGAGGCATTTGCTGGGCAAATACAGGGGTTGTCATCCCAAATAAAATCAGCATGACAAAAAATAACTGCAAATTTTTCATTTTGAATCGTTTTAATTATGAGAACTGAATTGTTATTTATTCATCTGAATATAAACCAAAATAAAGCATAAAAGGTTGAATATGTAACTTTATTCTTTTAATTTACATTTTCAGAACGTGCAAAGTAAATGAATAATTCACTTTTATCAAAATAAAAATTTATATCTTTGACGCACTTTAATAAAAATATACAAATTTACATGGCTATAAATATCGTTTTTGAGCAATGCAACTGGCAAAATCAGGAACATGCAGGAGCCTATCTTAACCTCCTGAATCATTACATGTCGGATCCAATGGGTGATTACCCTCCCTTGAATGAGCATCAACAGCAGAAACTTTTAAAAAATCTACATGAGCACCCCACTGCAGAAGTGCTACTCATGAAATACGAAAATAATTATGCCGGTATGGCAACAACATTTATCAATTATTCAACGTTCAAGCTGAAGCCCTACATGTACATTCATGATGTGGTTGTTTTGGATAAATTCAGAGGCAAAGGATTGGGAAAAGCATTGATCCAGGAATTAATTAATATTTCGAAAGAAAGGGGTTATTGTAAACTCACGCTTGAAGTCAGGGAAGACAATTCTGCTGCACAACAAGTTTATGCAAACCTGGGATTTGAAGAGTGTAAACCAAGGATGTATTTTTGGGAGAAAAAAATATCATGAAAACATTCATGTGTTACCGGTCAGTTTTGTAAAATCCTTACCACTGGGTTCCTGGAATATATCAAGATCGAAAAACGACACAGTTGAATATAAATGATCAAAAATATCACTTTGGATTTCTTCATACTCGAGCCATGCCGTCGTATTAGTAAAACAATATATTTCCATTGGAATACCCTTGCTTTCCATAGCTAACTGTCTGACCATTATAGTCATCTTCTGATTGATTCTGGGATGATTCTTAAGATAGTTTTCAATATATTTTCTAAATACACCAATATTGGTCATTCGCCTTCCATTAATCAAAACGGATGTATCCATCTGATTAGAAGAATTGTATAACTCGATTTCCTGTTGCCTTTTTTCCACATAATTACTAATCAGAGAATACTTCTTTAATCGCTCTCTCATTTCAGGATCAACAAATTTCACGGAATGTGCATCCAAAAATACAGAACGTTTAATTCTCCTCCCTCCGCTTTGCTGCATTCCCCGCCAGTTTTTAAAGCTATCTGTTATAAAATAATAAGTCGGAATAGTTGTAATCGTTTTATCCCAGTTCTGCACTTTTACTGTATTCAGATTAATCGCTATAACATCGCCATCAGCATTAAATTTGGGCATCTCCACCCAATCACCGACATGCACCATGTCATTAGCTGATATCTGAACACTCGCCACCAATCCTAATATCGTATCCTTGAATATCAATAACAATATTGCTGATATAGCGCCAAAAGCGCTCAAAAAGTACAAAGGAGATTTTCCCAGCAAGACAGAAAGGACTAGTATTAGAGCAACAATATAAAGCAGAATCTTAATAAGCTGGAAATAGCTTGTAAGTGGTTTGTCCTTAAAAATCTCATTTTTTGACAAACTGTATTCTATCACTTTTAAAAATGCCGCCAATATTGTCATGCCTACAATAATCAGATAGGAATCTGTCAGTTTCACCACAACAGGCAACACTTTTTCAAAATTAGCAAATATAACAGGCGCCATAATCCTGACAATTACCGCCGGAATAACATGAGCAACATTATTGAACACCTTATTTTCTACCAGCAAGTCATCCCATTTGATGGAAGTTTTCTTAAATAACCTGTAAATATTACGGATGAATACTTTTTTAGTCAGCTGAAAAGCCAACCACGAAAAAAGAAATAAAATCAAGAGAAAAAGAAATAATCTCAAATAAATAGCCAGGGTATCAGGAACACCCATGTTTACCAACAATGTATCAACAAGATTTTCAAGATAACTCATTACTTTTTCAAATTATAATACAACTTCAATAAAATCTTAAAAATATTCCGTTCACATGCAAATATATACAAAAACACATTGTCGATGAAATGACATACATCAATTTTATTATAAATAATGTGAATCAGAAGTTAAGGAGCGGAACTTTTTTCATGAGATCCAGCAAGAAATGAAGCGGGGTGAAGTGAAGAACGCTTTTTTAATTATAATCGCTTTTCAACTATTGATTCACAGAAATTACTAAATTTGCAAAAAAAAATGGCAGAAAACTTACTTGTTTCATCTTCAAGCTCAAAAACTGAAAAACACATACAACTGTTACCACAGCTTCAGGCGTTAACAGCAAACGAAGTGGATATCGTAGCTAACTTAGCCAACATCTCCGCCGCGCTGAAAGAAACCTTTAATTGGTGGTGGGTAGGTTTTTATCTTGTAAAAGGCGACGAACTGGTACTGGGCCCGTTTCAGGGACCAATAGCCTGTACCCGTATCCGGTATGGGAAAGGTGTATGTGGCACAGCGTGGAAAGAAAAGAAGAGTTTACTAGTTCCTGATGTAAATGCATTTCCGGGACATATTGCCTGTAGTGCAGCATCCGTTTCAGAAATTGTAACACCTATATTGAGTAAATCAGGGGAGGTGGTTGGTGTGTTGGATGTTGACAGCGAACGCTATGATGTGCTGGACGATACCGATGTCCGGTTTTTGGAGGAAATCAGCCAAATTTGCAGCAAATTCCTGTAAAAATGATAATCGTTATGCTTTAGGCGATTATTCACACGCTGCAAATTTCACAAGTTAACGCCTTCAGCACGCAACATTTGTTGCTTTAAGGCAAGTCCCCATCGATATCCCCCCAATCCACCATCAGTACGAACAACCCGGTGACAGGGAATTAAATATGCGATGGGATTAGCTCCGATGGCTGTACCTACAGCTCTGACAGCTTTAGGTCTCCCGATTGCATCCGCTATCTGCGCATAAGTTCGCGTTTCTCCTGCAGGAATCTCTTGTAACGCTTCCCAGACCAATTGCTGAAAAGATGTGCCCTGTGGAGACAATCCAACAGGTTCTTTCAGTTTGAAAACTTTATCTCCCAACAACTTTACTTGTTCTGATTCTTCCGTAAAATCAACACCCGGAAATCTCCGCTGCAAATCAGCAAGTGCAATTTCTTCCTGATCTGCAAAAATCAGCGCTGATAAACTCTCAGTTGTAAAAGCCATACAACAAGTTCCAAATGGTGAGGTGTAAAATCCGTAATTCATTTAATCAGTGGTTAGTGGTCAATGGTTAGTGGATAGTGGTTAGTGGATAGTGGATAGTGGTTAATGGTTAGTGATTGCGTCAATTAACCACTAACCACTTTCCACTAACCACTAGAAAAGAACCTTCGCTTTCAGGAAGATATTTCTGCCCGGTTCCAAACGATTAACGCCCCTGAGCGACGACAGATGCTCTTCATAAGCCAGATTCATAATATTGTGTATTCCACCCATAAATTGAACCTGAATCAAGCCCATCTTTCGGGGTGTGGTATGAAATCCGGCATTGAAAATGGCATGGCGATGGGCTTCCTGGTTTTCTCCATGTTCCTCTTCCGACTCATATTCCCAATCCATTTCGGCATAAGCACCGATTTTATCATGAAAATGATAATGCAATTTCACAATTCCATGCAATGCGGGGATAAAGAGCAAATGCTCTTTTGTTTTTGCATCAACTGCATACACATACGAAGCATGCGTTTCAAATTCAAGTTCGTGCGAAATCAACCATTTTAAATCAAATTCGCCACCCAAATACAGAGCCCGGTCGACATTCGTGCTGATTAAAGCATCTGTTCCTGAGTAGGTTCCTTTCTTTTCAGTAATCAAATCAAAAAGATAATTGGCAAAAACATCTGTATTGAACAATAATTTCTTTCCCGTATACGCATAGCTCAGGTTGGAGAACAATCCCTTTTCCGGTTTTAAATTCGGATTGCCAACCAGCGGCATACCCAACTGATCAATGTATTTGAATCTCTCTTCGATGGATGCTACCCGGTATGCATTAGCGACAGATAAAATAAGTTTATGGCGTTCAGCTGGTTTAAATGCAACATCAATGTGCGCCGAATAAGCCAGCTCGTTTTTAGTTCCTTTTTGGAACAACACTGTTTTGTTTGCAGGCATTTCTGTCCTGACACCATTCACGTACTTGTGTTTGGATATCTCCCTGAAGGCGGTATCATTGGCAGTCCTGATAAAGTCAAGTCGCAATCCGGTATTGATGGTCCAGTATTTCGGGTCCACCACCCATTTATGCTGGGCAAAAACACCTACATCAAACATATTCGCTTTTGGGGTGGGTTGTTCTCTGATAATAATGGTATCAGAAGCTGTCGAGATTTTCATTCTGGAAGTTTGCTGATCGCGACTCCATCCTTCAACCCCAACTGTCATGGTCTCATAATCATTAAAATACAAATCCGCGGTAGCTTTTAATCCGGAAGTAACATTGTAACTTCCCGGAAATACAGCAGTAGTAGGATTAGCAATATTTTCCACCTCTCTTTTGATATTTTGCGTATATGCTTTGATGCTAAACATCTTCAGCACATGCGACAAATCCCTGAAAACATACTCTCCGTTCAACTGATTTCGTGCAAAACCCAAATAACGCACCGTAGCATTGGGGGTAAAAACACTTCCTCCGGGTAATCCGACGTTCCAGGCCTCAAAATGATTGTAGTTAACCAGCAACTCCTGATTATCGCCATTCCTCATTCCTCCTTTCAACCCCCAGGAGGCATCATTAAACTGGCTATTCGGCAGCTTCCCTTCCGGAGTCATGGTATTTTGTGCCATGCGGTAACTTCCGTCTAATGCCAGATACCAGTCCTGGTTAGTCATGTTGACATTGAGCGTATTTTCCCATAAACTATTTACAGTATGAAATCCGGTTGAATAATGACCGGTGGTTTTAAACCTCTCTGTATAACCGGGGCGTTTTGTAATAAAATTAACCACGCCCCCCATGGCCCCTGTACCATATATAACCGAACCCGCACCCTTAATCACTTCAATTTTATCCAGACTCCCCATATCGACAGACGATAACACACCGGCAATATCCGATGCCGTTTGCATCCGGTCTCCATCAACCAGAAAGAGTAGTTTTGATTCTGAAAAACCACGGATATTCACCGAGGTTGCCCAAATTGCATCACGACTCAGCGCTACCCCCGGCACATGATGCAAGGCATTAGCCGGTGTAATAAAACCGTGGCTAACAGCATCTTCACCCTGAATCATCTGATAAGGAAAATTCAACTTGTTGGCCAATATACCCTGCACGGTTACTTCAGATATCTGTTTATGGGTAAGTGAATCTGTAATTGCATGATTGTGATCATGATTATGATGTTGCGGAAATGCAACAAAAGGTAGCACCAGAACTACCACAATCGAAAATATTATCTTAAACATTCGGTCTGCTTTTTGTAAGTAATTTCTAAACATGCAAAAATACAAAAAAGTTGCCATAAACTGTGTTTTACTCTGGCGGGTCAACTTTCAAAATGGCATGCATTTACTTATAGAACAACTGTATAAATATTGTAATAAATAAAATTATTGTATTATCTTTGTTCGCCTTTTCACGTAAAAAGACAATTCAGGATGAGATTTATTGTAACATTATTAATATTCATATTCTCGGCCTCCTTTCGCATTTTCTCCTGCACAAATTTAATTGCGGGAAAACTGGCGACTGTCGATGGATCCACGATGATTACCTACGCAGCCGATTCCTACGGGCTGTTTGGCTCGTTATATCACTACCCGGCACGTACCTACCCACCGGGCACCATGCTCGACATATACGAGTGGGACACAGGAAAATACCTGGGTCAGATAAAACAAGCAGAAAAAACACTGGCCGTCATCGGCAACATGAATGAGAATCAGGTCTCGATTGCTGAAACAACTTTCGGAGGCAGGGAAGAATTAAGAGATACCACTGGCATTCTTGATTACGGTAGCCTGATGTATATTGCGCTGCAACGATCCCGCTCTGCTCGCGAAGCCATCCGCATCATGACCTCACTGGTTGAGGAATATGGTTATTACAGTTCCGGCGAATCATTTACAATTGCTGATCCGAACGAAGTCTGGATGATGGAAATGATAGGCAAAGGTCCTAAAAACAAAGGCGCTGTATGGGTTGCACAACGTATTCCTGACGATTGCATTGCCGCGCATGCCAACCAGGCACGCATTACCACCTTCCCATTCGACGACAGAAACAACTGCCTCTATTCGGTTGATGTCATTGCTTTTGCACGCGAACAAGGTTACTTCAAAGGAAAGAATAAAGATTTCAGTTTTTCCGACACGTATGCACCACTGGATTATGGCGCACTGAGAGCCTGTGAAGCCAGGGTGTGGAGTTTCTTCAGGCAGGTAAATCCGGAGATGGAGAAATACATCACTTATATCAAAGGAGAAACTGCTGAACGCATGCCGCTTTGGATTAAGCCGGCAAAAAAACTGAGCGTTCAGGACATGAAAAGTTTCATGCGCGATCAGTACGAAGGCACCGAACTCGACATCACAAAAGGATTTGGTGCCGGACAGTACGGAAGCAAACTGCGTTTGAGTCCCCTGAGCTTCAAAATCGATGGAGTTGAGTATTATCACGAACGTCCGATTGCCACCCAACAAACCGGTTTTTCTTTTGTTGCCCAGATGCGTAACTGGTTACCTCCATACGTAGGAGGCATCCTCTGGTTTGGAGTCGATGATGCTTCATCCTCGGTATATGTGCCCATGTATTGCGGCATCAACAGTGTACCGGAATGTTTCAGCGATCACAACGGAAGTTTGCTGGAATACTCTTCCACGGCAGCTTTCTGGGTTTTCAATCAGGTGTCAAATTTTGCCTATCCAAGGTATTCACTTGTGATGCCCGATATAAAAAAGGTACAACAGCATTGGGAAACAAACTTCCACACCATGATACCCAGCATCGACAAAACGGTAACCGGTTTGCCTGAAGAAAACGCGCGGGAATTTCTGACGACTTTTAGTCATACGCAGGCCACAAACGTCACTGCAGCATGGAAGAAACTGGGAGAATTCCTGCTGGTTAAATACCTGGACGGCGTAATTAAAAAAGAAGAAAACGGCAAATTCCTACAAAACGATAAAAAAATACCTGCAGAAATCATTCGTCCGGGTTATCCTGAAGAATACCTGAGACAACTGATAAAGGAAACTCCGGGCATGAAAGCCAAAACACAGGAAGAACTGAATAGCCGCAAGTCCATGGAACAATAAATATTTTTTGTACCTTTGCGGCAAATTTCAGAATTATATGCTTGAAAAAATAATCATCCTCGACTTTGGTTCACAGACCACCCAGCTTATCGGCAGAAGATTACGCGAGTTAAAAGAGTATTGCGAAATCGTACCTTACAATAAATTTCCGGAAAAAACCGACGACATCAGGGGAGTTATTCTCTCCGGAAGCCCATTTTCGGTTTACGACCCAACAGCCTTTACAACAACACTTTCCAACATCAGAGGGAAATTTCCGGTATTGGGAATTTGTTATGGAGCACAACTGATGGTACATCAGGAAGGGGGTAAGGTAGAAGCTGCCGGCTCACGTGAATACGGTCGCGCCAATTTATCGTACATAGCTGATGGAGACGAACTTTTCAAAGGCATATCTGCCGGATCTCAAATCTGGATGTCACATGGCGACAGCATCACACAACTTCCTGAAAGATTTAAAAAAGTAGCCAGTACCGAAGATGTAGAACTGGCAGCCTATAAAATAGAAGGAGAAAAAACCTGGGGTGTTCAGTTTCATCCGGAAGTATTCCATACGCTTGACGGTATGTTGTTACTGGAGAATTTCCTGAATATCTGTGCCTGCAAACGCGACTGGTCACCAGCCTCATTTATTGAAACAACTGTCAGCGAGCTAAAAGCTCAACTTGGCAACGACAAGGTTGTACTCGGACTTTCCGGCGGTGTTGATTCATCGGTTGCAGCGGTTTTACTCAATAAAGCCATCGGTAAAAACCTAACCTGCATCTTCGTAGATCATGGGTTACTCAGAAAAAATGAATTTGAAACTGTATTGAAAGATTATGAGCATCTGGGATTGAATGTAATAGGAGTTGACACACGGGATTATTTCTACGGATTACTAAAAGGAGTCTCTGAACCTGAAAAGAAACGCAAAATTATCGGTTCAGCCTTTATTGATGTATTCGACAAAGAAGCGCACAAAATAAAAGATGTAAAATGGCTTGCCCAGGGAACTATTTATCCCGACATCATCGAATCACTTTCAATTACTGGCACAACCATCAAATCACATCATAACGTGGGCGGTTTACCTGAAAAAATGAATTTGAAGTTGTGCGAACCTTTGCGTTTATTATTTAAGGATGAAGTCAGAAAGGTCGGAACTGAGCTTGGCATGATGAGTCACCTCATCAAACGTCATCCGTTCCCGGGTCCCGGACTGGCAGTACGCATATTAGGAGATATAACCGCCGAGAAAGTAAGAATTTTACAGGATGCCGATGATATCTTCATCAACGGACTCAAGGAATGGAATCTGTATGACAAAGTCTGGCAGGCCGGAGTAATCCTGTTGCCTGTACAATCGGTAGGTGTAATGGGCGATGAACGTACGTATGAGAATGCAGTTGCATTACGTGCAGTAACATCAACCGATGCCATGACAGCCGACTGGGCGCAGTTGCCGTATGAATTTCTGGCAAAAGTTTCGAATGACATCATCAACAAAGTAAAAGGAGTGAACCGGGTGGTTTACGACATCAGCTCAAAGCCACCTGCAACCATCGAATGGGAATAAGTCATGATCGACACGCATGCACATTTATATGCTGAAGAATTTGATTCCGACAGAGACGCAGTAATCGAGAGAGCCAGGGCTGCCGGAGTGACGAATATTATTTTACCGAATATCGACAGCAGCTCACTGGATGCCATGCTTAAACTTGAAGCAAATTATCCTGGATATTGTCATGCAGCAATAGGATTACATCCAACCAGCGTAAAAGCTGATTATCAAAGAGAATTAAACCTGATTGAATCTGAACTAAGGCGTAGGCCATACCTTGCCATTGGCGAAATCGGCATCGATTTATATTGGGATAAAACCTATGCCAAAGAACAAATACTGGCATTTCAGCAACAACTAAAATGGGCATTGGCATACAATAAACCGGTCATTATCCACGTTAGAAATTCATTCAGGGAAACCTTGCATGCCATGGAACCTTTCAGAAACAGAGGTTTAAGGGGGGTATTCCATAGTTTTGGTGGAACAGTAGAAGAAGCAACAGAGATCATTGAGTTTGGCGGGTTCCTGCTCGGAATGAACGGCATTGTTACCTTTAAAAATTCAACACTCGGAGGTGTTATTAAACAAACCAACCTGAGACAAATTGTACTGGAAACAGATGCGCCATACCTCACGCCCGTACCGTACCGGGGCAAAAGGAACGAAAGTGCTTTTCTGTCATACACAGCACATCAGATAGCCTCATTGAAATCAATATCCTATGAGGCTGTTGTCAAACAAACTACGAAAAACGCCTTAAACCTTTTCAAATTAAGTTCAAAATAATCATTATCCATTTTGTTTACTTAAAAAAACATTTTTTGACTTACAAAATAATTTATTTTTATTTGTATGTCACAAATTTTTGCTAACTTGCGCCGCTAATTCGGAGAGGTGCTCGAGTGGTTGAAGAGGTACGCCTGGAAAGCGTATATACGGTGTGGAATCGTATCGAGAGTTCGAATCTCTTCCTCTCCGCAAACAGATAAAAACGAGATAAATAAACACAAAATAAAAATTCAAAAATTCAAAAAAAAAGTAAAATGAAAAAGGTATTTGCAACTTTCTCAATCGTGGCACTTTTCACTTTTGGTATTACATTAAATGTGATTGCACAGGATTCTATTCAGGCTACAGGAGGTGACACTACTGTAAGCGAGGTCGTGGAAACAACAGCTCCGGCCGTTGTCGAAGAACAAGGAATGCATAAAGCATTAAAACAAAAATTCATCGAAGGGGATGCTATGTGGATGGCTCCGGTAGCATTTTGTTTGATTTTAGGTTTGGCTTTGAGCATTGAAAGAATTATTTATTTAAGTCTGTCATCAACCAACACAAAGAAACTGTTAACCAGCATCGACGAAGCATGGGATAAAGGAGGTGCAGAAGCTGCTATGGAAGTGTGTCGCGACACGCGTGGCCCTGTTGCTTCTATTTTCTATCAGGGGCTTTCACGTTACGACGAAGGAGTGGAAGTTGTTGAAAAAACAGTTGCATCTTACGGAGGCGTACAATTGGGATTACTTGAGAAAAACCTGACATGGATTTCTCTTTTCATCGCACTTTCACCTTCATTAGGGTTCTTGGGAACAGTAATCGGGATGATCCAGGCTTTTGACAAAATCCAGCAGGTAGGTGACATTTCTGCAACCGTAGTTGCCGGTGGTATCAAGGTAGCACTTTTAACAACAGTATTCGGTTTGATCGTAGCCATGATTCTACAGGTATTCTACAACTATATTCTTACAATCATTGAAAGTCTTACCAACGACATGGAAGATTCATCAATTTCATTGTTGGATATCATTGTAAAACATTCAAAATAAGAATAAATTATGTTTAAAGCAATCAAAATATCAGGCCTTGTACTGGTACTGATTTCTTTCCTTTTACTTATTGCATTTTATGCAACTTTAGGACAAGGAAGCGAATCCATTGCCAGTGCTGCAGGTGAGGCCATACATGTGCCTCTGCTAACAGACACAATTATTTACTGGTTATATATTTTGTTCGGGATTGCCATCGTCGTTACTCTATCAATGGCACTTGTTCAATTCATCAAATCATTCATAAGTAATCCGGTTTCTGCATTGAAGTCATTAATTCCAATTTTGATTTTTGCAGGTGTATTCGTTGTTTCATACATACTTGGCAGTAGTGAAAAAATGAACATCATCGGTTATGAAGGGACACAAAATGAGGGAACCTGGGCACAAATAACGGATATGTTTATTTATACCATCTACACCTTATTTGTGGTTATTATCCTGACAATCTTTGGTTCCAGGATATATACCAGCTTAAAATAATTATCAAACGTATACCTAATTATTTCAAAAATAATGGCTAGAAAATTAAATGAAATCAATGCGAGCTCGATGGCAGACATCTCGTTCCTGCTTTTAATTTTCTTCCTTGTAACAACATCGATGAATGTCAGCACAGGGTTGACAAGGCGTCTTCCGCCACCGCTACCCCCTGACCAAAAACCACAGGATATTGACATCAAAAAAAGAAATATCTTCGTTGTTAAAATCAATAGCTTAAACCAGTTATTGGTACAAGGAGAGGAAATGAACATCCGGGATCTCAAAGAAAAAGCCAAGGAGTTTGTAAAAAACGAAGCAAACGATGCACATCTGCCCGAAAAATTCGCTAAAGAATTTGAAACACTTGGTGTAGTCGAATATACACGTGATCACGTTATTTCTGTACAAAATGACGTTGATACGCAATATCAGGCGTACATTGACGTGCAGAACGAACTGGTTGCTGCATATAACGAATTGCGTAATGAATTGTCGCAACTCAAATTCGGAAAGAAATTTGACGAATTGAATGAAATGCAACAAAAAGATGTTCAAACGGTTTATCCTCAGAAAATATCCGAGGCCGAACCTAAAAATTATGGAGGATCCAACTAATGGCAGTAATAAGAAAAGGAGAAAAAAGGGGCATGCCTGCACTTAGCACATCGTCTCTACCTGATATCATCTTTATGTTGTTATTCTTCTTCATGGCTGTTACAACCATGAAGGAAGTAACCTATAAAGTAAAGGTAACACCACCTTCTGCAACGGAACTTCAGAAACTTGAGAATAAATCTTTGGTGCGCTATATCTATGTAGGTGAGCCGACCAGAGAATTTAGGGAGCAGTTTGGTTCAGCTACCCGCATCCAGTTAAATGATCAGTTTGCAGATGTATCTGAGATTGAAAATTTTATTACCATGGAGCGTACTGCAATGAAAGAAGAGGATCAAAATGTCATGACCGTTTCTATCAAAGCTGACAAAGAAACAAAAATGGGTATCATAACTGATATCAAACAAGCCCTTAGGCGTGCTTACGCACTGAAGATCAACTATCAGGCGTCAACCCGTCAGTCTTTCTAAAAGCAAATACCTCTTAAATAGTAAAGAGTCACAACTGATTTACGGTTGTGACTCTTTCGTTTTTTTCAGAATCATACAAACAATATTATTAGAAATGTGTTTTAGTTGACATGAAAACAGAAATATTTGATATAAAAGGAATGAGTTGTTCGGCTTGTGTGGCTCATGTCGACAAGTCGGTGCGAAATTTGGATGGAATTATAGCCGTTCAGGTAAACTTGCTTACTAATTCGATGTCGGTGCGGTATGATGAAGCAGTAATGAGTAATACTGATATAGAATCTGCAGTTAAGAAAGCCGGATATGAAGCCAGTACGAGGGTTAAAATAGAAACGGAAGGACAAACTATTGCAAAAAAATCTGGAAACGGGAATGAGTTGAAAGTTGATAAAGAAACAATAAACATGAAAAAACGATGGCAACGTTCCTTGTTTTTTCTGATTCCCCTGCTCTATGTTTCGATGGGTGATATGTTAGCGCTACCATATCCTGCGGTTCTGAAAGGGCATGCCAACGCACTCAATTTTGCATTTATACAGTTTCTACTGGCTCTACCGATCTACCTGATTAACAGGAAGTACTTCATTACAGGTTTCAGAAGTCTGATGAGAGGTGCACCTAACATGGATTCTCTGATTGCAATAGGCTCCTCTGCAGCCATGCTTTACGGAGTCTACGCCATCTTCAGAATCGGATATGGAATGGGGAGCGGCAACGATACAAACGTCATGAAATTCGCACACGATATTTATTTCGAGTCGGGCGCTACTATCCTCACATTAATTACTTTAGGAAAATACTTTGAAGCCAGATCTAAAAGCCGGACATCAGAAGCATTAACCAAACTCATGGATTTATCTCCAAAAACAGCATTGGTGATTCGTGATGACAAAGAAACGGAAATTCCGGTTTGTCAGGTTACAATAGGCGATTTGGTTATCATAAAATCCGGTCAGTCGGTTCCGGTTGATGGTGAAGTAATGACAGGTACGGCATCGTTGGATGAATCGGCTTTAACGGGCGAAAGTATACCTGTTTTCAAAAAAGAAGGAGACACCGTGATGTCGGCAACCATCTGCCAAACAGGTTATCTTAAACTCAAAGCAACCAAAGTCGGCGACGATACAACCCTGTCTCAAATAATACGTTTAGTTGAAGAAGCATCAGCGTCTAAAGCGCCTATTGCCAAATTAGCTGATAAAATCAGTGGTTTTTTTGTGCCTGTTGTCATTGCAATTGCGGTACTGGCATCGGCTGTATGGCTACTCCTCGGCTATCCCATTGATTTCGCCTTGTCAATTGGCATTGCTGTACTGGTAATTTCCTGCCCATGTGCACTCGGATTGGCAACTCCGGTAGCAATTATGGTCGGCACAGGTAAGGCTGCCAGTCATGGTATGCTGATTAAGTCAGCCGAATCACTTGAAACCGGCCATAAAATTGACACCATCGTATTGGATAAAACCGGGACATTAACAGCCGGGAAACCGATTGTTACCAAAATCATCTCCAATCGTTTTCTTCCCGAAAATAAGTTGCTGGAAATCGCGGCTTCATTAGAAAAACAATCTGAACATCCACTGGCGAGTGCTGTACTGGATGAAGCTGAATTCAGGGGTATTTTTCCGCAACCTGTGGTTGACTTCGAAGTATTTCCCGGGTTGGGGATTAAGGCTGTTATTAGTGAACGTGTTTATTTCGCCGGTAACACCAAACTGATGGAAGAAAATAGGATTTCAACAGAGTCATTTGCAAAAAAAACAGAATCGCTGGCTGACGAAGGTCATACCTTGCTTTATATTGCCAACGCAACAGAAGTGTTGGGTGTCATTGCAGTTGCAGATGTATTAAAACCACACAGCGCAGAGGCCGTTAAACACATGCAGCAAATGGGACTGGAAGTAATCATGTTGACAGGAGATCACCTCAGGGTAGCACAACATATACAGCAAAAACTGGGTATAAAACGTGTGATTGCCGGTGTGCTACCACAGGGTAAAGAAGAAGAAATCCGCAAATTACAGGCTGAAGGCAGAAAAGTAGCCATGGTTGGTGATGGCATCAACGATGCTCCAGCTCTTGTTCGGGCAGATTTGGGGATTGCCATTGGTGCCGGCACCGATATTGCCATCGAATCGGCTGATGTGGTACTGATCAGCAACGACCTCTCGGGTGTTAGTTCCTATATCCGGCTCAGTAAAGAAGTCATGTTGAATATTAAACAAAACCTGTTCTGGGCATTTTTCTATAACATTTTAGGAATTCCTTTGGCGGCAGGCGTTTTCTTTCCGATATGGGGATGGACACTGAGTCCCATGTTCGCAGCAGCAGCCATGAGCCTCAGTTCTGTGACTGTGGTGTTAAATGCCCTGAGAATAAGGTCAGGAAAAAGCCTCAGAAGAAAAGGTTAAGTCCGATTTCAGAATAAAGCAGTCATTGGTTTTCACCTATCAAACCAGCAATTTATTAATTGCCCGGTTCACGCTGTCAAAACCAAACTGACTGATAATTTCGTTTTTATAGGCCAGTATTTCATCATTACATAAGTTACCAATACTACCCTCATGGGTGTGCTGAATGGCTTTATCCGGATTAAAGTTACCGGCTTCTATATCCAGCCCAACCTGCTTATACGCATCCCGGAAAGGCACACCACTCAGTGTAAGTTTATTAACAGTCTCAACACTGAAAATTAAGTCGTATTTGGGGTCGTCCAATATCTGCTCATTAACCTGAAGTTGTGACATCATCAGGGTTGTCATATCCAGACAATCCTTCAATTCAGCAAACGCAGGGATGAAAACTTCCTTGATGATCTGCAAATCACGAAAATATCCGGAAGGAAGATTGTTGGTAATCATCATGATTTGTTGAGGAACCGACTGTATCTTATTACATTTGGCACGTGTAAGTTCAAACACGTCCGGATTCTTCTTATGCGGCATGATGCTTGAACCCGTAGTGAATTCTTCAGGTAGTTTAATAAAACCAAAGTTCTGAGAGTTGTATAAACAGGCATCAAAGGCCAGTTTGGATACTGTTGCTGCAACCGATGCCATCGCATTAGCAACCGTTCGCTCCATTTTACCACGCCCCATTTGAGCATAAACAACATTATAATTCATGCTTTCGAAACCCAACAAATCGGTTGTCATCTGCCGGTTTAACGGGAAAGAAGAACCATAACCGGCAGCTGAACCTAAGGGATTCCGGTTGGTTATTTTCCATGCCGATAATAACAGTTGCAGATCATCAGCGAGACTCTCGGCATAGGCGCCAAACCACAAGCCGAAGGAAGATGGCATCGCAATCTGCAGGTGAGTATATCCTGGCAGGAGCACATGCTTATAGCGATTACTCTGTTCAATCAGGGTTTCAATCAGGTCGTTCACCTGACCGGTAATTTCCATCAATTCAGCACGCGCAAAAAGTTTCAGGTCGACCAATACCTGATCGTTACGGGAACGGCCACTGTGAATTTTCTTCCCCACATCGCCAAGCTTGCGTGTAAGCAACAATTCCACCTGAGAATGAACATCTTCTACATCCTCTTCTATAACGAAAGTCCCATCTTCAATGGTCTGATGAATTTCTTTCAGCACAAGCAGGAGCACCTCCAGTTCGTCAGCTTGTAACAATCCGACAGACTCAAGCATGCGGATGTGCGCCATAGAGCCAAGCACATCGTATTTAGCCAGACAAAGGTCCATTTCACGATCTCTTCCTACCGTAAACTTCTCAATCCGTTGATCTGCCTGCACGTTCTTTTCCCAGATTTTTCCTGCCATAATCGTTGTATTATGTGAGCTTATTATTGAGTAATTTTTCAAACAAATCGGCCAGAACATTGATACCTTGTTCGAGTTGTTTGTTTAACATCATTTTCAACACCGAAGGAAGATTAGCATGCAGCAATAACTGCATTTGCGTTTGAGTTGAGGACAATTCATCCAGTTTAATTTCAGCATTTACCTCAACCGGCAGATAGGACGTATCAAACCGGATGGATTTGTATGGTGTTTTTTCAACAATTCTGAAACCCACCTTCCCAAACTGGCTTAGTTCGAGTAAACAGGAGTCGGCATCGTATTCCACCACCCTGAATTTCCCCTGTAATTTATCTATATCACCAAGTTTCCCCAGATTATTCAGGTCACTCAGCATGCCAAAAACCACTTCTTCTGAAGAAGAAATGGTTTTTATATCACTTTGGTATGTTGTCATTCAATTAATAATCTTTTCTCCATTCGGCAGGATTCATCCGCCATTCTTTGAGGGTTTCAATATCTTCTTCATTAATATAGTTGATCGAGAGCGCCTCTGCCAACACTGCATCATAATCGCAGAGGGTAGTCAGCTTAACTTTGGCTGTCCTGAATTTTTCAGTTGCAACAGGAAAGCCATAAGAAAATACAGCCACCATTCCAAGCACTTCAGACCCGTCTTTGCGGATTGCTTCCACTGCTTTAAGACTACTGCCACCAGTTGAAATCAGGTCTTCAATAACCACCACCTTTTGTTTCGGTCTCAAATCTCCTTCGATGAGATTCTCCAATCCGTGATCTTTTGGTGTCGGTCGAATATAGATGAATGGCAATCCGAGCAGGTCAGCAACCAACGCTCCCTGTGCAATGGCACCGGTAGCAACACCCGCAATAACCTCAGCATCGGGATAGTTTTCCTGAATTAGCCGGGCAATCTGCAACTTGATATAAGTTCTGATTTGCGGATAAGATAATGTTTTGCGGTTATCGCAGTAGATCGGCGACTTCCATCCCGACGCCCAGGTAAAGGGATTATGCGGTTGTAACTTAACAGCTTTTATTCTTAGAAGTTTATCGGCTACTTGTTTTTCAATGAGTTTCATTTTGTCGTAAATTGTGATGGTTTGATATAAAATAAACGGGATTATAGCGTATTATTCTGTGCAAAATTAACCAAACTATTTTACACACGAAAGATAAATGTTTTTTTTATCATATTTTTTATTTTTTGCCCCTGATTCAGAAAACCGGAGGTAAAAAGGCATCTTCGATATGTTCAACCTTAAAATCATCTCCGTCGGGCATTACCGATATCACATCGAATCTTGTCTCTCCAGGCCAGTTATAACGTTTTATATAGCTACCTGCTGCATTTACCAGATTCTTAATTTTGCGCAGATCTATGGTTTCCTCCGGAGCCACAAAGGTATCGGTCGAACGGGTTCTGACCTCTACAATCACCAACCAATCGTCTTTTTCTGCGATGATATCAATCTCTAATTTTCCCGCATGATAATTGGTGGTACGAATTTTGTACCCTTTTGAAACCAAGAATTCCTGAGCGCGTTTTTCGCCAATCAAACCAAGTTCATTGTGTTTAGCCATAGTTAAAGTGTTTATTGATTAAGTAATACAAAAGTAGGGAATTTCCCGGTAAATTGTGAAAGTTAAGACATTTAATATTACTTTTGTACTACTTTTTT
Organism: Bacteroidota bacterium; assembly: GCA_023459355.1. Taxonomy (GTDB): domain Bacteria; phylum Bacteroidota; class Bacteroidia; order Bacteroidales; family Paludibacteraceae; genus Paludibacter. The sequence goes on along the minus strand of JAEWUM010000040.1, from coordinate 132,204 downwards.
CAACATGATGGGGAATAAAAAACAAGAATCTTCATTGAGCCGTAACAAACTACGGAAACACAAACATTTGTTTATGCTCAATGATGCAGAAAATAAGGCGCTCAACAGGTATATCAATCAGTACAATGTATCCAATAAATCAAAATTTATACGGGAAACATTGATGCAGGCAATTCTTCGCAGATTCGAAGAAGATGCCCCGACTTTGTTTGATTAATGAAAAAATGCATTTTATTGTCAGAAGATGAATTTGAAATTTATTTTTGCTCCTTTCTTATTTGTTTTGATTCCGCTTTCAGTATTTCCTGCAACCGGAACCAATCAGGATACCATCGTTGTTACTGCCATTAAGCATTTAATTGAAAATTCCTTCAATGAAAATGATTCGCTGATCACAGCTCCGGTGCATATTACTCCTAAAATCACCACCCCTGAAACGAAGCCTGATTCTTCGGCCAAAAACGGAAAAAAAGCATACGTGCCCATTGACATCCGGCAAATACTATTAAATGTAGAGCAAAACCGCCCAAAAGCAAAACAGGTTATCATCAATGACAGATTCTTAAAAACAAATCCTATTTTTATCGATATCCTATTTCATGGTTATTCCGCTAAGCCTGTTCATTTTGACTCATGGTCTGTAAATGACTGTTTTTCAAAATTTGCGAACGCAGGTCTTAATACCCTCAACACAACAAAACTGAACAATGTGGAAGAAACATTACAGGAACTAAGAGATATTACCATCCGGAAATTTGTTGCTTACAATCCGCATTTCATTGCATATAAAATTGACAACCTGCCCGATGTAACTGATTTCATTAATTTTGAACTGAATGCCAAACCAATAGATGAAACTGTTCTGATGACCCGAAACAGGCTGAACTATGACCACAGAAAATTAACCATTGAGAAGATCAAACGCAATCCATGGACTACTAAATCTAATGCTATGCTGCAATTTTCTCAAAACTACATTTCAAAAAACTGGTATCAGGGTGGTAGCGATAATATCTCTATTCTGGGGATTGTGAACGGAACTTTCAATTATGATGACAAGAAAAATATTCAATGGGATAATTTTGCAGAATGGCGCATGGGCTTTAACTCAGTTGAAGGAGATACATTGCGATTACTTAACACCAATGACGACATCTTAAGAGCTACCAGTAAACTCGGGATAAAGGCCGGAGGAAACTGGTTTTATAGTGGGTCTGTTGACTTCTCGACGCATTTCTTTAATAGCTATAAAGCTATTAACTCCAATGTTATGAAAGCGAAATTTCTAACCCCGGTGAGATTTAATGTGAATGTCGGTTTAGATTACAAATATAAAAAGCTATTCTCACTGATGTTCTCTCCTTTAAGTTATAAGTTTATTTATGCCAACGACACATTACTCGTCGATCAAAAGTCCTTCGGTATTCCCAAAGGGGAAAACATCCTGAGTCAGGTGGGTAGCTCTTTCAGGGCTCAATTATCCTATAGTCCTGTTCGCGAGTTACAAATTGATTCCAAACTCTCTTTTTATACTAATTACGAAAAATTTGAGATAGATTGGGAAATAGTGGGTAACTTCAAGTTTAACAGGTTTCTTTCGACCCGTCTTTCTCTCAACCCAAGATACGACAACACCGTACTAACTGACGAAAGGGCTATGATTCAATTCAAACAGCTGCTGACTTTCGGACTGTCTTACAAGCTGCTTTAGGTACTAAGAGAACCGGCTATGCCAGGCTTCAAAAACGGCAACTTGCTCCTGACCGTGGCGGTTCAACATCATGCGGATTTTCTCCGGATCGTGCTTACTGATTAGTGCCGTTTTCGAGAAAAACTTATCGGCATAACAAATAATCTGCTCTTCGATGGTTACCGGCAACATATCTCTATGGGGCAAAGGCAAATCATGCTCCAGTATTTTATCTAACGAGATTCCGGTTCCTGTATGTCGCTCACAGACAAGCGCATGACGATCTAACCCTTCTTTTCGCAACAAATCTGCTCCCAGATAACCATGTTCGATATACTGATGATTGCCATGACAAAAAATCCGGGGTGCATCACACAAGAAGATTCCGATGTCGTGCAACATGGCCGCTTCTGCAATAAATTCAGTATCAGCCTCCAGTTCCGAATGATTCTTTGCCACTTCAAGCGCTAAATCCCTGACTTGTTCGCTGTGAGTCACCAGCACACGATATAATTCGGTACCCGGCGTATAGTATTTCTGGATAAGAAGATAGGGGTTCATACTAATCGTGTTTTGTGCAAAGATAATTAAATTAGCTAATAGCGGAAAACGGAAAGCGAAGAACTAATAGCTAAATAATATTCATTATTCACTAACACTTGACGTTTGACTCTCGACGCTTTCCGTTTTCCGTTTTCCGCTAAAACACCTATCTTTGTATCTCAATTTTTCTTTTATGAAGTACGTTGATGTTGTTGTACCACTGCCGGTTTCAGGCACTTTTACATACGCTGTTCCCACTGAGTGGACCGACAGCGTGCGGATTGGCATGCGGGTCGTGGTACAGTTCGGAGCCAGAAAATTATATACCGGCATCATCACGGTAGTACATACCCAGGAGCCGACTTTGTATAAACCCAAAGAGATATTAAGTTTGCTCGATACCGAACCTGTATTGCGCAGGCCACAATACAAGTTTTGGGAATGGATCAGCGGGTATTATATGTCAACCATCGGAGAAGTTTATCAGGCTGCTGTACCTTCCGGGCTAAAGCTGGAAAGCGAAACGGAAGTCTGCATCAATCCGGATTTCGAGGCTGACGAGGTTTTATCCGCAAAAGAACAGCAAGTATTGGATGCCTTGTCTGATGCCAAACCACATTCCATTGCTGAATTAAACAAGTTTTGTTCGGTTTCCGACATCATGCCAGTAATTAAAAAGCTGTTGGACAAAGGTGCCGTGGAAGTCAATGAGTTTGTTTCAGAGAAGTTCAAAGCTAAAACGGAAGCATGTATCCGCCTGTCATCGACATTTTCAGAGGATGAAAAACTAAAAAGTCTTTTTGATAATTTATCAAGAGCGCCCAAACAGCTGGCCTTGCTGATGAGATATATAGAACTTTCGAAATGTTTGAAAGCAAAAGACATTGAGATTGTCTTCAAGAAAACACTTCTTGAAAAGACAGGAATCAGTGCAGCCGTACTGAACAGCATGGTTGAAAAAGGTATCTTTGAAATTTATCAACAGGAAACGGGACGATTGGGAGTTACTGAACTTGAGACTGCATATGCTTTTCCCCTGAATAATTTTCAGCAAAAAGCCTTGTTGGAAATTGAAAATCAATTCATTGAAAAACCGGTTGTATTACTGCATGGGGTAACTTCCAGCGGGAAAACCGAAATTTACACCCACCTGATTAACAAAACGCTGGCCGAGGGCAGACAAGTATTGTATCTGGTTCCGGAAATCGCCCTGACCACCCAACTGACTTCCCGGCTGAAACGTGTATTTGGTAATAAACTTGGCATTTATCATTCTAAGTTTTCGGATGCGGAAAGGGTTGAAATCTGGAATAATGTATTACTCAATAAATCTTATGAAGTTATTCTGGGCGTGCGCTCCTCGATATTTTTACCGTTTCGCCACCTTGGCCTGGTGATTGTGGACGAAGAACACGAACCGAGCTTCAAGCAATACGACCCCGCTCCCAGGTATCATGCCCGGAATGCTGCCATTGTTTTGGCTCATATGCATGGTGCTAAGACCTTACTGGGAACAGCCACTCCATCTATCGAAAGTTATTTCAATGCCCAAACAGGGAAATATGGCTTCGTGGAACTAAAGGAACGACACGAAGAAATGCAATTGCCGGAGATTCAGGTGGTGGACATGAAAGAGGCTTATCGTAAGAAACAATTTGAAGGTCACTTCTCTGACATATTACTGGAGAAAATTTCATCAGCCCTGAAGAACAAAGAGCAGATTATCCTCTTTCAGAACCGGAGGGGTTATGCTCCCTTTGTGGAATGTAAAGCCTGCGCATACATCCCGAAATGCAAAAACTGTGATGTAAGTCTCACTTTACACGCTTCTGTGAACACGCTGAATTGTCACTACTGCGGTTATACCGAAAGGCTTCCGGATATTTGTCCCGTTTGCAAAACACCCGGACTGCAAACCCGGGGCTTCGGCACAGAGAAAATCGAAGAAGAAATTAAAAAGATTTTCCCTGATGCCCGTGTACAACGAATGGATTTTGACACCACCCGATCGAAGAAAGCCTACGAACAAATCATTGCAGCGGTGGAAAATCACAAAATTGACATTCTGATTGGTACGCAGATGGTTACAAAAGGACTTGACTTTCAAAAGGTAAGTCTGGTGGGCATCCTGAACGCCGACAACCTGCTGAATTTCCCTGATTTCAGGGCACACGAAAGAGCTTTTCAGCTTATGGCCCAGGTAAGTGGCAGGGCCGGAAGAAAACACAAAAGAGGCTTGGTTATTATTCAAACATCCACTCCGCAACATCCGGTTATTACACAAGTACTGCATCACGATTACCAGACTATGTACGAATTACAATCAACCGAAAGACAGCAGTTTAAGTACCCACCCTATTACAGGATGATACAGATAACCCTGAAACACCGGGATGCGGCAGTTGTTAATCTGGTAGCAAAAGAGATGGCTGCCGAAATGAAGGCTGTTTTTGGCAACCGGGTATTGGGACCCGTTATCCCTGCCATTTCCCGTATTCAGAACCTGTTTATTCGCCAGATACTTTTTAAGATTGAGACGGAAGCATCTTTACAAACAGCCAAAAATTACCTGCAGGATATCATGCAACGTATGTTGTCGAAACAAGCATTTAAAAGTGTCAGAATCAGTTTTGATGTAGATCCGAATTAAATGAACGAACTTTATCATCATATCAGCGAAACGGCATCAACCAATGTATTGATGAAAGAAATGCTGCGTAAAAAAGAACTCCCGGAAGGTTTTGTGGTACATGCCGACTTTCAGAGCTTGGGCAAAGGCCAGGGAAGTAACCAATGGGAATCAGCAAAAGGTAAGAATCTACTTTTTAGCTTGCTTTTACGTCCACATCACATCGCGATTGAAGATCAGTTTATCCTCTCGCAAATTGTATCGTTAGGCATTATTGATGTATTGCGCGATTTGTATCCGGATGAAAAGACTGAATTCTCCATCAAATGGCCCAACGACATCTATTGGCAGGACAAGAAGTTGGGGGGCATACTGATAGAAAACACCTTACAAGGAAGAATCATCAATGCTTCAGTGATTGGAACCGGTCTGAACATCAATCAGGATGTGTTCTGTTCTGATGCTCCCAATCCTGTTTCACTGAAACAAATCACAGGAAAAGAATTCCCCATTGATTTGATGTTGGAGGCCATTACCGGCAATATTCTCCGTTATTACTTTGAGGGAAGTCCGGAACTGGTTCGCGAACAATATATGGAGAATCTATACCGCAAAACAGGTTACCATTCATATCGCACCGATGGAAAATCCTTTTCTGCAAAAATCATAGACATTGAAAAAGATGGGCGATTGATGCTGGAGGATGTGAATGGTGAGGTAACTGGATATTATTTTAAGGAAATTGAATTTTTACCGTAGGGACGCAATTCATTGTAGAGACGCACGGCCGTGCGTCTCTACAATAATCAAAATATTTACCGCCCGATAATTCCATCTGCCCATTTCCATGCTGCATCCCACATTTCCGGATAGGTATAGTGTTCAATTTCCGGCACGACACACAAAGTTTTAGGCGATGTAATGACATTATAAACCGAATAGGTTGAGGTGGGTGGACAAACCATGTCATTGTAACCGAAACCAAAGAAAATCGGCGCTTTGAGGAGTCGTGCAAAATTCACAACATCGTAATAACCACTGGTCTTAACTTTCTCGGCTAAAACTGCCGGCACATCGTTATTATTTCTGAAAATGTGTGGCCATCCGCCTGCTCTGTCATGCAGGTAACCGGTCATATCCGCCAATGCCGGATAAAAACAGATAGAACCTTTAATTCTCTGATCTAACGCAGCAGTAGTTACCGACAAGGCACCACCCTGACTACCTCCGTAAACCACAATATTGTCCCCATCAAATTCCGGTAAAGAAAAAATGTAATCTACTGCGCGAACACAACCCAGATAAACACGTTTATAATACACATTATCTTTGTTGTCGAAATTGCTGGTACTATACATTTGTAAGGCGCCGGCACGCAAGTCGTCATAAACACCTTGTTCCATAGTCACTGGAATGCCATGTATGCCCATATCTAAGGTAATCATGCCCCTGTCAGCATTTTTCACATCACCTGTATACGGACGAACACCTGCACCGGGAACCCTCAGCAAAGCCGGATATTTCCCTGGAGCCTTCGGCACACATAAAATACCGTACATACGCGAACCGGCACGGAAATTCTGAAAATTCAATTCGTATACATTGGTATTTGCCGTACATCTTTCGGGTAATAACCTAAGTTTGGCATCCATCGGAATTTTCTCATTATCTGCTTTTGCCTTCTTCCAGAATTCCAGAAAATCAGCGGGCATCTCAGCTGTAGGCTTGATGGTTTCGGGGGCAAAACCAGCTGTTCCTCTCCCTTCATATTCTTTGCCGTTGTAGTTGGCAAAAACACGGCAACGCAGGAAACCCGGGGTTTTCATGCTACCACCTTCTATCTGTGTTTTACCATCTTTCAGGATTATTGTAGCTGTTTTGAAAGGAGGCATCATGTCGAAAGACAACTCGTATCGAATTTCTATATCTTTTACAGGAATACCACTTTGGGTAACACTGATATCGAACTTCGCTTTTTTGTTTAACGCGTAATTCCAATCCTGACTATCAGGGACAACAGAAACTTTTATAAGTTGAACCTGCGGCTGGGCGAATAACAACAGGGTGCAACACAATGCTAATGATAATAAGAACGTTTTTTTCATGGTATAATATAATTTGTATTTGGTCAATATTGTAGAGACGCACGGCCGTGCGTCTCTACAGGATGGATGATTTATAACATCATTTCATTTCCTCGTAATCCACATATTCTCCTTCGTCTTTATCTATAATTTTCTTACTCTTTTCTGCGGAGTTGAAAGGATTATACCTTTCATTTTGATCGCCATTGGGATTCTGACCATTTGAAAACGGATCTTTCCTGCGGCGAAACCCGAAAATAGAGCGTAGAAATCCCAGCACAAAGAGCAGGATAACGACTCCTATAATAAACACAAAGAATATCAGTGAAAAAAGAAATCCCATTTTAATACTTTCTGATGTTCTGATCTTGAATCATCATTAGATTCAGACCTTCTCAATTTTTATTTTTACAATATAATCTTCAAAATCAAGCTCAACCGGCGTATCAATCACATCAACCAATTGAATGGAAGTCGCCAGCGTTTGCGAAGCAATGTATTGTCCATAAGCCTCAACAGCCGCATTGATTTCATCCAAGCGTTCTATTACGATGTTAATTTTGTCTGTAATTTCCAGTCCGCCGGACTTACGCAGGTTCTGAATACGGTTTACCAATTCACGGGCAATCCCTTCGCGCAACAAATCATCGGTAACCGTGATATCGAGAGCAACGGTCAAACGACCTTCATTGGCCACCAACCAACCCGGCATGTCTTCGGTGATGATTTCAACATCTTCTGCCAGGATTTCAACATTTTCGTCTCCGATTTTCAGTAGATATTTCCCGTCGCGTTCAATTTCGCTGATTTGAGATTTACTAAAGGATGTCATCGCTATAGCAATATCTTTCATCAACTTGCCATACTTTTTACCTAGCGTTTTGAAGTTCGGCTTCACCTTTTTCACCAGGTTAACCATATCCGCATCTGCCGGTATTACTTCCAGCTCTTTGATGTTTACTTCCGCTTTAATCAGTTCCGCGATATAACGAATCTGTTCGTAAGTTTGTTCGTCAGGTGCAGGCACCACGGCTTTTGTAAGCGGTTGACGAACCTTTTTCTCCGCTTTCCGGCGCAATGCTAATATCATCGAAGAAATCTGCTGTGCCTGCTGCATGCAGTTCTCCAGGTGTTTGTCAATAGCTTTTTCCTGACATTCGGGGAAGCGTGAAAGGTGTACAGACTCAGATGTATCCTTTCCTGTGACTTTATTGAGGTCTAAAAACAATTGATCCGCATAGAATGGAGCGATTGGCGCCATCAGTTTAGCCACGGTTTCCAGACAAGTATACAATGTCTGATAAGCCGAAAGTTTGTCCTGGTTGTATTCCCCACCCCAGTAACGTTTCCGGTTGAGGCGCACATACCAGTTACTCAGGTTTTCGCCTACAAAATCAGAAATCGCACGACCGGCTTTTGTAGGTTCATAACTTTCGTAATACTCCGTAACATCTTTCACGAGCGTATTCAGCAGGGAGATAATCCAGCGGTCAATCTCGGGACGTTTTTCCAATGGAATTTCTGCTTCAGCAAAACTGAAATTATCCACATTGGCATACAGCGCAAAGAAAGAATAAGTATTATACAAGGTGCCGAAGAATTTCCTTCTGACTTCTTCAATTCCCTCTACATCAAACTTTAAGTTATCCCAGGGCGATGCATTGGTCATCATATACCAACGCAACGGATCGGAGCCATATTTCTCGATGGTCGTAAACGGATCCACCGCATTCCCCAGCCGTTTCGACATCTTATTGCCGTTTTTGTCGAGTACCAGTCCGTTCGAAATAACACTTTTGAACGCGACTGAACCACGTACCATCGTGCTGATGGCATGCAGGGTGAAGAACCATCCACGGGTCTGATCAACGCCTTCACTTATAAAATCAGCAGGGAAGAACGATCCTGATTCAACCAAGTCCTTGTTTTCAAAAGGATAATGCAATTGTGCATAAGGCATTGCACCCGAATCGAACCACACATCAATCAGGTCTAATTCCCTTTTCATTGGTTTGCCCGAAGCAGATACCAGCACGATATTATCTACGAACGGTCTGTGTAAATCGATGTTTTCTACCGAATAATTTTCAGCCGAATAAACACCTGGTTTAAAGTTCTTATACGGATTTTCAGTCATGAAACCAGCTTTGATTGACTGCTCAATTTCCAGCATCAATTCTGCTGTAGAACCGATGCAAATTTCTTCTGTTCCGTCTTCTGTTCTCCAGATCGGAAGTGGCGTTCCCCAATAGCGACTGCGACTCAGGTTCCAGTCCTGCAGGTTTTCGAGCCACTTGCCAAAACGACCTGTTCCGGTCGATTGCGGTTTCCAGTTGATGGTATTATTAAGCGTGATCATCTCATCGCGACAAGCCGTTGTTTTGATAAACCAACTATCAAGTGGGTAATAAAGTACCGGTTTGTCCGTACGCCAGCAATGCGGATAATTATGGACATGTTTTTCTATTTTGAATGCCAGTCCTTGTTGCTTCAGCATCACGCAGAGATCGATGTCCAGAGTAGTTTCACTATCTTTCAATGCTTCATCGTAGGCGTTTTTAACAAAACTACCGGCAAATTCTTTATACAGTTCAACATGAACGTTTTGAGCCACAAACTGAGCATCCAAATCATCTAATTTAAAAAACTTACCAGTCCTGTCAACCATCGGCTGACGATTGCCATCCTTATCAATCAGCAACAAAGCCGGAACACCGTGTTGTTTTGCCACCCGGTCGTCGTCGGCACCAAAGGTCGGTGCAATGTGCACTATACCCGTACCATCTTCCGTTGTCACGAAATCACCTGTTATTACTTTGAATGCACCATTTCCCGGATTCACCCAGGGAATAAGCTGTTCATACTGAACCCCCATTAAATCAGCGCCTTTACATTCCCCTACAATTTCATAAGGAATATTTTTGTCTCCGGGCACATAATCTGTCAGTTTCAGTTCCGCGTTTTTCGGGTTGAAATGTGCTGCCACCAGGTCTTTTGCCAAAATCAGCGACACCGGAGCATGTGTATAAGGATTGAAGGAGTTAACCAACACGTAGCTGATGTTCGGACCCACGCACAAAGCCGTATTCGATGGCAAAGTCCAGGGCGTGGTTGTCCAGGCTAAGAAATACACCTCACCCCAGCCCTCCCCTGAGGGGAGGGAGAATGCCTTAAACAACTTTTGTAACTGTTCGGAATTTCTTTCTCCAACAGTTTCCCCTCCTTTGGAGGGGGTTAGGGGGAGGCGAAACTGCGCCACACAGGTTGTATCCTTCACATCACGGTAGCATCCGGGCTGATTCAGCTCGTGCGTACTCAAACCAGTACCTGCAGCAGGAGAATAGGGCTGAATGGTATAACCCTTGTAAAGCAGTCCTTTGTTATAAAGCTGTTTGAGCAACCACCACAAAGTTTCTATATAACGGTTATCATAAGTAATATACGGATCATCCATATCGACCCAGTAACCCATTTTCTCAGTCAGATCTTCCCATTCTCTGGTATATTTCATCACATCACGGCGGCAGGCAGCGTTGTATTCCTCCACCGTAACAGTTTTCCCGATATCCTCTTTGGTGATACCCAATGCTTTCTCAACGCCCAGTTCAACCGGCAAGCCATGCGTATCCCAACCCGCTTTCCTTTTCACCTGAAAACCCTGCATGGTTTTATAGCGGCAGAAGATGTCTTTAATCGCACGCGCCATCACGTGGTGAATCCCCGGCATCCCGTTGGCCGAAGGCGGACCTTCATAAAACACGAACGACGGCTTACCCTCCCGCAAGGCAACACTCTTATGAAACACGTCCTGCTCTTTCCAGAAAGAGAGCATTTTCTTATTGATTTCCGATAAGTTTAACTGAGAATATTCGTTGAATTTCATACAATTATATCATACAAATTTTTGAAGATGCAAATTTACAAAAAATATTCAAACAAAGGGGTAATAGTGAGTAGCGAATAGTGAATCGCGAATAGTTAAACTGTTTTTTGTTTTCAAACTATTAACTATTTTTGGCGTTTAAAGAAAACGCCATGAATACCACCCAACTCCTTACAGACCCGGATCAATTACCCGACAACAAGCTGTTCGAAGATATTCTTAGCAAACAACTTTTGCAAACCTATCTGCAAATTGAGAACATTATATCAGCATTGGGCTTGAACGCGGAGTGGCGATACTACCACGATGGGAAAGCGTGGCTATGCAAAATAACCAACAAAAAGAAAACAATAGTCTGGCTTTCTCTTTGGAATAATTGTATCAAAACCAGTTTTTACTTTACTGAAAAAACGCGCGAAGGAGTCATGTTGCTGGATATCGGCAATGACATTAAAACTTCTTTTGCTGAGGCAAAAACAATCGGGAAGTTAATTCCGTTAATATTAATCATTGAACAACCCAATCAGGTTGATAACTTTAAGAAAATTGCAGAATACAAAATGACTTTAAAATAAATAACCCTGTGGCCGAAATAAAAACCAAACAGAACGATGCTGATGTAGCAACTTTCATCAACACCTTCGCTGAAACCGAACTAAAAAAGAAGGACAGTTTTGAATTACTGAAACTCATGCAAAACTTAACCGGTTTTGAACCTAAGATGTGGGGTGGTACAATCATCGGATTTGGGAGTTATCATTATAAATCAGAGCGTAGCCGGCAGGAAGGCGACTGGCCTCTCATTGGATTCTCGCCACGAAAAGCGGCTATCTCCCTCTATGTATATTCAGGTTGTGCCGGACAGGAAGCATTACTAAATGAACTGGGTAAATTCAAAATGGGTAAAGGCTGTATTTATGTCAATAAGTTATCTGACATCGATATTGAAATTTTAAAAATAATGATGCAACAAACCATAGAATTTCTTCAGACAAAATACAAATAGAAAATTAAAAAAGGAGCGACATTCATACTGCCGCTCCCTTGTAACAAATAAACTCTTTAAGGTTGAAATATCATGGCTATTTCTTCTCCAGCTTTCTTCTTTCAACTCCTCTCTTTGAAATAATCTTTGCTATGTAAATTCCTTTAGGTAAAGATTTCACGCAAATATCCTCATCGCTTGAAACTTCTTCTTTTGTCATCAGAATTTTACAGTGGATATTACTGATAATCAACTTAGCGGTACCCACAATACCACTGACACGAAAGAAATCAGCCGTAGGATTCGGGAACAGACTGATTTTTGTATTTTGAGTGGTTTGATAGTTTGAAATTTCCATATATCCAATAATATTTGATGATTTTGCATTGCCAATCAAACAAGCTGCCATTAGACTTACAAAATTAAGATAAACACAAAAAATCAGACTAAGTGTAAACCCTGATTTTGCATCCGTGTAAACCCTGATTTAACACAAAATAATTTAGATGGAAACAATATTATGCTTTATGGCATAAAGTACCAGATTGACGGTGTTTTTGGTATTCGTCTTTTTCAGCAATGCTGAGCGGTGTGATTCAACAGTTTTATTGCTTATGAATAACTTTAAAGCAATTTCACTTACAGTTAATCCCTCACAAAAATACTGCAACACCTCCGTTTCACGCGAGGTTAATTTTTCATGATGCCGATCGGCTTTGTTAAACATCATTTCTCCGTTGTGGTCCATATTGAGAATAATCTGACGCAACACATCGTTAGAAAAATAACACGCTCCCCGGATGATGGTATTAATTGCTCTTTCAAATTCCTGTTTACCTGCGGTTTTCAAGACAAATCCGGAAACTCCGGCATCTGTCATTTCAAAATAATTAGCCTTATCGTTCAACATGGTAAGGACTAAAACTCTGAGTTCCGGACGTATCTGCAATGCTTTGCGTGTAGCCTCCAAGCCGCCCATTACCGGCATTTCAATGTCCATAATGACCAAATCAGGCTCAAGTGTCTCAAGCATTTCCAGCAATACCTGTCCATTTTCCGCCTCGGCTATGACCTTACCCAAACCTTCATTTTCAATCAATAGTTTTATCCCTTCCCGAAATAAAGCATGATCATCAACTACAATTATCTTATTCATTACGACTATATTTTAACCTCTTCGGATTTATTACCTACGGGTATTTGTATCAAAACCTGCATTCCTTCCCCGGGTCTGGCTTTTACTTCAACATCTCCCTTCATAATCAGAACCCGTTGCTGGATATTCATCAATCCGAGTCCTTTTTTTTGTTTTCTGATTTCCTCCCAATCAAAACCCACTCCGTCATCAGCATAAGCAAATATAATTATCTTCTTTAACTGATTATAATCAAATGTTATATCTACCCTGGATGCATGGGCATAGGTAAGGGTGTTTTTAATCAGTTCGGTCGTGATTCTGTAAAGCATGAGTTCCTGAAAACTACCAAAACGGTCATCTGAATTCGCTACGAAATTGATACTGATTTTTCGTGTCAGGTTGATTTGTTGCACAAAATCATTTAATGCACTGATATATCCGACTTCTGACAGAAACTGAGAACTTAACCCGCGCGCCATCTCACGTGCTGTCTGAATTGCCATTTCAATGCTGTGACTCCCCTTTTCCACAATTATCTTTTTCTTCTCAGGGTCGTCAGTATCGGCGAGCCACTGAAAATATAATTTAATAGTAGAAAGCAACGGTCCCATTCCGTCGTGCAGCTCAGCCGAAAACCGGTTTCGCTCCCGTTCTTCCACATCAACTGTTATATTCAGCATTTGAATTGTTCTTTCTCTGATACGCGCTTCCAACTCGTTATTCAAATCAACCAATGCCTGTTGCGCCCTTTTTTTCTCCTCAATATCATTTTTTAACTGCTCCTCCATCTGTTTCCGGCAGGTAATGTCGATATGCGTACCGTACATCAACAAAGGTTTTCCGTCTGCAGTCCACGTTTTCACTCTGCCAACCTGATGAAACCAGACCCAATGACCTTTTTTATGTCGCATTCTCACTTCCACTGAATGAAAGGGTAATTCTCCCGAAAAATGTTTTTGCAACATTTCATCGGCAAAAGGAATATCGTCGGGATGTGTAATAGCTCTCCAACCTTTCTTTCCCAGCAAAGCAAGTCCGATTTTTATTTCTGTACTGGTATATCCAAGATTTTTAGCCCAGATACTGTTAAATTTCACCTTACCAGTTTGTACATTCCACTCGAGTGTACCGATGTTTGCTCCTTCCAACACATCTTCGAGCTGAAGTTTTGTTTTGCTCAATGCTTCTTCAGCCTTCTTCCTTCCCGAACGCTCGTTTTCAGCCAGTTTCACAACCTGCGCTTCTAACTTCGACTGATAATCAAGCAACTCATGCAACAAATCCAACACCTCACCATTGGCCGCACTCAGGGATTCGCCTGACTCTTTGATGCGAATAAAATCCTCCGTTTTCCGGCGAATATCGGAATATATATAATTGATCGGGTATTTCATATAATTTATTAAATCAACAGCTCTTGTATCTCAGAAATTACTCAGGGTGCTTCAAAACCGGATATGCAAAGATAATATTTTATCCGGAAAGCAATTGGAAATGAAACCGGCAAAATAAAATTGACAAAAAACGCTTGTGACTTCAGCATAAAACCTTTACTTTTGGACAACAAAAACACCTGCAACTTATTTATAACTAAAGAAGAATGATAAGAACTACAGAGAATCAGTACAACGGGATCATCATCGACCAGGAAAGCCTTCCGGAAGACAGAACCGAATTAAAAACAGCAATAGAAAGATTATTAGCATCCAAACACGATAAAAATCTGGTGTGGATTAAAATCCCGATTGAGAAAGCTGCACTTATTCCTGCACTTACGCTACTTGGCTTTGAGTTTCACCACTGCGACGAACGAAATCTTATGCTTGTCAAAAAAATAAATCCCGAAGCATTTGTCCCGGCAACAAAAAACTACATCGTGGGCGTGGGTGCAATCGTATTCCACGAACATAAACTTCTGGTTATCAAAGATCGTTTTTCAACAGGCTATAAACTTCCCGGCGGACATATTGAAAAAAACGAATCAATTAAAGAAGCGCTTACAAGAGAAGTATTTGAGGAAACCGGCATCGATATTCGTTTTGAGTCCATCATGAACATCGGACATTTCCGCAACGGCCAGTTTGGAGAATCAAATCTCTATCTCGTGTGTACCGCAAAAGCTTTATCTTACGACATAAAAATACATGATGATTCGGAAATTCTCGACGCGAGGTGGATAAATCCTGCTGAATTTCTCCGTTCAGAAGAGGTGAATACCTACAACAAAAGTATTGTAGAAGCTGCAATCAACAACAAAGAATTAAAACTTACCGAGCAACAAATTAAATTGAGGGTGACAAACGGGGAGGTTTTTTTCTGATTTTTAATAAAAAAAATCATTGTTGTCACAAAAAAACAATGAAATTAAGAAAAATACATATATCTTTGCATAAATAAATTCACCGTTACCTTATCATACACAGACCTATAAACACAAATATACTGCAAAAACCGAAAAACATACGTATAGACATTTTTAATCCATTTAAACTTTTAATTAATTTATTGAATTATGAAAAAAACTAATTTATTTCTGTCACTAGGAGTAATCCTGCTATCTACAATCGCTTGCGATTCAGAATTAGACTTAGACAAGGAACTCAAATTCTCAAAATTACCTGTTGAAGAACAAAAACAGAAGATTGAGGAAAACGGCATTCAACTCGTCAATGCCATGGAAGGGCTACTTGAAACAGAGGCCATGGTAGCTATGACAAACATGATTGCCCTGAATGAATCTGATGGTTACTATGATGCTCCTATGCAAAAGTTGATCTCTGATTTAAGAAAAGGCAATAAAAATGCAATCAGTAACTTCGACAAACAAATGAGGGTTAGCTATGTCGATAGCGATGTATGGGGTGAATACAGCTACAACTTTCAAACAGGAGAAATGGACAAAACGAGAACCCTCGTTAACAAACTCATTATGCACTTCCCTGCCGATTCAGTTACGACAACGAACAATGCCGAAATAACAGTTAATTACGAAGAGTCTTCTGTAAAAGTCCCGGAATCAGAGGATTATTATCCTTCAAAGATTACTTTCACCATGAAAGTGAATTCAAATGTAGTGATGAGTGCAAGTTTTAACGGATCATACTACAGCGACGGCTCACCTGAACAGGTAACACAAACACTCAATATTGACAGCTATAGCTGGACTGCAGAAGTGAAGAACAGCAAGAAAAAAGCATCTGAGTCTTACGAATTCAAGAAAGGTAAAACAATAATACTTAAATCTACTGCTGAGTTAAACGGAAAACTCACGGAAGAACAACTCCAGAATGCCTTTGAAAATGATACACCTGAGGATGCAATAGAAGATTTTGCTCTTTACTTTCAGGCGATGGACATCGCAATAAAAGGAGGAACTACTGACTTCGAGGAGCTAGCAAAAGAGATTAGAATCGTTAACGGAAATCCGCAGTTAACAGAGAAACAATATGCAAATGAAATGGTTAGAATTCTCAACAAACACCTTATCTGCATTGCTTTCTTTGTTGAAGAAAACAGAAAATTTGCTGAAGCTGAATTGTATATTGAAGAAGTATCCAAAGAGCGTTACTATTACAACAGTTATACCGGTCAATATGAAATTCAAACTTATACCGATTATGTTCCAACTCCCCGTTTTGTTTTAAGTGATGGCTCTAAGGTAAGTGCCGAAGAATTTGTTCAGACTGGCTTTGATAATTTGATTAGCAAGATTGAAGAAATGGTTGAATCATACGAATAAATAATAAATCTGCAATAATATAAAATAGCAAAAGGGTTTTCACTCTTTTGCTATTTTATTATAACTCTCTCGTTCCTAACCGCTGCCCCATACCAGATTCCAAAACCCGGCTCACTAATATTCGAATGAAGCGGCTTGACTTCAGTGACAGCAATATTTCCTGAAACCAGAGAAAACAGGTTCAGGTGTTTAAAAAAAAGTGTTGACACACTATCGATGGCTGAAATTTTGATATCCACTGTATCACCCACCACAAAAAACTTTCCTTCAGCAAATGACGAGTCTGTTTTGGCAGGATAAGGACTTATCTGAAATGTTTGAATACCACTTAAGTTCAATCCATCATTAAAAAGAACAGGTGTTTTTATAAATCGTGTATCTTTTCTTTTTCTGGTTTGAATACGATACGAGTTTTTCACCTTATCATTCAGATTGATTCTTACTGCCAACACCCGCAGCGAATCAACATCTGTTTGACCCATACCAACTGATTCAACCTGAAAACCAGCTGGTATCGTTGTACTGGAGTATAAGGTATATCCTCCATACTCTACCTTCAGGTCATAAGTTTTACCTTCTTCCCCGATAATTTCAGTACCTTTATAAACATAAGGCGGAAAATAGCTTTTATCCCATTTTGAGGTTAGTATCTCAGTTTTATCACCGTCACTAACTGTCACTTTTGCATATCGGATTACATAATCAAGAATGGTAGTGGTATCTACTGACTTTGACAGTGGCACATTCAAAGAAAGATAAACCAACGGATATTTCCCGGATTCAATAACACCTTCAACGATAATTTTCTGTGTATATCCCTTTATCGTATAATCCAGATCAGGATTACAACTTGCAATTAGCCCGATAAAAATAATTATATAGACGTATTTCTTCATTTGTGTATGTTTTGTGCCATATTTTTTGAATTAGAACCGGAAAGTCCACGATAAAGACGGAAGTATCGGTATCAGATAATGCATCTTTATCTGATAATCAAAGTTACCCTCATCAGCCACCGTTTTATAATATACCATAAATGGATTTGCCCTGTTATACACATTATATAATGAGAAATTCAATTCTGAGTGCAATTTATTCCAAACCGGCAATTTATAAACAAGCGACAAATCCAGGCGGTGGTAATCTGGCATCACAAATGAATTATGTTTACTATATTCAAGAACTACATTGCCATCCACAATATACCAGCTTCTCGGCAGGTTCAGACGGCTCCCTGTTGCATATACATATGTAGCACTCAGCGTTAGTTTGTCATTAACCTGATAAATACCAATTAGCGACATATCATGCCGGCGGTCATTGGTAGCCAGATAAGGCAAACCGTTGTTTATATCATCAAATTGTCTGAAATTCCACCCCAGCGTATAATTAAACCAACCGGTAAAATTTCCGAAATTCTTTCGAAGCATAAATTCAGAGCCATAAGCATAAGCTCTTCCCCTGAAAAGCAATGTTTCAACATTATCTTCTGTCATTAAATCGTTTAGTTTTCCTCCGTATTCAAGCAGATTTGAAAATGTTTTATAATATGCTTCCACGCTAAATTCCCATTTATTATCGTTCAGGCTTCTGAAATAACCACCTGAAAAATGCCATAAAGAAGAGGGCTTAACCCACTCTGATGCCGACACAAAAATCTCCACCGGCAGCCCCAGGTTAATTAACTGAACCCTGTTTGAAAACTGAAAATGTTTACTGGCAGAAATTTTCAGAGATGATGCTTCATTTAACATCAAACGGCTAAAGAATCTGGGTTCTATTGCTTTATATAACTTTTCAGTAGACATCAGGTCTTTTATTCTCATTGAAGTATTATATAATCTGTCCGGATGTTTAAGATGAACACCGGCTCTTATGCCTGCATTTATCAATAACGGACCTTTTTCCCATTCATCACGAAAATACAATGCGATATCGGTAAACTGATTATATTTAAGACTGAAATTAAGGGTATCATTCGTTTCCTTATTGAAAGCAAAAGGGAGCAAGTTAGCTACCATAAAATCAAAACCCGTTTTAATGTTATGATTATTGGCAATCAATATAAAATCGGACTTATAATTATAGGTAGTTCTGTCTGAATTGACATTATAGGGAGCATTAAGCCAATTTAAACGAGTAGCCATATTGAAATTTGACACATTGAAACTATGTATCATACTGAACACCGGCGTAAAAACATGACTGAGTTGTACGCCCCCGACACGATTTCCCCAACTTGAGGTATTGTCCTCAATAGCGAATTTACTGTTACTTGAAACTTCCAATCTGTCATTTCCGGCATAGAAATGACCCGACAGTCTGGTTGCAGCACTTAATTTGTAATTAAACCCAAGATTTGTATCGTAAAATTCAAAATTATTTTGAGCCAGTTTGGGATCAATACCCAAACACACCAACGCAGGCATCACAACAGCACCCAAATAACTCATTCTTAGTGCAGCATACACAGCAACATCCTTATTTATGGATGTCTTAACAGATATCCGGGATGCCAATATCCCCAAATTACCGGCAATTTCTGTTTTATCAGGAGTTTGCACATTGTTTCTTATATCGATAACAGACGAGAGCCGCCCTCCATATTCAGCCGGGATCCCTGATTTATAATACCTCATTTGATCAATCAGTTCAGGATTGAAGATAGAGAAAAGTCCCAATATATGCGTTGGACTCTCAACCTGGCTTCCATTTAAAAGAATCAGATTCTGATCGTTATCACCTCCCCTTACATTTATATTCGCACTCGCTTCGCCAGCCTGCGAAATTCCACCCATATATTGAAGCGCTTTAAACGGGTCAGAATCTCCCATTAAATTGGGGATCTTTTTTAGTTCATTTATATCAACGGAGATTCCTGATGAGACCGATTTTATTTTTGACAACGGATACCTGGAACGCACATCAACTTCTTTGATTTGCTGTGTTTTCAAAACAATAGAATTGGAATCTGTAGTATCCTTCAGTATGTGGTATGTTTGCTGAGCGCAAGTAATCAATGTTACAAATATGGCGGCTAAAGCAAACAATATATGTTTCATGTGTTGGTATGTTTGCTGCAAATTTAATAAAAACAATTAAAAACCTCAACATAATGCTGTGAAACACGAACTCCATTCTACATGAATGCAAATTATTAAATTAACTAGAATCCAACAAAATGTGATGGCATAAATGAGTTGACAAATACTGAAAAACAGACAATGTTTGTTGTATAATATGTAATAAAATATTATATTTGTATTCCCAAATCAATGTATGTTTACGCGTGATTTGGAATTTATAAACCCTTACAAACTTCACAAAAAACCTACTGATTATGATTGAATACTGTTTGGTGCAAAACGCCCTGAGTGAAAATTCAAAGAATTACATTGCCAAGGTTCATCGTCTGGAGAATAAAGATCTGGAAGATGTTATCAAATACATGATACAAGAAGGCAGCGGACTGACACGTCCTCAGGCTTTGGCATATTTCGAGCGACTTACACAAGCTGTTATGCATTTTACCGAGGAAGGGCATAGTGTATCAACTCCCCTGTTTCAGGTACGAACAACTATTACCGGCGTTTTTGATGACTTTTTTGACAGTTATGATCCTAAACGACATGAGTTGAACATACGTATTTCTTCGGGAAAACGGATGCAAATGTTTTCCAAAAAAATCAAGGTAAAAAAGGTGACAAGATCGCTTTACAGTCCGTGGTTGAAGTCATTTTTCGATGCAGTAAGTGAAAAAGAAGATCTGATTGCTACGCCGGGAAATATTGGAAAGCTTGAAGGTTCAAATTTGAAGTTCGACCCACACGACAACAGACAAGGCGTATTTTTTATATCCTCTGAAGAACCACATACGCATTTTCGTGCTGCGAGCTATTCAGGCATTTCGCCATCTTCAGTGCACTTGCTAATACCAGCACTTCCAGCAGGTAAGTATAGCATCGAAATCAGATGTCTTTCAAGAAGTAAAAAGAACTTGATGAGTGATTTTCTGTACAAAAAAATTGAAGTTTTAGCTTAACAGTTTGGTACCTCCTTCAACGTAACAGACTTTTTACATCGCCGATGCAATATAATTACATCGCCGATGTACCGACTTTACAAGCCCGATGCACGATTACCACATCGCCGATGTACAACCACTACATCGGCGATGTGCGTTTGGTACATGGTTGATTTGTGCAGCAAAGTCAACCGTCATTTTTTGAAAATCAGTCGAGTTGTAAGCCAAAGTCAACCGTTGAAAAAAAATAATAGGGCGGAGTTTGGGAGAAATAAGAGTTCAGCTCCATTTTGTCAAAAGAAACGTATCCAAATTTATCAAAGTTAACTAAATCATATCTTTCAAATCTAGCTTCCAATTACATTGAAGTTCTCTCTGAGTGGGATTCTCTTAGTTTTGGGAGCAATCCCTGAATTGCGATAAAAAAACCTAATAGCCTGCTAAACAAACCTTTAATCCAAGTTCTATGGTAAAATGAGTTTTGCCCACTCACGGATTGTCTGCCAATAAAACATTTTAAGCATTCTTGATAAAGTCAAGTCATTCCAGCACTGGTAGCTTCTCCTGTCCTCCTGAAGGTAATTCTTTATAATTGAGATTATTAAGATATGTTTTCAAGAGAAAGAAAGCAGCCTGTATTTTTGCTTTTTTCGGTTTTCAAGGCGTTCTTTATGCTGTCGCTCCATAAATCGATGAAGACACTCTTAGCACTCTAATCTAGTGCTTGCAGACTCTGTGGCCAGTTCTTAAAATATAGTCTTATCACCGTGATTTTTTACTCTTTACTATTCATTCACAATATTCCGGTGAATCCGGTCAATTTTATCCATAATTTTATTGATGTTCGGCTGCCCAATTAATTATTATAGTTAAGTTATTAAAAAAAAGAAAATTTGAGAAGTGTATGAAATGTATGAAAATTTATTTCTAAGTTTGTAAAACAAAATTTATACAGATATTTAAGCTAAACACAAAATTCAAATGTGACTAATCTCCAGCTAACTTATATGGCTCAGTAGGGGTTTTCTATTACATATTTCGTAATGTATTTAGCTTATAAGCGCTAAAATGGAAGAAAAAGAATTGTTAAAATATTTACGGGAAAGTAATAAGGGTGAGAAATCGTTGTGGACGTACCACGTTCTGATATCCCCCGAATCCAGAGAAAAACTCAAAAGAATTTGGGATAACTATAATATATCAGTGAAAAAAGGAAAACCAGACTTCAATGATATGTTAAATGGGATTCATAAGAAGATTGGGCCCTCCAAAGAATCTGCCCCAAAGAAAAGGTTTTACATTCAATCAATAGGTGTATTCAATCGTATTGCCGCTATTCTCTTTATTCCTCTGTTATTGTCATTGTTCTTTTTGTTGTTTTCAACTAAGCAATCAGACAAGATTGAATTAGCAATGCTTGAAGTATCAACTTTGCCCGGAACTATTACCCAATTGACATTAAGTGATAGTACGCATGTATGGTTGAATCAATCCACTGTTTTTCGCTATCCTAATCATTTCAAAGGGAAAGAACGTCATGTTTTTCTTGATGGGGAAGCGTACTTTGAAGTAAAATCAGATAAAGATCATCCATTTATTGTAAATAACCCCATGATGAAGACCGTTGTTACCGGGACAAAATTCAACGTGTATGCATTTACAAAGAAAGGAATTTTTGAAGCGTCTCTTCTCGAAGGTCGTGTTATATTGGAGAATGCAGAACAGAAATTAGTTATGACTCCTGGCTCAATGGCAAGATATGCGGTTGCATCCAAATCTCTTACATGTTTTGAAAAATCAGTTGATATATCAAAATCATGGATTAATGGCGAATTAAGATTCGAAGATGAAACTTTAGAAAATGTTATTTATAAATTAGGAGATTGGTATAATGTTGATTTTATTATTAAAGACAAGAAATTGAACGATATGTTATTAACAGCCAAAATTAAGTCTGAGAATTTAAATCAGTTTCTTGAAAATATGAAGAAGGCGTTGTTAATTAATTATACCATTGAAGAAAATGATACTTTAGAGAGAAAGAGGATATACTTAGCGGGCTTAAGGTAAAATTATCATCATTGAAAAACACAAAATTATCAGATATTGACTTAATAGAAATGCTTTTGTCTCCAAAAAGTGAGCTAAAAGCATTCGATATGCTGTTTTTCAGATATTCAGAAACAATTTTCGGGTTTGTGCTGAGTATCTCTAAGGATTACTATATTGCAGAGGATGTTACGCAGAATGTGTTCATCCTGTTATGGAAAAAAAGAGCATTGCTTGATAAAACCAAGTCAATTAAATCTTTGCTTTTCTCAATAGCATATAATGAAATGATTTCTTTACTTCGCAAGCAAAAGTCGGAACAAACAAAACGAGCTAATTTTTATGCCGCATTTCCCTCTGATATCACCGAAGAAACAGAGTTTAAAGTAGAATTCGATAATTTATGTGAGTTGGCTGATAAGATTATTGATAAACTTCCCGAACGACGGCGTGAGATTTTTCGTTTAAGTCGCGAACAAGGGTTATCGAATAAAGAAATTTCCGAAAAATTATCAATTTCAATTAAAACTGTTGAGAATCAAATGACCGCACTTCTGCGCACTTTAAGAAATCAACTACACTTCTTTGATTTTTCAGATTTGTAACTTTCATAAAAATAGCCAATTAAAGAGTGCAAAGTTTGAATTATATAGATAAAATAGCGTGTAATATGTTTACAAACCTTAGAAATCAATTTGTTTTTGTAAACTGGGAAAGAAAAAATAATTTAAGGTGGCTGTTCACTTTGTCTTTCTTAATATTATTTTTTGCTTCTTGTTTAGCGTTTCAACAAAGTAAAGTTGTACAGATACCGCTGATTTATAATCAGGAGGGACCTAAAAAAGAATATATGCTCATGCATTACTGGTGTGAAACGGATAGTTTGTTACTCAAAAAATCGACAGGTGTAATCGATAGATTGTTTATAGATTATATTTATCTTTTGTCAGAAGTACCGAACTCAGTAGCGGTAAAGTCATTACATCAAATGATAGCTTCATATTCAAATAATCCTATTGTACTTGAGAGTTTGTTAAAACTATCGGAAAAATATTTTTTTGATCCCAATTCTCCTGTTCGTAATGAAGAGTATTATATTCCGGTTTTAGAAAGATATCTGGGATTAGATATCAAAAATTCAAAGCAAAAAACACGTGCAGTTTATCAGTTAAACTTAATGAGAAAGAATCGGATAAATACACGTGCAACTAACTTTAGTTTTACGCTTCCGAACGCTGTAGAAATGGAATTGTATGATATTAATTCGGAATATATTATTTTATTGTTTGCAAATCCTGAATGCCCGGCATGTATGACAATGCACAATGAAATTAAAGAATCAAAGATAATCTCAGATATATTAACAAAGAAAACAGGTAAAATACCGGTTTTAAAAGTACTAAACATATATACTGATCATGATTTAAAATCATGGTTTAAGTATGAAAGTTCTTTCCCCCGCCAATGGATTAATGCTTATGATAGAACATTCTCTGTTAATAATAATGAACTTTACGATTTGAAGGCAATGCCCACATTGTATTTATTGGATAAGGATAAAAAAGTAATCTTAAAAGATACAAGCTTTGAAATTGTTGAGAAAACATTGTCAGTTATACTTAAGAATGTTAATTAATTAAAGAAATCTGAGCTATCTTAAATTTTCTTCGGATTTATAATGTATTGATAACATGAGATGTCCATTCTCAGACTGTAGTTGTCAGCCGAAATAAAATATTACTAATTGAATAGGGGTGTTTTTTTGTTCGTTACGTATTAATTATATGAATGTGTAATACTTACGCAATTGCAGACTTGAATTTCTATGTATAATCTTAGTACTTATTTAAATCACCATGAATGAAGAAATAAAAAAACTACCGGGGGGAAAGCGGTTTAAAATCTTAATTAAATGCTTATTAGTGTTCCTCATCGCTTTTTCTATTACCGAAGTTGTTCCTGCTCAAACACAATCGAACACTAAAATTTCTATTTCAGAAAAGAATACCCCACTAAGGAATGTTATTAAACTTATTGAAAACCAATCAGGTTTTTCGTTCATGTACAGTAGTGATATAGTTAATCTGGAGCAGCGTATTACATTATCACTTAAAAATGTATCATTAGAACAGGCTCTACATGAGGTTTTTAAAAATACGAATATCGCTTTTTCAGTTCAGGGTAAAGTTATTACGCTTAGCAAAAGTAAAGAAAAAGCCAAACTGGAGGAATCAAAGTTGATTACAGTCTCCGGGGTTGTAACGGATGAAAAGAACGAACCACTAATTGGAGCAGTAATTATTTTAAAGGATAATCCCGGGAAGGGAGTTACTACTGGATTTGATGGGAGTTACGCGTTTCCAGACATATCTGGAAACGCTATTCTTGAGTTTAAACACTTGAGCATGATGACAAAAGAGATTGCTGTTCAGCAAAGATCAACCATAAATGTGCAGATGGAAACCAATAAATACATGCTTGAAGAAGTAAAAGTAATAGGTATAGGTTATGGCTCGGTAAAAAAAAGAGATCTTACAGGAGCTGTAGCTTCAATACAGGGAGACCAACTTTCCACATTTAGTAACACCACAATTGCTCAATCATTGCAAGGACGTCTGCCTGGCGTTGAGGTGCGTATGACCAGCTCGGAACCAGGAGCAACACCTCAAATCCGTATACGTGGAACTAATTCAATTATGGGAGGAAATGATCCTTTGTGGATTA
Organism: Bacteroidota bacterium; assembly: GCA_023459355.1. Lineage (GTDB taxonomy): Bacteria > Bacteroidota > Bacteroidia > Bacteroidales > Paludibacteraceae > Paludibacter. The sequence goes on along the minus strand of JAEWUM010000040.1, from coordinate 106,716 downwards.
TAGATGGGTTTCCTGGGACAGCCAATATGTTCAACGTGTCAGATGTTGAGAGTATCGAGGTGCTCAAAGATGCTTCTGCTACAGCAATCTATGGTTCCCGCGGAGCAAACGGAGTAATTATTGTAACCACAAAACAAGGCAGTTCAGGTTCTGTTCAAGTCGATTATAATGGTAGATTGGGATACTCTTCTGTTGCAAGAAGACTTCCGATGATGACAGCCAGTGAATATATGCAATACCAGAATATTATCAATCAGAATTCTTTTGGTGTGCCTTTTTTTTCAGAGGAAGACATTAATTATGCCGGAGTGGGATACGATTGGCAGGAATTAGCTTTTCGGATTGCACAAACTGATGAGCATGCCATTTCTGTAAAAGGAGGAAACGAAAATACACGTATGGCATTAAGTGCCAGTTATTATGATGAAGAAGGAATAATAAGAGGAAGCGATATAAACAAAATATCTCTGCATGCTAATGTAAATCAAAAAATTTCAGAAAAAGTTAATATTGTCAGTAACCTTACCTATACCCGCACAAAACAAAATAAACAGAGCGGCATCCTGAGTTCCTTTGTCATGGCACCACCTACTGTCGGTCCATTTGATGAGGATGAAAATTATACAGACTTACGCACACTTTATCCTTTCTCTCCTTCTGGTCAGAATAATCCGGAAGCACAAATTCGCGAAAAAAGTTACTTTTGGACTTCTAACCGTACAATGGCAAATACTGCATTGATTTATAAACCTATAAAAGAACTAACTTTCAGAATAGCATTGAATGCCAATATCTCAAATGCACGCCAGGATGATTATACAACAACAAAATATCCAACTTCAACCGGCGATGCCAGCATTGATCAATCGGAGTCTCTTTCTTTAAATAGTGATAATACAGTTACTTATGCTAAAAAGATAGGTTTACATGATTTCTCTGCGATGGGGGGGGGTTACATATGAACAAAGTGAGAGTAAGGGGACTACAATTTCAGGTCACGGATTTATGAGTGATTTGGGTGGTACATACAATATTGCGAGTGCCGAAATGAAAGATACTCCGGGGGCAACATACTCCAAATGGGTGATGTTGTCTTATCTTGGGCGTTTAAATTACACGTATAATGATAGATATTTGGCAACAGTCAGTTTTCGTGCCGATGGATCTTCAAGATATAGTAAAGGCAGTAAATGGGGCTATTTCCCTTCGGTTGCTTTAGCATGGAGAATTAAAGAAGAATCTTTTCTGAAAGATGTTGACATAATTCATAATCTTAAATTACGTGCCGGCTATGGTGAATCAGGTAACACAGCTATTAGTCCTTATTCAACCTTTGACCTTTTAACTCCTATGTCAACTGTTTTTGGGAAAGATGCCTACCAGTTCTACCATCCGTCAAGTTATTTCAATTTTGCATTGAGATGGGAAACTACAGCACAGTGGAATTTTGGACTTGATCTCGGTTTGTGGAAAAACAGGTTTCGTCTGACAGCTGATTATTATATGAAAAAAACTTATGATCTGCTTAATAGTGTTGAATTGCCGGAATCAAGCGGATTTATCAGCGGAACAAAAAATATTGGTATCATGATGAATAATGGATTTGAATTTCAGGCAGATGCTCGTTTGATTGATAAAGCTGTGATTTGGGATCTTTCTGTAAATGCATCATTCAACCGTAACAAAGTACATCGTCTTCCTTACGGTGAAGATGTCCCCGGATCAAAGAGAAGCATTACAATAATTAACGATTACATTAACCTGCTCCGTGAAGGTCAACCGATTGGAGTGTTTTATGGCTATGTTGAAGATGGTTATGATGATGCAGGAAGTATCCGATACAAAAATCTTGACAACGATAGTGGTGGCTTGATAAATGAGCTTGACAAAGATATTATCGGGGATCCAAATCCACTAAGTACTTTCGGGATGAATACCAGCGTTTCCTGGAAAAACTTTACCCTGAGTGTTTATGCTCAAGGATCATATGGAAACGATATTTACTCACTGGCAATGGCTAGTACTTGCTATAACTACAGTGGTGCACGTGGAATAAACACTCTAAGCGAAGTTCTGTATAATCATTGGACGCCTGAAAACCCGAATGCACAATATCCCGCATTAACTTCTGCTGCGACTACTTCACTCAGAATGTCAGATCGCTTTGTCTATGATGGTTCTTACCTTCGATTAAAAAACATTGAATTAGCCTACAATATCCCTTTAAAAAAACTTCGTTGGATTCGATCCTGTGTCTTTTATTTAAGTGGACAGAACTTATTGACTGTCACATCTTATCCGTTTTACAATCCCGACGTGAACACCTATGGAGGGTCATCCTCTGTTAGTCAGGGAGTTGACAACTTCTCCTATCCTTCTTCAAAAGGGTTTACTACGGGTATAAGAATGCAACTATAAATCTTCATTAATAAATTACACAAATATTATGAAAAGCAGATATACATTAATCATATTATTAATTACCATATTTAGTTTCTCTAATTGCGAAGATATGGCAATTCTGGAAGAAAAACCGGTAAAAGAAGCCACACAGGGTTTTATGACTGATGCCGAACATATTGAAGCGGTACTTTTATCCTGTTATTATCAGGTAAAACGTTACGAATGCTTTAGCCGTTATTACCATACCACTATCGAGGCTCTCGCGGATTATTCTAGCTCCATCGGCTCTTATCAGGTTGTAGGTCAATATCAGGGTTGTGATCCTACAATTATTTCCCGTACAGATGGTATATGGGCTTGTTTTTATCGCAGTATACGTTTTGCTAACGTGATAGTTGCTTATGCCCCTGATGCAAAAGGAGCTACAGATAAAGAGATTAAGCAATTAGTTGCAGAGGCTCGTTTTATGAGGGGTTTTTGTTATTTACATCTGGCTCAGTTATGGGGAGCGGTGCCTCTCTCAACTGAAAAAGAATTATCAAATAGTGAAGAAACCAATTTACCCCGTATTCCACAAAATGAAATATTTGCCTTTGCTGCTAAAGATCTGGAATATGCTGCAGAATATCTGCCAGAGTCACAACCAGTAGTAGGGCGGGCTCAAAGAATGACCGCAAAAGCAGTTCTTTCGGAAATATATTTGCACTTACAAGAATGGACAAAAGCGCGTGATATTGCTCTTGAAGTAATCAATTCAGGGAAATACCGTTTAGTGGAAGTAAGCCAACCTGATGATTTCTATAAACTTTATCATCCAAAATTAGTAAATTCCACTGAAGAGATCTTCTATCTGAAATACCGCGAAGGGAAAGAATATGGTTCTGCCTTTGCAGCAATGCTAAACAGAGGAAAACAGTACTTTAACGGTAATGCTTATTACGCGATTCATTCAACAGCTGCTAACCCGTTTTATGCCAATTGGTCTGACAACGATTTACGAAAAGCCTTCAATATCTATGTAGTTAAAGTAAATGGTATTGATCAAATTTATAATAAAAAATTTATTGAGACCGATGCTGTTGGCGATTCAGGTGGTAGCGACTTACCTCTTTATCGTTTGGCTGATGTATTATTGTTTTATGCTGAAGCTGAATGTCGTGCAAACGGTGCTCCCACTGCTGATGCGATGGAAAAACTCAACATGGTGCACCGACGTGCATATGGGAAGAAATCTACGATAGCAGATCCTTCTGTGGACTTTAAATTAAGCGATTATAATACAGAAGAAAAATTTATTGACCTGGTTCTTACAGAGCGTGGTTATGAAACTTGCTATGAAGGAAAACGCTATAATGATCTCAAACGTACAGGAAATTTAGCTTCATATGTATTGAATAAAAAAGGAATTGTAGTTGGAGAAGGAGGTTATTGGTTTGCTATCCCCAGTCAGGAGTTTCTTTACAATAAGGGAATGGATCCAAATAAAGATCAGAATCCGGGATATTGATTAAACTGAAATGTGATGAGAAAATCGAATATAAAAATGAGATTATAAAAATATGAGAAAAGGAATAAAAGTGAAAAAAGGATTAGTATATACCTTCTTGTTTTGTTGTTTTTTACTGACTGCCGGAGCTAAAAATAATCAGTCGGAACGGTGGAGCGAAGAGAAAGCAAAGGATTGGTATGCAAAACAGGTATGGCCAGTAGGTATGAATTATGTCGTTTCAAATGCCGTTAATCAATTTGAAATGTGGCAAACGGAAAGTTTTGATACTATAACAATAAATCATGAACTGAAGATGGCCGAAGAGTTAGGTTTTAACACTGTTCGTGTATTCTTACATGATATGTTATGGGAAGCTGATCCTAAGGGTTTCAAAATGCGTCTCGATAAGTTTATGGATATTGCCGACAGGCATGGAATGAAACTAATAATTACTTTTTTTACAAATGGGGGTAAATATGATAGTCCAAAATTAGGGAAACAACCCGATCCAATTCCGGGTGTTCATGGTGGAGGTCGGTGGATACAAGCACCAGGAGCAGCAAAAGTAAACAACCCCGAAACATGGGGTGTCCTAAAAAAATATGTACAGGATATACTGAAAACGTATAAAAATGATGATCGTGTGTTGATGTGGTGCCTATATAATGAACCTGAGAATTTTAATCAGGGAGCGCAGACACTACCTCTGTTACGTCAGGTTTTCAAATGGGCGCGTGAAGTAAATCCATCGCAACCATTATCTGCTCCGATGTGGATTCGCCCTGGCTACAAGGGAGCTACTTCAGCACTTGACGTAATTAGTTTCCTGGGAGAAAATTGCGATATAATGACCTTTCACTGTTATTACGGCCCTGAGGAAATGGAAACTTTTATTAAAATGCTGAAGCGGTTTAATCGTCCGATGATTTGTACGGAATACATGGGACGCCCCCGTTCTACTTTTGAAGAGATTCTTCCGATTCTTAAAAGGGAAAAAATAGGAGCTATCAATTGGGGCTTGGTAAACGGAAAAATGAGTTTTCATTTACCCTGGGCAAATATGACTGATTTTGATTCCCGTATTTGGTTTCATGACATATATCATTCAGATGGTACACCTTATTGTGAAAAAGAAATTGAGTTTATCAGGGAATTGACCAAAGATAAATCACTGGCTGGAGAAAAGTAAAGGTGCACTCAAACAATGAATTATAAAATGAACTAAATGTTTTCTATTCAGAAGTCTGGATAAAGACAGATGAGAAAAATCAAGATGATATGAATAAAACAAAAGTTAAAATGAAGTCAATAATGAATATTATATTTTTTGTAATGACAAGTATCCTTATGGGTTCTTGCGAAGATAAAAACGGGCCGGGGAAAATAACGGAGGAGGTTGTAAAAGTCCATACCATTTATGAATTAAATAAAGAAGAAGAAAAACTTGATTCACATGCGGGAGATGAAGCTTCAAGTGTTCTGGAAATGGATTTTAATTCATATATGGTAGTTCCGTCTGCTACTCTGGGTGTGTCGACACCAATTTACTCACGGGTTAAAAAGAAAAAAAATGGTGGATATCTGCTAATGTATCAGAATGCACAAATTGCTGCAAGTATTTATTATTCTCATAGTTCAGATCTTAAAACATGGTCAAACGGACAGTTGCTTTTTGAAGAAAAGCCGATCACTTCATCGCTGGGTGAGGATCTCCGAAGGTATTCAAGTGCTGATGCCACAGTTTTATCAAACGGTGATATACTTGCGGTTGTTGCTTTCAGGGCAAACAAAGCGTATAAAACCAGTCCGGAGTATAACGGGATAATGATGCGACGTAGTAAGGACAATGGTTTTACATGGGGTCCCGAACAGGTAATCTATACCGGTACTAACTGGGAGCCATATCTGCTTGAATTGCCTTCAGGCCAACTGCAATGTTATTTTACTGATACAGACCCTGTTTACAGAAATTCTGGTACTTCCATGGTTGTTTCTAACGACGGAGGAAATACTTGGTCGCCGACAGGAGTTGGTAATTGTTATAAAGTAATCCGTCAGTATAAATATATGAATCAGGGAAGACGTATTTATACAGATCAGATGCCATGTGTTCGTTTACTGAATGATGGAGAGACCCTTGCTGGTTTTATGGAAGCACGTATTGAGCATAATGGTCCAACCGATGAGAACTCCTATTATATGCTTTCATTAGTTTATGCAAAAAACGATTGGCAACATCTGACAGGAGATAATGTGGGGCCTGCTGATCGTCAAACTAATCTTGTAAATGGAGCTGCAGGTTATCTGGCACAATTCAGATCAGGAGAAACAGTCATATCATGTAATATTAATAGCCTTTTGAGTATGAAGGTTGGTGACAGCAAAGCACGTAATTTTAATCATAAATCCTGGAGCACCGAATGGTTTCAACCTTTTCCGGGTACTGGCTATTGGGGAAGTATTGAGATTGATGGGACTCATAGTCTTATTGGAACTATGCATAAAAGCGGAGGGATTATGATAGGAAGATTTATTCTGAATCACCGTATTACTGCTCCGGTAAAAGATATTATAGTTGATGGAAATATAAACGATTGGACACATACGGATGCCCTGTTTATTGGTAGCGAGAGTCAGACTCAAACGGTTTTCCGTGCAGCAATGGATGCTAAAAATATGTATTTACTTGTTGAACGCCGAGATAGTTATGTTGCGACAGGAGATAACGTGGATTTATATATCCATAACAACACTACAAATTCTCTGAATGAGAATTCTCTTAAAATAACCATTGATCCGGCAGGCTTAGTAGCTTGCTCAAAATGGTCGGGGAATGACTGGATTTCTACTGAAACAACCTGTTTTAATGTTGTAAATAAGGTCTCAGGAATTATGAATGATGGAAGTGCTGATAACGGCTATCTTTCTGAGATATCAATACCTCTTTCTATTATAAATGTAAATGGGAATAATATACGCTTTAATGCTGTAATGACTGACGGGAAAAAAACAGATACATTCACTTTTGCAGAAATCAGCAAACCTGAAACGTGGATGTTAGTTAGAAAAGGATCAGTAAAGTGATTTCTAAAAAAATATTACTGAATAACCATTTTTTAAACTCTTAAATTAATTTATTATGAACAAAAAAAAATTTCTTAAGTTATTTGCCGCATTCGTGCTGGTGGTAACACTAAATGTCAACGCTGAAGATTCGTTGTATATATATACTTCGAACGAAGGAAAAACGACCTTAATGCTGGATGAAATCAGATTCCTTACTTTTGATGAGGCTTCAATGACAATCATGAAAACAAATGGAACGACATCATCAGTCGATTTTAGTAATTTGAAGTTTTTCAGTCTTAACAATTATAACGTTACAACTTCTATGTTAGGATCTATAAAAGATGAAGATGTTTGTGCATTTCCCAATCCTGTAATCAGTGAACTGATTGTTGATAAATTGCAAAATGAATCACAAGTATTTTTGTTAGACCTACACGGACGAAAATTGTGGGAAAAGTGCACTCAGATGAAAGCGGTGACTGTGCCGATGCATAATTATCCTACGGGAGTTTATTTTATACAAATTTCGGATGAAAATGGAATCCGTATGAAAAAAATCATTAAAAATTAAAAATCAGGAGGGAATATGAAAACTAATATAAAAATCAGTATTTGCTTAATTGCAATATTCACTATCTCGCTGGCCACAAGTGCTTTCTCTGAAAGATATTATTGCGTATATAAAAATGGAGGAATAGTAAAATCATTTGCCAAAAGTGCAGTCGATAGTGTGAAACCAAACGCTGTTAATCTTAACTTCTATCACGGAGGAACTGCGATAAGTATTCCAATGACCCAGGTAGATAGTTTAACCTTTAAAAATTCTAATCCTGATCTCTCTGGGGAAGGTTTAGCTAATTGTTATGTAGTACCAACTGCAGGAGATTATGTTTTCCCTGTTAAATTGCATGACAATACTGAGTTAAGCGGTGATGCTGCTGATTATTTATGGACTGACGTTGAATATGTATGGAATACTGCTGATGGTAAAACCCAGGTTACTAATGCGGTTGATCCAATGAATCCGGAATACATTATTCGTAATATTCATTACAATGCCGAGACTCATATGATATCATTCACGGCTACGGGTAACCCGGGCAACGCAGTTGTAGCACTTTATACTGAAAATGCAGGCGTAAGAACAATTGTATGGAGCTGGCATATATGGTCGAGTGGTTATACATTGGAACAAATGGCTTTGGTTGGATGGACAAGCAAGTTGCTTGCTGCAAACAGCCAGTCGATGACGTGGTTAGACCGGAGCATTGGAGCTGTAAATACCTCAATGGATAATGTAGGAAGTAATGGGTTTACATACCAATGGGGGCGTAAAGATCCCTTTATTCATTCACGTGTTGTAGGACAAAAAACAAATCCAACAGGGACTGATGAAACTACAGTATTTGGGGAACTGACAATGCCGGTGAAAATAAACAGTGCTTTTGGGAGCAGCTTTAATGTGAACCCTATTCTGGCTACAGTTGCCGATGGGGTTGCCAATCCAATGACTCTTTATTCTCCCGTTACTACTACAGAATACAAATGGGCGAGTGATTTGACTGCGAGTGCATGGGGAGATGGTGTGGCCCCATTTACTAAGATGGATTTATATCTAAAAGGAACAGACCCAAACAAAAATTATACAGATGGCATACGTGCTGGTTCAAAAAGCAATTATGATCCATGTCCTCCGGGTTACCGTGTACCAACTTGCGAGGAAATGTGGCTGTCATTTGCAGGAGCACAATATACATCTGGTACTTACCCTGCTTTTTTTAATAATGTGACTTCAACAATGTCAACAATCACGCAAAGCCATTTGGTGCAATGTTATGGAGATGGATGTCAGACAACATTGTTCCCTGCATCAGGACATCGTGAAGCTGGAAAATTAGAGTATCTCGGTTATGCTGCATATTATACAACATCAACGATTAATCCTGACAACACTTCCTACGCGTTTCGCCAGTTAGTAGGATCAAATATGCGTGTTGAAGGAAGTGGTTCGTTTAAATTACCACGTCCGATTCGTTGTGTAAAAGAATAATGTTTAGTTAACGAACTTCAAAATCTTCAAAATCCCGACAGGTTTATTTCTGTCAAACAGATTATCTGTCGGGATTATTTTTCCTGAAAAACAGAAAGCCATAAAATGAGAAATAACAAACAAAATGCTATTAACTTAAGACATAAGTTTTTGTCTGTTATATGTTTGATCATATTCGTTGTAATTTGTTCAGTTTCGAATGTTTCAGGAGAAAATTCGACCAATAGCCTTTTTGTAGAGAATCCCGTGATAAAGGTGGACCCAACTCTGCAATCTGACATGGTGCTGCAACAAAATGCACTTTTTCATATAACAGGAGAAGGATCTGTCGCCCAAGAAGTTCAAATCAAATGCAGTTGGGAGGGTGAGTCTCTTGTTGCGATAACCGATGCAGTTGGAAAGTGGAGTGTTAATGTAAATACTCCCTCCGCGACAAACACACCACAGACTATTTCAGCGACAGCAGGGACAACTACAGTTTCGTTTACTAATATTCTGATTGGAGAAGTATGGTTATGTGGAGGACAATCCAATATGAAATGGAAACTTAAGGATTGTACGGGTGGTGCACTTGAAGTATCCAATGCCAACTATCCCGACATTCGGGTGTTGAGCATGAAACGCTATCAGTCGGACTCAAAAACCAATGATTTTGATGCAAAATGGACAGCATGTACACCCGCAAGCATCGATACATTTAGTGCTATCGGTTATTTTTTCGGGAAAATGTTATATCAAAAGTTAAAGGTTCCCATTGGGCTTATTAACGCCAACGAGGGTGGAACTCCCATCGAGATATGGATGGAACGAAACTGGATTGATCAGGATCCGGAGATGGTTAGTTATGCAAAAATACACAATACCTCATGGGGCGGAAATGGATATCAGGTTGCAGGTGGTTTTTACAACACGATGATATACCCATTGCGTAATATGCCGATTGCAGGAGCTATTTGGTATCAGGGAGAAAGCAATTGGGTTTACCCTTATGTGTACGAAAAATATCTGAAAACAATGGTCGATGGCTGGAGAAATCTCTGGGGCAATCAGTTTGCGTTTCATATTTGTATGATAGCACCTTATATAAGAGGTGCAAATTATCCTACTAATTATGCCAATCCTGCAATGCGTTTCGTTCAGGCGAAGACTTTTTCGCAGATTGAAAACTCGGGAATAACCGTAAACGATGATTTGGTTGAAGATGTAACACAAATACATCCCAGGAATAAAAAACCTGTAGGAGCTCGTTTGGCATGGTTAGCATTATCAAAAACATATAAACAAAGTTATTATGATAATTGGCTTTGTCCTGTATATGAAGGTTACACGATAAGTGAAAATAAACTTACGGTTCATTTTAATCCCGTTTCAGGAGGATTGAAAACAAATGATTGTAATCCCCCTTCGTTATTTGAGATTTGTGGGTCTGATAAAATATTCTATCCGGCAGAGACTGTTATTCGAGGTTCGTCGGTAGAATTGACCAATGCAAATGTTCCAATCCCTGTTGCTGCACGGATGGGATGGAGTTATACAAAAGTAACAAATCTGAGAAGTGTTCATGGTTTTCCTGTTAGTGTATTCAGAACATACGATTGGACTGATGAATCAGAAGAGCAAACCACTACACCCTGAGAAATCTGATAAAAAACAACAAAAATTTTAATGATTTGTACCCAGTTGATTAATCGAAAAATGAAAAAATCACATTCAATATTGATAAAAAAATTGATGTGTCCGTTTTTCTTTCTGACATTTTTCTTTTCTGTTAATGCTCAGGAAAAAGCAGTCTATCTGAGGTCAGACGGAATGGGAGATGGTACATCGGACACATCACCACTTGGTGATATTTATACTGCATATCAGAAACTTGGTGATACCGGAGGAACAATTGTTATTTGTGGTAAATATGGAATTGCCTCAACATTTACTGAACCTGCACATGCAGGAGAGATAACTATTACTCAAAAATATGATGGGGTAGATTATCGGAACGACAATATTAATTCTTTTTATATTATAAATGCCGGACGAAGATTTGTATTAAGTGGTCCTACTAAGTTTGAAAATATTAATTTCAGAGGAGATGCAAATATCAAATACGCATACTTACTTTTTATTGCCGGATATCACCCAATAACAATGGGAGAAGGAATTGCTACCTACGAATTTAGGAATACGGATATCGCTCAATCAATAATTATTCTCGGTGGTTATCAGGAGGGTCAGGGCACGCCTGTTTCTTCAGATCTCGATTCTCACATAAACATTAAAAGTGGTAAGTTTATTCTTGTTGGGTTTAACAGATATCTAAGTACAAATAACGAGGCTTATACAGGTACTGCACACATAAATATTTCCGGAGGAGAAATCCTGAAAATTTACGGAGGCTCTGTTTCAGGAATAGGTGGCAATCTTGATTTGAATATTTCCGGAGGTGTTTTTTGGGGTGATATATATGCCAGCAGAAATGGGGCTAACAGTGCGTCAGGTGTAGCATATGTAAAAATTACAGGTGGTGACTTTACTAATTGTAATGCAATTATAGGAGATATAGATGATGGAGCAACTATTGACATATCAAAACATCCTGATAATGAATCATTATTAAAAAAACTTCAGTCATTTGACAAGGTTATATCTGTAAACGGTGAATCATCATTATTGATTCCAAATGAGGTTTTTGACTATCGTAGTTTTACTGATAAAACCGGGCTCATTATTCCATACCGAATATGGTTTCCCAGGAATTATGATCCTTCCAAAAAATATCCATTGGCGCTCTATATGCATGGAAATGGCTCCCGCGGGAGTGACAATGTATCGCAACTGACCACTATAGGTGCGGCTTTAGTACCACCTATTCTCAACAGCCGCTATGATTGTATAATCTTTGCTCCACAATGTAACACAGGAACGAGTTGGGTAACAACCTATCCGGGTAATGCCGGCTATTCCGTTGAAACTGTTCCAATGGGTCGTTACCTGACTGCAGCAAAGGAACTACTTGATACTATAATAGATAATAATAGCGTTGATAAAAGTCGTATTTATATATTTGGATCATCAAATGGCGGTGGAGCTTCGTGGGATCTGATGTGTAGATTCCCTGATTTATTTGCCGCCGCAATACCTATGGCGGGTTGTGGCGAATCTTCTAATGCCGCTGCAATTGCTGATTCTCTTAAAAATATTCCAATCTGGACATTTCATGGCAATGCAGATACTTCACTTTCTGTTGAAGGCACCCGTGGAATTGTCAATGCAATAAAGGCTGCTGGAGGAACAAAAATCATTTATACCGAGATAGAGGGAGGCACGCACAATATTTGGCATATTGCTGCCGCTACCGACGGGATTGTTGACTGGCTTTTTAGTAAAAAAAGTGACGTTGACTTATCCTATACCTCAACTATAGGCGGGAACAATTTTGTTGTTGAAAATCCTGTGGGTGATAAGCTTCGAATTAAAATACCAGAATCAGCAGAAATTGAACTATTTACGTTAGCAGGCGTGAAAATATTAACTAAAAAACTTTATTCAGGAGATAATGTAATATCCATAAATTTGAAAAAGGGAATTTATCTTGTGAGAACAGAAATCTCCAATCGCCCTTTTTCACAAAAGTTCATAAAATTATAATTAAATCAGAATCTAAAAATATAATCTAGTCATGAAAAGAAGCTTATTTATCGTATACACAATGCTCAGTATTGTAGTTTTCACTGCTTGTGAAAAAGACCCCGCTGCCGGACTGGCAAAAAGTAGAACAATGTCAATGCGTGCATCAATTCCTAATCCTGTTGAAAACATAAAGACTATCTGGGCCGAAGGAGATAGTATCAGGCTTTTTTCTGACAATCAATCAGAAGGTAATGCTTTCGTTGCAAAAACAGGAGGCAGTAAAGTCAGCTTCATTGGTAAAATTATGGAAGGAAATCTGTTCTTTGGTGTATATCCATATTCGTTAAAAGGGGCCATAAACGGAACAGTATTCTCAACAGAGATTCCTTCACAACAACCTGTTTCTTTCTTTCCGATGGCAGGATCAGGAATCCGTGAGAATGGGATTGAATTTAAGGGTGTCGGAGGGATGTTGTGTTTGAATATGACAGGTAAAGGACTTGTTACTTCCGTCAGAATTGAGGGAACAGATAACAATGGAAGCCCTGCACTTCTGTCAGGCCCCGGAACTATTAATATGGAAACTTCTTTTCCAACGCTAAGTATGCTCTCAACGGCAAATACTTATGTGGATAAAAATGTTAATGTGTCGCTGAGTAGTACAGAGTCCAAAAAGATTTACATCATGATTCCCCCTTCAGATTATCAGTCGCTTACGATAAAACTGACGGGTGGAGCCGAAGAAACCTACTCTCATATCATTAGCAATTTGAATCTATCCGCAGAGCAGGTTCAAATTGTTGATATGGACGTCGCATTTACTGAAAAGCCAAAACCAATTGATCCTAATCTGTCTGCAGAGGGAATAGCGAATTGTTATGTTGTTCCTGCTGGAGGAGACTATTATTTTTCAACAAAATTACATGATAATACGATTTTGACAGGCGATGCTGCTGATTACCTGTGGACTGATGTTGCCTGCAACTGGATCAATGACAATACAGAGATATCGGATGCCGTTAATCCAATGGATGCTCAATATATCATCAAGAATTTATCATACAATGCTGCTGAAAATAAAATATCTTTTACAGCGACCGGAAATCCCGGAAACGCAGTTATTGCTCTTTACCGTGAAAGCGGGGGAAATCGTTTGATTGTTTGGAGCTGGCATATTTGGGTATCCGGAAAAACATTGGAACAGATGAGTCTGGATTGGACCAGTAAGAATCTTTCAGCAAAAGGTCAGTCGTTAAAATGGCTGGACCGTAATGTTGGAGCTATTAATACTTTGGTAGATAATATAGGAAGTAATGGATTACTCTTTCAATGGGGGCGTAAAGACCCGTTTATCGGATCGCGTATATTGGGACAAAAAACAAATCCAAGTGGCACAGACGAAACAACAGCGTTTGGAGAACTAACTATGCCCGTTAAGACCAACAGCCAATTTGGTGGTGGATTTGTGGTTGGAACTACGTTGGGCACTGTAGCTGAAGTCCATAAAAATCCAATGACCTTCTATGTAGCAAGTGGTAGCTGGGCAACGGATATTCAGCCGACTGCATGGGGTGATGGCATAGCCCCTTTTAGCAAATTCTCTTTATGGTTGAAGGGGACTGATCCAAATAAAAACTATACTGATGGTATTCGCAAAGGATCAAAAAGTAACTACGATCCTTGTCCTCCGGGATACCGTGTTCCTACAGCTGAAGAATTATGGTTGTCATATGCCTCATGGAGTGCTGTTGATTATCCTGCATGGGATGGAAACGTTCCAACTCAGATGGCATCAAATACCCAAGGTCAAACAATAACAAATTATTATGACCCTTCTATTACAACATTTTTACCGGCATTTGGACATCGTGATCAAGGAAAGATGGATTTTACTGGTTATGCTGCTTATTATCTGACATCTACAATCAATCCGGAGAATACCTCTTATGCATTCCGGTTGTTAGTAGGATCGAATGTACGTGTCGAAGGGAGTGGATCTACTGCTATGTCGAGACCAATCAGATGCGTCGCTGAGTGAAATAACTATTAAATCTTTTGTGATCAGGACAATAGTGTGGTTACCTGGTGAAATACAATACTTACATTGTATTTCACCAGCATTCATATTGTCTGTGCATTCTCATCTGAAATTTATAACATTAAGTCAATAGGGGTTGAAGCTAAGCAAGTGCGTATTGAATATAAAAAGCACTAAGGGTTATACCCTGCATTCACCATCATTGATTATATTGATTTCCTGATTTTAAAAGAAAAATAATCACCAGTTTAATATATATCCAAATTATCATGAAACAAGTTCATTTATTCTTTTTTGTAGTTATATTTTCGTTCGGTTTACAAGCTGCTTCAGTAAAAGTTACAGTGAAAAAAGCAGTCATACCGACATATACCGAACCTGAAAGGGAAGAGTTGCCTATGTTTGCAGAGAATAGGGTGCACCAACGTACAAGTGGCAATCCATACCCCAATAAGATTGTTCTAAAAGTTAATCATAAACAAAAAGTAAATAAAGAATATACTCTTATTACACTTGAAAATGAGTATTTACGAATTGAAATTTTGCCCGAACTTGGGGGGAAAATTTATTCCGCTAAGGATAAAACCAATGGATATGATTTTTTTTACAAGAACAATGTTGTGAAGCCTTCCCTTATTGGGGCGTTGGGATCCTGGACATCTGGAGGCCTTGAATTTAACTGGCCATATCATCACCGGCCATCTTCTTTCATGCCGGTTGACTATGAGGTTGAAAAGCTCCCTAATGGAGGTGCCATCGTATGGATGTCGGAACACGACCCGGTTGATCGTATGAAAGGAACATTTGGTGTGGTACTCAATCCGGGAGAATCCATTTTCGAAACCAGAGTGAAATTGTCAAATAGAACTCCATTCAGACATTCATTTTTATGGTGGGAAAATGTAGCAGTCCCATCAAATAAAAATTATGAAATATTTTTCCCGCATGATGTCAGCCATGTTTTCTTTCATTATAAAAGATCTGTAACGACCTACCCGATAGCATCGAATGCAGCAGGCGTTTACAATGGTATTCGTTACGATGGAGCTGTAGACATAAGTAAACATAAAAATACAGTTCAGCCGACTTCATATTTTAGTGCAGCATCGAAGTATGATTTCTTTGGAGGGTATGATAATGGAAAGAAATGTGGTGTGGTACATGTTGGAGATCACCATGTTTCACCGGGGAAAAAGATGTTTACCTGGGCATACAATCAATTATCAGATTCCTGGGAAAAAGCGTTGACTGATACAGATGGCCCGTATTGTGAACTGATGGCCGGGAGCTATTCAGATAATCAACCGGACTTCAGTTGGCTGGAACCTACCGAAACAAAAATATTTTCACAGTTCTGGTTTCCTATTGGTGAGATGGGAGTTCCTGATTTTGCAAACAAAGCTGGTGCAATATCTTGTAAAAATAAGATCAGTGTGCAATTGAACAAGGCCAATACAGTGAGGATATCTGTTGTCAATGATAAAGATGAAATACTTTTTTCTGAGAAGATACAGATGAATGCCCGTAAGGAGTATTTTATTCCTGCTGATCTTGCAATGCAACCGGGATACACTGTAAAAGTTTCCAGTAAGGATGGGAATGACTTGATGAAATATCAGATAAAAAAATATAATAATTTTAATATTCCACAGACGACCCAGGATATGCCAAATCTTAAGAAAGTAGAGAGTGCATTGCAGTTATATCTTGAAGGGCTTCATGTTGATCAATACCGCGATCCCGTAGTGAAAGGAGCAAGTTATTATAAAGAAGCAATTTTACGTGACCCGAATTTTACTCCGGCATTGATTGCTTTGGGAGAACAGGAACTGAAAAATGCATTTTATAACGAGGCTTTAGAATATCTGCACAGAGCTGAAAAAGTGCTAACACAGTTCAATACCCGTTTGGAAGACGGAAAGTTATATTATCTGTTAGGTCAAACATATTTGTCATTAAATAACACTGCTTTGGCATACGATTATTTCCAAAAATCAGCATGGGCAAGTGCATATGTTTCGCCTGCAATGACGTACATATCTTTGCTGGATGTCAGAAACAAAGAATATGAAAAGGCAATTGAACACTTGAACAAAGCTGTTGCTTACAATCAAAACAACACGTTAGCAAATGCAATGATGATATATGCGTCATATCTTAACGGCAATAGAAAGATGTCAGATGATAAACTGAAAGATGTTTTGTCGAATGATAAACTGAATCATTTAGCAGGTTTTTTTGGAGTGCTAACCGGTAATGTTGCTCAGTCAGACTTTATGGGAAAAATAACCACAGATAAAAATCAGTTGGTTCTTGATCTTGTTGAAACTCTTTTATTATCAGGTCTTAAAGATGAAGTCATATTCCTAGTTGAAATGTTGAAGAAAAATGAGCCCATATGTTTTAGTCTTTCTGCCATTTATGCTGATCTTAAAGGGACGGTGCCTGATAATTCGGCCAACGAAGGTATAGCATTTCCTAATCGCCGGTGCGAAATTGAATCTTTGCAAGGTTGGTCTCAACGAAATAATGCTAAAGCAAAATTTCAGCTTGCGTGTGCCTTGTATGATAAGGGTCATTACTCTGATGCTGCTGGCCTGTGGTCTGAAGTGTCTGACAATGATTACCGTGCAGCACGTAATCTGGCAGCGGCTTATTACACGCATCTCGGCAGGAAAAATGACGTCCTTCCCATGCTGAAAAAAGCACTTTCACTAAGCTCTGGAAATGAACAGTTAGTGTTTGAGACGGCCTATGTGATGGGTAGAACAGGAGTCGATCCCATTGAGCGACTTTCTTTTCTCAATAGTCAGAGCAATAATATTACCCGTGATGATGTCGTGCTGGAATGGACTCGTGCGTATAATATGGCTGGAAAAGAAGATGAAGCAATAAAGTTGCTTGAAGGACGTGATTTTGTACCTTGTGAAGGAGGAGAACATGCCGTTGCCGAACAATATATGATGGCTTATTATCTGAAAGGACGAAAATATATGAGTGAGAATAAATTAGAAGATGCCATTGAGTGTTTTAGAAAAGCACAAACTTTGCCTAAAAATCTTGGTGCTGGTCTTTGGAATACTGTTAAATTGGTTCCATATAAGTATTACGAAGGCCTTTGCCTAAAATCTTTGGGACAAATTGCAAGAGCAAACGAAAACTTCAAATACATTACAGAATTTGAAATTGATTATTTTTCTGATATGCACCTGCGTGAGCTTCCATATTATCAGGCATTAAGTTGGAGAGAGATGGGCCATGGATATGAAGGAGATATGCTTATCAACAATAAATTGCGTGAGTGGCAGGGAGCAATAAATACTCAAGATGCAGGTTATTTCTCAGCATCTCCGTTCTTCCTCAGCTATTGCGATGATGCAAAACAAAGTCGTACTGCATACTATAGTTATTTGATGGCATTAGCTTATGACTACACCCAAAACACTGAAATGAGAGATAAATATTTCTATCAGGCAAAAATTAATGACCCGTATGCACTAAATATTTTTGCTGAAGATATGTATAAAAAAACTTTTAACCTAAAATGTTGTAGGTAATATATGACCTTAGGAATCGCAACGTAAAATCCAGCAAAACTATACTCCGTGTTGAATTTGCTCATGAGTTCAATTATTACACCCGTCATATGTGTGGATCAAAGAAAGATAAAATGAAACGGACGATAATAAGCATATTATTTTTGACAATTTTGGTTGTGTTGTTTTCCTGTTCTGCAAAAGAACACTCCTCCATTGAGGTTATCCCTTACGGGGTAACTTCGGGAGGGGATACAGTAACACTTTTCCGCCTCACAAATTATTCTGGTGCTTCGATGGAAGTGATTGATTATGGGTGCCGTGTTGTGAAGATTATTGTCCCTGATAAAAAGGGTGAGTTTGATGATGTAGTGTTGGGCTATGACGATATAAAAGGCTATGAAACAGGCGAGGAAAGATTTTTCGGTGCCTTGCTGGGTCGTTATGCCAACCGTATATCCAATGGCCGTTTTATTATTGATTCGGTAGAATACCAGTTGTCGTGCAATAATATCCCAAATGGTTTTCCCTGCCATTTGCATGGCGGTGATATGGGTTTTGACAGGGTCATGTGGCACGGAGAACCTTTTGAACAGAATGATACCATCGGTGTTCGTTTCACCCGGCTGAGTCCTGATGGAGAAGAAGGTTATCCGGGCAATCTGAATTGTGAGGTAAAGTACTTCTGGACACCGGAGAATACCTGGAGAATAGAATATCGTGCAACCACAGATAAGGCCACAATCGTGAATATGTCGCAACATAGTTATTTCAATCTTAAAGGCCAAAAGGGAGGAACTGTTTTAGACAACTATCTGACGGTTTACGCCGATTCAATAACCCCCAATAATGCAGGTTATGTTCCAATAGGAGAGATTGTACCGGTAGCGGGGACTCCGCTGGATTTCCGGACTCCGCATACATTTCTGGAACGCATCGATCAACCGAACGAACATATGCGGATCATGGAGGGCTATTCTGCAAACTGGGTTTTGAATAATCAAACAGGACAGTTAGCCAAAGCTGCCGAATTAAGTGAACCGGTTTCGGGGAGACGTTTGGAGGTTTGGACCACAGAACCAGGGATATTGATTTACACAGGTCGGTTGCTTTCAGAAAAAATCATAGGAAAACAAGGTCGTCCTCTGGAAAAATATGGCGGATTGATATTAGAAACCATACATTATCCCGACACACCGAACCACCCTGATTTTCCATCGTGTGTGTTACGACCCGGGAAAGAGTATCATTCGGTAACTGAATATAGGTTTGCATCAAATAATTAGGGTATTCAAAAAACTATAAAGTAATGTTGCAATAAAGACTTAAATTGATGGATATATTGTTCCCGGATTTATTGCTGGCGGTAACTCCAGCTTTGTTGCTTATTTTTTTACTTGGATTTCTGCGGATGAGCGGAGATAAAAGTGCGTTGATAACATTAGGAGTAACGATATTATTAGTTGTATTCTATTTTAAATACCCTCTGGTTGACACTGGACTTACTGTTACCTATGGTATTCTGAAGGCTTATTTCCCTATTCTGACAATAATACTTATGGCTATTTTCAGCTATAACGTATTGGTTCACACTAAAAGTATGGAGGTCATCAAATCCCAGTTTATATCGGTTTCGTCCGACAAAAGCGTACAAGTATTGTTGATCACATGGGGCCTTGGAGGTTTGCTGGAAGGAATGGCGGGCTTTGGAACAGCAGTCGCTATCCCGGCAGCAATTCTGATTAGTCTCGGTTTCAAGCCTTTATTCTCGGCCCTTGTTAGTTTGATTGCAAATAGTGTAGCTACGACCTTTGGAGCGGTAGGCACCCCAGTGGTTGTGTTGGCACGTGAAAGCGGAGTGACAGATTTACAGCAATTGAGCGTGAACATAACCTGGCAGTTAGCTGTGCTCATGTTTTTGGTTCCGATAGTGTTGGTGCTTCTTACTGATCCTAAAATAAAAAGAATTCCTGAACATTTATTCCTCGGATTACTGGTCGGTGGTGTTTCATTTGGTTCTCAGTTCTTAACGGCAAGATATTTAGGTGCTGAAACGCCGGCAATAATAGGCAGTCTTTGCTCAATTTTGGCTACAGTTGCCTATGGCAAAATAGCATCATTGCATCATAAAAAAAGAAAAGAAAAATCATCATTATCTCCCAGCTCTGTTGTTACGGCATGGAGTGTATACGGGTTGATATTGGCTTTTATCATTCTTACCAGCCCGCTGTTTCAGTTGAAAGAATGGCTGGAAGATGTTTCTTTTACTATTCCTTTTCGGCTATACGATGTGGTAATGCAGGATTATCAAATGAAAAGTGTAAAAATTTCATTCCTTACAGATACGTGGATGTTGCTGTTTGCCGGGACATTGATTGGAGGACTTATTCAGGGGGCAAAATTGAAAATGATATTAAGGATTCTCTGGAATACCGTTAAACAGTTAAAAAAAACGATGATTACGGTTTCAGCTTTGATTGTCATGTCGTCATTGTTGGATAATGCTGGAATGATTTCTCAGACTGGAACGGCTTTGGTAGCGTTGACAGGAGCTTTTTATCCCCTGTTTGCTCCTTTGGTCGGTTTCTTGGGCACCTTTCTGACCGGAAGCGATACTTCCTCTAATATCTTGTTTGGGAAACTTCAGGCTAATGTGGCTCAACAGTTAGGAATAAACGGTGTATCTGGTGGGGCTGCAGACCCATCATGGCTGGCAGCAGCAAATTCTGCCGGAGCAACAGGAGGTAAAATTATCTCTCCGCAAAGCATTGCAGTCGCTACATCGGCCTGTGGTCAGCAGGGAAAGGAAGGCGAAATTCTGAAAAATGCCCTGCCTTATGCGCTTGTTTATGTTTTGATTTGTGGAATATCGGTTTATTTCTTTAAATAAAGAATAATGAAAGTAGGTCTATATGTACATGTTTTATCGATCAGTTTTATTCTCACATAGCTATAGCAACAATACAGTTGCTGCTGAAATGCAGGTGTGAAGTATTTTTCCTCTGAATCAGACTTGTAGCAATCAGCCAGTGGCGAACTCAGACTTTAAAAAGAACATAATGCAGCAGCAAGATTGTTTGTTGAAAATTTCCACATAGAAATATTGACTGTATTATCTGATGCAGAGGCATGCAATGTGTGCTTTCTCTTGGGTTGGGTGTGGGGTAAATAGTTATAGCCAATAAAAAATTTGATAATACGAATAAGCTATAGATATTTCAGAGAACCTAATAATCTTTGTTCGGATAAAATACGAATAAATTATGGATAAGTTTCAACATAAACTAAAATATGGGTGGATTTGAACGACAGTCAAAACAAGTTTATGGACTTTATAACTTCAAATCAACCGATTACACTTACATATTTAGTGTTTGCAATGCCAGAAATTTCAAGTTATACATTGATATATGACTTACTTTATCTGAAGTCTGAACAATTTATTGACTCAATTGGCAAATATAAAAGAACTTTCAACATAAAAAACAATAAACAATCTATTGGTTTGACCCGATTGATCCCCCTTTTACTCTCCACATTTAACCCCCAAAAACAAACCCCTCTGATATCACACTGATTATCAGAAGGGTTTGTAATTTATCTGTTGTCCCACCAGGATTCGAACCTAGACTGACTGAACCAAAATCAGGAGTGCTACCATTACACCATGGGACAAGCAATGTGCTTTTTAAAGCGGTGCAAAGATACAACCGTTTTTCTGTTTTCGCAAGAGGAGACGGAAAATTTCAAGAATCTTTTTTTTCATGTTCAATTCAGGTATATTCTAACTCCAAATGTCAACATATTTTTAGAATATCGACAAAAATGCCTGACTATACTTGTATTTTCAATAAAATTTACTATTTTTGAACGTCTTACACATTTATTAACGATAAAAACATTTTTTATGAAAGCACTTGTTTATTTTTTTGCAGTGATTATGTCTGCCAGCGTACTTTTCAGTGGTTGTGAAGAAATTGAAAAAGGATTACTCGATGACCTCGCAGAAGGTAAAATGGTAGTAATTTTCGATGATGGCGAAGAAGAGCTTCTCGATTGCACTTATGGCCAGTACGGAGAATCTACAGAAGGTTTTAATGGCGAAGTATTTATCAATGGATTTATGCAGACCACAGAAGCTGAAAAACATTTATCCATTATGTATGGAAGTTACTCAAATGAAACAGCATTAACCGCAAAAGCTTATTCAACCGCAAACGAAGAAGACATGATTATGGTTCATGGTTCTTACGGAAACATTGACACCGATGCCAATGTAACCATTGTATTTATTACCGTTGCTGAAGACGGAATTAAAGGCACATTTACTGGTAAGTTAAAAACAGAAGACGGAATTAAAAACATTTCCGGTGCATTTTGGGCCATTAAGCAACAAGAACAACCTCATTAAGTAATGTTCTCACTAAAAAACTCCCCTTCTTCAAGGGGAGTTTTTTGTTACTCTGCTATCAGCAAAAAGTAGTTCTTTTTTCCTTTCTGAGCCAATAGATATTTATCGTTCAGTAAAACAGATTCCGTTATGAGCAAGTCCTGACTTTCAAGCTTTTCTTTATTTAAACTAACTCCACCTGATTGAACAAGCTTACGCATTTCTCCTTTTGAAGGAAAAACAGCCGCATGATCTGTTAGCAAATCAATTGCTCTAACTCCATCAACAAACAATGATTTTGATATCTTAAACTGAGGTACGCCTTCAAACACAGAAAGCAAAGTGTCTTCATCTAACTTTTTCAACGCTTCCGAGGTAGCATTCCCGAAAAGGATTCCTGAAGCCTCCACCGCAGCGTCATAATCTTCACGTGAATGTACCATGACGGTTACTTCTTCTGCCAGTTTTTTTTGCAAAATACGCTGATGTGGCGCGAGAGCATGTTCCGCTACCAACACTTCAATTTCTTCTTTATTGATGGACGTGAATATCTTGATGTATTTTTCGGCATCGGCATCGCTCACATTCAACCAAAACTGATAAAATTTGTAGGGTGAAGTATACTTGCGGTCAAGCCACACATTGCCACTTTCTGTTTTTCCGAATTTACCGCCATCAGCTTTGGTGATAAGCGGACAAACCAACGCAAAGGCTTCTCCATCGGTTTTTCTGCGAATCAGTTCGGTTCCGGTTGTGATATTACCCCATTGGTCTGAGCCTCCCATCTGAAGTTTACAGTTTTTATTTTGATTCAACCAAAGGAAATCATAACCCTGTAACAATTGATATGAAAACTCGGTAAACGACATACCCACACTCGACTCAGCGCTCAAACGCTTTTTTACGGAGTCTTTCGCCATCATATAATTAACTGTAATGTGTTTACCAACATCACGGATAAAATCCAGGAAAGAATACTCCTTCATCCAGTCGTAGTTGTTCACCAACTCGGCAGCATTGGGGGCATCACTTTCGAAATCAAGAAACTTCGCCAGTTGTTTTTTGATGGATTCCTGATTGTGACGCAAGGCTGCTTCATCCAACAGGTTTCGTTCGGCCGATTTCCCTGAGGGATCGCCAATCATACCAGTTGCACCACCAACGAGGGCAATAGGCTTGTGACCGGCACGTTGAAAATGACGCAACATCATCACACTCACCAGGTGACCGATATGTAAAGAATCCGCAGTAGGATCAATTCCCACGTACGCCGCGGTCATTTCTTTTGCTAATTGCTCTTCTGTTCCCGGCATCATGGTGTGTATCATACCACGCCAGGAGAGTTCTTCTATAAAGTTCATTCTTATAATATATTTTTAGCTCGCGAAATTAATCAATATTTGTAATTCTTAAAACACTCCCGCTACCGAAGTCTGGAGTCTGGAGACTGGAGACAGGTGACTTTACTGGTGACCGGAGACTTTTAAAAAGACTGCATATCCACCAACTTTTTATAATACCCATCTAAAGCTATCAATTCGTCGTGTTTGCCTCGCTCAACGATGCGCCCTTCGTGCAACACGCATATCTCGTCGGCTTTTTTAATCGTAGAAAGACGGTGCGCCACCACCAATGTCGTACGGTTTTTCATCAGACTCTCCAATGCTTTCTGTACCATCTTCTCTGATTCTGTATCCAGGGCCGAAGTAGCCTCATCTAAAATCAGGATGGGCGGATTTTTGAGAATTGCCCGGGCAATGCTGATGCGTTGTCGCTGACCACCAGAAAGTTTGCTGCCACGATCTCCAATAGTCGACTCATAGCCATTTTCCGTAGCCATGATAAAATCGTGCGCATTTGCAATCCTGGCAGCTTCTATCACCTGCTCCAGCGTTGCCTCTTCTACTCCGAATGCGATATTATTAAAGAAAGTATCATTAAATAAGATAGCTTCCTGATTCACATTGCCGATAAGTTTACGAATATCATGTGATTTGATTTTCTTTATATTAACACCATCCAACAGAATTTCTCCTTTCTTCACTTCGTAAAAACGTGGAAAAAGATCAATAAGGGTTGTTTTACCCGAACCTGACTGTCCGACTAAAGCTACCGTTTTTCCCTTCGGCACAGTTAAATTGATGTCTTTCAACACCCATTCCGATTGATATTTGAAGCTCAGGTCTTTAAACTCAATTTTATCGTGGAAACCTGTTATCTCTACCGGCTTCTTCGGCTCCGGAATATTGTTTTCAGTGTTCAGTATCTTATCGATTCGTTCCAATGCAGCCGTACCTTTGCGAATGCCATAAAAAGCCCTCGATAAGTCTTTGGCCGGGTTGATAATACTGTAAAATATCACCAGATAATAAATAAACTCGGCCGGACCGATAGAACTCTTCTCTCCTACTATCAGAACCCCTCCAAACCAAAGTAAGATGGCAATTACCACAGTACCCACAAACTCGCTCAAAGGTGCTGCCAGATTATACCGGGCATGCAGGTTAAAAAAGGACCTGCGCATGCGTTCATTCAAAGCACCAAAACGGGATTCGATTTTCGATTCAGCATTAAAAGCCTTTACTACCCGTAATCCGCCAATTGTTTCGTCCATCTGAGAAAGCATTTCGCCTTGTTGCTCCTGCACTTCATTGGATTTTCTTTTCAGATTTTTACCGATAATACCGATTAGCCATCCGCTGACGGGCAACAACAACATTACGAAAATGGTCAGCTCCCAACTCATCAACAACATAACTGCCAAGTAAATCACGATCATCACCGGGCTTTTAAAAATCATATCGACCGCGTTCAGGATAGAAACTTCTACTTCATTTACATCAGCAGACATACGCGACATGATGTCACCTTTTCTTTCTTCTGTAAAATAGCCGATGGGTAATGAAACAATTTTCTTATATAATTTATTACGAATATCCCTGACTACACCGGTACGCAAAGGAATTGTCATACGTACCCCCAGATAAGCTGTACCGGTTTTGAAGGCGGTCATCACAATCAAAAACAGACCAATCAAAAGTAGCGTCAGCTCAACACCCGAATTCAGAATGGCTGCATTTAGATAAAATGAAAAATTGTTCTTGGTCACATCAACCAAATGCAGGAAAGAATCATCCCACGACCAGGACATGTAAACCACATCTGTTTTTTTTATGCCGAAAAGAATCTGCAACACAGGAATCAGCGCGGCAAAAGAGAAAAGGCTGAAAATAGTCGTCAGAAAATTAAAAAAGAGACTCCAGAACACATACTTTTTGTATGGAGGCAGGAATCTTTTGAATATGGAAATGATGTTGAACATTTACTATGTTATTATTTATCAGTTATTTGTTATTCGTTCTCCGCTTTCCGCTTTCCGCTTTCCGTTCTCCATTCCGTCATTGCGAGAAGGCGAAGCCGACGTGGCAACCTATCCGCTATTCACTCCCTAAACTCCCGTATAGTTTCTCGGTGTAATTCTTTTCAGCTCTTCCTTTACAGTTTCAGCCACATCAAGTGTATCAACAAATGCCTTAATCGACTGCTCTGTAATACTTTCATTGGTACGGGTCAACGCTTTCAAGGCTTCATAGGGTTCCGGATAACCCTCTCTGCGGAGGATGGTTTGAATACCTTCAGCCACTACCGCCCAGGTATTATCAAGATCTCTGTAAATCGCAATCTCGTTCAGCAACAACTTATCCAACCCTTTCAGGATACTCTGAGAAGCAATCAAACTGTGCGAAAAAGGAACACCTACATTTCGCAGCACAGTACTATCAGTGAGATCCCTTTGTAACCGCGATACCGGCAATTTATTTGCTAAGAATTCGAAAATGGCATTGGCCATTCCCAGATTACCTTCCGCATTCTCAAAATCTATCGGATTTACTTTATGCGGCATTGCCGACGAACCGACTTCTCCTGCTTTTATCTTTTGCTTGAAATATTCCATGGAAACATAGGTCCAGATATCCCGGCAGAAATCAATCAGAATGGTATTGATTCGCTTCATGCCATCGAACTGGGCAGCCATGTGGTCGTAATTGGAAATCTGGGTAGTCCACTGTTCCCTGTTTAGCCCAAGTTTATCAGACACAAAAGCATTTCCGAATTTTCTCCAGTCAATCGTAGGATATGCCACGGTATGAGCATTGAAATTACCCGTTGCGCCTCCGAACTTAGCTGAATCAGGAATAGCTTTTAACAACGATAGTTGCTGATTCAAACGGTGAACATACACCATAATTTCTTTCCCGAGTCTCGTAGGAGAGGCAGGTTGACCATGCGTTTTAGCCAGCATCGACACATCGCGCCATTCATCAGCCATGTGCTCCATGTTGCGAACAAGTTTTCCCATTTCCGGATAATAAATCTGTTGCATGGCATCGCGAATCGACATCGGGATAGCTGTATTGTTGATATCCTGAGAGGTCAACCCAAAATGAATAAACTCTTTAAACAATTGCAAACCAAGCAAATCAAACTTCTCCTTGATATAATACTCAACTGCTTTCACATCGTGATTGGTTACTTTCTCAATATCCTTGATTCTCTGCGCATCGGCTTCGGAAAATTCCTGATAGACCGCCCTGAGTTTTGGGAAAATCTCAGCAGGAACCGATTCAAGTTGTTTTAGCGGAATTTCGCACAAGGCAATAAAATATTCAATTTCAACCAGGACACGATACCTGATTAACGCATATTCCGAAAAATATGGAGCATAAGGATTGGTTTTGGAACGGTAACGACCATCAACAGGAGAAATTGCAGTAAGTATTGAAAGATTCATAATGAGAAAGTTAGTTAATATTTTATCCACTACAAAAGAGGCACAAAGTTAATCAATTCTGTCGGATATTAAAAGAAATTGGCTTTGCTTTGCTATATAAAAGCTTTTATTTACCTTTGTTCTGAACAAAAAAACACACACGTGAAATACATCAAGATTCATAAAGAAGGCCGCTTAATCTTATTGGTACTGGTTTTCATCCTTTTTGCAGTGAACATGTTGGTTTACCTGCGCTTCCCGAATGTATTGCTGGCGATAACCACCATTATATCCGGAGGTATCATGGTTTTTTTTACCTATTTCTTCCGCAACCCTACCCGTGTCGTAGAAATTGACGACCCCAGCCTGATTGTTGCCCCAGCCGACGGTACTATTGTGGTTGTAGAACCGACTGAAGAGCATGAATACTTTGGAGACAAAAGAATACAGGTTTCGATTTTCATGTCGGTATTCGACGTGCATGCCAACTGGTATCCGGTTTCGGGAACAGTGCTTTCGACAAAACACCATAAAGGCAGACACATGGCAGCATACCTGCCAAAATCAAGTCATGAAAACGAACGCTCGACCATCATCATCGAAACACCTTCGAAGACTCAGATATTGGTAAGACAAATTGCCGGCGCGCTGGCTCGCAGGATTGTTACTTATGCACACGGGGGGAAAGCCTGTCATTTGAATGAACATTTGGGATTTATTAAGTTCGGATCAAGGGTGGATATGTTCTTACCTTTAGATGCGGAAATATTTGTTACGGTCGGTGAAGAAACAACCGGCAACGAAACCATCATTGCAAGACTAAACGAATAGATGACCATAGAAGAAGCACAACAACAGGTTGACAACTGGATAAAAACAATTGGGGTGCGGTACTTTAACGAACTCACCAATATGACTATCCTCACGGAAGAGGTTGGTGAATTGGCACGTATCATGGCACGAACTTACGGAGAACAATCTTTCAAGGAATCCGACAAAGAATATAAGCTCGCAGATGAAATGGCTGATGTGCTCTGGGTGTTAATCTGCCTGGCAAACCAAACCGGTGTGAATCTGACAGAAGCGTTTGAAGAAAATTTACGTAAAAAGACGGAGCGAGACTTGAACAGGCATCAGCATTTAGCAGCAAATAGTGAATAACGAATAGGTTGCCACGTCGGCTTCGCCTCCTCGCAATGACGGAGCGGAGACTGGAGACTGGAGACCGCGACATAAAATAAAGAATATGAACAAATACGACGAACTTTTCAAAAAATACAACTGTGAGCTGAATGATGCACAGGTTGCGAAAGAAGTTGACAGCATACTTGAGAAACACATGGCTGAAAACATGCGTTCCGAGGTGTACAAACAATGTCTTAACCTTATTGATTTAACTTCTCTGAACAGCACTGACACAGATGAGCAAATCTTCAACATGGTGCAAAAGGTAAATAAATTTGAAGAGTCTTACCCTGACATTCCCAATGTTGGAGCTATTTGTGTGTATCCAAGTTTTGTTGCTACAGTCAAAGAAAATCTAACCGAGAACATTGGCATTGCCTCTACTGCCGGTGGTTTCCCGGCATCACAAACCTTCATCGAAGTAAAAATCGCTGAAACTTCGATGGCTGTGATGGAAGGAGCGACTGAAATTGATGTGGTTATTTCAATTGGAAAATTCTTATCCGGTGATTATGAAACAGTTCGCGAAGAATTGACAGAGATAAAATCAGCCTGCCGCGATGCTCATTTGAAAGTAATTATCGAAACCGGCGCGTTAGAAACTGCTACCAACATCAAAAAAGCATCTGTTTTGTCGATGTCAGCAGGAGCAGATTTCATTAAAACATCCACCGGTAAGATTCCGGTTGCCGCCACACCATTTGCTACGTATATTATGTGTCAGGCAATAAAAGAATGGTACGAACAAACCGGCGAAAAAATCGGCTATAAACCAGCAGGTGGCATCGTGACCACTGAAGACGCTGTAAAACACTATACCCTTGTAAAAGAAATTTTGGGAGAGGAATGGTTGAACAACAAGATGTTCAGATTGGGAGCCAGCAGGTTAGCCAACAACTTACTGACATCGATTTTGGGAAAAGAGACGAAATACTTTTGAAAGCACAAAATTGAGAACGGAAAGCGTAAAACTAATAGTGCTTAGTTTGTTTGATACTGAAATAGGTTGTATTTTGTTTTCCGTTTTCCGTTTTCCGTTTTCCGCTATTTAGTCCGTGTCACCGCAAATTCCACACACTTAATCAATCCTTCTTTATATTGATTATCTTCAAAGCCATTGAGTTCTTCGATGGCTTTGTTTTTATATTCTTCCATGCGAACCTTGGCATACTCAACTCCTCCGCTTTTTATTGCGAAATCTGTAATATACGCGATATTCTCGTGGGTAAAATCTTTTAAATTGATCCAGGTAATGATTTTATCTCTTTCCTCTTTGTCTGCATTTTTCAACGCATAAATCAAAGGCAAAGTTACTTTTCCATCCCGGATGTCGTTGCCGGTCGGCTTTCCTATATTGACATCTTTATAATAATCAAAAATATCATCTTTAATCTGGAAACAATAGCCGAGGTATTCGCCGAACTTCATGAGATGGTCTATACTTTTTTTATCGGCATTAGCTGATAAAGCACCAACCTGCATGCAAACCGAGAATAAATAAGCTGTTTTTTTCTGAATTATCCGGAAGTATTCTGTTTCTGATATTTTGGATTGTTGCGTACTGCTCAACTGCAACAGCTCTCCATCAGATAACTGCAAGCCTATAAAAGCAACTGCATTGAAAATATCGACATTGGCTGTTTTAGCAACCTGCATCAATGCTCCGGAAAGCATGTAATCGCCAGACAGCACAGCAACCTTGTTTCCCCAACGGGCATTAACCGACTGGCTACCACGACGTTCAAAGGTATCATCAATCACATCATCGTGTACCAGACTGGCCGTATGCAAAAGCTCTAAAGCGATGGAACCATGGATAGTTGAAAGGCTGGCCTCTCCAACCATTTTGGCAGCCAGAATCACCAGCATCGGGCGGAGTTTTTTCCCTGCACGCTGAAAAATATAACCGTTGACACTCTCCAGAATGGGATTGTCTGTTTCCAAACTCGTAACCAGTGTTTTGTCAAACAATTCCAGTTCCGGCCTGATGATATCTTTTACCGACTCAATAAGATTCATTGAAGCATT
Organism: Bacteroidota bacterium; assembly: GCA_023459355.1. Lineage (GTDB taxonomy): Bacteria > Bacteroidota > Bacteroidia > Bacteroidales > Paludibacteraceae > Paludibacter. The sequence goes on along the minus strand of JAEWUM010000040.1, from coordinate 76,133 downwards.
TCTTCCTCACAAGCTGCAAAAGTAAACAAATTTGTTATAAGTGCACGCTATCGGGTTTAAAAATGAATTAATTTTAATTACTTTTACAGTCCAAACAAATTTGAATTCAGATTGTTCTGAATCAATGTATAAATAATATTAAAGATGAAGAAACTCTTCTTAATAGACGCATACGCAATCATCTACAGAGCATATTACGCCTTTATCAGGGCTCCCAGAATCAATTCCAAAGGACTAAATACTTCAGCCATTTTCGGATTTGTAAATATCCTCGAGGATGTACTTAAAAGAGAAGAACCCTCGCACATAGCAGTGGCTTTCGACCCCCCGGGACCAACTTTTCGTCACGACGCCTATGAAGCTTATAAAGCTCAACGTGAATCTACTCCCGAAGACATCAAACTTTCTGTTCCGTATATCAAGAAAATTATCCATGCTTACAATATACCTATGCTTGAAGTACCCGGATTCGAGGCTGACGATGTTATAGGCACTATTTCTAAAAAGGCAGAAAAAGCAGGATTTGATGTTTTCATGTTAACACCGGACAAAGACTACGGACAGTTAGTATCTGATCACATCTTCATGTACCGTCCCCGACACAATGGTGGATACGAAATCATGGGACCTTCAGAAATTAAAGCAAAATACGATCTGGATAGTCATGAACAGGTTATCGATCTGCTTGGCTTGATGGGTGATAGCTCCGATAACATTCCGGGTTGTCCGGGTGTTGGAGAAAAAACGGCTGTTAAACTGCTCAAAGAATTCGGCAGTATTGAAAACCTGCTTATACACACAGATGAACTAAAAGGTGCACTCAAATCCAAAGTAGAAGAGAACATCGAACAAATCAATTTTTCTAAATTTCTCGCAACCATCAAAATTGATGTCCCGATTGAATTTGACGAGAAGGCTTTTTTAGTAGAGCCTATCAACGAAACAGATCTGAAGGCATTGTTCGATGAGCTGGAATTTCGTACCATGTCTGCCAATAAATTCGAAAATGTATTTACTTCGCTGCCTCCCGACCAGCCGGTTTCCAGAATACAGTTTGCTCCGGCTAAAAGTAAACACGGACAGATGTCTTTGTTCGGTGAAGAAGAATCTCAGGAGAAGGCTGCAACACAAACAAAAGCAGAAAAACCCGCAGCACCTGAAGCAACACCTGCTCCTGACACGGAACAAGTTACCAATGGACTTCAATCCATCCTCAACACACCCCACAACTATCTGTTGGTTGACACGAAAGCCAAGCGTGCCAACCTGATTTCGCAACTGTTTATGCAAAAAGCTGTATGTTTCGACACGGAAACAACGGGCGTAGATGTATTTTCGGCAGATATGGTTGGACTTTCTTTTTGTTACGAAAAAGGGAAAGCTTATTACGTTAATTTACCGGCTGATAAAGAATCCTGCGCTGAGGTTGTCAGGGAATTCAAAGCTTTTTTCCAAACAGAGCAAATCGTCAAAATCGGGCAAAATGTCAAATTTGATCTACTAATGCTTGCCAGATATGGTATTGAATTGAAAGGTCAGGTTTTCGACACCATGATTGCCCACTACCTGCTTCAACCTGAACTAAGGCATGGGATGGATTATTTGGCAGAAATTTACTTGCGCTACCGCACCATTCATTACGAAGAGCTGGTTGGAGGCAAAGGTAAAAACCAACAGGACATACGTAGCATTGACATCGAACTACTGAAAGATTATGCCGCCGAAGATGCCGACATTACATTCCAGTTGAAAGAAATACTGGAAGAAGAAATCAGCAGAAATAGACTCGAAAAGTTATTTTATGATATTGAAATGCCGCTGATGCGGGTATTAGCCAGAATGGAATTTAATGGTGTCAGGATTGATGCCGATGCCTTGAAACAAAGTTCATTAATCCTGACAGAGGAAATGTTGCGCCTGGAAAAAGAAATACATCAGCTTGCTGGTACCGAATTTAATGTATCCTCTCCCGCACAGGTCGGAGAAATTTTGTTTGACCAGTTAAAACTCGATGAGAAAGCAAAAAAAACAAAGACTGGTCAGTATTCAACATCCGAAGACATTCTCGAAAAAATAAGATTCAAACACCCAATTGTGGGAATGATCCTCGATTACAGGGGATTAAAAAAGCTGCTCAGCACCTATATTGATGCACTGCCGCAGATGATCAATCCGCGTACCGGAAAAGTACACACCTCTTTCAATCAGACGGTTACTTCTACCGGAAGATTAAGCTCCACCAACCCGAACCTGCAAAACATCCCTATCCGTGATTCGCAGGGTAAGGAAATCCGCAAAGCATTTATTCCTGATGATGAAGCTGTTTTTCTGAGTGCTGACTACTCCCAGATTGAACTTCGCATCATGGCACATCTGAGCGGTGATGAAAACATGATTGAAGCTTTCCGTAGCGGGCATGACATCCACACGGCAACCGCTGCTAAAATCTACAAAATCCCAATTGAGGAGGTGGATTCCGACATGCGGCGAAAAGCTAAAACAGCCAACTTCGGCATCATTTATGGCATCTCCACCTTCGGATTGGCAGAAAGGCTTAATATCTCAAGAGCTGAAGCGAAAGAACTGATAGAAGGCTATTTTCAGACCTATCCGGCTGTCAAAGCTTATATGGAACAAGCCATTCAGGAAGCTAAAGCCAATGGATATGTTGAAACAATTTTCGGCAGAAAAAGATTCCTCAGCGACATCAATTCACAAAACAGTGTAGTAAGAGGTTATGCTGAACGAAATGCTATCAATGCGCCCATTCAAGGCTCTGCTGCCGACATCATTAAAATTGCCATGATCCGGATTCAGGAGCGACTTAACCGAGAGCATCTGCAAACACAGATGATCATGCAGGTACACGACGAATTAAATTTTTCAGTTCCAACATCAGAGCTGGAAATTGTAAAGAATCTGGTAACAGAAGAGATGGAGCATGCTGTTGACCTTAGGGTAAAGCTTATTGCCGATTGCGGGATAGGCACGAACTGGCTGCAAGCACATTAAAACCAAACATTTCACTCCCTATTTATCATGACATTATGTTTATCTTGCTGTCTTTTCAGAATCTGACATAGCATATTGTTGTTATTTTTATACTATAAAACTTGTAGGATAAAAAAAATATCTACTTTTGAACCGTGATTAAAGAACAGAATGAAGATCAACACTAAAATTCGATACGGATTGAGGGCAATGATTTCAATTGCTTGTTGTGATGAACCTAAAGGTTTATTACAAAAGGACATTGCTGAAAGTCAGAAATTATCGAACAAATACCTTGATGCCATTATTTCTGCCTTAAAATCAAAAGGACTTATTACTACATACAGAGGCAAAGGAAGTGGATATAAACTGACCCGTCCGGCAAATTTAATTACCATGTACGATATCTATACGGCTTTTGAACCGATAACAATCGTTGAATGTCTTGAGAACCCTGATTTCTGTGAATTAGAATGCTGCTGCAATGCCAACAAATACTGGTCTGAAATGAAATCAGAATTTATCAGGATACTAAAAAGTAAAACATTAGAAGAAATTGCAGTCAAAGAACGACCATGTATAGAGGCTTTACTCAACTAAGTTAAAACTTCCTGATTTATTTTTTTATTTTACTATACTACCAACACGCTAATCAATCCAAATACAGCATTGGTAAACATTGTACCGGGATTTAACACTGCGGTAGCAAACCTGTATTTCGACGTGAACCTGGCTGAGGGGGTTTACATGAATATGGCTTTATATCTTTCATCGCGCCACCACAACGAAACGTGGGTAAAGAGAGGATACATTCGTTTCGACAAGCTGCCATTCCTGAAGATAGATTTGTTAGACGAAATCATGCGCTATACAACAATCAAGGTTGGCCACATGGAAATCAACTACGGGGATGCACACTTCCGCAGATCTGATAATGGGAACGCCATGTACAATCCTTTTGTTGAGAATTATATCATGGATGCATTTACAACAGAGATTGGGGCAGAAATTGATGTCACACACAATGGATTTTTAGGTGTACTTGCGGCAACCAATGGTATGATTAACGGACGTGTACTTGGATATGACCCTGTACCGGGTGCTTCCGACGGAAAATCCAAACCTGCATTTATCGGGAAACTGGGTTATGACAAACAACTGAACAGCGACTTACGGGTTCGTCTGACAGGTTCTGTTTATCATACAGCAGGTTCAAATGCCAACACCTTGTACGGAGGTGACAGAGCCGGTTCGCATTATTATGGCGTGATGGATAACGCACTGACAACATCCACTTTTACATCAGGACGTCTGAACCCTGGGTTTGGAGATAAAGTTACCTCCATGATGGGCAACTTATTTGTGAAATATGGCGGATTGGAATCATTTACTACCTTTGAATCGGCTAATGGACGTGGAAGAACCGAAACAACCGGAGAACGGGCTGCAAGTCAAATTGCAACTGATTTGGTATATCGATTTGGAAAAAATGAAGACTTCTGGGTCGGAGCCAGGTATAATGTTGCCAATGCCCGCCTGAACGGATATACTGAAGATGTCACGATTGACAGGCTGGCGGTAAGCGCAGGATGGTTTGTTACCAAAAACATCATGGCAAAATTAGAGTATGTCACTCAAAACTACGATGGATTTGTTGATACAGACATCCGCAATGGTGGAAAATTCAGCGGACTCGCTTTACAGGCTGTTGTAGGATTCTAAAAGAAGATACACTGTACATGACAAAAAGCCCGCTACCAATTTGATAGCGGGCTTTTTATATTTATTATGAAACATTTATGCCAACTTATTGATATAAACCGCCAATTTTGATTTCAGGTTTGACGCCTTATTTTTATGGATGATGTTGCGTTTGGCCAGTTTATCCAACATAGCGCTTACTTTAGGCAACATTTCGGCAGCAACTGATTTCTCAGCAGTAGCACGTAATTTACGCACAGCATTACGGGCAGTCTTTGCATAATAACGATTATGCAATTTGCGTTTTTGTATCTGACGTATTCTTTTGATTGATGATTGATGATTTGCCATCTCAATTAACTTTTAAATTCATTAACATTGTAGCCCATAGGGGAATCGAACCCCTCTTTCCAGAATGAAAATCTGGCGTCCTAACCGATAGACGAATGGGCCTTGAACTTTTTAAACTACAACTGACCTCTCAATTGCGGGTGCAAATATACGTCAGTTTTTTGATTCTACAAAACCTTTTGGAAAATATTTTTGAATATTTCCTAAGTCGCTGTTTTTCACAACACACCTGTTTTATCGACTAATCGTGTATCCCAAAAACGACATAATTACCATAATTATCTTATTTTTGCATGAAAATCTCATTCACCCATGCTCACGAAAACACCCGGATTGGTACTACGAACGCTAAAATACTCAGACAAGTCAACTATAGTCATGGTTTACACCCGGGATTACGGACGGGTTTCCTATATCGTATACGGATTAAACGGTAAAAAGTCAGGGGTCAGAGCTGCCTGTTTTCTACCGCTTTCCTTGATTGAAGTCACAGCATCCTATCATCCCGGAAAAGAATTTCAGCAACTCAGGGAGGTCAGGATACAAAACAGTCTGACCAATATTTACAACCATCCGCTTAAAAATGCACTTACACATTTTACAGCAGAATTGTTATATAAAACACTTAAACAACCCGAGCCTGAAGTACACCTCTATGATTTTCTTGAGCAATCAGTCCTTTCACTTGAGCAAACTGATGCAGAGATTGCTAATTTTCATCTGATTCTCATGGTGAAGCTTTCCGGATATCTCGGATTTGAACCGAATCCAGAAGAAAAAAACGCCAGGTATTTTGATCTGCTAAATGGAGTATTCCTCATAAACAAACCCTCGCACAGTCATTTTTTGTCGGCCGAAATGTCGACTATCTTTAACTCGCTACTACAGCTCTCCTTTGAATCCGGAAACACTTTAGTCTTATCGCGCGAAAAAAGGAATGAACTGCTGAATGGATTGATTGAGTATTACAAACTGCATGTTCCCGAGTTTCATGGGCTTAATTCAGTTTCAATACTGCATGAAATGTTCAATTGAATTTAATCACCGTTCCTGATATTGTCACCTGTAGTATAAGTTCTCGTCCCATAATCAATGGATAATTCTCATCTTCATGTCCGGCCGGAAAGCCAAAACAAACAGGGCATCCTGCAGTTGCGTCAAGTATTATCTCTTTGACAGATTTGTGCATCAGTGGATCTTCCGTGCAATTGGTAAAATGCCCCACAATGAGTCCGGAGATTTCATTAAAAACACCACCCATTCTTAAATTTTGCATCATTCTATCGATGTGATAGGGTTCTTCCGCGATTTCTTCAAGGAACAATACTGCTCCTTTATATTCGGGCTCAAACGATGTTCCGCGCAATCCCATCAAAACAGATAAATTTCCTCCTACAAGCTTGCCTTTTGCATTTCCAATGCGGTTAAATTTATCTGAAGCAATATGATACTTCGGAAATTCTCCTACAAGTATTTTTCTGAGGTGTTGTAAGGAGGTCGAATCATCAGGTAATTCAGTCAGATGTTTTGCCATTACAGCATGAAGCGAAGGTAGATTCAGGCGTGATAAAGCAGCATGAATAACTGTTATATCACTGAAACCAATCAGCCATTTTGGATGTTGGATCAAGGGTGAGAAATCAATCCTGTCGATGATTGACGCCAATCCATACCCTCCCCGGCTACACAAGATCGCTGTCAAGCCTTCATCGTTTATCGCGTCCTGCAAATCATTGATGCGCTGCTCTTCTGTTCCGGCAAAGCGACCGTAAACTTCCCGGGCGAAGCAACCTTCAGTAACTTCAAAGCCCCAGCTTCTCAGCCTGTCGGTTGCACCATCAATCAAATCCGGATTAATGGCTCCGGAAGGAGAAATGATACGAATTCTGTGTATATCGTTTATAACTTCAGGCATTACAATGTCTATCAAATCATTAACCTTTATAGAACACCCATTTCATCATCTCTTTCCAGGTAATTTTCTTACCATACATCAGGATACCGGTTCTGTAGATCTTTCCTGCGACCCAGGTACTCCCGATGAAAGAAAATATCAATATACCCAACGATAAAGCCAATTGCCATGTCGGCACGCCAAAAGGCAAGCGGACCATCATCACAATCGGCGAAGTAAACGGAATCATAGAACACCAAAAGGCAAGGGGACCATCAGGGTTCTCCGCGCTATATATGGCAGCATAAATGGCAAAAACGATGGGCAGCGTTAAGGGCAGCGAAAATTGCTGCGTATCTGTTTCATTATCCACAGCTGAACCAACTGCTGCAAAAAGCGAAGCATAAAGCAAATAACCTCCAAGGAAGAACAGCACAAATAAAATTCCCGTTTGAACAAAATCAAAGTTTTGCAGGGCAACCAGCAACTCAGAAACCACCCCATCCTGATCATCAAAAGGCAAATTGACAGCTGAGACTCCCATTGTCTGAGCCTGTTGATAAGCTTCAATATCGAGGGTAGTTCCAAAGGCAGAGGTCAGGGCAGTGACCAGCACCACTGAGAGAATTACCCACAAAGCAAACTGTGTAAGTCCAACCATGGCGATACCAATAATCTTCCCCATCATCAGCTGAAAAGGCTTTACAGATGAAATAATGACTTCCACAATACGACTGGTTTTCTCCTGTACCACACCCGACATGACCTGCGCACCATAGACCACAATGAAAATGTAAATTACAAAAGCTGAAATCATCCCAATGATGACAGCCAGTTCCGCAGACCCCATTTTCTCTTCCCCATCTTTACCCCATCTTACCGTTTTAACATCAATACTGACTTTCGTTTTCTCGACCAGCTCCTTAAAATCAGGAATATTAAGCTCAGCAAGTTTTTTTTCTTCAATATGCTTTTTCAACAAATCCGAGACATAGGATTTCATCTCAACACCAACCTGTTCTTCTGAAAACAAAGTAGCAGCCTTGGAATTCAATGACAAATCCTGTGGTATAAAAAGCACTGCATCGTAAGAATCCCTTTCTTTCGTTCTCCGGAAGGTCTCTATTGACTGATCGACAAATTCAAACTTGAAATTTTCGTTATCTGCAAACACTGTTTTATAAAGTCCCGTTTGGTCTATGACAACAATTTTCTTCTCTGTATTATCTTTGATTTGTGCCAACAACAGGGGCACCATGATCATACCGGCAATCAGCACCGGTGTCAGGAAAGTCAATATAATAAAGGATGGTTTCATCACCCTTGTTGTATATTCTCTTTTGATAATCAATCCAATCTTACTCATAATTGTTTCGGTCTAGTTGTTACTGTTTCAATAAAAATATCATTCATGGTGGGTAGCATTTCTTCGAATGAAAACAATTCAGACTGAGTCATTAATCTACCTAACAACACATTGTTTGTTTCTCCTGCCTTTGATTTTAGCACATACTCGAATCCATGGTGCGAATCTTTCTCATGTAAGATATCAAAACTATCGGCATGTAAATTCGTCCGGGTCACCACCCTATAGGTACCGGTAGCATGAGCAGCCCTGATTTCACCCACATTCCCTTGTAATACAATTTTAGATTTATCAATCAGCGAAATATTATCACATAATTCTTCCACGGATGACATATTATGCGTAGAAAAAATAATCGTCGCACCCCCGTCTTTCAGAGCCAGGATTTCTCTTTTAAGCAAATCCGCATTTACCGGATCAAATCCGCTGAAAGGTTCGTCAAAAATCAGCAATTTAGGCTCATGCAGAATGGTAGTAATAAATTGCACCTTTTGAGCCATCCCTTTCGAAAGCTCTTCGATTTTTTTATTCCACCAGGATTGAATCTCAAACTTCTCAAACCAGTATTTCAGCGCCTTCAATGCCTCCTGCTTAGTCATACCTTTTAATTGAGCCAAATACAAAGCCTGCTCTCCTACTTTCATCTTTTTGTACAACCCCCGTTCTTCGGGCAGATAACCTATATGCCGAACGTCCTCAGCAGTAAGTCTTTTTCCGTTCAAGAAAACTTCTCCACTATCCGGAGCTGTTATGCAATTGATGATTCGAATCAACGTGGTCTTCCCGGCTCCGTTAGGGCCCAGCAAACCATACACCGTATTTTCCGGGATATCCAGACTCACTCCATCCAACGCGCGGTGTCCGGAGAATTGCTTTACTACATTTTTAACTTCTAATAATTTCATATTTTATTTATCAGCCCCCGGGTTAAAACCCGGGGCTATTGATTATCAAATTTTTCCTTCGTCACAAAAACTATAATAACAACCGCCGGCAATAATAAGGTGATCGAGGAAACGTATTCCTATAGCTTCACAACCTGCTCTGACACGGTGGGTTACCTTTTCGTCTTCACGGCTGGGAAACTTCTGTCCCGAAGGATGATTATGCGCTACTGCGAGACAGGCAGCCTTTTTATCTAATGCCAGTTTCAACAACATAGGTATATCCACAACAGTCTGACTACTACCTCCCTGCGTCAGTTTTTTAACTTCAATCACTTTGTTTGCCCCATCCAGCAGAGCAACCCAAAACTCTTCGTAATCTAAGTCAATTACACTGGCCTCAAACAAATGAAACAAATCAATACTGGAGCCAATTTTCTTTCTATCTATTGTTTCTTTCGTTTTACGTCTTTTACCTAATTCCAATGCCGCGACAATTGTAACGGCTTTAGCCTCACCAATTCCTTTGAATTTACTGCACAGTTCAGATATTGTAAGTCTTGCCAGTTCATTAATATTATAATGACTGGCAGCCATTATCCTTTTGGCCAATTCAACCGCTGATTCATTTTTACTTCCGGAACCAATCATAATGGCTAATAATTCCGCATCAGACAACGCCATCGTTCCTTTCCTAAGCATCTTTTCACGCGGACGGTCTTCTTCAGACCATTCCCGGATGGTAAGATGTTTTTCTCTTTCAAACATAATAAACAACAAATAGTTTTTCAATTTGGTATACGGCCGTAAAATTAAATAAAAATGTTCTATATGGGTACGTAAAAGATAAATATTTATTAGAAAAATCTGTATATTAGCACGCAAAAAATACAAAATCATGCTCATCATCGGAATAGCCGGAGGAACAGGATCCGGGAAAACAACAGTTGTAAAAAAACTTCTCGAACGACTACCTGGAAATGAGGTGGTTATTTTACCTCAAGATTCATATTACCGTGACAGTAGTCACAAACCTCTTGAGGAACGGTTAGAAATTAATTTCGATCATCCTGACTCAATAGAATGGCCTTTACTGGTTAAACATTTAAAAGAACTAAAAGAAGGAAAAAGCATTGAGCAACCCATTTATTCTTATCTGACCTGTACACGTGCAGACGAAACCATACCCATCAAACCCTGCAAGGTTGTGATTGTTGAAGGTATTCTTGTCCTGACCAGCCCAGAAGTCAGAAAAATGCTGGATTTAAAAGTATTTGTAGATGCAGATGCCGACGACAGGCTGATTCGTGTCATCAACCGCGACATTGTAGAAAGAGGCAGATCGGTGAACAAGGTGATGGAAAGATATGAAAAGACCGTCAAACCTATGCACCTACAATTTATTGAACCCACGAAACGATTTGCCAACATCATTGTTCCACAGGGAGGAAATAATCACATAGCAATTGATATACTAACAAAATTCATCCAGGATTTTCTGAAAACTAAAATTTAAATCAACCAAACCTGTCAGAATTTTAAAATTGCGACAGGTTTAATTAAAAAAGAGACCGGCGTATTAATATCGCCGGTCTCTTTTGCTTTTATAATAATCAATTAAAATCTTCTAGTTGATTTTCGCAGCCTCTTTTTTTGCTTTTCTTTTGAAAAATTCATAAGATACGGGAGCTGCAATAAAGATAGAGGAATAAGTACCAATCACGATACCAAACAACATCGCGAAGATAAACCCACGAATTGTTTCACCGCCGAACATAAAGATAATCAGCAACACGAGAATAGTACTCATAGACGTACTAAATGTACGACTCAACATAGCATTGATAGCATCATTAATAACCGATTTCCGGTCACGTTTCGGATACAAGCTAATAAACTCACGAATACGGTCGAAGATAATCACCGTATCGTTCACCGAATATCCGACCACCGTCAGAATAGCCGCTATAAATGCCTGGTCGATTTCCATAGAGAAGGGCATAACACTGTACAACAGAGAGAAGGCTCCAAGCGTAACGATTGTATCGTGAACCAAACCTATAATAGCACCCAACGAATAACTTACATTCCGGAAACGAGCCAGGATATACAATCCAATAGCAACAATCGCGATTAACACAGCCCAGACAGCTGCACGCTTGATGTCATCGGCAATGGTTGGACCTACCTTTTGAGAACTCTGAATATTAACGTCCTTAAACTCTTCCAGGCTCACATCATTTAACATCGGCTTTAATCCGTTGTAAAGACGAAGTTCAATTTCATCATCAATTGTATCCGAATTATCATCAATTTTAAACTTGGTAGAAATACGTACCTGATTATCAGAACCGATAGTTATCACCTGAACCGGAGTTCCATCAAATGCATCTGCAAGCATATCACGCACATCCTGTGTTTTTACCGATTCATCAAAGCGAACTACATAATTGCGTCCACCACTGAAATCAATTCCCAAACTGAATCCTCTTGTTACAAAAGACACAATACTAATCAGGATTAAAGCAGATGAAATTATATAAGCAATTTTTCGTCCACCGAGGAAATCCAGTTTTGCATTTTGGAACCAACTTTGGGTTATCTTAGTTGTAAATGGCAGTTCTTTGGCTTTCTTACTATTTGCATAGGTATCCAACATTAATCTCGTGATGAATACTGCTGTAATAAATGAAGTAATAATACCGATAATCAACGTATTTGCAAAACCTTTGATCGGACCTGTTCCAAATACAGATAAAACAACACCGGTAATCAATGTTGTTACATTGGCATCAATAATTGCAGATATGGCCCCTTTAAAACCATCATCAATAGCACGCTTCATAGTTTTACCGGCACGCAGTTCCTCTCTGATACGCTCATAAATCAACACATTACCATCAACTGCCATACCCATCGTTAAGACGATACCAGCAATACCCGGCAGCGTCAATACTGCCGAAAATGAAGCCAGGATACCAAACAGGAAAAATACGTTTGTAAACAAGGCTAGGTCAGCAATAAGACCAGGAATAAACCCATAATAGAAGATCATGTAAAGCAGTACAAGTACAAATGCAATTACGAAAGAGACCAAACCACTATTTATGGCATCCTGCCCCAAAGACGGACCAACGATATCTTCCTGAACAATGCGTGCAGGAGCCGGCATTTTACCTGATTTCAAAGTATTAGCAAGGTCCTTTGCCTCTTCAACTGTAAAGTTACCGGTAATTTGCGATTGTCCACCGGTAATTTCTGTATTTACTGTGGGGAATGAATAAATATAACCATCCAATGCGATAGCAATAGACTTACCAATATTTTCCTTGGTCATGCGCGCCCAAATTTTAGCGCCTTCACTGTTCATACTCATGGAAACATTCGCATAGGCAGATGTCTGACTGAAATCTGCACGGGCATCTGTCACCGCGTCTCCACTGAGCGGAGCACGGTTATCACGATTCGTTTTAATTGCAATTAACTGATAGATATCTCCTCTTTCGTTAATAGCTTTAACTGACCATCTCAAACCAAGATTTGCCGGCATTAATTCTTTTACGCCACGTGTAGCAAAATAACTGTTGATTCGGGCAGTATCTTTATAATGTGCAAAACCAACAACCGGACCTCTGCTAAACTGACCGGTTTCAATTCCCGGAATTTGCAATACCGATAACAAAGGATGATCTTTCTTGAATTGCTCCTGCAACTTAAGGGAATCAACATCGGCTTCTTTATCTTTCTTTAACGCAGCAATCAGGCTGTCCTGTTCTGTTTGTGGTGTTTCCTGTACAACTTCTGTTTTTTCTCCAACTATGGGTGTATTTACAGAATCAACAGAAGTCTGCTGTGCTGCTAAAACCCGGTCTGCTTCCATGAGGTTATTCGCAATCTCAGTTAGCTCAAATGTTTCCCAAAACTCCAGATTGGCAGACCCTTGCAACAATTTACGAACACGTTCAGGTTCTTTAACACCCGGGAGTTCAATTAAGATACGTCCCACGTTGTTGTTATCACGCTGGATATTCGGCTGGACTACACCAAAGCGGTCGATACGGGAACGCAACACATTGAATGAGTTGCTGATGGCCCCATCAATCTCACTTCGCAGCACCGAAACCACTTCATTGTTAGTTGAACGCAGTGAGATTTTATCTTTTAACTCCATTGTACTAAAAACAGAAGCCAACTGTCCCTGCGGATTGATTTCCTCAAAGGTTTTCACAAAAAGATCGAGATAATCAATCTGACTATTTGTTTTCTGACGTTCGGAGGCTGTTTGGAGAGCCTGAACAAATTCGGGGCTGTTGTTGTAACCCGACAAAGCACGTAAAATGTCAGCAACAGAAACTTCCAGGGTCACATTCATACCCCCTTTCAGGTCGAGGCCGAGGTTAATTTCCTTCTCGCGACATTCTTTCAACGTGTAACCAAAGTAAACTTTTTCACCCGAAAGAGAATCAAGATACTGATACTCTTTCATCTTATCACCCGCAGCATACTCTTTGGCTTTTCTATTATAGGTACCAGTTACAACTGAAAATGAAAGGTAAAACAAACTTACTAAGGCAAGCAAAATTGCTAAAACTCTTACAATACCTTTGTTTTGCATGGAACTTCTTTTATTTAATAAAACAATAATAATTTTTTTAACGAGCCGCAAATATAATATTTTTTTTTGACACAAACGATTATGTTAGTGAATTAGTGAATAGCGAATATCTAACAGTGAATAATATCAATAGCCAAATGCGAGTTTGAGGGGGGGATTCGTCGGCAAAGCCGGCTCGCATTGACGGAACGGGAAACGGTAGATTAATCACATTTAAAAGAAAAACAAAAAATAATTTGCAAGTTCGTAAAAAAGCACTATCTTTGCAGTCCAAAACATCGCGGAGTGGAGCAGTGGTAGCTCGTTGGGCTCATAACCCAAAGGTCGTTCGTTCGAATCGGGCCTCCGCAACACAAAAAAAGCTGTCTTAACCGGACAGCTTTTTTCGTTTCTAGATTGCTGTAAATTACAGAAAAAAACACATAAATGCATGTAAAACACGGAAACGCGAGAACGACGTAGAGACGCACGGCCGTGCGTCTCTACAACAAAAAACAATTAACGTTATGTCAATATTGATATTTTACAGATTAACCCTGAAACGCTGATTGCCATTTTTCAGAAAATCGACAATCTGCTGGGCAGCAGCAATACCGGCATTGATATTGGCTTCTGCTGTTTGTGCTCCCATTTTTTTCGGCGTCGAGAAATACCTGCCTGCCAGTTTTTCCTGCATTTCTGGATGATTGCCTGGCGTAATATCAGTCAGGTATTTAAAATCAGTTCTCTCCTGCATGAATTCAAGGATTTCAGTCTCATGAATCACTTCCTTACGGGCAGTATTAATCAACACAGCACCCTTCGGCAACAAACTCAACAACTCTTTATTAATAGACTGTTTAGTCTCTGGTGTTGCCGGAATATGCAGGGAAACAACATCTGAAATTTCATACAACTCTTTGACAGAGCTAACCGGAGTCACTTCATCAGCTGCAATTTGCTCGTCGCTGCAAAATGCATCATAAGCAAATAATTCCATGCCGAAACCCTTGGCAATTCGGGCGACGTTACGACCTACATTGCCATAAGCATGAATACCCAGTTTTTTCCCTTTGAGCTCTGTTCCTGATGTTCCGTTGTAAAAATTACGCACCGCATAAACCAGCAATCCGAATACCAGCTCAGCTACCGCATTGGCATTCTGTCCTGGCGTATTCATCACGCAAACACCAGCTGCTGTGGCTGCTTCCAGATCTACATTGTCGTAACCGGCGCCTGCCCTTACAACGATTTTGAGATCTTTGGCAGCAGCTATCACGTCAGCATCAATGATATCGCTACGGATAATAATAGCGTTTGCATCAACAACTGCATCGAGCAATTGCTGTTTTTCAGTGTACTTTTCAAGCAAAGCCAGTTCAAAACCGGCAGCCTCAATTTCTTTTCTGATCCCATCCACCGCAATCTTGGCAAATGGTTTATCGGTAGCAATTAACACTTTCATGACAATTTAATTTTTTCAAATTCCTGCATACATTCTACCAATGCCTTAACACTTTCCAATGGAAGCGCATTATAGGTTGAAGCCCTGAATCCACCTACTGAGCGGTGACCTTTGATACCCACCATGCCGCGTTCTGTAGCAAATTTCTGGAATTCAGCTTCCAGATCAGCATACTCAGGATTCATCACGAAACAGATATTCATACGCGAACGATCTTCTTTAGCAGCCGTTCCGACAAATAATTTATTACGATCAATTTCATTGTACAACAGGTCAGCTTTTTCGATGTTGCGTTTTTCCATAGCTGCAACTCCACCATTAGCTTTAATCCAGCGAAGTGTTTCCATAGCACTGTAGATTGGCAACACAGGAGGTGTATTAAACATGGAACCGTTTTCAATGTGAATTTTGTAATTCAACATGGATGGAATGTGACGCGAAACCTTTCCAAGTACCTCATCTTTTATAATAGCAAATGCCAAACCGGCAGGCGCGAGGTTTTTCTGTGCCCCGCCATAAATAATGGCATACTTAGACACATCAACCGGACGTGAGAAAATATCAGAAGACATGTCAGCCACCAAAGGTACCGGACTATCAATATCTTTCAACAACTCTGTTCCGAAAATTGTATTATTCGTTGTGATGTGAAAATAATCGGCATCAGCGGGGATTACATAATCTTTCGGAATGTAATTGAAATTCGCCTCTTTTGAAGAGGCTACTTCTATCACTTCACCGAAAGCTTTGGCTTCTTTCAAAGCTTTGCTTGCCCAGGTCCCTGTATTCAGGTAAGCGGATTTTCTTTCCATCAGGTTGAAAGGAACCATGCAGAACTGCAGACTTGCCCCTCCTCCTAGAAACAACACCGAATAACCCTCGGGAATCGACAATATTTCCTTAAAAAGAGCTACTGCTTCATCCACAACCGGTTGAAAATCCTTGGCACGATGGGAGATCTCCAAAACAGACAAACCGGAACCATTAAAATCCAATACTGCCTGAGCCGTTTTTTCAATCACTTCACGCGGCAAAACTGAGGGTCCCGCGTTAAAATTATGCTTCTTCATACAATTAATTAAATATGTGTGTGTTTAATAGAGTTGGCCTTTTTTATTTGCAGGTTAATTAGACAGATAAAGGCAGTAAAATTGTTTGTCTTCAAGAGAGAAATCAACCTGACAAATAACACTTTTTTTCTTTAATGTTTTTTGATGCGCAAAGGTAGTATTTTTTTTGTTTTCGACATATACAAAATTTTAATTTTATTCAAATTATCTCGTTAAAAAAGAAATTTATAAGTCGGGAAAGCGCATTTATATTAATTTTATATGTTTTTTGATGCTTATTCATTTTAACTGATTTTTCTCTATTTTTACAGCGATATAAATAGCACGATTCTTTCAATTTACCTTAAATTTTGTAGTATGATAATCGGACTTCCCAAAGAAATAAAAAATAACGAAAACCGTGTTGCTCTGACGCCATCGGGAGTACATACCTTAGTTTCAAACGGACATCGCGTTTCTGTCGAAACCCATGCGGGGGTAAACAGCGGATTTACCGACGAAGCTTATCTGAATGCCGGCGCTATCATTCGCGAATCTGCCGTCGAGATTTTCACTGAAGCTGAAATGATTGTCAAGGTAAAAGAACCCATTCAACAGGAATATGATTTAATCCGACCCAAACAACTCGTTTTTACCTATTTTCATTTGGCATCCAACGAGTACCTGACCAGAGCCATGATGAAAAGCGGCGCGATTTGTCTGGCCTATGAAACTGTTGAGGTCAACCACACCCTGCCTTTGCTGATACCCATGTCGGAAGTTGCCGGACGCATGTCAATTCAACAAGGAGCTAAATATTTAGAAAAACCGCAGGGCGGAAAAGGGATTTTGCTGGGTGGCGTACCGGGTGTAAATCCCGCTCACGTATTGATATTAGGCGGCGGGGTTGTCGGCACACATGCAGCCTACATGGCGGCCGGACTGGGAGCGCATGTGACCATCGCGGACATCTCACTGCCAAGATTAAGACAGTTAAGCGAAATCATGCCGGCCAATGTCGACACCATGATGTCATCACATTATAATATTGAAGAGATTCTTCCCCGGACCGATTTGGTTATCGGCGCTGTGCTTATCCCGGGCGCTAAAGCACCATCGCTCATCTCACGCGAAATGCTGAAATTGCTTCCTCAGGGGGCTGTATTAGTAGATGTTGCGATTGATCAGGGCGGTTGTTTCGAGACCTCCAAACCTACCACTCACGCCAACCCGGTGTATGAAGTAGATGGCATCCTGCATTATTGTGTTGCCAACATTCCGGGAGCAGTGCCCTGTACTTCTACTTTGGCATTGACAAATGCCACCTTGCCTTATGTGCTTACTTTAGCTGATAAGGGGTGGGAAAAGGCTTGCGAAGAACACGAAGATTTGCGCAAGGGGCTCAATATCGTGGGAGGGAAAGTGGTATGCAAAGCGGTAGCGGAGACGTTTGGGATATAGCGAATAACGAATAATGAATAGTGAATAGTAATCAAGTAATTGATATTCATTAATAAGTTCTCACTATTCATTATTCACTATACACTATTAGCTTTTAGCCAAAATAATCTTTTTAATCTCATTCAGCTTATTCAGCGCCTCTATAGGTGTCAATTCATTAATATTTAACCCTTTAATTTCATCCCGTATTTGCTGAAGTACAGGATCATCCAACTGGAAGAAACTAAGCTGATAACCTTCGCGTTGCGTGGCGATTTCTGCAACAGGCTTGGCAATACCATTCTGGCGGTTATCGGTCTCCAGTTGTTTGAGAATTTGCTCGGAGCGCTTCACGATGCTTTGCGGCATGCCGGCCATTTTGGCAACATGAATACCGAAGCTATGCTCGCTACCTCCACGTGCCAGTTTCCGTAGAAAAATGATTTTCTTATCCACCTCCCTGACCGAAACATTGTAGTTTTTAATCCGGTTGAATGATTTCTCCATTTCATTCAACTCATGATAGTGCGTGGCAAAGAGGGTTTTGGCTTTAAAAGAGGGATGCTCGTGGATATACTCGACAATTGCCCAGGCAATGGAGATACCGTCGTAGGTCGAAGTACCGCGTCCGAGTTCGTCGAACAAAATCAGACTTCGGTCCGACAGATTATTCAGGATGCTGGCAGCTTCGTTCATCTCCACCATGAAAGTTGATTCACCCTGCGAGATATTATCGCTCGCTCCTACCCTTGTAAAAATCTTATCCACAACGCCGATTTTGGCGCTTTCTACCGGCACGAAACAACCTATCTGCGCCATGAGCGTGATAATCGCAGTTTGGCGCAACAAAGCTGATTTACCGGACATGTTCGGACCGGTAACGATGATGATTTGCTGGGACTGATTATCAAGATATACATCATTGGCGATGTAGGATTCTCCCAATGGCAGTTGCTTCTCAATAACCGGATGCCTTCCTTGTTTAATTTCCAGCACATCCGTATCGTTTACTTCCGGACGGACATATTTATTTTCAGCCGAGACCCGGGCAAAAGACAACAGGCAGTCGAGTTGGGCAATTAAATTGGCATCCAATTGAATAGCAGGAATATAATCAACCAACCCAAGCACAAGTTCGTTGAAAAGACGGGTTTCAATGCTTAGAATTTTCTCTTCTGCACCCAGAATTTTCTCTTCATAATCTTTTAATTCCTGGGTGATGTATCGCTCGGCATTCACCAGGGTTTGCTTGCGTATCCATGTCTCAGGCACTTTATCTTTGTGGGTATTTCTTACTTCAATATAATACCCGAATACATTGTTAAAACTGATTTTCAGACTGGGAATGCCGGTGTGCGCACTTTCCCGTTCCTGAATTTTCTGTAGATATTCCTTTCCTGAAAAAGCTAAATCACGCAATTCGTCCAAATCGGCATCAATTCCATATCTGATGACATTCCCCCGATTGATGAGGGTCGGCGGGTCGGGTTGAACTTCTTTTTCGATTTTATCTGAAATAACCTGGCAAGCATTCAACTGATCGGCAATTTTATTGAGGGCCTGATTATCTGCATCTGCACAAGCCTCCTTCACAGGTTCAATGGCTTTCAGCGCCACCTTCAACTGCACCACCTCACGCGGACTAATGCGTCCTACGGCCACTTTCGAAATGATTCTTTCCAAATCACCCACCAATGCAATGTTCTGCTCTAATAACTCCTTCAATTCCGGATGTTTGAAGAGATATTCCACTACACCGAGTCTTTCGTTAATTGGCTTTACATCCTTCAATGGAAATGCAATCCAGCGTTTCAGCAACCGGGCGCCCACGGGCGAAATGGTTTTATCGAGTACCTGTACCAGCGTTTTAGCACCCTCGTGCATGGAACCATACAATTCGAGATTGCGTACGGTAAACCGGTCGAGCCACACGTAACGATCCTCTTCGATGCGCGATAATTGCGTGATGTGTCCGGTTTGTTGATGATGAGTCAGGTCGAGATAATGCAGAATAGCACCGGCAGCTACTACCGCAAAAGGTAAATTTTCAACACCAAATCCTTTCAGTGTACGGGTTTCAAACTGCTTCAACAGCCTTTCCTGTGCCGAATCTGGCGTGTAAGCCCAGTCTTCGAGACCATAAATAAAGAATTTATTACCGAAGTTTTCCTCGAAATCACGTTTTTTATTGCGATCGTAGAGCACCTCTTTCGGACTGAAACTGTTGAGTAGTTTATCCACATACTCAATATTTCCTTCAGCTACCAGAAACTCACCCGTTGAAATATCCAGAAAAGCGACACCAACGTTCTTCTTATCAAAATAAACCGATGCCAGGAAATTATTCTCTTTGTGATTCAGGGTGGTATCACTATACGAAACACCGGGGGTAACCAATTCTGTAACCCCGCGTTTCACTAACTTCTTTGTCAACTTTGGGTCTTCAAGCTGATCGCAAATCGCCACCCGCATGCCGGCACGAACCAGTTTTGGGAGATAAGTATCCAGTGCATGATGCGGAAAACCAGCTAATTCCACACTTTTTGCAGCCCCGTTGGCACGGCGGGTCAGGGTGATGCCCAGCACTTCGGAAGCACGAATAGCATCTTTGGAGAAAGTTTCGTAAAAGTCGCCACAACGAAACAACAAAATGGCATCCGGGTGCTTCGACTTGATTTCGAAGTACTGTTTCATCAGGGGGGTTTCTGCTATTCCGTCTTTCATATAAAAACTTTTTTTACCATATAAGTCATATAAGTTACATATAAGTTTTATTTAAAATATGTTTATAACGTAAATAGAATTCATCTATTAACAAACACACTTATATGTAACTTATATGACTTATATGGTTTATTAAATTAAATTAATGGTCTCTGTCATTTTGGACCAATCATATTTCTTTTTCTCTTCCCGAATATTAACTTTAAACTCTTCTGCTCTTTTATGAGCAAAAAAATCAACCAGGGCATCCGCAATTTTTTCGGGCTTCACGTCCACCACATATCCGACTTTATTGTGCGGAACTATTTCAGCTAATCCACCCACATCCGTTACCAGCATAGGATTCTCGTAATGATAGGCAATTTGACTCACACCACTCTGTGTAGCAGAACGATAAGGTTGCGCTACGATGTCTGCCACACTGAAATAATTCTTCACATCTTTGTCTTCGATAAATTTTGTCCGCAACTCAATCAGGTTTTCTAATTTGTGTTTCTTGATGAGTTTCAGGTAAGGCTCGGGACTTTCATAAAATTCCCCTGCAACTATCAGGCGAACCGGGAATTCACGTAAACGCTTATCTGCAAAAGCCTCCAGGAGCAAGTCAAGTCCTTTATACTGACGGATAAATCCAAAAAACAAAATATAGTAATTCTGCTCATGTAGACCAAGTCGCATAGCCGCCAGCGAACGATCGACCTTCTCACCGTAATGATCATAAATCGGGTGAGGAGAAAGCAATTTGGGCTTCACGTCTTTATCGAAAGAATTGATATCAGACACCACCGAACCGGCCATCGCCACGAAACCATCCATGGCCTGCACAAAATAGCGGGGGAATAAGCGGTCCAACACCGTAGGTTCGTGGGGTATCATGTTATGGATTAGTCCGATCATCTTTGTTTTACTATTCCTGCCATGACGGGCAATCGTTCCGAAACAGGGAGCCATAAATGCCATCCAATAGCAGAAAATCACTTTGTCGGGAGCTTTCTTTTTAATCAATCTTCCGGTTTTGATCCAAGTCGAAGGCTTCACTGCATTAATCATGCGGATAATTTTCAAATCATCCGGTTTGGGTTCTGATGAGAACTGTGTTTTACCGGGGAACAAAAATCCGGGATATTGCAAGGTAAACGTGATCATTTCCACTTCGTGTCCTTCCTGCTGAAACTGTCGGGCAAGCCGCTCGTTATAAGCGGATAGTCCGCCCCGGTAAGGATATGCTGTTCCGATGATGATGATGTGCATGGTTGATTTATTGCTTTATGATTCTGAATCAGGTATGCAAAATTACAAAATTATTTAAATGAGTTTTGGTAAAATCCACATTTGCATATCATTTTAATCTTTTTTTATGCAAATAATTTGATTTCCCGACAAAAAATTACTTAATTTGCAGTCGGAAAAATTAAATAAAAACGATATCGTAATGAAAAGCTTCCTGAAATACTTAGGTCCGATTATTTTGCTGATTGGCACCGTTTTACTGACAGTTTATTACTTCGAAAACACAGCTGCAAACACTTTGCTGATTGTTGCAGGTGCCATGATGGTCAGCGGCCTGATAGCCCACGTTATCATCAATAAATACGTTGAATAATATTTAACCATATAAGCCATATAAGAAACATATAAGTTTTATTTTTTAATAGAAGATAGAATACGCTGTGTAAATCTTTTATTATAAATTTAAAAGAACTTATATGTTTCTTATATGGCTTATATGGTTTATCATTAAAACAACCCGGGTTTTCGTTGCCTAGCTTCTTCCAGTGAAAGCAGGCTCGCCTGTGGTTTTTGCTTCTCTCTCAACTGCTGATATTCATTTGCCACTTCCGATGTAAAGGAACCGATAGTTTTTGGGTTCATTAACTGCGCAACAATGTGCGTATTTACCGAAGCATCTTTGACGTATACGACCGGACCGGTATAATTCGGCGAAATCTTAACTGCCGTATGAATTTTGGACGTTGTTGCCCCTCCGATTAACAAAGGTATTTTTAATCCTGCTTTTTCCATCTCGGCTGCTACCACGCACATTTCTTCCAACGAAGGTGTTATCAGTCCGCTTAACCCCACAATATCTACCTTTTCCTCTATAGCAGTCTTAATTATCTTATCAGTTGGTGTCATCACACCCAGGTCAATAACTTCATAGTTATTACATCCCAATACCACCGCAACAATATTTTTACCGATGTCATGCACATCTCCTTTTACCGTAGCAATCAAAAACTTACCGGCAGACGAACGCTGACCCGGCACTTTCTCTGCTTCGATGTAAGGCTGCAAAATAGCCACAGCTTTCTTCATCGTACGGGCGGTTTTCACCACCTGAGGTAAAAACATCTTACCTTCTCCGAATAAATCTCCGACAATGTTCATCCCGCTCATCAGAGGCTTTTCAATGATTTCAAGGGCAGTATCGTACTGAGCAAGAGCTTCCTGCAAGTCCTCTTCAAGATAATCGCTGATACCTTTTATCAACGCATATTCAAGTCGTCCCTGCAACTCACGGCTGCGCCATTCATCTACTTTTTTGGCAGCGGAAGCTGATTCAGAGGCCGACAGTTTAATTTTCTCAGCATAATCAACCAGGCGTTCAGTGGCATCAGGGCGACGGTTTAACACCACATCTTCTACATATTCAAGTAATTCTGCCGGGATTTCTTCGTAAATCTGCAACATGCCGGCATTTACAATACCCATATCAAGCCCCTCACGGATGGCATAATACAGAAAAACCGAATGAATGGCTTCCCGCACTACATTGTTGCCACGAAAAGAGAACGACAGGTTGCTGATGCCCCCACTTATGCGAGCAAAAGGTAAATTTGCTTTAATCCATTTTATCGTTTCGATGAAATCGACGCCATAATTATTGTGTTCTTCGATACCCGTGGCAATCGCCAGCACGTTTGGATCGAAGATAATATCACTGGAAGGAAAACCAACTTTCTCTGTCAGCAAACGATAGGCACGGGCACAAATTTCCGTTCTGCGTTCAAATGAATCTGCCTGTCCCTTTTCATCAAAGGCCATTACCACCGCAGCAGCACCATACGCACGAATCTTTTTTGCCTTGCTGATGAAATCTTCCTCGCCTTCTTTCAGACTGATAGAGTTCACGATGCATTTACCCTGAACGCACTTCAACCCGGCTTCGATTACCTCCCATTTTGAAGAATCGATCATGATGGGCACTTTCGAAATTTCAGGCTCTGATGCGATGTAATTGAGAAAAGTCGTCATTTCCTCACGGGATTCGAGCATGGCATCATCCATATTGATATCGATGACCTGTGCACCGTCCTCCACCTGTTTACGGGCAATATTAAGTGCTTCCTCGTACTTTTTCTCGTTGATCAGACGTAGAAACATCCGCGAACCCGCCACGTTACATCTTTCACCAATGTTGACAAAAAGAGAATCAGGTTGTATGTCCAGGTGTTCTAACCCCGACAAATGCAGGGTACTCTGGTCGGCATCCTTACTGACAGGAGTACGTAATTTAGCAATATTGATGATTTGCTGATAGGCGGCGATGTGATCGGGAGTCGTACCACAGCAACCACCGATGATGTTGACTAATCCTTCTTCGAAGTACTCCCGAATCTGTCCAGCCATTTTCTCCGGACTTTCATCATACTCACCAAACTGATTCGGCAGACCTGCATTTGGATAGGCGCTGACATAGCAATTGCTGTATTGAGCGATTTCCTTGAGATATGGTTTTAAATCTTTGGCACCGAAAGAACAGTTCAAGCCTACCGACAACACATCAGCATGGCCAACAGAAGCCAGAAAAGCCCGGATGGTTTGTCCGGACAAGGTTCTGCCGCTGGCATCAGCCACCGTAACAGAAATCATCAGCTCCACCTTTTTGCCCAGCTCATCCATAGCCAGGTTAGCCGCGAAAATAGCGGCTTTGGCATTCAGTGTATCAAAAATCGTTTCAATCAGGATGGCATCCACTCCACCTTCAATCAGGGCCAGCATCTGTTCTTTGTAAGCTTCTACCAAACGGTCGAAAGTCACTGCACGGTAAGCCGGATTGTTTACGTCGGGGGACATAGACGCCGTTTTGTTGGTAGGCCCCACCGCACCTGCAACAAATCTGGGTTTGTCAGGCGTTTGAGCAGTATAAAAATCAGCAGCCTTACGGGCAAGACACGCAGCTTCTAGGTTCAACTCCCTTACATGCGCTTGCATACCGTAATCCTCCATCGAAATTTGCTGGGCATTGAAAGTATTGGTCTCAATGATATCGGCACCCGCTTCGAGGTATTTACTATGAATCTCGTAAATAATATCCGGCTGCGTGAGCACCAGCAAATCATTATTACCCTTCTGTGGCACAGCAACATCTGCAAACCGCTGTCCGCGATAATCCACTTCCGACAGTTTGTAACGCTGTATCATGGTCCCCATGGCGCCATCGAGGACGAGAATGCGATTTTGTAACTGATTTTTCATATTATATTTTTTAACCACAAAAACCTAATCGTCGAATAAAACCATTTATTTTCGGATCAAATCCTATGGTTATCATTTATTCCCCGGGTTAAAAACCCTGACCATCATTAATCACCGGGTTAAAACCTTATATCCCCCGGGTTAAAACCCGGGGCTATTGATATTTCGCCCCTTCGGGGCTTATCGGAATCATTGACGGTTGCAATTCGTTATTCGCTCTCCGTTTTCAGTTTTCCGCTTTTCCGCTGCTTTAAATTTTCAACAACCCTTTCCCCGTCATTTCTGCTGGTTTGGGGATATCAAGGATTTGGCAGATCGTCGGCGACACATCGGCCAGGATCCCATTTTCGACAGCAGCACCCGGACGATTGGTAACATATACGATAGGCACCGGATTTAACGAGTGTGCAGTGTTTGGTGAACCATCTTCATTTTCGGCATTATCGGCATTACCGTGGTCGGCAATGATAATCACCTCGTAATCGTTGGCTTTAGCAGCTTCCACAACCTGACCCATACAATCGTCAACTGCCTCTATGGCTTTTACAATCGCCTCTCGCACACCGGTATGTCCCACCATATCGCCATTGGCAAAGTTCAGCACGATGAAATCAAATTTATTTTTATTGAGTTCGGCCACCAGTGCATCTTTGATTCCATAAGCACTCATTTCCGGCATCAAGTCATACGTAGCCACTTTGGGTGAAGAAATCAGGATACGCTCTTCACCATCGAATTCCGCTTCGCGACCTCCGGAGAAAAAGAAAGTAACATGAGCAAATTTCTCTGTTTCAGCAATACGCAATTGTTTCAACCCGAGAGAAGACACATATTCACCCATGGTGTTCTGTACATTATCTTTATCGAACAATACTTTCAAGCCTTTGAAACTTGAGTCATAAGGCGTCATGCAATAATATTCCAACGGGATGGTATGCATATCGTATTCATGCATATCTTCCTGAGTCAACACGATGGTGAGCTCTTTGGCACGGTCATTCCGGTAGTTGAAGAAAATCACCACGTCACCCGATTCGATTGTTGCCAAGGGTTTTCCGTTATCATCCGTAACTACAATTGGTTTCACGAATTCATCCGTCACACCGGCATCATAAGAAGCCTGCATAGCCGCCACAGGATCGGTTGTCGGGACACCTACTCCTTTTACGATCAAATCATAAGCTTCTTTCACCCGCTCCCATCTTTTATCACGATCCATCGCGTAATAGCGACCAATTACAGAAGCAATTTTACCTGCAGAGTATTGGGTATGTGCTTCTAATTGTTCGAGATAACCTTTCCCACTTTTGGGGTCGGTATCGCGACCATCCATGAAGCAATGTACATAAGCATCTTCGATTCCATAGGATTTGGCAATATCCAGCAACTTATTCAAATGATCCTGAGAAGAATGGACCCCACCATCGGAAACGAGACCGAGAAAGTGCATTTTCTTTTTATTTTCTTTGGCATAAGTATAAGCATTGATAATTTCCGGATTCTGCATAATGCTGTTGTCGCGGCAGGCGATGTTGATTTTCACCAAATCCTGGTAAACAACCCTTCCGGCACCAATATTCAGGTGACCTACTTCCGAGTTACCCATCTGACCATCAGGCAATCCCACATGTTCGCCCGACGCCAATAAATAAGAATTCGGATAGGTGGCGATAATTTTATCCCAGTTAGGCGTTGGTGTCGAAGCAATCACATCTGCCTTCGACCCGTTGCCGATTCCCCATCCATCGAGAATCATCAATAAAGCTTTTTTATTCATATTGTTTTGATTTATATTATTTTACCTTCAACTAATACCTTTGTTGTTGCTGACTGCAAAAGTACTTAATTTTATTTAAACAATAAAGGGGATGGAAGAGTTCAGACGAAAGTTGCTTGTTTCATCTCATCACTAAAGTTACTGGTTGCAATCAAGTTAAGAATCAAGTTATTGGGCATTTGATATTTGCCTATTCTCTGATGTTCTTCACTAAAGTTATATAAAGAAAATAAAGTTGTTGATGAAGTCAATGTGATAATGAACATAATGAACAATCAGTTTATTATGAACTTGATTGCAACCAGCAACTTTAGTGATATGCCTCCCACCAACCCATCTCACCCCAACTTGATTCCCAACTTGATTGCAACAAGCAACTTCAGTGAAGAGCCCCCCAACCCTCCCTCTCCCCAACTTGATTCCCAACTTGATTGCAACCAGCAACTTTAGTGAAGAGCCACATCAACCCTCCACCACCCAACTTGATTCCCAACTTGATTCTAACCAGTAACTTCAGTGATGAGGCACACCACCCCACCTCCCCTACTTGATATATAACAAAAAAACACTAAATTTGTAGTCCAAAAAAACAGTTAACAGCAAATATCGTTATGGCAAAAGAATTCAGGTATCAGGAACCCTTCCCGATGGGAAAAGACAACTCGGAGTATTATCTATTAACCAAAGATTTTGTCAGTACGGCAAATCTTGAAGGACAGGAAATTTTGAAAGTAGCTCCGGAAGGACTAACCCTGCTGGCCCGCACTGCCATGCGCGATTGTTCCTTCTTGCTACGTCCCGAACATCAACAACAAGTGGCAAACATCTTAGCTGATCCCGAAGCAAGTGAAAACGACAAATTTGTGGCGGTGACCATGCTCCGGAATGCGGAAATTGCAGCCAAAGGAGTATTGCCTTTCTGTCAGGATACCGGCACAGCAACTGTATATGCAAAAAAAGGGAACAATGTATATACCGATGGCTCAGATGAAGAAGCCTTATCCAAAGGGATTTACGAAACCTACCGGGATGAAAACCTGCGTTATTCGCAGAATGCAGCATTGAATATGTACGATGAAGTGAATACAGGCACTAACCTGCCTGCCCAAATCGACCTGATGGCCAGTCATGGCAACGAATACAAATTCTTATTTATCGCCAAAGGAGGTGGTTCTGCCAACAAATCCTATCTTTTTCAGGAAACGAAAGCCCTGCTGAACCCGGTTTCGTTGGAGAAATTCCTGACTGAAAAAATGAAAACACTGGGAACGGCTGCTTGTCCGCCTTACCACCTTGCTTTTGTCATCGGCGGCACTTCAGCAGATGCCTGCATGAAAACCGTAAAATTAGCATCAACTAAATATTACGATGAATTACCTACCACCGGCAACGAACTCGGACAAGCCTTCCGGGATGTGGAAATGGAAGCAAAAATCCTGAAAGCTGCCCAGAAATTTGGCATGGGAGCACAATTCGGGGGCAAATACTTCGCGCATGATGTGCGCGTAATTCGACTTTCCCGTCACGGCGCTTCCTGCTTTGTGGGGATGGCTGTTTCTTGCTCGGCTGACAGAAACATCAAGGGTAAAATAAACAAAGACGGCATTTGGTTAGAAAAACTGGAAGACAATCCGGCAAAATATATTCCTGAAGAATTTCGTCAACAAGGCGAAGGCAATGCCGTAAAGATTGACCTTAACCGCCCGATGAAAGAAATTCTTGAAACCCTGAAACAGTACCCGGTTTCAACCCGTTTGTCTTTATCCGGCACTATTGTAGTAGGCCGCGACATCGCGCATGCCAAGCTGAAAGAACTACTGGATGAAGGCAAAGAATTACCGCAATACGTAAAAGATCATCCGATTTACTATGCCGGTCCGGCTAAAACCCCCAAAGGCATGCCTTCCGGTTCGTTTGGACCGACTACCGCCGGTCGCATGGACTCCTATGTTGACTTATTCCAGTCGAAAGGCGGCAGCATGATTATGATTGCGAAAGGTAACAGAAGCGAACAGGTAACAGAGGCTTGCAAGAAATACGGCGGCTTCTATTTAGGTTCTATTGGAGGTCCCGCAGCCATTCTGGCAGAACAAAGCATCAAAAAAGTGGAATGCCTGGCTTATCCCGAACTGGGCATGGAAGCCATCTGGAAAATTGAAGTAGAAAACTTCCCTGCTTTTATTTTAGTAGATGATAAAGGAAATGATTTCTTCAAGCAGATTAAAATGGCGACACTGTAGAGCAAACCGGAAAGTCCCCCTGAGAAAGTTTATCTCAGGGGGACTTTTTTTTCTATCTTCCCCATGTTTTGGTCATCATTACCCCAGCTTTGGCTGTTCTCTTCCCTGAGTTTCAAAAAAACTCAATGCTTTTCGGAAAAAGGTCTGAGCTTTTTGAAGAAAGGTCAAAGCTTTTCGGAAAAAGGTCTGAGCTTTTTATAAAAAGCTCAAGGCTTTTTCAAACAGACAACTCGCATCATCTTGGCTTAATTGCAAAATACACCTGCTGATCGGTTGTTTTCGTAAATTTTATTTCCCTTGGATTAATCTTAGCTGTAGTCGACAGTGCGAAAGTCGAGGAAATGGCTGAAATAAAATCATCCAACCCTTCTACATCATTGTAGAACTGCAAACCTTTTGCATCTCCGGTTCCTTTGTATGAAACAGTCAGCATGTCTTTATTACCCGCATTCACATTCAGGTCAAGCAAGCCCTCGGTAGTTGTTGTTCCGGCAGTATAACTGAACCCAAACACAAAGGAACCCCGAATGGTATTATATTTCAGCGAGAAAGATACACTATCTGCACCATACAAGCTTTGAACCGATTGAAGAATTGCCTTGAAATTTTGATCAAGAGTTGTGCTCAAACCAGCCGGGAAAATATCCCAAACAGTTTCTGCATCATCTCTAATGAAGATTGCCAAATCATTGACACCAGTCAAGGTGTTTTGCGGAGACTCAACACTTACCAGTCCGCTTTTTGCATTATTGAGTCTGAATGTCCTGAATTTCATTCCTTCGATTTCGACCTCCTGATAGAACCTGATGCCATCCTGAGTTACAATAAACGGAACATCAAAAGCCACAGCATTTGCACCAGTACGCTTTACAGAGAACACACCGGAATAACCGAATGAAAATGTATAATTCGACTTATCAACTTTCATGGTCAATGCCGGAGCTTTTTCAGAAAACAGCAAAGATTTAAATTCACTTCGTTCGTCAGCAAGCTGCTGCCACTGAACACCGGAAGGCATTTTTCGCAGTAAAATCTCAGCTCCGTATTTTTTACCCTTCATCCAAACCGTATCGGAATGAGCTTTTACAATCACGAACTCGTAGTCACCTTTCAGTCCATAACCGTCGGGATTTTCGGGATTGGAGAAGACATGGAGTATTTTGCTGAATGTGTTGAATGTCAGCACCGGACCATTATCCCCAATAATATCGAACAAACAACTATCCTGCTCGTAAGTTCCATTGGTTGTCAGTTCACTTCTTGCAGCCAATATGGCATTTCCTGATTGATTGAATTTCACCAACAGGGTGTAACCCGGGCTTACCTCATTCGCGAAATAATCCATCTCCCATCCATTTTCAGCATTAGTCAGTATGGCTTGATATTCGCTGATGGTTTTGTTCAATCTTTCCGCCGGCGAGGCTGAAAAAATATCCGCTTCTTCATTGCGACAAGCGGGCAGGAGGCCCAGCCATATAAAAAGCACAATATATGCTATGTATTTTGACGTTTTCATACGTTTCATGTTAATTCAGCACTTCATTAATATTCAATTGTCTTTGGATGATTTCAGCACGCAAAGAATCAATCTCAATCTCCCACGAATCTTTTAGCCATTTCTTAGCCATTTCCAGCTTTTGGAGGATAATCGCCCGCCCGTCGATGCCATCATCGGGAATGGTATCACCATACATATCAATTCCCGGTTGTGAGGCCAACTCTAAAATATTGCTCCATTGCGTATCACTTTTCACTAAGTAATTGGCAATAATTTCCACAAAATCTTCGCGGTTCTGACTGCCTGCATAAGGAGATACGAAACCTAAGGTAGCTGCCTCAGAGTCGGTTTTATATTGCCAACCTAAGGGATTGTATTTCCCCTGAGAAATCAATCCGAACTCAACCGGATAATTTCTTTTCTGATGCAGGATATGCGCAAACTCGTGGTGCATGGTTTTGAAATAGTATTCATTGAGCAAATCCACATCGGTCGGATCCAATTCATTGCAACGGAACAACGTTACTTTCAACCCGCCTTCAGCAGTCCCGAGTAACATCGTGCCCGAAATGGGGTTATAGGCAGGCGAACCAATCAGGTGGATGATGCGCGGACCGTTTTCCTTTAAAAACTCGGGGCTCACGACTGTTCCATACACATCGAACCACAGATACTTGACCAATTTGGCCATTTGTTGGGCTTTGTTAAAGGATGTCGGCACTAAGTTGTAATCCATGTCCGAACCTACGTCTTCCATTCGGTAGCGAAAGTCGAGGTTATAAGGAACTAAATAGACCTGTCTCAACCAGGTATCAAACTCATAGCTGGCTGAACCTTCGACCAACTGATCCTCCACATCAAAAATGCTGGGGCCAAACTCCTCTTCCTGAGAGCAGGAAAGTAAGAGGAGAAGAGAAAGGGCAAATATTATTAATTTGTTCATATTTTAAATTCTTTCTACAAATCCCCGGGTTAAAACCCGGGGCAATTGATTCCGGTTGTTCATTCCATTTTTTTATAATTTCCCGACGAAACAGGGGTTATTTTCCGGGGATTGGCTTCCAATCCTGCACTGATGACCTCCTGTGGCAACTGAATTGCCCTGCGGGGGTCGTTGTGAACCAACTTGTCAATTCCTTTCCCGGCAATGTTATGTTCAATCTCAATTCCATATCGTTTGATGTCGAACCAGCGATACCCGTCGAACATGGTTTCAATGCGTCGGAAATGCAACACGCAATGAATAAGGGGACGTTGGGCGGCAGTAACCACGAAAGACGAACTCATTTTATCATTGTTTAGTGTTTTCACAAAAAGCGTGTTAGTTGATTTATAAAAGCTTACTATTTTGCTCTCTGTCAGAACTTCAGGTGCTAAATGAGAATTGTTCCATACCTGTAAATCGGCAACTGCTTCGTCAAAACGATTCAGGTAAATAAGTGCTTCTGCACGGCACAACAAGGTTTCTTCCACAGTAAATTCAGCTCGTACCACATGGGCATACCCGATTCCGGCCACTTTATCCGTATATTCAAACATTTCATACGTTTTTGGCATAAATACACCATATTCTTCGGTTCCATATACGTTCTTAAATCCGGGTAAAATACTTAACCATGTCGGACCATTAACACCAGTCGAATTATAAAATGTGCCTTTCAATGCATCACCATTAAGACCATAACGGGTACCAAAAATACGGTCGAAATACGAATAAGTTGCAAGCAACATTAAATTACATGAATTGTCAATGCTTATATAATTATAAACAAATGCATTATAATTATCACCTACGTCTATCGACCAGTCCCTCATCAGTGATACCGGATTAGCTGTCAACACCACATCGGCATAATCAACGACCTTTTGATATTCCCTTTTGTAGAGATAAAATCTCGCAGCAAAGGCCGCCGCTGCTTTTTTATTAAAACGATATTTTGGAACCAAATATCGTTGATCAGTTATCAACGATAAACCAGCTTCCAGATCCTGCTGTATTTTTGCATATACTGATTGTACTGTTTCTCTGTGATATGCTGCATTCACAGTGGTCTCCGGCTCTATCATATAAGGAATGCCTATATCATACTTACTAGCTATTTCATCTTTATATGCCTGACAAAAAATATTCACTAGAACGAAATGACAATAAGCACGACACAAAAGGGCTTCTCCCTTTTGAGATGTAAGATCGGCATCCGGGTTTAGCAATTCTAATTCTTCTATTGCCTTCAACGCATAATTAGCCGCATTAACACAAGCATAAAAACGTTCCCAAACAAAGGACGGACTATCTTGTTGCGTTGATGAAGTAACCTCACTCCAACTAAAAATCTCATCATGCATTCGTTCTAAAGAAGAAAGACGTGCTGCCGGAACAATCACGTTGTTGTCAACATAATTATCCGAACTTAACTCAGCAAGCACCGAATAATTGGCATCGGGATAAGCTGAAACAAGCAATTGCGAGATTTTTTTCTCGGTATCAATCTGCGTTCTGTTATCTGGCAAAGTATCCAGGAAACTTTCGCAAGAAGCAAAAGCCGATACAATTACTACAAGCACTATATATTTAATTCTGTTCATGTATTTATTTATTTTTCAGACAGGATTTACAGGATTTACATGTTAATTTCTTTCAACATGTAAATCCTGTAAATCTTGTCTTTATTTCAATTATTTGCTTTTATGTCCAAATCTTTATTTAAACATGGGTTTTTCATCTTATGTTCTCAAATGTGGTTTAAAATAAACTCTTCTATCTAATTAAATCCCAAACCTAACCGACAAGGTAAACTGCCTTGGCATCGGGGTAGCTACCCCTCCACTATTAAAGAACTCAGGATCCTGACCATTCAGTTTCTTATCGGCATACAACAAGAACAAGTTTGTTGCCTGTAGTTTCAGTTGCGCATTATTGATCTTAAGTGGCTCCGTCCATTTCCGGGGCAGGTCATAAGCCAGTGAAACCTCTTTCAGTCTGACAAACCCGCCATCGGCAATACGTTGGTCTGAATAGTTATATGCATTGTAAGCATAACTCAGACTCGCGTACTTTTGAGACTGCCTGGTGCTGGCTATCACCGGAATAGAAGTATATTCCTGATCACCGGGTAACACCCACCGGTTTTTAAACTCGCGTGGCAACGAACTCAAGTCAGAATAACGAGCAGCAAAAACAGGATTCAGCCTTACTTTGTTCCCAAACGAATAGGTTATAAAGACATTCATTTTCAGCCCGTTCCAACTGAAATTATTTCCCAAACTCCCGGTGATAGTAGGATCTGATGGTCCTTCGTATTTGAGGAACCCAAGTTTCTCAAACTCCTGAAAATTGATATCAGTAATCGTCACTTCGCCATCCTGATTGATGAAAGTAGGTAAACCCTCTTCGTTCAAACCCGCGAAAGGAATAGAAAATAAAGACCTTACCGGGAAACCTTTCAGTGCATATCCCGAACCTGAAACCAACTGAATCACATTCGAACGGGAATCCAATTCAGTAATACGGTTAACCGCATTAGAGAAAATGAAATCAGTATTCCAGCTGAAGTCTTTGTTGTTTATATTCTTTGTCGACAGCGTAAATTCGAAACCATGTGACTCCATCGAAGCCACATTCGCATATTTGGCAATTTGTCCGCCCACTCCCTGCGTATAAATCAACCCAATCAGGTCAAAATTACTCCGCGTATAAAAATCAGCCTCCACATTGATGCGATTCTTCAGAAAACCAAGGCTTGTCCCGATATTGAACTCATGCTTCTTCTCATAGGTGAGTTCACTGTTTTCATTATCTTCTATAAAGATGCCCGATTCGGCCACACCTGCTGTTGGTCGCCAGGGTGTATAACTTTTATAAACCGCCAGCGAATTGGTCACGAACGCCGGTCCACGGTCGGCCGTAAGCGAATACGAAGCCTTCAGCGAGCCAAACGACAACACAGAGCCCAGCGAAGTATCGAACCAATCTTCCTCGTGCGCATTCCATGCACCGGATACGTTCCAGGTTGGTAACCAACGTGCAGCACGTGATTTTCCGAGTTTATTTGAACCTTCGTAACGACCTGTACCGTTTACTGTATATTTCCCCAGGTAAGAATAGGTAGCCGAACCAAAGAAGGCCACATCACGGGTATAGGTCGAAGTATTGGTGTAATAATCCGCATTTTCTTCCTTACCCTGTTTAAACACGTTCGGGTCGTAAAAAGGAATTCCGCCGTTTTCATACTGATATCCCCAGCCCCTGAACCAGATACGCTGACGATCGACCGAGCCGGTTTCCATACCTCCGAATAAATTCATGATATGGGTATCATCGAAAGAAGTATTATACGTTGCCGAAGCCCTGAAATCCACTCCCTTCATGGTATAGGCAGTACGATTATAAATACCCCCCTCTGGTAAAATAGAAACAGGCAATGCATTCGGATCATCCGGATCTTTGTATAACAACGGGTTTCGTTCCGCAATGGTCGCATCCTCAGGATAAACTCCGGCACGATAAGCTTCAGCCTGATTCGAATGATCTTTGATGTGATGTTCCTGTGAAGAAGACTGATATTTAATTGCCGCCAACAAGTTGGCTTCCAGTCCGCGTGCTAATTTCCAACTCAGTTCCGTCTGAAACTTCAAATCAGCCACATTCAGGTCGATGTAGTTGTTATCCAACTCATGAAAGATATTGAAAGCCGCGTAGTTACGGGTATAAAACTCTTTCGGATCAAGCGTTCTGGAAGAATTCAAGGCAAAACTGTACGGGTTGATATCAAAATCACGCTTCACCTCACCGCTTACCACATCAACATCCTGACTCAGGGTCCCCGGCGCTTTTTGTTCGCGGTACGAACCTGTAGTCAGCAACGTCAGCGACAATTTATCCGTAATATTATATAAACCATTTATATTAGCAGTATAACGCTCCACCGACGAAGCTTTCGTCCAGCCCGGATCATCAAACACGGAAAGAGAAACATAAAATCTCGCTTTATCCGTACCGGAAGAGATGCTCACCGCATGGTTTTGTGTCAGGTTGTTATTAAAAAGTAAGCTGAACCAATCCGTGTTACGAAACTCCGCTTCACGCAGATAACCGTTTTTTGCAGCCGTGGTGTTTTCCAGTCCGTAACCTCCATTCTGATATTGGTTAATAAGCTGATACATTTTTCCATATACCCCGCTGTTGGCAGCACCGGCAAGCGAGGTAAACTCCAACCATCCTTTCCGCTCCATTTCCTGGTAGATGCCCATTTGCTGTTGCGAATTGGAGATATTAAAATCGGTATAGGACGGAATCAAACGGGAAGTAAACTCACCAGTATAATTCACGCGGCTGACACCGGCCTTTCCTTTTTTAGTGGTGATAACCACCACACCTGCCATCGCCCTGGCTCCATAAATGGAAGTGGCCGAACCATCCTTCAGGATCTGAAAACTTTCTATGTCATCCGCGTTAATTCCCGCGATAGCGGAAGAAATCAGCGTTTCGGCATTACCCGATGACAAAGCATCGCTCGACACATCGATGGCATCTTCCATCACCACACCATCGACCACCCACAAAGGTTTGGAGTTACCGTAGATTGACGTAGCCCCACGCACCCGGATTTTAGGAGCAGTGCCGAATGTCCCGGAAACGTTTTGAACAGAGACACCAGCCGAACGACCTTCGAGCGCACGA
The DNA here is from genome assembly GCA_023459355.1 of Bacteroidota bacterium. GTDB lineage: Bacteria > Bacteroidota > Bacteroidia > Bacteroidales > Paludibacteraceae > Paludibacter. Next base: position 40,000 of record JAEWUM010000040.1, on the reverse strand, counting down.
CTCACATCCGTGATACCGTCAATTTTTGTTTTAGTTGCATCCAATTGGTCGGTTGCCCCGGTAAACAAGCGCTTATCCACTTTCAGCATACCGGTCACCACCACCTCCTCGAGTTCTTTCGAGTCGGGCGACAGGACAATCTTCATGGAAGCACGGGCAGGAAGTTCTTTTGTTTGCATACCCACGTACGACACGATGATAACCGCGTCGGAACCCGGCGCTTTAAGAGAGAAATTCCCATCCAGGTCTGTGACCGTACCAAGCTGCTGACTACCCTTTACAACAACAGTTGCTCCAATCACTCCCTCGCCAGTATCATCCACCACCCTGCCTTTAATTATCAGCTCCTGTGAAAACAGTTGAAGACTGAAAAACAACAAAAACAGGATTATAATTTTATCTTTTATCATATCTAATTTTCAACTCTTTTGTATTCATTTTAAATCAGGACGACAAAAATACATAAATTTATCAAAGTTATACACTTTACAATATCGAAATGATATAAATAATCAATTATTTCATTTATATTTGCCGGTTCAAATATAATAAACAAATGAGAAAAATACTTTTATCCAATTATCTGTACCTTATATTATTAGGCACAATCATCCTGTCTTCCTGTGAGACAGAAGGCGTATCGCGAATTTCATTCGACAATAATACATTCGATTTACGGGTCGGACAGTCGGACACCTTAGTTTCAACAATCAGTTTTACAGGCGATGTTAGTAAATTCCCAGTTGAATGGACAGTACAGAATCCGGAAATAATTTCAATCGTAGAAACAACGAATGATACACACAGCAAAACCTCCGGCTTGAGCTCAGTAACAAAATCGGTTATTATTACGGCGCTGAAAGCAGGAAGCACTGCTTTAACAATCAACGCAGGAGGCAAAACGCACAGTTGTCAGGTTACGGTAACCCAACAATCGCTTGTATTTACGCATGGATATGCTGCAAACTGGGGTGACATTTATGGCGCAAACAACAATAACTTCACGTTAAGTTTACTGGAAAGTTCACTTTCTTTAGATGATGAGGGTTATGTTGTGGGTGATGGTTACAGGCTATTCCTGGATTTTTATTTACCTCTTACACAGAACACACTTTCTGCCGGGACATTTAACGCTTCATCGGAAGAAGAAAACTATACATTTTACCCCGGGATTTTTATAGAAGACGATAACGGAGACCCGGCACCGGTAGGTTCATTTATGATTCGTTACAGTAATGATAATATGGATATTGTTCCTATTGTGGACGGAACATACGAAATAACAAAAAACGGGGATAACTTCGTGATAGAAGGAGAGTTTACGCTGGAAAACAACGAAATCGTTCAAATCAGTTATGAAGGCATTGTGAATGAATCAGACCAGCGGGAAAAACCTGTTGAGATTAATCCTGCTTTGACAAAAGGCATTCTACTGTACTTTGGCGATGCCTACAATTCGAAATCCTCTAACAACACAACAGCTAACCACACGAATAATTACGCTTTGTATCTGGGAGCTGAAACAACTGATTTCAGCAAAAGTCAAAGTGAGTGGGGAGGTGACGTCTTAATGATTGAGTTTAACACACCTGATTCTGTTCACAACTACATTCCTGATGGCACCTATCAAATGATGACTGAGTTGACCTACCAACAACTTGTGCCGTTTTCACTTGTTTTTGCGTATCAAACAGAAGGTGAGGATGAAAAAATATATGACTGGGGTACCTGGTTCTATGGTGCCACAACCACTAAAGCGCTCAATGCAGGAAACATGACTGTAGCCAAAACGGATAGCATCTACCATATTCAATATGAATTTTATGACAGAATCGGATCGAAAGTTTGGGGAACTTACAATGGCCCGTTAACCTACATTGATGTAACACAAGAAAGTCCCGCAGCAGCTCCGGCAAAGGTGAAGGGAGTAAAAACAGGAAAGCAGTCAGTGAAGAAAAATCTGAAAGATGTGAAACAACAGATAAGGACGATGAAACAACCTTTCAAAAAACAACAAGTTTTACTTCGAGGAGTCGGTTGATTACTGTATATCCAAATCCTGGTAACCTGGGTGTTTAATTCATTGCGTCATTAAGTAAAAATTTATCTAACTAATTCCTTTGCTTGCAATTGTTTATTTCGGTTGCAAAGACATAAAAATGTTGTTTTGAAAGAACAAAAATATATTTCTATCGGGTAACGCGTATGAGTTTTCGCGCTTAAACATGTCACGATGAAAAAAGAATTAGTACAATCTAATAAATAGTTTTTGTATATTTGCCTTGTAAAAAATTGGAGGACAAAAATTATGGCAACAACTGTAAAAAAAGCAACAAAAGCGACAAAGAAAAAGATTTCTACTGCTAAAAAAGAGGCTCCGGAAACTCAAAAATATTCCAAAACATGGCAGGCTGCATTAAAATCAAAAGGCAGCGTTAAAGTGTACGACCCCTCTATTATGTAGCATTATGCGTTATCTGATAGATACCAATATATTTATTTTCATTTCTACCGATATTGATTATTTGGATAGAAACGTAACGGCTATTGTACAAGATGTCAGTAATTCTCTGTGTATTAGTGTCGAATCCGTACGCGAGTTGATCGTTTGGTATCGGAATAAAAGTATTGCAAGAAAACAATGGAAAACATGTGCCGATTTGGTAAACTCAATCGAAAGCGAGTTTAACATCAAGATACTTCCCTTAAAAAAGGAACACATGGAAACTTATTCAAAACTGACGATTAACGAAATGGAAGGACATAAAGATCCTTCCGATCACGTTATTATATCGCATGCCCTTACCGAAAGACTACCGCTTATTTCGAGCGACCGCCGATTTCCTTTCTATGTGAAACAAGGGCTTGATTTGATTTTCAACGAACGATAATTACCGTCTAACTTTAAATGCTGCCACCCGCACCGTCAGAAACTATGCCCGGGAAATAGAAAAACAGGCGTGAACAACTCTTTCTTACCGCTCAAAAACGACAATTAGTTGATTCCTTGAACATATCCCCAGACTTGATAAATAATAGTTCCAATACAACAGTTCAGGAATATAATGCTTATTACAATAACAATGAATCGACACCTGCATTGGCATCATCGCGCAATGATAGGTGTTCTAATATGACGTAATGCTACGTCAACACAGAACGCAACTCTACGTCAAGATATAACGTAACGTTACGTTAAGCCATGACGTAACGTTGCGTCAAGATTAAACGATGAGCATCGTTACCACATAACATAACGGGTTTCAATAAGTCCACCGGGGAGCAGGCAAGGCTGTTAAGTCCTTTTCAATTCCCGTCCCATTTATGAGACAGATTAAAATTGGATTAATTATAGGGCTTTTAACCCTATAATTTTGGGGGCTAAAGCCGGTTCTTTCATATTTTATTTCCACATACATGTGGAAATAAAATATGAAAGAACTTAACAATCCCGTGGGAACAAAGGGTTTTAACAGATGATTAGATATATAATCCTAACCCGCAATCATTCTGAAGAGAATAATTTATTAGGACTCAATTTGCTAATCTTTCCGTATTTAGCCTGAATGCTTTTACTATCGATCAGCTTTGGATCTCCAATGATAAATATGGCAACCGGTTTTCCTTTCACATGCTGATTGTAAAACTGCTGTATATTATTAAACTGTAATGATTCTATTTTATTCATGTTAACTTTGGCAGGGTCATCAGTGTATCCTGATTTTTTCCATGCTTCAAACTTTCTACTTTTATTTCTGAAATTTGGTTTTTCAGAAAGATAACTTTGTTTTAAATAGTTTTTCAAATTATCAATTCTATCAGGATAAGATGGCATATCCTGCAATAAACCCATAAATGTATCTATTGCATCGGCAGCTTTATCTGATTGAGTGCCGATATATCCTAAAAAATAAGCATTTTTACCCTGAACAGGAGGTTTTCTGAAGCCGCCAACAGCAGTATAAGCCATGGATTTCTTTTCTCTGATTTCCTGCATTACCAAACCATTGAAACTACCACTAAAATACTCAACAAAAGCATTGTAATCAATCTCTTTGTCTATGGTGTAAGGTTCATCGAGAAAGTAAAAATAGATTTGTGATTGTTGAACATCGCCATTAGGTAAAAAATATACAGAAGTTTTATTATAACTCACAAGTTCTTTCACAATCGGAGATTCACTTGGTTTAACTCCTTCTTTTAAAGGTAAATTTGATGTAAGCAATTCTTTAACTTCTTCAAACGGTTTTTTCCCTACATAATGAACATCTAAAGCATAATCTGTTGCACGCAAAAATTCACCTGTCAATTCACTAACTTGCAAGTTATACACATCCATCAGGCTCAATCTGTCAATGTAGTCAGATTTATTTTTATATCTGGCATAATCTAACATCGCATTTGCTAATACATTCACATCTTTTTTCTCAGTCATGTAACGATAAGAAATGTCGCTGCCAATAATCCTGTCTCTTTGTTTGTCATCTAATTTTGGCAATAAAGTTAACCTTGTCATCAATTGACAAATAGCGGCTAAATTATCTTCTGTTCCCACAAGATTTACATATAAATAACTATCATCCACACTGAAGGTACAAGTTGCATTCAATTCGCTAAAACTACGTCTGACACTCTGAGCATCATCATTAGGCATGATGCCTGCTGAGTTCATCAATGGAACCGCATAAGAAAGCTTAGGCATTTTCTCTGTACCAATACCATACCGCAAAATCAAAGAAAAATAATCATTCTCAGGGTTCTGGGTGTGATGTAATTGAACGTCTGGATATAATTCAACATTGATGACTTCAGCAAAATCATTAAACTCCAAAGGCACATTTACTGCGGGAACAGATTTAAAGTTAGCAGCATAAAGAGAATAACCCTCAGCAGTATCTTCAACAGACTTTACATCCGGTTTTTTTAATTTGTTCTTCTTGGGTTTCCCTGTTTCAATGGAAACAGTCAAATGATCAGAGGAAAGATAACGTTGTGCAATTTTCTGAATATCCGATTTAGTTACCTTGTTAATTTTCTCTTCTAATTGAGTATAATAGTTGTTTGGTAGCTCATTTACAAATAAATTCTGCAACATCATCGTTTTATTCATCATTGATTCTGCACCCAACACTTGCTCGCGTACCAAACTTTTTTTTACAGAAGCTATCAGCCAATCGTCAATTTTTCCGCTTTTGAGCTTCTCAACTTCATGCATAATAATTTTCCCTGTAGCTCTGTCTGAATCGAATGTCCGCTGACTGACATCAAAATATGGAACTGCCTGAATCAATAACCTACCCTGTTCTCGTCGGGAATCCAACATTGCAGTTGCATATTGTACTTCACCATCCATTGCAATTTTATCTAACAATCCGGTTTGCATAGAATTGGAAAGCAAATTAACACAAAAATTAAGTAAAAATTCATCTTCATGTCTGATCGGTACAGTCTTGTAACCCCACATTACCATGGGAGTGTAACCAATTTTTGTAGTGACACGTGGGTTTGCCGAGAAATCTACCTCCGGATAAATAACACGTTCGGGTAATGGTTTTGATTGCAAGCGTGAAAATTGTTTTTCAATCAATGGTTTAGCTTCCGTTGAATTAAAATTGCCAACCAATATCAAAGCCATATTATTAGGAACATACCAGGTGTTGTAGAATTCAATCAGCTTACTCAAACGTGGGTTCCTGAGATGCTCAGGAGTACCAATTATTTCTCTGCTATAAGGATGGCCTGCATAGAGATTGGAAAAAATAAATCTACGGATATGGTTCATATTCATATCTTCATACATATTATATTCTTCAAACACATTTTCCAGCTCTGCCTGAAAACTGCGAAACACAGGATTGATAAAACGTTCGGTATAGAGTTCAAGCCATCTACTCAGTTCCGAAGTTGGGAAGCTATTGTAGTAAATAGTGTTATCATAACTTGTACCGGCATTAAGTCCTTCACCACCTATACTTTGTACTAAGTTTGAAAATTCATTGGTCAAGCTGTACTTTGCTGCAGCAATAGATTCTTCATTGATTTGTTTTTCGAGATCAGCCCTTTTTAATGGGTCGGTTTCTTCAGCATGTGCATCATATAGCTGTATAATTCTTTCATAATGTGTCTTTTCTTTCTCCCAATCTGTGGATCCGATTGTTTGGGTGCCTTTAAACAATACGTGTTCAAGGTAGTGAGCAAGGCCAGTGTAAGCCTGCGGATCATCTACCGAACCGGCTTTCACCACAACAGCTCCATGTACATTAGGTTGATTATGGTCTTCCCACAAATAAACATTCAAACCATTGGGAAGTTGATAATGTTGAAAACCAGCAGCAGACAATGCAAAAAAACTTACTGACAAACAAGCCAGCAATATGACGAAAATTTTCTTGATCATAATTTATAAGTATTATTAGTTAAAAATGATTCTTCAAGCGACAAAAATAAAAATTAAAATTTAGAAAATCTTTATGTAATAAAAAACAACAGTTGGATCTTTAGGTTTACCAACTGTTGTTTTTATAATGAATCAAATATAATTCTCTAATTTATTTGGAAGCTCACTTTATAGCGTTGCCAACTTTTGATTTGATAGTCCTTTTTGATTTGGGTTGAATAACAAAGTTATTTTTCAATCCTTTCACAGGAGCTACATACGATATTTTAGATTTTTTCGCTGTTGGTTGCTTTGTTATTGATGTAGTCTTTACTGATTGTTTTACAGTTGCAGGAGCTGCAGGCTTTGGCTCAAACACTAATTCATAGTAACCATCAACAAAGTCTTTAACCGTATCACTATAAATGAGATAACCAATAGCTTCAGAAGTAGAAGTCAACACCAATTGTCCTTGCATATTAACAGTAAAATCAAGTATGGCTGTTTCACTTACATCATCATCGGAGTATGTTAATAATGTCATATCAAGCATCGTTCCATTATAATCATAATCATCCAATGTTTGAGGTGCTATGCTCATTATACTTGTGGCAGGATTATAAGTAGCTTTAAGTCCTCCTGCAAAACTAACACCTTTAATCAATAATTCGTTTTCAACATCACCTTCAGTAATTTCTACATTCATTTTTGCATCAGGATCGCCAAACAAACTTTTTCCTTTTAAAGTAAACTTACCCTGAAAATCAGCAATCGTATAAGCAACAGGATCTTTTGAATAATAAAACTTCTCTGCAAATTCACCTAAAGAAGTACCATCTTTAAAGTGGAATTTCAGACCTAAAGTGTAAATAGTTATACCTTTTGCGTTAACTTCTACAGAAGAATCAATATTATCGCTTCCAGACACATAAACATCTTTACCGAACGCTTTTTTACCAATTTTTTGATTAGTAGGGATGGATACAGTACTTCCGTTATAATAGAATGCAACTCCTACACCATCTGCATACAAATCTGCAAAATAAAACAGGTTCTTATATTCGCTCTTTTCATTTTCAATATCAATATCAATTGCAGCAGAAAGCGTTTGAGCCCATGAATCGCTATAAGCAGCAGATTCAAATTCACTCACAGCACCTTCAATTTCTTCATACTCAACATCATTGAAATCATCAATTTTCATATTTGCAGCTATATAAGCATCTTTTGTAAGATAAATGATGGTGGGCATAGCACTGGGATATTTTGCTCCTGCTTCATATCCCGCCATACTCATAAATAATGAATTAGGACCAAAAGTTATTACATCATCTGCTAATTCTCCTAAGGGATAATCATCAATGTTTTGAGAAACAAATCCATACACTGACCCAACACTAAACATACCATAACCCCAATCTACACCTACTTCATGTGGAAACATGGTGACATATCCATCTTTATCAACTTCTATCACTGTATAATAATCATTGTCTTCATCAAAATCTCCAGATTCATTAAATGGATACCCATCATAAATTCCATTTGCATCTGGTTCTCCAGTTGACATACTGCTGTATACGTTTTTCATTCTATATCTAACTGTTGCACCAACTTCGGCTTTTTCCACACTTACATAAGCCGCTAAGGCAGATATTCCCCACAAACCACCAAAAGCTCCATCAACATATATAAAAGGATCAGCAAGACTTTCCCATTTTATACGTGTTACATTGGTTAAAAGATATGGAAGCTTGGAAGAGTATTGGTTTACATATTCATCACCTACAACTTTAAGTTTTAAATTATATGTAACTCCTTCTTCTGAGTTTGGAAAAGTAACTTTGAAAGTTGTCGTAGCTTCTCCGGCATCAAAGCTCACTTTTTCAGGGACAACATACACGTTAGAATCGTTAATCTCAACGGTAATAGGAACGTCAACCGCACTAACCGAATCGGTACGTGAAATTATGATTGAAATTTCAGTAGCTTCTGTAGGCTCCATCTCAACAACTGCCTGGTTAGTTGATGGGAAATATACCCCAAGACAATTTTCAGGCATGACAGGAGATTGTTCTCTATCCATAATTTGCTCCTCACATGAAGCAAATATTAGTAAAGCTCCTGTTAAAATTAAAAATATCTTATTTAATGTTTTCATACGATAACTATTATTTTGTTTTAATACTATATATATCTTATCGTTATACAATTTATTATGACGATTATTATCAAAAGTTATTTAATCTGCTTTTGGAGGAGCTACCTTTTCATTATTATCTTCTTCGCTGATACCCTGGTTAGCTTCAATTTCAGATTTAGGTACCAACCATAATAAGATGGGCGCTTCAGCTTCAATATTAAACTGCCATGCAGATGGAAAAGATGAAATGCCATTTTCAACTCTTGTTATAGGTTTTTTCAAGCGCATTATATCAAAGAAAGAGAAACCTTCGCCCCATAATTCTATTCTACGTTGGAACCAAATGGCTTCCTGAAGTTCAGTTGCACCAGCAGGAGCTGTATATTTGCCTTTCACCATTCTGTAATCGTTTACAAAACTTTCCAATAATGTTTTTGCTTCACCTGCCTTCCCTGACATTGCTAGGCCTTCAGCTTTAATCAAAATCATTTCTTCAGCACGCATTAGGAACCAATCCTGCGCAGGAGTTTGATTTTTCAAACCATCAACTCCTTTATAGGCACCAAATTTAACATTTGTATAAGCACCGAAATCATCATCACCAGAAGCGGTTGCTCTCCAATCATCATAAACTGAAGTTTTCACTAATGTAGATTCTTCATTTTCATTCAACCACCATTGCTTACGAATATCATCAGCATTAATTTTATCAAACAATAATCTGTTGATTTTTTTCCAAGCGCCTACGCCCACATAACCGTCAGTATAAAATGAACAAAGGTGAGAAGGCATATTAATAATTCCTGATTGAACAATATCATTGTTCTCTGTGATCATATTTGCCCACATTACATTTTTGTCAGTTGCTGCATCATAAAAAGCAGGTGCAGATGCTTGCTGTAATGTATATGGAATTGCTTCTGATACTATCAATGCACTATCAGCATCAGATGCAGCCTCAGCCCAATTGTTTAATACTAAGTTTGCACGCGCACGTAATCCGTAGGCAACAGCCTGGTCAATATAACCTTTGTCTTTTCTTTTATATCCTTTAAGACATGAAATAGATCTATCCAAGTCACTCATAATCAACTCATATACATCTTTTACAGATGCACGTGGATTATTAGATGCTTCTTCAGCAGTTGTCTTTTCAGTAACTATCGGAACACACCTGGCATCTTCATGACCAATATAAGTAAATTGATGTAATTGAGCCAAATGTAAATAATCGAAAGCACGAACTGCAAGAGCTTGTCCCATATATACTTTTAATGTTTCATTATCTGTTGCCGGATCAACCGAAGCTAACACGATATTTGCAGATGCAATTTGTTTGTAGAATAAATTCCACATAAACAATGTTCTTGTACTTGAATACTCTCTATCAGCATAGCTTGCGTTGTGTGCGAACCAATTATAACCGGTATTGGCACAAGTCATATCGGCGCCATTAGAGTCCATGTATAAACATGCAGCAGCATATCCGAAATCATTGTGATAATCATCACCAAGAATACCCATATAAGCAATCATATTGGCATTCATTGCAGCTATATCGGCAGCCAATAAAGCAGGATTAGCCTCAATTGCCGCATTTTTCTGATCGTCTGTTATAGTTCCACCTTCAGGAATGGTGTCAAGCCAATCTGTACAAGACATAAAACTGAAGATACTAAACAGAACAATAATATATTTATTTAACTTTTTCATACTTCTTATATATTATTTATTATTTAATAATTAAAATGTAATGTTTATACCTCCTGAAATAGAACGAATAGGAGTATATAATGAACCACTATAAGTAACAGAATAACTTTGGCGAGGATCTAAGCCCTGACGAGCTGTTAAAAGTGCCACATTATCAGCTACTCCAAATATACGTAACTTTTCAATTTGATATTTCTTTAACAATTTATTAGGCAATGTATAACCTAAAGTGATGTTTTGTACGCTTAAATAATCTGTGCTTACCAAAAATCTTGTTGAAGTTGCATTTGCGTATTGGTCTGATGAGTTCAAACGCGGAACATCTGTTTTAGTATTCTCAGGCGTCCATGCTTTTAATATATCTGCGTGCCAGTTGCGACCTGCATCACTACTATATCCTGCATGCATTAAGGTCATGTAGGTATTATCAATGTTTTGTCCACCCATTTGATAAGAAAAATCCATTGAAAAGTCGAAGCCATAAGCTTCTACGCTGGTACCAAAACCACCATATACTTTAGGTAAAATGTCACCCTGCTCATAGCGTGTTGCATTTGTCCAGCTATCTGTAGTCTCTTTGCCAATTATATTGCCATCATCATCTTTTTTATCAATGTACCATAGAGAGTTACCGGTAACTTCATCCACTCTTGCAAACTCACGTACATAGAAGTTATACATTGATTCACCTTCTTTGTAAATATAATTACCTGAAATCCACTGACCGTTTAATTCCGGAGAAAGTTTAAGAATTTTGTTTTTGAAATAGGTGGCATTTGCATACACATTCCATGTAATTGCTCTTGTTTTGATAATATCACCATTTAATTCAAGTTCGACACCTGAGTTACTTACGGATCCGATATTTTGAGGAATTTCGGTGTAACCGTTACTTCCCGGAACAGGTTTATAATACAACATATCAACTGTCGTACGATTAAATCCTTCTATAGAACCATTCAATCGTTTATTCAGCAATACAAACTCGATACCAGCATTAAAATTATAGGAAGTTTCCCATGTTATATCTCTAAAACCTTTATATGAACGAGCTGTTGCAAATTCTCCATTACTTTCCGACACTTTAAATTGATCCATATATGGATAGTAATTGATGGTAGAACTACCGGAATAAAGCAATTTGTCATTTCCTTGTGCACCGTAGCTTACTTTCAATTTCAACAAATCGAAAACACCATCCACACCACTCATAAATTCTTCGGATGTTGCATCCCAGGCAGCACCAATGGACCAAAAATCACCCCATCTGTTTTCAGGTGCGAAAACTGAAGAACCATCGTGACGATAAGACAAAGATGCAAAATACTTAGAATCAAAATCATATTTCACACTTGCCAATGCACCAAAGGTAGAATAACTATTGGATGAAGAACTTGTACTTGGTTCTAATATGGCATTATCCAACTCAGGAACTCTATCCTGATATACTTTCTTTTTAAAACCAGACAAAGAAGAACTATTAAATTTATACGACTCAACTCCTGCTAAAACATCCAAATTATGAAGATCTACTTTCTTTGTATAGCTCAATAGATATTGTTGGTTTACGCTAAAAAATCTGTCTGCTGATGCAGAGATATATCCTCCTCCTGCGGCAAACTGTCCATAATAAGGATTCATCAACATATTGTATCTTTCGTTTGCAGATGTAATCCCAACAGTTGCAGTAGCTTTCAAGCCTTTATAAATATCTGCTACGGCCGACCATTTTCCAACAAAGAAATCTGTTGACATCTTTTCTGTATTTAATTCGAGCATTGAAGCAGGGTTCGATTGACTCATAAAAGGACGTTTTGCATTTACAATCGTTCCGTCTCCATAATCATACATCGTATAGCCATTACTGTCTTTCATAATGTTCCCATCTTGATCTCTAACATATAGAGGATAAATAGGAGCCAACATATTACTTAAATAGAATATGTTTCCTGAAGATCTATCGTTCACTTGCTCATCGGGATAACGAGAATCTGCACGTACATAGCTCATGTTAGATATAACCTTCAACCATTTTTTAACTTGATAGTCAGCATTCAAACGAGCACTGAAACGTCTGTAATCTGAATTCTCAATTACACCGGTATCATCTAAATAATTTCCCGATGCAAAGTAGGTTAGCTTGTCTGACGATCCATTAACACTTACGTTATACTCTTGACGAAGGTTATTCGTTTTAAACACTTCTTTGTACCAATTATCTCCTAAATAAGTAAACTCACCATCAGAATATCCCGGTGTCGCCTTTGAATTCAATTTGAAATTTTTACCTACTAAACGTTCTCCGGCAGGTACAGTGTAAACTTGATACCCTAATCCGCCATCAGATGCATTTAACAACACCCTATTGGCATACTCATGCGCCGCATCAGATCCGGAGCTATTAACTTTACTATTGTACAAAGCACGATAAAATGTTTCATAGTACATTCCCGGATCTCTCATAACGTTATAGGAAGGAACTCCTCTGGAGTTATTACCTAATTTTACGTCAACTTTAACCTGAGCATCTTTACCTGTAGTTTTTCCGCGTTTTGTTGTAATCAAGATTACACCATTTGCGCCACGTGATCCATAAAGAGCGGCAGAAGCTGCATCCTTCAATACTGTAACCGACTCAATGTCCGAGTTGCTTATTGCAGCAATATCAGTGTCATAAGGAACACCATCAACTACATACAAAGGAGCATTACTGGAACTCATGGAACCAATACCACGAATACGAATGGTTGATCCTGTACCTGGTTGTCCGTTAGAAGCCAAACCTTGTACACCGGCAACTTTACCAGCAAGGTTATTTGTAATATTGGAAGATTGATTTTTTTCAATCATTTCATTTTTAATTACAGCCGCTGATCCGGTAAAGGATTTTTTCGTTGATGTTCCAAATGCCACAACTAACACCTCTTCCAATTCTGCTGCATCAGATTCCAGCCGCACAACCACATTTGGCGCTGCCTGAACTTCTACCGTTTTCATACCCACATACGAAACAACAAGTGTTCTGTTGGTTTCGGGCAATGAAATTGTAAAATTTCCATTCACGTTGGTAATTGTACCTGTTGTGGTACCTTTCACCATCACAGTTGCTCCCACAATTGCCTCCCCGTCTTCAGCGGAAATTACTCTCCCTGAAATGGAAGTCTGAGCAAGCACCATGCTTACGCCTGCTATGAACAAGCAGGCAAATAAGAAAGTTAGTTTTCTCATAAATTTACCATTTTTTATTTAACTTCAAGTTTATTGATACTTTTTGACTTTTTTTCAACCGACAAATATAGACGATTGAAATTTAAAAAACAATAGGGTAAGCTTACAATTTGAAAAAAAATTTACAAAATATTCATCAGTTTGCATTATTTTTATACTGAAAATATGTAATTCTGGTTTAAACAAGGTATTAAAAACACCGAATATATCACACTTAAAACCCTGTTAATCTTATAATTAAAACACAAACGGCCGAAATAACCAAAGTGACATATTATTTTTCACTCGAAACGTAACTAAACACTAAATAAGCGCAATATTTTTTTACAATACTGCGCTTATTTTTGCATCTTAGCCGTTTTTTTATGCCAAAAAGACCTTAAATTTCCAGTTTTACTATCATTTTTTCTAACTCCCCGTCAAGGGTATGCAGCTGTTTTTTGCAAAACTCTATCAATTCCGATGCCCTTTTTATCCGGGATGAGATGGCATCCATGTTTACTTCGTCTGTATTTTCAAGCTGTTTTAATATCGTTTCCAATTCTGAAACAGCTTCAGTATAAGTCATTTTATTATCGTCTTTCATTATTGTTGATTTACAATTAAAAATTCGCAGATAGAGACGCCCTAATAGGGCGTCTCTACATTAATATCATTCATCGGAAAAATGCACTAACACATGCCGGTACGAACTGAATATCTTGGATTTGGACACATATCCGATATATTTCTTTTGCTGATCGACAACCGGCAGATTCCAGGCTCCTGTATCTTCAAATATTTGCATCACCTTTTCCATGGGTAATTGCTGATTTATGGTGGCGGGCGGTGAAATCATCAGTTGCTTTACCGTAAAACGACCATACAACTCAGGCCTGAACATGATATTTCTGACCTCATCCAACAGCACGATACCTAGCAACACGCCACTTTCGGCTTCTACCACAGGAAAAATATTCCGGTTTGATTTCGAAATTACCTTCACTAATTCTCCCAATGTCATTTCCGGATTTAAAATCTGTAAATCAGTTTCGATCACATTCTCCGTTTTCATGAGAGTCAACACGGCCTTGTCCTTATTATGGGTGATTAACTCGCCTTTTTGAGCCAGACGCATGGCATACAAACTGTGTTTCTCGAATACAATAATGGTAAGATAAGAAACAGTAGATACAATCATCAGCATCATAAACAGGTTGTAACTACCCGTCAACTCTGCAATTAAAAAGATTCCTGTTAACGGCGCATGCATAACCCCCGACATAACTCCCGACATGCCGGCCAATGAGAAATTTTCTACCGATGCTTCAAACCCGAGCATGACAACAACAGTGGCAACCACAAAACCGGTGAGACTTCCCAGAAAGAGAGAAGGAGCAAAAATTCCACCGACACCTCCTGCTCCATTAGTGGCAGCCGTAGCGAAAATCTTAAAAAAAATAATCAGAGAAAGGTAGGTAATAAGTACCCATGGACTATCGCCCAACTGTAAAAAGAAGGTCCTATCCAGTACTGATGCTGAATTTCCGTTAATCAAAGCCTCAATGGTGTCGTATCCCTCACCATACAACGGAGGAAAGAAAAATATCAGCAAACTCAGAATGGAGCCTCCAACAACAAGCTTCCAGATTGGCTTTTTTATTTTTCTGAAAAAACCTTCCGCTTTGTTCATTCCTCTGGTAAAATACAGCGACACCAAACCACATACAATTCCCAGTATTATAAATTGTGGTATCCTGTCAACATCAAATGGTTGATAAGAACCAAACTGAAACATAAAAGCGCTTCCGGAAAATATATATGTAAAAGTAGTCGCCGTTACGGACGAAATGATGATCGGAACAACCGATGCCAATGTCATATCAAGCATCAGCACTTCCAATGTAAACACCAAACCTGCAATAGGAGCCTTGAAGATACCACCAATCGCACCTGCGGCACCACAACCGACTAAAAGCATCAAGGTCTTCTGATCCATCTTGAAGAACTTTCCTAAATTTGATCCAATGGCTGAACCTGTCAGCACAATAGGAGCTTCAGCTCCGACAGAACCTCCAAAACCGATGGTTAAAGAGCTCCCTACCAAAGATGACCAAACATTGTGAAGCTTTAAAATACTTTTTCGTTGTGAAATGGCGTACAATATACGGGTCACGCCATGACTTATATCGTCTTTCACGATATAACGAACAAAAAGAGAAGCTAGTAAAGTTCCGATAACGGGAAAAACCAGATACCAGTAATTCACTTCAAACCGGCTGAAACTGTTAGTCAGCAACTGCTGAATAAAATGAATGGTTGATTTGAGCAGGTTTGCAGCAACAGACGCGAAAAATCCGACGATAACACTTAAAATAAGAACAAACTGGCGTTGTTTAATATTGTTTTCACGCCAGGCAATCATTTTTATATACCAATTTCTCTTTCCCATGTTCAACTGTTGCAAGCGACAAAGATAGAAAAACTTTTACATTCCTTTACCCTTAAAGATAATTTCAATAGTAAGAATCAGAATTTTCAGATCATTAAACAACGACATGTTTTCAATGTAGATTATATCATAATTAAGGCGCTCTATCATCTTCTCTATTGTATCAGAATACCCGATTTTTATCGGTCCCCAGGATGTCAGACCCGGACGGATTTTGTACAACAAACAATAATAGGGCGCTTCTTTGATAATCTGATCGATATAATATTGACGTTCAGGACGCGGTCCGACCAGACTCATATCACCCTTCAACACATTCCAGAACTGAGGTAATTCATCGATACGATATTTACGCAAAATCCTGCCGAAAGGGGTTATCCTGTCATCAAACGCACTGCTCAACTGAGGGATTCCATTTTCAGAATTTACGTACATCGTCCTGAATTTAACCATTTCAAAAGGCTTCCCATACCGACCGATTCTTTCCTGCACAAAGAAAACCGGGCCTTTGGAGTCTCGTTTAATCCTGACAGCAAAATAAAGAAAGAATGGAAATAAAACCAACAATGCCAACAGAGAGACAACAATATCAATAACACGTTTCACACTGACCTCCCAGGCAGCCATATTCAATTGAGTGATACTCACCAAAGGATTAATTCCTAAAGTGCTGATACGGGCGCTTCCCGTCAGGATTTCATATAAACGCGGCGTAAACCGGATTTCTACATTATACTTATATAACTGGTTGATAACTCTAAATAAGTCTGTATCATTCGCATCACCGTCTAAAGCCACAATCACTTCTCTGATGTCGTACCTGTTGATAATGGATTCAATATCATAAAAACCACCTAATAACTTATCTCCATGTATCTGTGACTTTTTGAATGCAGAAACAAAGCCGGTGAAAGTGTACTGATAACCATGCTTCTCAATGTCTTGTGCAATTTTCTGAGCATTCTGGCCATCTCCAATAATAATCGTGTTTAATGTCCACTTCTTAGACTTGAAATTATGCTGAACCTGCATAAAAATCAACCTTCTGAAGGTGTAAGTAATCACAAATAACTGCATAAACAATACCGACAATGAATAATAAAAATACTCATAGGACACAATCACGTCTCTTAGTTTAAGTGCAAAAAAAACGGTTATGGATATAATTAAGGAAGAAACAAGGGTTGTCAAAAGCAAATTAATTTTTGCTTTATTCTGTATATTCAGATAAAAACCGGTCAGGTAATGGATAAAAACACAATAGAAAGGAAAAGATATTAAAGTAAAAAGATGATACCGGCTGGGCAAGAGCACCTCAAAGTTGTGCATGACCTGAATATCATTGATCACTTTCCGGAAAACAACAAATACAAGCCACACCAGGAGGGCTGCCAACACATCATATAACAGGTATTTTAAAAGCAATTTTTTCGTATTCATAACAACACAGCATGCAAACTATCCATAAAAATCAACATTAAGTGCAACAAAGATACATAAATATATTAAAATGCGTAATCACTACTTTTCTGAAACCATAAAAGCCTGATGTTAAAGGCACCAGTTTATCTTAACAATCACTGTTGGTTGCATTAAAAAAATTGTACTACCTTTACAACTTTAAAAAAGAAACATAAAATGACAACCAAATGGATATTTAAAACCCTGGAAAAAGCACAAACCGACACACAAAAAAACCTATCAGACGAGTTGAATATCAGCCCAATACTATCAAAACTATTGATACAACGGGGTATTCATACATTTGAAGAGGCACGCCGGTTTTTCCGACCTGACTTTGCCAATCTGCATGATCCGTTTCTCATGGCAGATATGGAAAAAGCAGTAACCAGACTTACAGAGGCCATCCAGGAAAACGAGAAAATACTAATCTATGGAGATTATGATGTAGATGGCACTACCTCTGTTTCCCTTGTTTATAAATTTCTGAAAAAATTCTACAGCAATGTGGACTTTTACATTCCCGACAGATACCTCGAAGGTTATGGCATTTCAATACAAGGGATAGATTATGCCCTTAAAAACGATGTAAAACTTATCATTGCGCTCGATTGCGGTATCAAGGCAATAGAAAAAGTCAAATATGCCAACGAACATCATGTTGATTTTATCATCTGTGACCATCATACTCCCGACGCGGAATTACCTGAGGCTGTTGCAGTTCTTGACCCGAAAAGGGGCGACTGCAACTATCCGTACAAACACCTCTCCGGCTGTGGTGTGGGCTTTAAGCTCCTTCAGGCTTTCGCTCAAAGAAACAATATCCCTTTCTCTGAGCTGATCCCTTTACTGGACCTGCTTGCACTCAGCATCGCTTCCGACATTGTGCCGATTACAGGGGAAAACAGAATTCTGGCATATTACGGGCTGAAACAACTGAATACAAACCCCAGCATTGGCGTTAAGAGTATCCTGGAAGTCTGCGGACTGGCTGAGAAAGAAATTACAATTTCCGATATTGTATTTAAAGTCGGCCCCAGAATCAATGCTTCCGGAAGAATGAAACTTGCTTCTGAAGCTGTTGAACTGATGGTCTCAAACGACACTAATTTCGCCAAACTGAAGAGTGATACGATCAACGAATACAACAACGACCGCAAAGACCTGGATAAAAACATTACCGATGAAGCCATCAGACTGATTGCTTCGGACAACAACTACATCAAAAGAAAATCAATTGTAGTGTACAAACCGGACTGGCACAAGGGGGTCATTGGAATCGTAGCGTCGCGACTCTCTGAAGAGTTTTATAAACCTTCGATTGTATTGACAAGTTCTAACGGATTAGCGTCTGGCTCTGCCCGCTCTGTTCCGGGATTTGATATTTATAGTGCTATTGATGCATGTCGGGATTTACTTGAAAATTTCGGTGGACACCGTTATGCAGCGGGCTTATCGATGAAGGAAGAAAATGTACCGGTTTTCACCGAACGTTTTGAACAATATGTATCAGCAAACATTACGGAAGAACAAACTTCTCCTCAAATTGACATTGATGCCCTCATCGACTTCAAAGACATCACACCCAAGTTTTTTAATGTCCTCAAGCAATTCGGTCCGTTTGGCCCCGGCAACATGAAACCCGTGTTTGCCACAAAGAAAGTGATGGATTACGGTTCAAGCCGCCTGGTAGGAAAAGAGCAGGAACACCTCAGACTGGAGTTGGTGGATTCAAGTTCAGAGAACGTGATGAATGGTATCGCCTTCGGCATGTATGAATTTAACGACCACCTGAAATCAATGAAACCACTGGATATTTGCTATACGCTTGAAGAAAACACTTTCAATGGAAACACAACAATTCAACTGATGATCAAAGACATAAAAGTGTAAATACAACCGGAAATCTAAATTTACATGTTACATGAAAATATACAAAATACAACAAATCAATCAAATACTCGGATCTACCTTTATTAGGAATACCGCTATCTGGTTGGCACATGTAACCCGCCGGCGTTATCTGATGGTTTATTTTGATCCTGTGCTGGGTTGTAATCTTCGGTGTTTATCCTGTTATTTCAGCAATGAAGATAAGCGTAAAGAACTGAAAGGAATAATCGACAAGGCTGATTTAAAAAAATTAGCTGATGCCATTTTCGGTAACACTTATAAACTTCAGATAGGTTGTGGAGCTGAGCCAACTTTATACAAACACAATCCGGATATCATCCGTTTAGCGCGCCAATACGGGGTCAAATACATTTCCATGACAACAAATGCCAACCTCCTTACAGCTGATGAGATAATTAACCTGCTGGAAGCCGGGCTGGATGAAATCACGATTTCAATACACGGAGTTACTGCCCCGACATACGAACATCTGATGCGTAATGCGTCATTTGAAAAGTTGATTGATGCCCTGACTGTGATCTCGAAAGTAAAAGCTAATTATCCCGGATTCAAACTCCGGCTGAATTACACCATCAATAATTTAAATATGGATGAATTATCTGATTTTTTTGAAGTTTATGGTAATTTTTCAACAGACATTTTACAGTTAAGAGCGTTGAGAGACATTGGAGGTGAAATAAAAAATGTACAAACCGATGAAACTTTTTATGCTAAACTGAATAAAATTATCAGGAAACTCGAAGAAGAATGTAGTTTCAGAAAAATTATTCTTATGAAGCCGGATGATTTTGAACATGCAAATGAGATTAACGACCAAAAAGTGGAGGAAAATCCGGCTTATTGCTATGTTTCGCCTAAGTCATTCTGGAAAGAGGATTTCGATTGGAGAACTGAAAATTACAACACATACACCCAAAGAACAAAATACGGTTTATGGCTCTTTAAAAATATTTTGAAACCACATCAGTCACGTGAGTAATGTGGTTTCAAAATATTAAATTGACAGTATCTGCAACACCCCGATCAGATTCTCATTCACGGGTTTATCGTCCTTGATTGCTTTTGAAAGCGGCACATGCACAATCTCATTATTCACAATGCCGATCATGATGTTGCGCAAGCCATCCATCAGGGCGTCGATTGCGGCAACCCCCATGCGGCTGGCAATAATACGGTCGTAGGCGGTCGGAGAACCTCCCCGCTGGATGTGTCCAAGAATGGAAACCCGCACATCGTATTCCGGATGCTCATTACGCATCCGCTCGGCCAATCCGTTTGCTCCACCGGTTATATTACTTTCTGATACGATTACGATACTACTGTTTTTCGATTTTCTGAAACCGTTGCTGATTAATTCCTCCAACTGATCGACCTTGGTTTCTCTTTCAGGAATAATGGCTGCTTCTGCTCCTGATGCAAGCGCACTGTTCAGGGCCAGGAATCCGGCATCCCTACCCATCACTTCAATAAAAAATAATCTTTCGTGGGAACTCGCTGTGTCACGAATTTTATCTACCGCATCAATGATGGTATTCAGAGCGGTATCATAACCAATGGTAGAATCGGTTCCGTATAAATCATTGTCAATAGTACCTGGAAGGCCTACGATAGGGATATTATATTCCTGAGAAAAAATGCGTGCTCCGGTAAAGGTACCATCTCCTCCTATGACAACCAAAGCACCAATTCCCTCGTGAACCAGGTTATCATAAGCCGTTTTGCGACCCTCGGGAGTCTTAAATTCCATGCATCTGGCCGACTTCAGGATTGTACCTCCCTGCTGAATGATATTACTTACATTTTCAGTTTGAAATTCTTTAATCTCCCCAGTTATCAAACCTTTGTACCCTCTGTAAATTGCTTTCACCCTGATGCCGTTGAAAATGGCTGCACGGGTTACCGCCCTGATTGCGGCATTCATCCCGGGAGCATCTCCTCCGGAGGTAAGCATCCCGATACATTTAATCCCTAATCCCATAAAAAACTATTTTTCCAATGTGCTTAATGTTTCAGCTACCTGTTCCATGAGCCACATGGGCGTGGAGGTAGCTCCGCAGATACCGATTTTTTTCGTTAAATCGAGATTAAGTTCCAGCACTTCCGATGGTTCCGAGACAATATAAGAGTTTGGATTAATGCTTTTACAATGTTGGAACAGCACCTTACCGTTAGAACTCTTTTTCCCGCTGACAAAAATCACGATATCATTCTGCTGTGCAAAGGTAGTAATATTTGGGATTCTGTTCGACACCTGCCTGCAAATTGTATCAGAATATTCAAACTTTGACTCTTCCTGTTTTTGATTTGCAATATTTTGAATCAAATGATTAAATCCTTCCAGTGATTTGGTGGTCTGCGAGAACAATCGGATGTTCTTTGAGAAATCTACTTTCGACAAATCAGACTCTTTCTCCACAACAATGGCATTGCCACCCGTTTGTCCAACCAACCCGTTTACTTCTGCATGACCATGCTGGCCATAAATCACAATTTGAGTATCGTCTTCTCTGGATGTATCGAAAGCCGTCTTTACCCTCGACTGTAATTTCAGCACAACGGGACAAGAGGCATCAATCAGGGTAATATTATTCTTTTGAGCCGTTTCATACGTTGAAGGGGGCTCTCCGTGCGCACGCAGCAACACTTTTGCATCATGGAGCTGAGCAAACTGTTCATGATTAATCGTTATCATGCCCATTTTCTCCAACCGTTCCACTTCTTTTCCGTTGTGGACTATGTCGCCCAGACAGTACAACACTTCACCTTTCGCCAATTCTTCTTCTGCTTTGGCAATGGCTTTAACCACACCAAAACAAAAACCTGACTTTTTATCTATTTCTATATTCACTTTTCTAACATTTTAAATTACCATATAAGTCATATAAGAAACATATAAGATTGATGTAATTATGTACAATTCACCCACATTTACAATGATTTGAAAAAAAAGCATATATGTTCCTTATATGACTTATATGGTAATAAAGAGTTTTATCATTTTATTTTTTGATCAAATAATGATCTCAGCATTTCCTGTTGTTCCACAATACTCAGTGCTGAATTGTCAATTACAATGGCATCATCTGCTTTTTTCAACGGACTTTCTTTTCTGTTCTGATCCCGGTCATCCCGTTCCTTCACATTGGCAAGCACCTCTTCATACGACACCGTCTCTCCTTTTGCACTCAATTCATCCATCCTGCGCCGGGCCCTGATTTCAGGTGAAGCGGTCAGAAACACTTTCAGCTCTGCCTCAGGAAAAACGACAGTTCCGATATCACGACCATCCATCACAATGCCTTTTTCAACACCCATTAGTTGCTGCTGCCTGACCAACTCTCTCCTGACTGCCCCTAACGTACTCACGCGACTGGCTCCGTTTGAAACTTCGAGTGTCCGGATTTCAGCTTCCACATTTTCACCATTGAGATAGATTTCAGCTTTTCCCAGTTGGTTGTTTTTAAACTGAAGTTGAATACTTCCAATGTTACTTTCAATACTTTCAACATCCATGCTTTCAGCATCCATCCAACCGTTGCGCATGCAATACAAAGAGACGGCACGATACATGGCTCCTGTATCAACGTAGATATAACCCACTTCATGGGCTAATTGTTTAGCCATCGTACTTTTTCCGCAGGAAGAAAATCCATCAATGGCAACAATAATTCTTTTCATAAATTTTCATTATAGTCTGAAATCATTCAGGGATGTGGAAATAGAAAACATATAGGCTGTGTTACCTACCTGAAACTGACTAGTGCCAAAACCAACCTGAAAATGACTGATTTTGATTCCTCCTCCAAATGAGAAGCCTGCCATGCTTTTAAATCCATCCATTTTCAACTCCTGATGACGACGGTGGTTGTATGAAGCTGCAAGATAGAGATTTTTGCCGGGTAAAAATTCGACACCGATTATGGCATGCCTGAAAATATTATCAATTACCGGAATTTCATCGGTCACATCCACCCGGTCATATTCGAGCATTGAGTTTTTATTGTTGATATATCTTAAATCCCAGTCGTGCAGATTGTGAAAGGTAAAAGAGAAACGGAAAGGAGCATGTTCCAGTTTATGAGACACCCCCAATTGGATGTCAAAAGGTAATGGTTCTATGTGCTGTCCGTTCTCGTCAGAATAATATCCCTTAAACTGCGTTCCCATGTTGCGCAAAACCAAACCCGTATAAAACAACTGACCGGGATGTTGGTAACTCAGCCCTAAATCCACAGCAGCGCCATAAGACATGTAACTACCGTCGGTCAGACTAACCACTGAATACACCGGTTTAAGCGCTGCTCCCGCATATAATCCTTCAGCAATCATCCTGCTGTATATAAAACTCATTGAGATGTCTTTAGCGGTAAAATCCCCGATTATCTCGTTGTATTCTGTCGTTTCTTTGAATGTTCCGTAGTCCACATACTGAACACCGAGGGCAAACTGATTCTTACCGACCGACTTGCCATAAATAGCCGTCCCAAACTGAATATCTGCAAGATAATTCGCCATATTCAATCCAATCGTGTTGTCCGATTTGCATGTTAACAAAGCAGGATTTAACAGCGCAAAATTGATGTCATAATCGGCAACTGAAACATTCTTCCCTCCCAATGCTGCCATTCTGGATGAAACCGGCAAGTCGAGAAACTGAAACACACCATTTCCTGCTGAAACAGAAACAATACCGGCAGACCCTGCCAATAACAACAATAAAGCAACTTTTATTCTCATCCAACAATTTTTATTTCAGAACAATACAGAAGCCACAAAAAACTTCCAAAGATACATCATTTTAAAAACTATCTCACCAATAAAATGAATAACCAAATGATATATTAACGTATTTTCAGAGAAAAATTTTATGCAAAATCAAAAAAAAACAAGAAAACCAATAATTTAGGATTGTTTTAACAATAAAAATAATTTTTTTCGTTCTATAATCAGAGAATTGAAAAAAATATTGTACATTTGCCGAACTGAAAAACAATCAAAAAATTGCATTGATATGGACGTTAAAAAATCATCCAAAGCATCACTAGAAGATAAGAAATCCATCTTTATACTGATGGGATTCATTGTGGTTCTGTCGTTGATTTACATTGCTTTTGAATGGACTCAACACGAAGTAACCATTTATGAAGACACATCTTTAGAGGTTGTTGCGGAAGAAGAAATTGAAATCATCCAAACAGCAGAAGTTTTACCTCCACCTCCTCCACCGGAAGTTCCTGAGGTTATCGAGGTACTAAATGTTGTGGAAGACGATGTGGAAACTGCCGAAATTGTTATCGACACAGAAGATGATAAGGATAAACAAGTGGTTATACAGGCTCCGGTTCAGGTTAAAGTAGAAGAAGAAGACACTGAAGTGGTTTTCATGGTGGTAGAATCCATGCCATCATTCCCCGGAGGTGACGCTGCACTTTTCAAATACCTGAGCGACAACATTAAATATCCGGTTATTGCACAGGAAAGCGGCATACAGGGTCGTGTGATCTGTCAGTTTGTGGTAAACCGTGACGGTTCTATCGTTGACATTGAAGTTGTACGGAGCGTGGATAGAAGTCTTGACGCTGAAGCTGTACGTGTAATTCAAAGTATGCCTAAATGGACTCCGGGTAAACAGCGTGGTAAAACAGTTCGTGTAAAATACACGCTACCTGTTAACTTCCGCTTACAGTAGGATTAATTTCCGGTTGCACCAACGGTCTGCCGGTTGAATAATAAATAATTAAAAAACCGTTTGGTACGTACCAAGCGGTTTTTTTAAATGTGCCAGCACTGATGAAAACAGAAATATACCAGGAAAAAGCCGTATTGGTGGGATTGATTACACCAGAACAGGATGCTGCCAAAGCAAAAGAATATCTCGACGAGTTGGCTTTTCTCGCCGATACTGCCGGTGCTACTCCTGAGAAATACTTCTTTCAGAAGATTGATTATCCAAACCCGAAAACCTTTGTAGGGCCGGGGAAATTAGATGAAATAAAGGCCTATATTACAGCTAATGATATCGGGCTGGTCATTTTCGACGATGAACTTTCACCCAAACAACTCAGGAATATAGAAAGAGAACTGAATGTATTGATTCTGGATCGAACCAATTTGATTCTGGATATTTTTGCCAAAAGGGCTCAAACAGCGAATGCCAAGACACAAGTTGAACTGGCTCAACTTCAATACATGTTACCAAGACTTACCCGTCTGTGGACTCACCTTGAGAGACAACGTGGTGGTATTGGTATGCGTGGCCCCGGTGAAACCCAGATTGAAACCGACCGCCGTATTATCCTGAATAAAATTTCTTTGCTGAAAAAGAATCTGAAAGACATTGACAAACAAATGTCAACTCAGCGGAAAAACAGAGGAAAAATGGTACGGGTTGCTTTGGTCGGATATACTAATGTCGGTAAATCAACCATCATGAATATGCTCAGTAAGTCAGATGTGTTCGCTGAAAATAAACTCTTCGCAACGCTCGACACCACTGTCAGAAAAGTAATCGTAGAGAACTTACCCTTCTTGCTGACTGATACGGTTGGGTTTATCCGTAAATTGCCACATCACCTGATCGAATCATTCAAATCGACGCTGGATGAAGTTCGAGAGGCTGATTTGTTATTACACGTGGTGGATATTTCACATCCTAATTTTGAAGAACAACTCGAGATTGTCAACCAAACCCTGAAGGAAATTGACCCTAAAGAAAAGCCGGTTATCCTGATTTTCAATAAAATGGATGCCTTTTCCTATGTTCCAAAAGACGAAGATGACTTATTACCAATTCAACGGGAGAACATCAGTCTGGAAGAGCTGAAAGCAACCTGGATTTCGAAATTACACGACAACTGTATTTTCATTTCTGCAAAGGAAAAAATCAACATCGACAACCTGAAAACTTTACTGTATGAAAAAGTAAAAGCAATCCATGTTGAAAGATATCCTTACAATGACTTTCTATTCCAAAAATTTGACGAATAATTCCTTAAAAATCAATATTTAACCCTTAAACAGACTTAATTACAATGAACCACTACCGTCAACTTACCGAAAAAGAGATTGCTGCACTGACCGTTTACGGATGTACTGCCGAAAATTGGAAAGCTGTTACTGTAACTGAAAACTTCACCCCTGATTATATTGCTAATGTTCATTTCTCCGGTGAAATAAAACTGGGTTCTTTTAATAAAACATTCGACCTTGCCGGCGGGATTAAGAAGCATACCGGTATCTACAATTGCTGTTTGCATAACTGCACTATCGGAAACGATGTTTACATCGACAAAATTCACAATTACATTGCTAATTACACCATTGGGAATGACACTTTTATCGACAACATCAATTTATTGATTGTTGATGGAGCAAGTTCATTCGGCAATGGGGTCAAAGTCCCTGTGATGAACGAAGGCGGAGGAAGGGAAATCCCTATCTTTGATCATTTATCAGCTCCGCTGGCCTACATACAGGCTTTGTACCGGCACAGAAAGGATGTAATCCTGAATATCCAGAAAATGATTGATGAATATGCCAAATCACAACAATCAGATAAAGGTTTTATCGGCAATAACGTGCGCATGATTAATTGTGGTACCATAAAGAATGTTCGAATTGGACATTGCGCTGTTATTGAAGGAGCTTCTATCCTCGAAAACGGGACCATCAACAGCAATGAAGAAGCACCTGTTATTATTGGATCCGGCGTGAAATGTAAAGACTTTATTTTAAGTTCCGGAGTTGAAGTAACTGATTCTACTTTAATTTCACGTTGTTTTATCGGACAAGGTTGTATTCTTGCCAAACATTATTCTGCTTTAGATTCGCTGTTCTTTTCGAACTGTCAGGGTATGCACGGGGAAGCAACTGCCATCTTTGCCGGGCCCTATACCGTCACGCACCATAAATCAACCTTGTTGATTGCCGGTATGTTTTCTTTTCTGAACGCCGGAAGTGGTTCGAACCAAAGTAACCACATGTACAAGCTTGGTCCGATTCACCAGGGTATCTGTGAACGCGGGTCTAAAACCACCAGTGATTCTTATTTACTCTGGCCTGCAAAAATTGGTGCATTTACACTGGTTATGGGTCGTCACTACAAACACTCTGACACCTCGGATTTACCGTTCTCGTACCTGATAGAAAATGCAACCGACAGCTATCTTGTTCCCGGGGTTAACCTGCGAAGTGTGGGTACCATCCGTGATGCGCAGAAATGGCCGAAGCGTGATAACCGTAAAGATAGTCACAAACTTGACCCGATCAACTTCAATTTACTGAGTCCATACACCATTCAGAAAATGATGAAAGGAGTGGAAGTGTTGAAAAAACTGCAACAAATCTCAGGAGAAACAACCGATGTGTATGTTTACCAGAATTGTAATATCAAGAACTCTTCGCTCCGAAACGGACTGGAACTATACGAAATAGCCATCACTAAATTTCTCGGGAATTCGCTGATAAGCAGGTTGGGCGAAAAAACTTACAACACGATTGAGGAAGTAAGAGAGAGACTGAAACCTGACACCCCAAAAGGACAAGGGGAATGGATTGACCTGTCTGGATTAATTGCTCCAAAAGGTAAAATTGACGAATTGCTTCATGCTGTTGAACTAAATAAATACAGTCTGAAGAAAATCCAATCGGAGCTTGAACGTATGCAC
Organism: Bacteroidota bacterium; assembly: GCA_023459355.1. Taxonomy (GTDB): domain Bacteria; phylum Bacteroidota; class Bacteroidia; order Bacteroidales; family Paludibacteraceae; genus Paludibacter. The sequence continues at coordinate 12,068 of JAEWUM010000040.1, read as the reverse complement.
GCACAGTATTACAGTTACGAATGGACCTGGGCAAAAGATAAACTCGAACAATACTGGAACAAATCGATTGATGAGATTACCTATATCGATATTGTTGAGATGATAGAACACTGGAAAGCATCGGTAGTAAAATTGGATCAACTGATTTATATTGATGCAAAAAAAGAATTTGATTTGAACTCTAAGACCGGTTTCGGTGTTGATGGAGATGAGAACCAGAAACATCAGGATTTCGAATCAGTTCGGGGATGTTTCGAAAGCAATCCTTTCGTACTGGAGGTGCTGAATCACATCAAAGTCAAAACCGAACTTGGCAACCAAGTGATTGAGCGTTTAAATTCGTTAAAGGAAGGCGAATAGCGAATAGTGCTTAGTGCTTAGTGCTTAGTGCTTAGTGGTTAGTGGTTAATTATATGTTTAAGGGTTCTCTATTCGTTTTCAGTTTTCAGTTTTCAGTTTTCCGCTATTTACTATTCACTATTCGCTACTATAATAATCTTTAATACCAAGGGATATGAACAATTTCAATTTTTACAGTCCGACTTATTTTGTATTCGGAAAAGGTCGTGAACATGAATCAGGAAAACTGGTAAAACAGTTTAGAGGTTCTAAAGTGCTAATCCACTACGGAAGTGGCTCAGTTGTGAAAAGTGGCTTACTCGACCGGGTAAAAAGTTCACTGAAAGATGCTGGTATTTATTTCACCGAACTGGGTGGGGTTGTACCAAATCCTCGAAGTGGTTTGGTTTATCAGGGTATCGATATCTGTAAAAAAGAAAACATTGATTTTATTTTAGCGGTAGGAGGTGGAAGTGCTATTGATTCGGCCAAAGCTATCGCTATCGGAGCGCTTTACGATGGTGATTTCTGGGATTTCTACACCGGGAAACGCATAGAAAGAGCATTACCGGTCGCCACCATTCTCACCCTTACTGCAGCTGGAAGTGAAGGATCAACGGGTTCGGTTATCACACACGAAAACGGCATGCTCAAACGTTCTGCCAACAGTGATTTAATCCGGCCGGTATTTTCGATCCTGAATCCCGAACTTACCTGTACCTTGCCAGCTTACCAGACAGCCGCCGGTGCTGCTGATATGATTGCCCATGTAATGGAACGTTATTTTACCAACACGAGCGAAGTAGAAATCACCGACCGGGTAGGCGAAGCAATCATCAAAACCATTATAAAGGAAACACCAAAAACATTGAAAAACCCGAATGACTATGATGCACGCGCCAACCTGATGTGGGCGGGAATGCTGGCCCATAACGATATTTGCGGGGTAGGTCGGGAACAGGATTGGGCAACACACATGTTGGAACATGAACTCTCCGGACTATACGACGTAACCCACGGAGCCGGTTTAGCGGTGATGTTCCCTGCCTGGATGAAATATGTGATGCACCATGATGTAGCCCGCTTTGCTCAGTTTGCAGTACGGGTTTGGGATTGCGAAATGGATTTTCAACATCCTGAAAACACTGCATTACAAGGCATTGAACGTTACGAACAGTTTATGAAGTCGATTGGCATGCCTGTGCGCTTTGCAGAACTGGGTGCCAAAGCAGAAGATATTCCGCAGCTGGTAAAAACACTGGGACTCGGGAAACGAACCCTGGGCAGTTTTGTTAAACTAACTGAGGAAGATGTAGGGAAAATCTACGAACTGGCTGTCTGATTATAAGCGAATAACTGCAGTTGAGGACCGGTGACTGGCAACTTTTACCGGACAACAATAACTAAAAACATAAAATTCTGACATGACGATAAAACACCTTCATTTTCTTAAAAAAAAAGTTGAAGCTGACATCACATTACCTGCATCGAAAAGCATCAGCAATCGGGCTTTGATTATAAACGCACTGGCATACAGTCCGTACGAAATTGAGAACCTCTCGGACTGCGACGATACCAACGTGATGATCAAAGCATTGGACTCAAATAATACGACTTTCGATATTGGTGCAGCCGGTACTGCAATGCGTTTTCTGACTGCATTTCTGTCAAAAACAGTTGGTGAATGGGTCATTACCGGCAGCAAAAGGATGAAGGAAAGACCCATCAAGTTACTGGTTGATGCGTTGAACAGTCTGGGTGCCAGGATAAAGTACCTGGAAAATGAGGGCTTTCCTCCCTTACAAATTTATGGAAGCGCCCTTACCGGAGGTGAAATCAGATTAAATGGCGGGGTGAGTAGTCAGTATATTTCAGCCTTGATGATGATAGCGCCTTATATGCAACAAGGACTAAAAATCATTCTCGAAGGAAATGTGATTTCAGTTCCATACATCCTCATGACCCTGAACATGATGCGTGACTTTGGCGTGAAAACCAGCTTTGAGAACAATATTATCGAAATCAAACCCCAATCTTATCAGCCGGTGAAATACAGGGTTGAATCAGATTGGTCGGCTGCTTCTTACTGGTACGAGATTCTGGCTATAGCCGGCAGGGGGCGTGTTTTCCTGAAGGGACTGCATGAGCATAGTTACCAGGGCGACAGCAAAGTAGCTGAATTGTTTGAACAATTGGGTGTACAAACGGAATATCAGCGTGACGGAGTTTTACTTAGCACTGATAATCGGGATTGTTCCTGTTTTGAATATGACTTTGTGAATCAACCTGATTTGGCTCAGACCTTTGCAGTAACCTGCTGTTTGAAAAACATTCCTTTTCATTTCAGGGGTGTTCAAAGTCTGAAAATTAAAGAAACTAATCGTGTGGCTGCGCTCATTACGGAGTTAAATAAATTTGGTTATGTGCTACATGAGCCTGCAGATGGGGAATTAGCCTGGGAGGGTCAGACAATCCCGACTAATGCATCTGAAACACCATCGATAAAGACTTACGACGACCACCGTATGGCCATGGCTTTTGCTCCGGCAGCTTTCATTCGCCCAATCGTGATTGAAAATCCGGAAGTAGTTAGTAAATCTTATCCTGGATTTTGGGATGATTTAGAGAAAATTCAGTATTAACTGACTTCCTCAAACATAAAGCTGAAATTCAAAATCCACAAACTCGCCTCTTCGAGGCTCAAACAGCGTGTCTTTTGAATTTCAGCTTTATGTTTATTGAGAAATGTGAAAAAAATTATTCTAACACAGTTACCCAATTATACAGGTCCGGTTCATCACCGCATTGAATAGCCAGAAGTTTGTGATACAACTTATCACAAACGGGACCCGGTTTACCATCTTTCGAAAAAACATAGCTTACTTTGGTATCGTAATCATCGATTCGCTCAATCGGACTGATAACTGCTGCTGTCCCACAAGCGCCGGCTTCATCGAAAGTAGCCAGTTCTTCTACGGGTATCGAACGTTGCTCCACCTTCATCCCCAATTCTTCAGCCAGCACCATCAGACTCTTATTGGTGATAGAAGGCAAAATTGAATTCGAACGGGGTGTAACATAAGTATTATTCTTGATTCCAAAAAAATTAGCGGCACCACATTCGTCTATATATTTCTTTTCTTTTGCATCCAGGTAGAAAATATTTGAATAACCCAGTGCATGTGCATGTTCACCTGCAACCAAACTGGCAGCATAGTTACCGCCAACCTTGTACTTACCAGTTCCCAGCGGAGCAGAACGATCGTACTGACGCATGATGACAAAAGGTGTTGTGGCAAATCCACCTTTAAAATACGGACCAACAGGCGCTACAAACACGATGAAAAGATATTCTTTGGCGGGACGAACACCTAGCTGCGGACTAATACCAAACAAAAATGGACGGATATACAAAGATGCTCCGGAACCGTATGGCGGGACAAAACGTTCGTTTAATTTCACTGCTTTAATTACAGCTTCACGAAATTTACCGGTGGTAATGGGCTCCATCAAAATACCTTTACAGGAATGTTGCATGCGTTTTGCGTTCTCATCTATCCTGAAAATACGGATTTTTCCATCTTTACCCCTGAAAGCTTTCAACCCTTCGAACACTTCCTGTCCGTAATGAATACAGGTTGCTGCCATGTGCAATTGCAGGTACTCATCCTCATGCACCTCCAACTCACCCCAGTTACCTTCAGAGAAAGTACAGCGTACATTAAAATCCGTTTTCATGTAACCAAAACCCAGGTTACTCCAGTCGATCTGTTCCATAATTATTTAATTAGCTCAATTAACATACAAAAGTACTGATAATTCACCACTTTATCACCCTGTTAATTTATTTTTTTAATGTAAAAACGGCTTCACTCCCCATATTCAACAGCAGATCCAATACACTCAAATTGGGCTGAAAGCCAAATTTCGGCGCAAAAACCTGATAATATGATTCATGATGCCCAAAAACAGCTTCCTTTTTGGGATGTATTGCAGTCCTTAAGTCATGCATATCTTCCGGCAATTCTTTTAGATAAACGTCCGTTAACCTGATTGCAGGTTGTACATCAACCAACTCCAGCATTTTTTGTTGAATTTCAATATTGTAATCCCACAGAAAATTCCATTTCTTTTTATAAAACCCGATCAAATCATCCGCGTAATATTCAAAAAAGGGGCTGGAATTATATGCTGAAGCGATGGATCTCCAATGCTGTAACTGCCAGTTTCCATGATATGATATTCTTATATCACGGATGCGTGTTTTACCATTTTCGAACTTCTCAACCGGAATGGTGAGATCCATCAAACCATTGGCTGTTGCAATTACGCAACGGTTTCTGTACGACTGCTTTACGTAGTTCTCATGCTGTTCGAGTAATACTTCATCCGCATTGGCAAGTACCGTGTAATACTCAACCGGAGCGAGGTAGGCCGTACTCAAACAATACCTGCCTGAGATATTGGTATCCAAAACCGAGTTAGCGGCGGGCATCTTTAAAGAAGCGGTTAAACCTGATTTTGCCGTTAAACCAACCTTTATCCTTGTCAAGAGACAACCAAACCGCTACCGGTCGTCCCACAACGTGATCCTCCGGAACAAAGCCCCAGTAACGGGAGTCTGCTGAATTGTGGCGGTTATCACCCATCATCCAGTAATAATCCATTTTAAACGTATAGTATGCCGTTTCTTCTCCATTGATGAAATACTTTCCATCTTTCACTTCCAGCGTGTTTTTTTCATATACCCGGATGATGCGTTCGTAAATCGGGAAATTATACGCGTTCAACCTGAGCGTAACCCCTTTCTTCGGGATATAAATGGGTCCCATGTTATCACGGTTCCAGTTCTTTCCTCCGCCGAGCGGGAAAACATCTCCTCCTAATTCGTAAGGCTCAATCGCAATTTTAACAACACCCGGATAATGTTTTATTTTTTCGAGCATCTCTGCTGTCAACGGGAAATGATAAATTGGCATGGCCGGATCCATTCCTAAAAATGATATCAAATGGTAATCATACTGAGCATTTAACATCAGGCGATCTTCTTTACTGATACCCAGTTTGGTTTGCATATCTGCCGAAAGATAACGCCCGTCGGTCTGCACGTAATAATTATACTGAATGCCCGGATGAGCTTCCTGTGGTTCATTATTGACGAAAATCTGGTTGTCACGAATTTCGAACCAATCGCCGGGTATTCCCACGCATCGTTTCACATAATTTTCACGACGATCGACCGGACGATAAACTATTTCGCCATACTCCTGTTTTTTTGACCGGACGATTGTTCTTCCGGCAGCCATCACGGCATCCACATCGGGCTCAACTCCTGGTTGCTGCATTTTCAGGCTGTTATATCCTTCATAATAGCAACTAATGTAGTAATCCGGGTTTTGTTTGTTTACCGGTACTGTATCACCCGTTGGAAAATTGAACACCACGATATCGTCTCTTTCAATGGAATCGAAACCTTTTAATCTCTTATAATCCCACTGCGGCTTCTCCAGAAATGATTTTGTATTGATAACAGGAAATGTATGCTGAACGAGCGGGAACGAGAGGGGCGTATTGGGCACCCGGGGACCGTAACTCGCCTTGCTTACAAACAGGAAATCGCCCACCAACAGACTTTTCTCCAAAGAAGAAGTTGGTATCTGGTAATTCTGGAATAAATAAGTATTGATGAAATACACGGCTACAAGGGCAAAAACGATGGCATCGACCCAACCCATCACCGCCAGAAAAGTTTTGTCTTTCGACTTTTTCCACCAGGTCCAGGGGATGAATCTGGTGATGAAAGCATCAAACACGACCGGCAGCAACAATAACCACCAGAAATTACCTACCCAAACGATAAAAAGGATATAAATAACACACCAGATGATAGCCTTAATCCATTGTTTAACAGGATGTGAAAACCAGGTTTTTTGTGTGTTTTGTTGCTCTTGAGTCATGATGTTTATTTTTTCTATTCTAATTTTATTCTATTGATGAATTTTATTCGCATAATGTAAGTCAAGTTCATTACGCATCAAACTTCAATAAATCCTGCATGGTATAAAATCCTTTCTTTCCGGCAGTAAATTCAGCTGCAATGACGGCACCCAGAGCAAATCCTTCACGGCTTTTCGCATCGTGGGTAATGGAAATCGAATCCACCTCCGAATCATACACAATGGTGTGAATGCCTGGCACCTGCCCTTCCCTGATTGATTTAATGGCCATTGATTCCGGAGTCACCTCCACCTCCTTCGACCAGTTTGTTTTACGCTCCAGATTTTCCAGTATTCCTTCGGCTAATGTGATTGCCGTACCACTCGGAGCATCCAGCTTTTGCGTATGATGCACTTCTGTCATTTCCACATTATATGCCGGAAATTTGTCCATTAATTTGGCCAGGTACTTGTTTACAGCCATAAAGATATTTACACCAATGCTGAAGTTGGAACTCCAGAAAAGTGTATAACCTTTGGTTACTATCTCCTGCTTTATTTCAGGCAGGTGTTCCGTCCAGCCTGTCGTACCACAAACAACCGGTACGCCGGCAGCAAAGGCACTGCGGATATTCCTGAGAGCTACATGCGGCACAGTAAACTCGATGGCTACATCTGCACTTTTAAAAGCATCCGACTGAAAATCGGCTATATTATCAACATCTATGATCGAAACAATTTCATGTCCTCGTTCTTTGGCTATACGTTCGATAATCTTACCCATCTTACCATAACCAATCAATGCAATCTTCATAATATATAAATAATTTTTTAATTCACTTTGAAATTTTAAACTCTTGAACCACAAAAGGCGCAAAAGAAACACTAAGGAAACACAAAAGTAAATTTTTAAACCATATAAGCCATATAAGTTACATATAAGCATTCAGACCTTAAACTTTAGACTTTAGACCTTAGCTTTAGACCACTAATACTGATTTGTTCCCAATAAAACGAGTGTACACGCCTCTTCGTATGCAATCCCGTTCTTTTTAAGTATTATTTCGAATTCCGGATTTTCAGTTCCGGGGTTGAAAATCACCCGGTTGGGTTTCAGCGAAACAATATAATCATAATAACCCGGCTGATTTTTCGGACCTACATATAAAGTCACCGTATCCAGCTGTTCATATTGTTTCCTTTCCGTATCAATCGTTTGACCAAAGATTACATCCGGACGAAGACCGAGCAGTTCAATTTCATGACCATGGGCTAAAAGCCTTTCTGCAGCTTTGTAAGCATATCGCTCAGGATTGCTGCTTGCGCCAATAATCAATGTTCTCTTCATATTTTTCATATTAGCCCCCACTCCCAAAGAGAAGATGGGGTTTAGTTTGTATTTATCCCATCAGATAGAAATCCAGCACTTCGAAAATCTCCTCCTTTGAAGCGGTTTGGTTTATTTGAATTTCTCCTATATCCGATAATAAAGTAAAATTGATTTCCTTCGATTCATTTTTCTTGTCGTGTGTCATCAACTCATACAAAGCTTCATAATCATTACAATCGAAATCAAACATACCATAATATGCTTTGGTCATGTATTTCAATTTCAACAACTCTTCCTTCGGGAAACCAAGTTTTACATGCGACAGATACAATTCGCACAAAAGTCCCCACATCACAGCATATCCATGCAACACAGGACGTTTCACCCGATAAGAAAAAGTTTCGAAAGCATGCGCAAAAGTATGCCCGAGATTCAACGCCTTACGAATATTTTGCTCTTTCGGATCTATTTCAACGACCCTTTCCTTGATGCGGATACTACGATCAACCAAGGCTGACAAAAGCTCAAAATTAACCTCATCCAGGTTGAATTTCAACACTTCCTGCCATTCTTCACGGGTATCAATCAGGGCATGTTTTACCATTTCAGCAAAACCCGACCGGAGATTCTGATCATCAAGTGTCTTGAAAAAATCAATATAGATTAATACCTGAAGCGCAGGATTAAACACCCCGATTTCATTTTTCAGACCCATGAAGTTGATCCCGGTCTTCCCGCCGGTAGCTGCATCAACTGCTCCCAATAAAGTGGTCGAAATATTGATGTATTCAATTCCCCGTTTGAATGTAGAAGCTACAAAGCCACCAATATCAGTAATCATGCCCCCACCCAGGTTTATCATCAGCGATTTGCGCGTAGCCCCATTCTCACTTAGATATTTCCAGATTAGAACAGCTGAATCAATATTCTTATTTTCATCTCCAGCCGGAATATTAATCAGGTGCGCCCCCTTTAAACATGCAAGATCTTTGATAAACGGAAAGCAATAGTGCAACGAATTATCATCAGTTAATATAAAAATATCTCCCGGATCATGCTTTCCTACTGCTTCATTTAGGGCATTCCGGACATCTGTACATATAATGGTGTTTTGCTGACTCATGCATTTTCAATTGAGCAACAAAGATACAGATTTTTCTGTTAAATATGATAGATTGGTTTCGCTGAAAAACATAGTCAGCATGTTAGACATTCAATTGTTTATTTAAAAACATCACACAAAATATTAAAATATTAAAAATAATTTCATATATGAAAATATGTTCATACATTTGCACAAGTTTTCAATAATAGCAATATGATAGATTTGACTCAAATGGAACAGGCAGCCTATACATTAAAAGCCATCTCAAACGGGACTCGTTTGTGTGTAATCTCTCTTTTAGCAGATAAAGAGGAATTGAATGTTTCGGAGATTGGTGAGAAACTGCAATGCGAACAATCGTTGTTATCGCATCACCTTACCGATATGCGGGCCAAAGGTATCTTGAATTGTCGCAGAGAGGGAAAGAATTGCTTTTACTCACTGAAAAATAAACAGATTACAAAAATTTTGGATTGTATCAGATCGTGTGAGTGTGTATAATGTGAAAGATATAAAAAAGATGAAAGAATTTATCAGAAAACATATTTTAAAGATAGCAGGAATCATCACCGGTACGACCGGAGGTTATCTGTATTACTACTTTATCGGATGTCAGAGCGGTAGCTGTCCGATTACATCCAATCCATACATCAGCATATTGTATGGAGGAGTGTTGGGATACTTATTCTTTGATTTATTTAAGAAAAAGAAAACAGATATAAACAATTCAGAAAAACAGGAAGATGTATAGCACATTTTATGTATCGAAATCGCAATGCATGAGTTGCAACAATGAAGTATTAAAGCAACTTGGAACCTTACAAGGGGTATTCGGAGCCGAAATGGACCGGATAGACGGAAAGATTGTGGTACATCATACCGATGAAATCTCCAGGGCAGCGATTGGACAAAAGTTAGATGGGCTTGGATGGAAAGAAACAGAAACGAGCATAGAAGAAGACGAACCTTCCGTTTGGGGGTGTGCTTTATAAACAATCTGCTCCTGCTGTTGTTAGAAAATTATAGATTGGAAACATAAAACAAATAAATAGAAACAATATGAAGAAAATCCTGGGAGCATCGTTGATGCTGATTTTAATTGCTTTTACAGCGTGCGGTAATCAATCGGGCAATAAAGCTGATGTAAAAGAAACCGAAACAAATAATATTAAAACAAACGAAACAAAAAAAATGGGAACAATTCATTTAACCAAGGCTGAATTTTTACAAAAGGTGGCCAACTATGAGACAAATCCTACCGAATGGAAGTATTTGGGCGACAAACCGTGTATCATCGATTTTTATGCCGATTGGTGTGGACCCTGTAAAGCGATTGCTCCGGTATTGGAAGAATTAGCAAAAGAATACGATGGTCAGATTTATATTTACAAAGTTGATACAGAAAAGGAACAAGAACTCGCAGCTGCATTTGGTATCCGCAGTATTCCGTCACTTTTATTCTGTCCGATAAATGAACAACCACAAATGGCACAGGGAGCTCTTCCTAAAGAGACCTTCAAAAAAGCAATTGATGAAGTGTTGCTGAAAAAGACCAATTAAGACTACACGTTTTTTACTGATTTTACTTTAATTGTTATGAGGCTGTCTCAAAATAAAAATGAGTCAGCCTCTTTTTTGTGTCCGATATTTTGGTTATTTGGATAAAAGTTATTATCTTTATATCGTTGATATACAATTAAATATATGCGATTTAAAGAATATAATCAGAACAAACAAGAGTTATTTCCCTATACTTTTGATGATTTTATACCTCAAAACGACCCAGTTCGCATAGTAGATTCTGCCGTAGAGCATTTAGACTTGCGAAAACTACTCAACAGGTATAAAAATGTAGGCTGTCCGGGCTATCATCCCAAAATGATGATGAAAATAATCATCTATGCCTATTTACGTAACACCTACTCTTCTCGTAAGATAGAAGATTTTACAGCCAATGATATCCGTTTTATGTGGCTTGCAGGTATGCAACGTCCGGATCACAACACGATAAACACCTTTCGCAGCGGTAAACTTAAAGGAACATTAAAAGAAGTGTTTGGACAGATAGTTCATTTTTTGGTGGAACAAAAGATGGTAAGTCTGGAAAAAGCCTATACCGACGGTACCAAGATAGAAGCCAACGCCAATCGCTATAGTTTTGTGTGGGGTAAAGCCATTCAAACCCGCATAGGCAAGATGGCCGAACAACTCAATGACCTTTGGGCGTATGCCGAGGCAGTTACCAAAGAAGAGTTGCTGGACAAAACTCCCATTACTTATCAAGATATTACTTCAGAGCAGATTGAAGGCCTGGTAGAAAAGATTGACCAAGCTCTGAGTGATGTAGAGATTGACCCCAAAGTAAAAAACAAAATCAAGTACATTAAGAAGAACTGGCCAGACAAGGTAAAGCAATACGAGGAGCAGAACAAAGAGTTGGGCGATAGAAACTCCATGAGCAAAACCGATCCGGATGCCACCTTTATGCGTATGAAAGAAGACCACATGGGTAACGGTCAGCTCAAACCGGCATTTAACACTCAAATTTCTACTGAAGACGGCTTCGTAACAAATTACACTATCCATCAAACCACCACAGATACCACCACCTACCAGGAACACATGGATTCTTTCAAAGAGATGCATGGACAATACCCCAAAGAAAGCATAGCCGATGCCGGATATGGTAGCGAAGAAAACTATCTGTTTGCAAAAGAAAACGACATTACTCCATTTATCAAATACAATTACTTCCACAAAGAACAAACAAAAAAGTGGAAGAACGACCCTTTCAAGAGCAGTAACTTTTATTACAACAAAGAGAAGGATTGCTGCTATTGCCCCATGGGACAACAAATGCACAAGATAGGAGAACGAACCACAAAAACTAAAACCGGATTTATTCAAACCGCTTCACTTTATCAAGCCAAGCGCTGTACCGATTGTCCATTACGTTGTTTGTGTCATGATTCCAAAGAAGAGAGAATCATTCAAATCAACCACAGGCTAAAAGATTTGAAGAACTGGGCCAAGGAATTACTTACCACTGAGCAAGGTTTAAAACACCGAAGTCAGCGACCGGCAGATGTGGAACAAACCTTCGGCAACTTAAAAGCCAACAAAAACTTTAAAAAATTCCTGCTACGCGGCATGGAAAAGGTCGACATTGAGTTTGGTTTGCTCTGCATATCGCATAATCTGGCTAAATATGCAGTGAAAATGGCTAAATAACAGGAGAAATCCTCGTTTTTTGATCTAAAAACCAAAAAAACACTTAAAATCACTTCCTGAGATTTGAACAGATAGAAATATCTTGAAAAAACAACTTTTTCTATTTGAAAGGAAAGAGGCTGACTCA
>JAEWUM010000039.1 GCA_023459355.1 Bacteroidota bacterium | reverse complement strand
AAAAAACACATCAATATGCCGGCCAGGTATATCCAACCGGAATATTTACCTGAGTCATTTGGGCTTTTAAACTTATCTGATATCTTATTTATTTTCACCGCTGCCGAATAAAGGCTGCAAATGTATCGGGATATGTTGAGATAAACAAATATATCATTGTTAAAGTTATTTAATGGTTTTAACTTTCTTTCTGAATGAAAATCGACTGAGAAAATTTATCTTTGCAAGGACTAAAACGAATAATTATGAACAAGACAATTGCGCATATTGAAATCTCTACTCCAAAAAGGAAAAGCCGGGATAAAGTGCCGGAAAAACAGAAGAAAGTAGTTACAGTTCAGAATCCTTTGAACCAAGAGATTACAGAAGAAAAAACCTATACCCACGAAGAAGTGTTTGGAGAACTAATAGAAAGACTAAACGAACATTATGGTACAAACTATAAGTTGAAGTATTGAAATGGATTGTTTTGAAGTTGTTTATTCAAAAAAAGCCAAAGAAGACATTCATAAACTATATGAATTTATCGTGTTTGAGTACAAAGCCCCGATAACGGCTTTTAGGTATGTTCAGGGGTTATTTGATGAGATCAGAAAACTATCTTATAGTGCTCAATCCTATTCTATTCAAACCCCAAAAGTATTTCAACAATACGGGAGGAATGTCAGAAAAATAAACTACAAACTTATGATAATTATCTATACTGTAAACGGATCGGTTGTATATATTCAAAGAGTTGTTGCATCGTCATTAATTTCTGACTTGTAGTTGTATTGTTCAATGCAATTCACCGCAGACTGTAAACCGTAAACTGGCGACTAATTTTCCCGTTGTTCATTTCAACAAATAATTGTACCTTTGTTGCTCAAAAAAAAATAGCTGTCAGTATGAGCCACACCGACAAACAATTCGATCAGGTTGCCACCATTTGCCGTGATATTTTTACCAAGAAAATGAAGGATTACGGCGCTTCCTGGCGTATTCTCCGTCCGAAATCAGTAACCGACCAGATTTATATCAAAGCCAACCGTATCCGTAGTATCGAAACCAAAGGCGTGGCTAAAGTGGATGAAGGTATCCGTTCTGAATTAATCGCGATTGTGAATTATGGTGTAATTGGATTAATTCAGTTGGAACTAGGTGTTTCGGAAGCGGATGACCTGAGTTATGATAACGGCCTGGCACTTTACAATAAATATTTACAACAGGCCAAAGAACTGATGATGGCTAAAAACCATGATTATGACGAAGCCTGGCGCTCGATGCGCATGGAATCGTACACGGATTTAATTCTGATGAAAATTAACCGCACCAAACAGATTGAGGACAACCAGGGTGTAACCATTATCTCCGAAGGTGTAGATGCGAATTATTTTGATATGATCAACTACGCAGTCTTCGGTTTGATAAAAATGGAGGAAAATTCTTGAAAAAAAGACGCAGACATACCATGACTTCCGGATCGGGTAAGCTGCTCGGTACGCTTCCGGTTTTGCTGCATGCCAACCGCCTGCTCATTGGCCTGGTGTTTGCTTTTTCCGGATTCGTGAAGGCGGTGGATCCGCTGGGTACAGTTTACAAAATTGAAGATTATCTCACGGCTTTCGATGGCATCTGGGGTGGATTGACCTTCATGGCTTTCCCGGCTGCTTTTCTGCTGATTGCCCTGGAATTACTTATCGGACTGAATCTCATTTTTCAGGTTAAATTCAAATTTTCGTCGTGGCTGGCTTTCGTATTTATGCTGGTTATGATGCCGCTGACTTTGTATATTGCCCTTTATAACCCGGTTACGGATTGTGGGTGTTTCGGCGATGCCCTGAAAATCAGTAATTGGATGACTTTCTACAAGAATATTTTCTTTTTTATCCTTACTTTATTACTCCTGATTTTTCAGAAAAAATACAACAAGATTTTCCTGCCGAATGTTGAATGGGGGTTCATCACGGTTTTTGTTGTCGCATCTTTTGGTTTTATGATCTATAACCTGACGCATTTGCCGGTGCTGGACTTTCGTCCGTATAAAATCGGAGTGAATATCCCGGATGCCATGAAAGTTCCTGATGATGCGCCGGGCGATGTGTATGAATATAATTTCGTATATGAAAAAGAAGGAGCCAGAAAGGTTTTCTCCATCGACCAGCTGCCGGATTCCAGCTGGACTTTTGTCAGCCAGGAAACCAAACTTATTTCAGAAGGATACAAACCGCCTGTCCACGATTTGGTTATTCTGACGGCTGACTTTGAGGATGTAACGGAAGAGGTGCTGAATTATGAAGGGACGTCCTATTTAATCGTGATGTATGATCTGCAAAAAACTTCAGAGAAAGGAATCGGAAAAGTAAAGACTTTTGTCACAAACAAATTAAAGGAACATCCGGAGGTGAAAGTCTATGCCCTGACAGCTTCTTCCACTCAGGATATTCAGGAATTTAAAACGAAGTACGGACTGACATTCCCCTTTTATAAAACCGACCCGATAACCCTCAAAACCATGATACGGGCCAATCCCGGGGTGATGAAGCTGGTAGGTGGAACGGTAAAGGGGAAATGGAATGGAAAACGATTGTGATAAAAACAATCAGACCTGTCAGGTTTTTAAAACCTGACAGGTCTTGTGAAATATAATTCAAATAAAAACGATTGTCAAACATAAAATATCAAACAAAAAAATGAGAAAAAACATTGTAGCAGGTAACTGGAAAATGAATAAAACCCTGCAGGAAGGGTTGGCGTTGGCTGAAGAACTGAACGGCGCTTTGAAAGGTGTAACGCCTAATTGTGATGTGGTAATCGGTACGCCGTTTATCCACCTTGCCAGCGTGGCTGCTGCCATCGACACCAACAAAATCGGGGTAGCTGCTCAAAACTGTGCTGATAAGGAATCTGGCGCTTATACAGGAGAAATTTCTGCTTCGATGGTGAAATCAACCGGTGCGAATTATGTGATTTTAGGTCACTCTGAAAGACGTGCATATTATGGTGAAACAGCTGAAACGCTGAAGACCAAAGTTGAACTGGCGCTTAAAAATGAACTGACTCCTATCTTCTGTATCGGTGAAGTATTGGCTGAAAGAGAAGCTGAAAAACATTTCGACGTGGTGAAAGCTCAAATCGTGGATTCATTATTTGAATTATCTGCTGAAGATTTCGGTAAAATAGTACTTGCTTACGAACCGGTATGGGCCATCGGAACCGGTAAAACGGCTTCTGCTGCACAGGCACAGGAAATGCATGCGTTTATTCGTCAGACTTTGGCTGCTAAATATGGTCAGGAAGTTGCAGACAACTGCTCTATCCTGTATGGAGGAAGTTGCAATGCCGGTAACGCCAAAGAATTATTCTCAAATCCTGATGTGGATGGCGGTTTGATTGGTGGCGCTTCGTTGAAAGTAGCTGACTTCAAAGCAATCATTGACGCGTTTTGATGTAAAATAAACCTGTCAGGTTTTTAAAACCTGACAGGTTTGAAAATGTATCATGGCAAAAACCAAGAGCGTATACGTCTGCCAAAACTGCGGCAACGATTCTCCGAAGTGGATAGGGAAATGTCCGTCCTGCGGGGAATGGAACACCTATGTCGAAGAAATCATCAGCAAGGAGAGCAAACAAAGCATCCAGCTGGCGGGTATTCAGGTGACAAAGGAGAAACCGGTGTTGATTTCGCAGGTGGAAACAACCGAAGAAAGCCGGATTGATACGCACTCGGGTGAACTGAACCGGGTACTGGGTGGGGGACTGGTTCCCGGATCGCTCGTACTCATTGGTGGCGAACCGGGCATTGGCAAGTCAACCCTCGTGTTGCAGGTAGTGCTGAATATCCGCAATAGAAAAATACTGTATGTCTCGGGTGAGGAAAGTGTCAAACAAATCAAGTTGCGTGCTGAACGGTTAAATCCCGGGGCAACCGACTGTTATGTAGTCAGCGAGACCTCCCTCGAACAGATTTTTGTACACATCAGCAACATCAACCCCGATTTGGTGGTGGTCGATTCCATACAAACCGTTTCGACCGAAACAATCGAATCCTCTCCCGGCTCTGTGTCGCAGGTGCGTGAATGTGCCGCGGCTTTATTGAAATACTGTAAAAGTTCCGGAACGCCTGTGTTGCTCATCGGGCACATCAACAAAGAAGGCAGCATTGCCGGTCCGAAAGTATTGGAACACATCGTGGATACGGTGTTGCAGTTTGAAGGCGACCAGCATTACATGTACCGTATTTTAAGAGCCATCAAGAACCGATTCGGAAGCACTGCCGAATTGGGCATTTTTGAAATGCAACACAACGGACTGCGGGAAGTAAACAACCCCTCGGAATTGTTGTTGTCGCAAAACCACGAAGGGCTCAGCGGGGTAGCCATTGCTTCAGCAGTGGAAGGTATTCGACCGTTTTTAATTGAAGTGCAGTCGCTTGTAAGTTCGGCGGCCTACGGAACACCCCAACGTTCCTCCACCGGTTTCGATTTACGTCGTCTCAATATGTTACTTGCCGTACTCGAAAAACGTGTAGGTTTTAAATTGGCACAAAAAGACGTGTTTTTGAATATTGCCGGAGGTATCAAAGTTAATGACCCGGCAATAGACCTGGCTGTCATTTCTGCTATCCTTTCTTCCAATGTGGATATTGCCATCGAAAAGCATGTGTGCATGGCCGGAGAAGTCGGACTTTCCGGTGAAATCCGTCCCATCAACCGTATCGAACAACGCATCCGCGAAGCCGAGAAACTCGGTTTTACCAAAATGCTCATTCCCAATTTCGACCTCAAAGGCCTCAACCTCGACAAAATCAACATGGAAATCATCCGGGTGAAGAAAGTGGAGGAGGCATTCCGCGTATTGTTTAAAAAGTAAAATAATGTATCTGTTGCGCATTAGGTAGTGCATGTGATGCGCATTATGTGGCGCATGTGATGCACACAATTTCTTTTGTAGAGACATTGCATGCAATGTCTCTACGGTAAAAAAAACAATTTTGATGAATATTCGATAAATTTTTCTAATTTTGAAAGTTCAATCAATTTGAAAAATAAGAAATTATTAATAGGAAATTATATGGAAGTTACGCGTATATTCGATTTGCTGGATAATTACCTGGAAAATTATCCGAATCAGGATGCTGCATTGGCCAGCAAGAAAAACGGAACATGGAAGAAAATCAGCATTCAGGAGTATGTTGAGACAGTGAATCAAATCAGTTACGGATTGTTGAAACTGGGGATAAAAGCAGGAGATAATATAGGTATTGTCAGTGGCAATCGTCCGGAATGGAATATGCTTGACATGGCTATCATGCAGTCGGGCGCTATCTCAATTCCGATTTATCCGACCATCAGTCAGGATGACTATCGTTATATCCTTAATCATGCTGATATGAAGATGATTTTTATTGATGGGAAATCACTGCTCCGTAAATTAGAACCGGTTATGCCCGAAATTAAAACGTTGAAAGAAATTTTTCTTTTTGATGAAGAAGACGGGGATTATAAATATTTGGATCAACTTATTCAACTGGGGAAAGAAAACCCTGCTCCGGAAGCGCTATCCGGCATCAAAGCTGCCATTAAACCGGAGAATATGGCAACAATCATTTACACTTCAGGAACTACAGGAAACCCTAAAGGAGTGATGTTATCGCACCATAACCTTATAAGTCAGCTCGATAATCTGAAAATGACTCCCTCCAAATGGAGTAAAACAGCTTTGAGTTTCCTGCCGCTTTGCCATGCATACGAGCGTATTCTGGTGTATTTGTACCAATATCTGGGTATGTCGGTGTATTATGCAGAAAGTCTTGCAACTATCGCCGAAAATATCAAGGAAGTAAAACCTACCATGATGACTTGTGTGCCCCGTTTGCTCGAAAAAATTTATGATAAACTTTATTTGGCCGGTAAAAAACAGCCTTTCATCAAACGAAAATTATATTACTGGGCATTTAATTTAGCCACTAAATATCAGTTAGAAGGTAATAGCTGGTGTATGAAGCAACAGCTTAAACTGGCTGATAAGCTGATTTTCTCCAAGTGGAGGGAAGCCATTGGCGGTAATTTTGATATCGTGGTGTCGGGAGGTTCGGCTTTGCAACCTCACATGGGTTCATTCTTCTCTGCGATCGGTATGCCGGTATTTGAAGGTTACGGGTTAAGTGAAACTTCTCCCGTAATTGCGGTAAGTCAGCGAGGCAAACATGGTCGCAAATTCGGTACGGTAGGTCTGCCATTACCCGGTATAGAAGTGAAACTGGGTGAGAGAGACGAAATTATGTGCCGAGGTCATAATGTGATGATGGGTTATTATCGTGACCCGGAACTAACTTCACAGGTGATTGATACCGATGGCTGGTTCCATACAGGCGATACCGGCAAATTTACACCGGAAGGCCAGTTGATTATTACCGGCCGTCTGAAAAGTATTTTTAAAACATCTTTTGGTAAATACGTGAATCCGCAGGCTGTCGAATCCAAGTTTACCGAATCGCCGTTTATCGATAATATGATCGTACTGGGTGAGAATAAGAAATTTGCTGCTGCCTTGATTTCACCGGATTTTGTGTATTTGAAATCATGGTGTGGTATACACAATATTTCTTACACTTCTAATGAGGATATTATCCAGAATAAGGTTGTGCTGAAACGTTATGAAGAAGAAATAAAGAAATATAATGCTTTCTTTGGTGATTTCGAGCAGGTAAAACGCTGGCAGTTGGTACCGGAAGAGTGGACACAGCCAGGTGGTTTCCTGTCGCCAACCCTGAAAATCAAACGTAAGGTTATCGAGGCACATTATGCAGAGAGAATTGAAAAACTATTTGCATAAATATGGTAAATACTGTTCGGTGTAGTCTACGGACTATGCCGGGCTAAAGCAGAAAGAGTACTGGTGACGTATCGGTAAAAATATAATTACTCATCATGAAAAAAATCACATTTTTAACAATCATCCTTTGCAGTATGGGACTATTCCTGAAATCCTGCACTACCATTCCTCCCGGAGCAGTGGCTGTAACATCTTTCGATAAAGAGAAATATTTAGGCAAATGGTATGAAATTGCGCGTTTTGATTTCAGGTTTGAAAAGGATCTGAATAATACTACTGCATTTTACCAATTGCGTGATGACGGTTTTATTGATGTAACCAATCGGGGATATAATTATGTAAAGAAAGAGTGGAAAGAAGCTAATGGTAAAGCTAAGTTCGTGGGTGATCCAACAGTTGCCATGCTCAAAGTGTCGTTTTTTGGACCGTTTTACGGAGGTTACAATGTTATTGCCTTAGATGATGAGTATAAATACGCACTCATCGCCGGCAGTAGTCTTAAATACCTCTGGATTCTGGCCAGAGAGAAAACCATTCCCGAAGAGATTAAAACCGCTTATGTGAAAAAAGCACAGGAAATTGGTTTCGATACCGATAAATTGATTTGGGTGGAGCATGACTGATTTTTTCTTTCATTGATAAATACTATCTTTGCAGTTCGTTTTTAAGGTAGATTATCAGAAAGAAAATGAAATTAAACGATAATACCGCAGTATTGTTACTGCACTGTCCCGATAAACCCGGGATTTTGGCGGCTGTGACTGAGTTCATCAATCAGCACAGTGGTAATATTTTATACCTCGACCAGTATGTAAACCGCGAAGAGAAAGTTTTCTTCATGCGTGTGAAATGGGATTTGGACACCTTCCAGATTCCCAAGGAAAAAATTCAGGATTATTTCCAGACCTTGCTGGCAAGCCGGTTTGACATGCACTTCAGGCTTTATTTTTCGGATACGAAACCCAGGATGGCAATCTTTGTTTCGAAGATGCCCCATTGCTTGTATGATTTATTGTCGCGCTATGCGGCAGGGGAGTGGCATGTGGATATTCCTCTGATCATCAGCAACCATCCGGATATGGAGCCGGTGGCACAACGTTTCGGTATCGAATATCATTATTTTCCCATCAACAAAGATAATAAGGCCGAACAGGAAGCAAAGCAACTGGAATTACTGAAGTCGAAAGGTATTACATTCTGCGTTCTCGCACGGTACATGCAAATCCTGTCTCCGGAGTTTATCAACCATTATCCCGATCGCATTATCAATATCCATCACTCTTTTCTTCCTGCTTTCATGGGAGCGAAGCCTTACCATGCAGCACATGAACGTGGCGTGAAAATTATCGGGGCGACCAGTCACTATGTGACCACAGACCTGGATGCTGGTCCGATTATCGAGCAGGATGTCACCCGAATTTCGCATGTGGATACAGTAGATGTGTTGATACACAAAGGTCGTGATTTGGAGAAAATTGTGCTTTCGCGTGCGGTCGAAAAACACATCGAAAGAAAAACCCTTACGTATAAAAACAGAACCGTTGTGTTTCAGTGATGCGTTATTTCATCTATTTTGCATATAATGGTACAGCCTACCACGGCTGGCAAATCCAACCCAACGGCATTTCCGTGCAGGAAGTGTTCACGAATGGTTTGCGCACATTGCTCAGGGAAGAAACGGAAGTGGTGGCTGCCGGTCGCACCGATACCGGCGTACATGCGAAACAGATGGTGGCTCATTTTGATTCTGAACATGCAGATTTAGCTGGTGGTGATTATGTACGCAGACTGAATAGTATCCTGCCGAAGGATATTGCAGTGGACCAGATTATTGCAGTGAACCCTGATGCCCATGCCCGTTTCGATGCTATATCCCGCAAATACGAATATCACCTCTATATCGGAAAGAATGTGTTTAAGGAAAACCTGGCACTGAGGATGTATCATCCGCTGGATTTTGATTTGATGAATGAGGCAGCGCAGAAACTGAAGGATTATGCCGATTTTACCAGTTTCAGTAAACTGCATACCGATGTGAAAACTAATAATTGTGTGATAACTGAAGCTGTCTGGCAAAAAGTGGGAGATGAATGGGTGTTTACCATCGAGGCCGACCGTTTTTTACGCAACATGGTACGTTCGATTGTCGGAACCCTCTTTGAGGTGGGTCTGCACAAATTAAGTGTGGCATATTTTTGCCGCATCATCGAAGCCAAAGACCGCTGCAAAGCAGGCGTTTCCGTTCCTGCACACGGACTTTATTTAGTGGAGGTGAATTATCCTGATGAAATTTATTTAATAGCGAATAACTAATAGCGAATAGCGAATAACTAATAGCGAATAGCGAATGAGGGTTAAGTGTTTGTTTTGCACTGACAATATTTATTAATGAAGTAATAGTTATTCGCTATTCACTAATTAATTTTCGAAAAAAATCATGTGGCTCTTTCTTGGCATAATATCCGCTTTGTTACTTGGCTCTTACGAGGTGAGCAAGAAGGTGTCGCTGCATGAGAATGCAGTGATACCGGTATTGTTTACATCAATATGCATTTCTTCTCTGCTTTTGTTGCCATTCCTGTTGATTTCCAGTTTTGCACCTGCATGGTTGGAAGGTGGAATCTTCTTTGTACCGCAGGTGGATTTCAAAACACATTTGCTGATTTTGGTTAAGTCGACGATTGTGTTGTCATCCTGGCTATTTGCTTATTTTGCCATGAAGAACCTGCCACTTACCCTGGCAGCGCCTATCAAAGCTACGCAGCCGGTACTGGTGGTGCTCGGTGGGGTGTTAATCTTTGGAGAGCAGTTGAATGGCTTTCAGATAGGCGGTATCGCTATTACATTAGTTTCGTTCTTTATGTTTTCACTGATCGGGAAAAAAGAAGGTTATGTGTTTGGCAAAAACAAATGGATATGGTTTATCATCATGGCTACGGTAACCGGCGCCACCAGCGGATTGTACGATAAATACCTGATGGGGCGGTTCAATCACATGGCCGTGCAGGTTTACTATACCTTTTACCAGGTCATCATGATGGCTATCATCACGTTTACCCTGTGGTATCCGACCCGTAAGAAGACAACACCCTTTCGTTTTCGCTGGTCTATCGTGTTTATATCCATACTGTTAGTTAGCTCCGATTTCGTTTATTTTTACGCGTTAACGTTACCAGATTCACTGATTTCAGTCCTGGGAACCGTCAGAAGGGCAGGAGTAATTGTGCCCTTTATCTACGGGGCACTGGTACTGCGTGATAAGTATCTAAAATTAAAGATGATTGATTTAATAGGGGTTTTAATCGGGATGTTGTTGCTGTATTTTGGTAGCAGGTAAAAAAAACAGATTTTCTCTTTGGAAATTAAATTAATTGTTGTACTTTTGCAAGCCAATTTGTAAGAATAAAAAAATTAAAACATAAGATATGAAAAGCGGAATCCACCCAGAAAACTATCGCACGGTTGTGTTTAAAGACATGTCGAATGGCGATACCTTTTTTACACGTTCAACAGTGAACAGTAGAGAAACCATTGAAATC
>JAEWUM010000038.1 GCA_023459355.1 Bacteroidota bacterium | reverse complement strand
ACAGAATTTATCTGCGTAAAAGAGCCATTATTGAAACAGTCAATGATGAACTCAAAAACATTTGCCAGATAGAACATACAAGGCATCGGTCTTTTACCAATTTCATTTCAAATCTTGTGGCTGCACTGCTCGCTTACAGTTTTATGCCTAAGAAACCATCAATTAAGGTTGAATTTGTTGATCAAAATCAACTCGTTTTATTTTAATTTTATATCGAACTCACGTTAATTTAAATCAGCAGTAGAAATAACAACTTCTATTGTTTCACAAAATAAGTAACCTGCGTATTTTGTCCGTTATTAACCCTTATTAAATACATTCTCGGGATCAGGTCATTGGCTTTTAGCGTTACCTCATGGTTATAGGTTTTGTGCGACTTAATCAGTTTTCCCCGGATGTTAAATATATTAATTTCAGTAAGATTTGTGTTGATTTGATCAAATTGTATATGGAGGTTATCAACAACCGGATTAGGACTGACTCTGCACTGAAAATCTTTATAACCTTCCGAAATGATTCCGGAATAAAAAACATTTTCAAGTTCTGCTTTGAACTCATACGTTCCGGGAGCCAACTCAAAAGTCATATATTTCCCTTCAATTCCCATAAAACGAACCACCGTATCCTGTCCTGTAAAATGATTTTCTGACCAATAGATTACATCATGCAGACTGATTGATTTTACTTTCTTATCGGGATACGGAAAAAGGGGTATCCCCACTATGGCTTTTGTTTTCTCAGGCGAAATGAGCTTCAACTGATAATGCAGGGAATCTTTGTTAATTTCCACTTCAATATTCCCTTTTACTGATGGTGTTACTGACTTAACATAATTGAGATTTCCTTCCTGAGGGAAAACCCGGTAAGTATCAAAACCCGGTGCCAGAGGGGCAACGCCAGCGCCGTACCGGGACAACAATATCAACGGTCCGCCTGACCAGGCATGATTATTCGATCCACCGTTACCAAAGTATTCAGTCAACGTTGTCGCCTCACTTTCAACCATATTCAAATAACGGTCAGGATGCTTCATGCGGGCCATGGCATCCCGTTCATAACCCATAACAAATAAAGCCTCAAGTACATATTTTTCCATATAAGGACTTGCACCCCGCCTTGTCAAAAGTAAACTCCGGATTTTACTCCATTTTGTTTTATCCGCGAAGCCGGCTAACACAGCCATAGCGTTGGCCCTGTCATCGGTCATTCCGGAATAAGATGGAGATCTGTAGGCCTGACCATTCCAGAAAACATCATTAAAACTGTTTTGCATATTCTGCATTCGGTTTCTATACAACAAAGTATCTGCTGAATTCCCGGATAAAACCGCCATTTTTTTTGCAGCTTTGAGTGCTAAATAGTACCATGCATTTTGAATAATTTCGGCATCAATGTCGTCACCCCAATCCGTCCAGTCCCAACCTCCGGACCTGTAAATTAACAAGCCATTCGATTTAAACATCCACAAATCGAGATAAGCTTTCACTTGCGGATATACTTCTGCAATCATGGTACTATCACCGGTATACATGAAATAGTTCCAGAAACCGTATTCTCCCACGCTGGTCAACATCTGTGCCGGTAATTCTTCATTCCAGTTTCCGGAAGGCACCGGAGCATAAAAAGATTTATCTGCGCGTTGCCATCTGATTAAGTTACTGATTGATTTTCTGGATAACAGGTCAGATTTTCTATCAAGCGCATAAAATGATTTCCCGATATGGATTACAGCATCTCCCCACCACAACGCCCTTTCCCTGTCGGGACAATCCATATAATTATCACGCATGGCCAGATAAAGCGTTCGTTGCGCTTTTTGCCATAATTTATTATAAAAAACATCATCGGACAGAAACGAACCTGCCATTTCAGCATCATAGCCCGACTCTCTGTATTTAAGCGACTTAACCGTCACACCAACCGGAATAGAATAAATAAGCTTATGTCCGTTCATCCATCCTAATGATTCATATCGCGAGATTCCTGGAGCAGCAAGATATTCGGCCATAACCCCTTTATCGCGCCAGTTATGATAACTATCGCCATAAATAAAAATTTCTTTACTTTCCGTTGTTTCAATTTCAAGGTAAGGAGTTATCTGCGCGTTATAAGGTAAATCCGCGACAATAAGAACTCGCTTCGTTGTTCTATATGGCAGGGTAATCTGTTGCCCTTCAACAAAAATACTTTCATAATCACGTAATTCAGAATTCTTCCATTGCGGTATAGGTCTCAGCCACAACGAATTCCAGGGAGCAACAGGAGGAATGCCTTTTTCAACCGCTACCGGCCAAAACGAATCATCATATTCAGGCTCTTTCCAGTCACCAATTGTATCATTAACTGCATTATACCTGATCAACGATTCTGAAAGTCTGACGTTAGGCTGGCTGTTTACTGTCGACCTTTCATAAGATGGATGAATGATCATTTTCCAGGTAGCATCACTTTTAATGATAACATTTCCCAAATTACATTCAAATAAAAATCCGCCTTTACTACTGTCATGATGCGAGAACCCGTCTTTACCGAAATACCATACCTGTACAGCAATCACATTTTTTCCGGTTCGCAGGAACTTTTTTATATCAACCAGTTCATAATAAGTGTCATCGGGGGTTGGACCGCGTTTCAAACCACCTTCAAGAATAACCTCCTGTCCATTGATCCATAACCAGTATTTGGAATCAACCGCTATTTTTGCTTTTGCTGTTACAGGAATTTCATCAAGCAAAAAAGTTTTTCTGAAACAAGCCCATGTATTTGCCGGTCCATCTGCTTCCTGCCAAATCCAATTAGCATTCCATGTAGTTATTCCAACATTCAGCTTTTTACTTTTAATAACAGAAAACAAATTTCTGTCAGGTGTCTCATCAGCCGGAAATCCTTTGTTTTGATTATTGAGGTTAACATCCTGAGCTTTCAAAACAGGAAAAATGGATAAACCTGCAAAAAAAAGTAACAGAAAAATCTGTTTCAGTTTTTTTGTTTGATTGTATTTCTCAGGAATATCAGCCATATAAAGATAAACTATTCAAATGTAACAACTTAAACACGGTTAAGTTCGACAAAGATAGAAAATCTTTTTTATTTCACGTTAAAGGCTATGCGCAACTCATCAATCTCTTTATCACCCATGGGCTGAAGTGGCCCGATGGAAGAAGCCATGACTAATGAATTGGCACTGAATTCGGCCACTTCAAGGTAATCAAATGTATTTAATAATTTATCGCCTGTTACAAATACACAATCGTTCTCAATAAGGATTGCACGATGATGATTGAACATGGTTGCTATCTTATCTATCTCATTATAAATCAATCCGAATGGAACAGATGGAACATCCTGCAGGAAAATCCAGCTTTCAGGAATGGTTCGCACATCGAATGCCTTCCGGCTCACTGCATGCGCCATCAGGTTAACAGGTTGCGTGGTTATGATTGAATTGATATGCGGATTAAGTTGATAAATACGGTGATGCAAAGCAACTGAACGACTCGGCACCTTTCCTGCTTCGGCCATGCCATTTTTAATCTGCACGATATCATTCGGCTGAATGTCCCAACGGGCAACATCCCGTGGTGTAATCAAAAAATCGTTGTAATGCCACCGTACCGAAACGGTTCCATAGGTTGAAATCATCAATCCCTGATCGCAGGCACGACGGATTATCTTGACCATATCCGAACGCAAAGCCCTTTCATCCGAAGGATACTCAACATCCATATAATGAGCAATATTTTTCGGAAAGTGATGAATATATTGTGCTATTTGCTCATCGGTCAACACATTGACGTTCCCAATCCTACCTGCATTCACAATGGTGCGGCAACAGAACTCAAGTGTCTCGAAACGTTGATAAACATCCATCATATTTGTGCCACCCAATACCACTCCGTGGTTTTCCATGATAACAGCCTTATAACGCTTATTTTTAAATTCCGTCGCAATTTTTTCACCCAGGTCTTCACTCCCCGGACAGCCATAAGGAGCAAAACCTATTTCGCCACAGATATCCCTCGCCTGCGGAACGATATTCGTATCCGGCACTTTGCGTGCAATGCTGAAAGCCACTAATCCCGGCGGATGTGCATGAATGATGGCTGTCAGTTCCGGTCTGGCTTTGTAAATAGCCTTGTGAAAAGGATATTCCGAAGAAGGTTTATGCGGACCAACAATTGAGCCATCTTGCTTTATCAGGACTATATCCTTGGTTGTTAAAGAGCCCTTATCCACCCCTGAAGGAGTTATCCAAATATCTCCGTTTGCATCTCTGATAGAAATATTACCTCCGGATGTGGTAGTCATGCCACTCCGGTAAATTAGTCCGATAGTGACATTGATCTGCTCGGAGGGATGCATTATTTGAGTGTCGATTTGTCTCATAAAGTTATTATTGTGCTTCATTATAATTTAGTTATTTGTAAAAAATGCTGATATGCATCAATCCAATTTCGTGTATTTTTTGGCAAAAAAACCTTAACTGACACAGAATTAAAAATAAGATTGCGGATTTCCTGAAGTGAATCAACCACTCCGGCTGCTTTAGCCTGCATCATGATATTCCCGATTGCCGTAGCTTCGGAAGGACCAGCAACCAATGGAAGACCAACGGCATTGGCAGTAAATTGATTCAGTAAAAAAATTTTCGAACCACCACCGATTACATGCAGTTTTTCAATCGGAAAGGGAGCAAAGGTTTTCAACAGACCGAGTACATAATTGTATTTCAACGCCAGACTTTCGAAAATACAGCGCACTATCTCCGCATGAGAAGACGGGGTGTATTGATTTGTTGACAAACAATAATTGACTATAGATTGCACCATACTTGCCGGATTGGCAAATGACGGATGATCCGGATCAATCATGGATTGAAATGCAGGAACAGATTCTGCCAGCTGTACGAGTTCCTCGTATGCATAATAAACACCCTCTTTTTTCCATTCTTTCAGGCATTGTTCCAGCAACCACATGCCAGTGATGTTTTTCAGGAAACGCGTTGTACCCTCTACTCCACCTTCATTGGTGAAATTAAGTCTAAAAGATTCCTGATTGATGATGGCATCTCTCACTTCAATACCCATCAACGACCAGATCCCGGAACTCAGGTAAGCAAAATTTTCATTCAAAGCCGGAACAGCTGCCACTGCTGAAGCCGTATCATGACCTGCAACAGCCACAACCGGGACTTTACCTAATTCACATTCGGCTGAAATATCATCCCGCAACATTCCAATTACATGACCAGGCATGACAATATCATCCAAAACCGAGGGAGAGATTCCTGCTTTTTCAATCAACACATCTTCAAATCGTTTTGTAATTGGGTTCAGCATCTGTGAAGTAGATGCAATGGTATATTCGGTTACTCTTTTACCCGTGAGCAAATACACAAGCGCATCAGGCATAAATAAAATCTTTTTTGTTGCTTTAAGCAACGAATTATTTGCCTGACTCAGGGCAAACAACTGATAAAGGCTATTGAAATTCATGACCTGAATTCCTGTCAGTTCATATACTTTCTCACGGGAAATCAAATTGAAGTATTTTTCAGGGGCTCCCACTGTATGCGGATCACGATAGGCATAAGGCAAACCCAGCAAAAACCCATCATCTGCCAGCAAAACAAAATCAACTCCCCAGGTATCAATACCGATAGAAGTTATTTTAACACCTTCTTTTTTTGCAGCTAACAAGCCTGCTTTCAGATGTTCGAACAAAGAATAAATATTCCAGTGAAAATGATCTCCGATTTGAAGTATCTGGTTAGGAAAACGCGTCAGTTCCTTCATCTGAAGTCTGCCGTTTTCGATAGACCCTAATATAGAGCGACCGCTGGTGGCACCCAGGTCGAATGCTAAAAATGATTTGTCTCTCATATTACATTTAAATGCTGACACAAAAGTATGTATCAGGCAAGAAAATGGCCTGAGAAAAATGACATTTAAACCTTACTTTTTGTTCATTCTTTCACCTCCACACTATTCCGGTACTCCAACGGTGTCATACCCATTCTTTTTTTAAAAAATACCGGGAAGTAGTCAGGATTTTCGTAATTCAGACTGTAAGCAATTTCTTTTACGGATTGTGAGGTAGTGGATAACAACAATTTGGCCTCATTCAGCTTTAATTCCACCATGTATTTGGACGGAGAAGTTCCTGTGAATTCCTTAAATGCCCTGCGAAACCCGGAATAACTTATATTTAACTCTCCG
The DNA here is from genome assembly GCA_023459355.1 of Bacteroidota bacterium. GTDB lineage: Bacteria > Bacteroidota > Bacteroidia > Bacteroidales > Paludibacteraceae > Paludibacter. The sequence continues at coordinate 3,642 of JAEWUM010000038.1, read as the reverse complement.
GCAATATCCTCGGCTGAAATGTTTTTGTAAACAGATTCCCGCATAATCACCTTGGCTTTGTTCATTTTCTGAATCAGATCTTCATCCTGAAAATCACGGGTCTTATCGCGGTAATACATCAATCCCAAAATATGCATGACAATTCCCGAAAGTGCTTGCTGATAGCCTGCCCGTTCTTCGTTGGCAATTTCGATGGCTTTCAAATACAAATCAACAATTCGCTCATTTAATCCGATTGTAAACACCGGAGGCCGGTTGATAAAAAAACCTTCCTCCACAATTTTATCGATGATATTCCCTTTAAAACCAATCCAGTATTCATTCCACCCCGATTTTTGAATTGGTTTATAGGTATGCCAGACACCCGGCATCAGGAAAAACATTTTGCCTTCGGTAATGTAACAGGTTTGCTTATTGGAGGTTCCGAAAGTAAAAACACCGTTCCCGTTTGTAATGTATAAAAGCTGGTATTCGTTTAACACACGACCTTTCTCCGGATTAAAATAATAACCCTTTGGGTGGTTTTTAGGCGGATAGGTTTCGTTTCCTTCTATATTCTGACAACCGACGGTAGTGACAGTTAATCCCCACAGCTCATCCTCTTCAGAAGTTACCATGTAATTTACATTGCGATTTAAATGATGGGGCATTTGCATTAGATTGTATGTTATTTTGCTACAAAAATAGAATAATTATTTTCAAATCATGAAAATCAATCACAGAAACAAGCAGAGGACACAAGTACTTGCATCCTCTTTATTCTTTATACTGTTATTGGAACAATTCTCTGTCATTTGGTGTACATGTCACACCACTGGTGGTGTTGATGGTGCACCACTGGTGGTGTTGATGGTGCACCACTGGTGGTCATTCAGTCACACGAAAATGAATAGCCCGATGGCCGTGTTCATGATTACAACTTATCTTTTAATAGTAACCTCTTGTTCGTACTGTTGAATATTGGCAATATAGGTATCTCCGGCAGGAACACCTTTTTGCATGCAATAATAATCATACACAGCCGCCCAGGGCAAAGCCTTCGCTTCTTCCAACAGCGCCATGCGTTCAAAATGCTGACCATTTACTTCGTATTGACGTAGTTGTGTAATCGGCTCGAGTAATGCCTGCAACAAGGCTTTTTGAGTAGCACGAACACCCACCACATACGCACCAATCCTGTTGATGGAAGCATCGAAATAATCCAGTCCAACATGCACCCTATCAATGGCATTTGCCCGAATAATCTCCTGCATGATTGCCTGTATTTCATCAGTCAGCAATACCACATGGTCACTATCCCAACGTACCCCACGACTGACATGCAACATAATTTCTGGTGCAAAAAGTAATAAGGAAGATATCTTGTCCGAAATCACCTCAGTAGGATGAAAATGACCGGAATCAAGTGTTATCATTTTGTTGTTAGCAACCCCATAACCCATGTAGAACTCGTGTGAACCAACCACATAACTCTCACTCCCGATACCAAATAACTTACATTCAATGCTGTCGAGCATGTATTCGTCATTGGTTTTATATTCAAAGATTTTATCCAGCGATTCTTTCAGGTTTTTACGATACAGCAATCTATCGACCGTCAAATCTTTTGAACCATCCGGAATCCAGATGTTATGAATACATTTCGAACCCAACTGGCGACCCATTTCCTCTGCAATCTTGCGACAGCGAATCACGTGATCAATCCAAAACTCACGAATAGTCGGGTCACGATGCGACAAGGTGAATCCATCAGCCGATTTTTCATGCGAAAAGCAGGTGCAGTTAAAATCTAATTTGTAGTTTTTTTCTTTAGCCCAGTCAATCCAGCTTTGAAAATGTTCGGGTTCAATCTGGTCACGATCCACATTTTCACCTTTGAAATCGCCGTAAAAAGCATGGATATTCACCCGATGTTCCCCGGGAATCAACGACATGGCTTTATCAATATCGGCACGAAGCTCTGCAATCGTACGTGCTTTGCCCGGGTAATTTCCGGTTGCCTGAATACCGCCTGTCAGCTCTCCATCGCCATTTTCGAAACCGGTAACATCATCTGCCTGCCAGCAATGCAGCGAAATGGGAAGTTTATCTAATTGATTGATGGCGTTTTCTACATCGATACCGAATGCTGCATAACGGGCTTTTGCAAACTCGAAAGCTTGCGTAATTTGTTGATTTTTCATGGAATAATAATTCGAATTTGAGGCAAAGGTATGGATAAGCGGGGTACAAGATTTTCGAATATTGACAATAAAACTTTGATTTTTGATCTTTCTGTTTCAACTTAATAAATGAACACATCGCATGATCTAAATAATTTTCACTTACAGTTTTAAATATTTTCACCCGTTTCTAAAAAATTTATTTATATTTGCAGCATATAAATAGAATATTTAATCAATTCCTGCAATTAACACCATGGGACAACACCGCATCGACCGATTAGACAAAAAAATCCTGCAACTTATTTCGCAGGATGCACGCATTCCTTTTTTAGAAGTAGCACGTGAATGTAATGTTTCCGGTGCAGCCATCCATCAACGCATACAGAAACTGAAAAACAACGGCATCATCAAAGGATCGGAGTTTATTATCGACAACTATAAAGTTGGATATCAGACCTGTGCATTTATCGGCATAACCTTATCAGACATCAAGGCATTTGCAGAAGTTGCAGAAGAATTAAAAAAAATTCCTGAGATTGTGGAGTGTCATTATTCGACCGGTAAATACTCATTATTTGTGAAGATATATGCCCGCGACAACAAACACCTGCTCCAGGTTATTGTCGACAGGATGACCAGTATAAAAGGAATATCTCACACGGAAACATTTCAGATTTCATTGGATGAAGTATTCAACCGGCAATTATCTGCTTTTGACATAGGGGAAGGAGAAGACGAAGAGGAAGAAACTGAATAGTAGTTAATAGTGGAAACCACCACCCGCCGGACGCATAGCGGGACCAAATTCGCGGTTTCTTCCAGATCTGAAATCTGATTCGCGGGCTCCCCCGTTAAACTGTCTGATGCGGTAACTGAAACTCAGCATGACATAAGAAGTCAGCGTGTTATACCTGGTAAATGACACAGAATTATCTCCCACACCCTGACGGATATTCAATTGTTGTCTTAAAATGTCATACCATTTTAAAGACAGCACTCCTCTGTTCTTCCATATCGACTTATCTATCGATGCATTCCAGATTATTTCCTGCTGATCAAAATTGGAATAACCAAGTCTGTTCGTATAATTAATGTCACTATTGAGTGTCACATCATAAGGTAACCGGAACACGGCATTCCCCGTAAAAGTCCAGTCGTATGTCTCGGTCAGTTTATTGTTGAGGTTATTCAGGGTGTTTGAATAACGAAACAACCCGCGTACCCCAAGTTCTATCATGTCGTGTGTGAAAGTCATCGATAGTTGCTCCTGAAGGTTATATCTGCGTGTAGAGCTTAAATCTCCCAAAGGCAGATTTGCAGCAGCAATCAGGCTGTCGACATTTTCATTTAATGATTATCCGATATTTCGCCTATAATGATTATCTTTGAAGTAACTAATCAGAAACGGCATGAATTTATTAAATTTTGTTGCGCAATACCCAGACGAAGCAAGTTGTAGAGTCAAATTTAAAGAGTA
>JAEWUM010000037.1 GCA_023459355.1 Bacteroidota bacterium | reverse complement strand
GGTCGCATGGTCGTATGGCCGTATGGTCGCATGGTCGCATGGTCGTATGGTTGCATGGTCGCATGGTCGCATGGTCGTAGAGACGCCCTATTAGGGCGTCTCTACATACAATGGGCGTTTCTACATTTTTGTTAATTGCATTTCTGCATTCGGTATCACAACCATTTTTTCCGTTTAAAATACAGCAACACCCCCAGGGCGAAGGTTACCATCAGGAAAATAGAGAAGGGATAGCCAAATTTCCAGCTTAGTTCGGGCATAAACTTAAAGTTCATCCCGTACATGCTGGCGATGAGGGTCGGGGGCATGAAAATAACCGACACCACGGTAAATATCTTGATAATCTTGTTCTGCTGGATGTTAACCAAACCGAGGAAAGTATCCTGAAGATAATCGAGCCGGTCGAAACCGAAGCGGGTGTATTCGAACAAAGAGTTGATATCCTTGATAACCATGGTCAGCCGGGGTAGTAAATCCTGCGGGAACAGATTGGACTTCAACATATTCGACACCACCCGTTGCTTATCAATAATATTCTGCCGGATGATCATTACCTTTTCCTGATGGTCCTTGATGCTCATCAGGATATCCTGGCTCAGATCATCTTCCGTATTCAGTGTCTTACTTAAATTGGTAATCTGGTCGGTGATATACTCGATCATATCCGCGTCGTATTCCACACGGGTTTCGAGCAGTGCCACCAGCACGTGATAGCCTGTTGTAAAATTTTTTGAATCCGCGTAAATCTTTTTCACGGTGTCGTTGAACGACTTCAATTCGGTGTCGCGCACCGAAACCAGAATCCCGTTTTTCAGAATAAACGAAACCGGTTGCATCTGGAAATTATCCTGCAGGAAGTTAGAGTTGGCTACGATGCTGTCCTCGGTCTGTATATACCGCGAACTCATCTCGATTTCTTCTATTTCTTCATCTTCCTGAATATATATTTTAAGAAACTGTTCCAGTTCCGTTTCAACCGCATCCGAAACATCGATCAGGTCGATCCAGATCATATCTTTCAGATTTACTTTTTTCAGGATATCGATTGACTTTGATATTTTGAGTTTACCATCTTCCTGGTAAAATAGCCTGAGTTCTGCCATGATTACACTCCTTTCTTTTTTTAACCTGCCCTTCCCCGTCGCGGTTCCGGTACGGCTTGCAGAAAAATCTTCCGCACGTTTGGAATTTCTTGTTAAGTTCTCATCGCGCGCTCCACTCGGTTGGTCAGGTCGATGAAAGCAGCCACATCTAATTGTTCCGGTCTTTTGTCAAAAAGAGGATCTGCATACATCGGGTTATCTTTCTCCACGAGGGGTTTGAGCGAGTTGCGCATCGTCTTGCGGCGCTGGTTGAAGGCTGTTTTCACCACCGTTTTGAAGAGCTGCTCGTTACATCCGAGCTCATTCACTTCATTGCGGGTAAGGCGAATAACAGCCGATTTGACCTTAGGCGGAGGGTCAAACACGTGCTCATGAACGGTGAAAAGATAGTCGATCGAGTAAAAAGCCTGCATGAGTACCGACAAGATACCATAGGTCTTATTGCCATGCACAGCAGCCATGCGTTCCGCCACTTCCTTCTGAATCATACAAACCAATTGAGGAATGCGGTCGCGGTTTTCCAGCATCTTAAAGAATATCTGGCTGGAGATATTATAAGGTAAATTCCCGATGAGGTACAATTTATCCGGGAATAATGATTTCAAATCCATTTTCAGGAAATCCGCTTCGATAACCTTCAGTTGGGGGAAATGCGTATGCAGATAAGCAACTGATTCCCAATCCACCTCAACGGCAGTCAGATCAATGTTTGGATTTTGTAACAGGAATTGGGTAAGAACACCGGTACCCGGTCCGATTTCGAGTACGGTAGCCGGTCCCGAAAGCTCCAGGCTCTCAGCAATGCGGCGAGCTACTTCCAAATCCTTCAGGAAGTGCTGTCCCAAGTATTTCTTTGCTCTTACTTGTGTCATGCTGATGATAGTCGTCGGGCATATCGGATTTGGTAATAGTGAATAATTAATCGTATCTTTGTGCGTTATTATAACGCCGCACAAAAGTAAACAAATTTGTTACAAGTACCAACTAAATGCGTAAATTTCTTACATCCACCGGTATCGGAATACGTCGAATGGTCGATTACTTTTATCCGCCTTTCCGCAAATACATGTCAGTCGAGTTTTTCCGTTACGGTGCTACCGGAGTCGCTAACTTAGTGTTCGATTGGTTCCTTTATTTTTGCATTTTCCACTTCATCCTGCGTCAGCAGATGTTGCCGTTGGGCTTTGTCACATTGAGTTCGCACATCGCGGCGCTGGCATTCTCTTTCCCCATCAGCTTCATGTCGGGTTTCCTGTTACAGAAATACGTCACGTTCAATAACTCCGACCTCCGGGGCAAAGTACAACTCTTCCGCTATGGCATCGTAGTAGTTGCCAATCTGGTCATCAATTACATCGGCTTGAAATTACTCGTTGACGTATTCGGCTGGTTCCCGACTCCTTCCAAAATGACCATCACGATAGTGGCTACCGGGGTTAGCTATATTTCGCAAAAGAAATTTACATTTAAATAATTTTCAACCCCACCTCCCCAAACCTTATTTCTCAACCTTATTTTCTAACTAAACAACCTTAGTAGCTGATATTCAACCCTACCTCCCCAAAACCTTATTTCTTAACCTTATTTTCTAACTAAACAACCTTAGTAGCTCAAGATTAACCTTTCTTACCTAAACCTTATTACCTTATTTTTATTTTTTCATTAATTTTGCAGTGAATAAAAAATTATAACTATGAAAATTGAATACAACAATCTGTACACCCATTTTGTATTCACGACTCTTAATCGTCAACCAAATATCTTGGAAAAATTCAGGTTAAGAATCGAAAAGTACATTACCGGCATTGTGAACAACAATCGATGCAAACTTTATGCAATTTATGCTAATCCAGAGCACGTTCATTTACTTGTCTCCCGAGCTCCAAATTTAGATGAAGAAAATTTGGCTAAAATTATTGCCGATAGTTCTGAACGCTTTATTAACGACAATAAATTATGTGTAGGTATGTTTCTTTGGCAAAATTCATGTGCGGCATTTTCGGTTTCAAAAGGGGATGTTGATAAGGTATGTAAATACATTTTGAATCAAAAAAGACATCACCAAAAATACAGTTATCAAGATGAACGTGAGGTGTTTATTAAATTTTATCAACAAACAATTGATGTGAATTCAAAATAAGGTAATAAGGTTTAGGTAAGAAAGGTTAATCTTGAGCTACTAAGGTTGTTTAGTTAGAAAATAAGGTTAAGAAATAAGGTTTGGGGAGGTAGGGTTGAATATCAGCTACTAAGGTTGTTTAGCTAGAAAATAAGGTTAAGAAATAAGGTTTGGGGAGGGGTGGGTTGATCAAAAGTTTTTTATATCTTTGTCTTCATTATATACCAACCAAACTTCACAATTTTATTTTAGTCCGGGGAAATAACACTGATTGCATGATTAATTCAACCAAATCACACAAACATGAAAATACGCGAAATCACATTTCTTCTGCTGTTAGCAATCCTATCCGCCTGCGTCGAAAAGGATTTAACGGGCGACAAACCAATAAAAATCAGCAGTCTGGCAGGGAAAGCAGAGAAAGGTCCGTTTACGCAGGGCGCTACGGTAACCATCCACGAACTAACTAAAGAACTGAAACCTACGGGGAAATTATTCCAAACGGAAATAAAGAGCAACGAAGGCGACTTTGTGCTGGAATCGGCAGCTGAATTCGTGTCACCTTACGTTAATATAGCCTGCGACGGGTATTTCTTCAACGAAATTACAGGCAATTTATCAAACAGTCAGATCCGGTTAGAGTCGATTGTCGATATCTCCGGCAAACGCAGCAACATCAATGTAAACATCCTTACCCACCTGAGCAAAGACCGGATTATCAAATTGATGAAAGAAGGAAAGAATTATGAAGAGGCAACAGCACAAACCAGAGAGGAACTGCTATCCTGTTTCGGTCTGCAAGAGTATAAGGATCTGGATTTTGAAGACTTCTCCATATCTTCGGGAGATCAGCATGCCGGCGCACTAATCATGATATCATCTATATTATTGTCCAATCTGACCGAGGCCTATTTTACGGAATTTATTTCAATTGTAAAAAACGATTTCACCGACTCGGGAACTTTATCGGATTCTATACAATATTACTTCCGGGAAGAGAGTCTGAATCTTCCTGTAGAACAAATTGCAGCCAACATCAAAAACCGCTATCAGGATTTAGGCAAGACCATCGAAGTGCCAGACTTAAACTATTTTATCGATTGGGATGGAGATGGCATAGCCGGAAATGAATGGGAGAATCCGGATACGGAAAGACAATTAAACTTTGGAATCGACACCCTGCGTGTAGGGAAAGATGGCGGGAGCTTTAAGGTTGCTATTAATGCCAACATCCCATTCACTCTGCATACAAACAAACCAGGTAACGGCTACATCGAGCCGGAATCTATTTTCAGCGACAAAGTAATTGTAACCGATACACTGATACAGGGAGATGAGCTCTCAGTCAACATCCGGCCGGCTACCGGACCATTCCAGCGTCCGGCAACCATACGTGTTGTATCATTCGACAAAAAAACCACAGCTGATTTAGTAATCCTGCAGGATGGTGATTTCTCGAATGAGTTTTCAAATAACTTGTACATCAGGGCCATTATGGGGCAGATAACAAAAGCATTTGATTTCTCACATACCCTCGAAGCCTTATACTCCAACTGTTTTACAACCAATAATTTTGCATGGGAACAATTCACTTTACACAATATCACTCCCACTAATCAGCTTGTAAAAGACACATGGAGTGCCCTTTATAGTGGGATCGTCTATCTGAACCTGTTGGAAGAAAATACAGGCAGGCACAATTTCAAATATACTTTAGCCCTGAGAACCCTGCTCTGTGGTCATCTGATTAGTTTATGGGGCGATGTTCCTTATCTAACAACCAGCAGACCAGACCCGACAAATCCGCCAGGGCGGCAAAGTAAAGCGGAGATATACAGCATACTGAAAAACGGTTTACAGGAATGCCTCACAACCTCCCCTGCCGGCAAAACCAATTCGTACTTTCAGGTTTCGACCGACGTCATCCGGACGTTATTAGCAAAAACATCGATGCAGGAAGGCAACTATCAGGAAGCGCTAAGTCATTTGCAGGCCGTTATTTCAGGAGGTCGTTATGCATTGAGCAACAACCGGCAAGATGCGGTCGGCACAGCCTCAACAGAGATATTGTATGCAATCAACACCAACACACTCCCGCTTCAACACTTTAGCACTGTAATCGAGAACAGTCATTATCTGCCCTTAATTCTCTATGCCGATGTAATTTTATCCGCTGCAGAATGTGCACACAAAACGGGGCAGCTTGAAACAGCACTCATATATTTAAACCAGGTCCGGTTGAAAAACGGAGAGGAACCGGCAACCCATGCAAGTTTTGAGGCTGATCTGAAAGCAACATGGAAAAGCAGGCTAAAGGGAAGCTTTTCATATTTTGATTTTCTGAAACGCAACGATTGGGCGATGAACGAGTTAAACATACAGGCATACCAACTCCTGTTGCCAATTCCGCAATCAGAAACAGATGTGAATCCAAATGTGCCTCAAAATCCGGGGTATTAAGATAAATCAGTTTTTGCGGAAAGATGCAGCAGATAAAATTACAGTTGTTAAATGTTTCGAATATTTCGAATATTTCATTTGTTTTGTGTAATTTTGCCCCGGAAGCAATTAAATACACTAAGTTATGGAAGCAATTAAAGCATACAGAAGACCCAGTAAAACAGAGCGAATGATTGCACAAACATCTTACGATGCATTGACTGCTGCTTTGGGGCAATTAAAAAGTGACCAGGTTGAAATTGAAATTGAAGAAACAAATGATAAAATTGTAATGCCATTGAGTGCAATGAGATTTTTAGAAGACATTCTCAAAGCAATGAGCCAGGGCAAACCCATCTCACTTGTGCCAAGTGCAACTGAAGTTACAACACAAAAAGCGGCGGAGATGTTAGGTTGTTCAAGACCCTATTTGGTGAAACTCCTCGAAGATGGTGAAATTGAGTTTACAAAAGTAGGTAAACACCGGCGAATCAAGTTTGAAGATGTAGCCAATTACAAAACAAAGATGAAAGCGGAACAAAAACGGCATATAATAGACATCATGAATGCCGACGAGAAGGACGGGCTTTATGATTCATAGCGTACGTTTCACTGCTGTATTAGATACGAATGTAATTTATCCTGTTATTATTATAGTTCTTCACCCCACACCACTCTTTTCACATAATCGGTATACGACAGGATAATCCGCACCACCTTGTCGCTCACATTGGGCATACTGTAGTCGGCAACGGGCCTGAAGTTGCGCTCGGCACCTGTTTTCTGCTGCTCCAGTTCAACGAGTCCCTGCATCACCCGTTCCGGGTTTAATCCTACCATCATCACCGAAGCTTCTTCCATGGCTTCGGGACGTTCGTGCGCCTCACGGATGTTTAATGCCCGGAAATTCAGGATAGAGGACTCTTCGCTGATGGTTCCACTGTCGGATAACACGGCTTTGGATTGCACCTGCAGAGCAATGTATTCGCTAAGTCCCATCGGTTTCATCAACTTCACCTGTTCATGAAACTGAATACCGTGCTTTTCAATCATCTTGCGGGTACGTGGATGGGTAGAAACAATAACCGGCAGGTTATATTGTGCTGCTACCTGGTTGAGTATCTTTACCAGATTGAAAAAATTCTTTTCTGAGGCTATATTTTCTTCCCGGTGCGCCGATACCACAAAGTACTGACCCTTTTTCAACCCCAACTTACCCAAGACAGTAGACAGTTGACCGTTGACTGTAGACTTATAACGGTTCAACACCTCAAACATCGGGCTACCGGTTTTGATAACCCTGTCGGGACGTAAACCTTCCGCCAGCAGGTATTCTCTGGCAATATCACTGTATGTCAAATTTATATCTGCTGTGTGATCTACAATTTTCCGGTTGCTTTCTTCAGGTACACGCTGGTCAAAACAACGGTTACCCGCTTCCATGTGGAAAATAGGGATATGACGTTTTTTCGCTGCTATAGCACACAAACAGGAGTTGGTATCTCCCAACACCAGAAAAGCATCAGGTTGTACGGTTTCCAATACAGGATCAATATTTATCAATATCTGTCCGGCCGTTTCCGTCGCGTTCTTACCCGCGGCATTCAGAAAATAATCCGGTTTCCGCAAACCAAGGTCTTCAAAAAACACTTCGTTCAATTCATAATCATAATTCTGACCGGTATGCACAAGCGTATGTTCAATCGCTTCACTGGCATCTAATTTTTGAAGCACACACGATAAACGGATGATCTCCGGACGGGTGCCAACGACTGTAAGTACTTTTAGTTTTTTCATTTAATTTATTGTCTACGGTCTACGGTCTACGGTCTACAGTCTACAGTCATTTGTTGCATGACCGTTGACTGTAGACCGTAGACTGTAGACCTTTTTAAACTTCCATAAAAAACGTATCCGGTCTCTCTTTATCAAACACCTCATTCACCCACATGACCGTTACCATGTCTGCATCTCCAAGGTTTTCGATGTTGTGGGTATAGCCAACCGGGATATCTACCACTTCCAACTTATCTCCTGATACAAAATATTCTATTATCTCATTTGTATTTATTTTTCTGAAGCGGACAACGCCTTTGCCGCTGACGACCAGAAACTTTTCATTCTTGGTATGATGCCAATGATTACCTTTGGTTATACCAGGTTTTGAGATGTTGACCGACACCTGACCGCGTTCGGGACTCTTCAAAAATTCGGTAAACGATCCCCGGTTATCAACATTCATTTTCAGCAGGTAACTAAATTGATCTTCTGGCAGATAACTCAGGTAGGTGGAATACAGTTTTTTGATAAATCCATCTCCCATATCAGGGACCTGCAAGGTTTCCCTGCTTGCTCTGAAACTATTAATCAGATCTACAATTTCACCCAGTTTGATGGTATGCACCGGAGTGACTTCCGAATAAACCTCAGTATCCGGTTTCCCGTTTTTCAGTTTATCAATAAACGATGCCACTACATCATCCACATACACCAAATTCATCACGACACTGGGGTCGTTCACCTGAATCGGTAGTCCGTGCGCGATATTGTGACAAAAAGTAGCCACAGCACTGTTGTAATTGGGACGACACCATTTTCCGAAAACGTTGGGGAGGCGATACACGAACACCTTCACGCCCCGGTCTTTCCCGTACTGAAAGATTAACTCTTCTCCCGCCTTCTTGCTTTGTCCGTAAGGATTATCAAAGGCAGCCTGAGTGGAGGAAGTAATCAGTACCGGCGCTTTATTCCCGTTTTTTTTCAGGGCATCGAGCAGTTGAGAGGTAAACCCAAAGTTACCGGTCATAAATTCCGTTTGTTCTTTCGGACGGTTTACTCCGGCTAAGTGAAAAACAAATTCGCAGGATGCTGCATACCCATCCAGCAAAGCCGGATCCGTATCCACATCATATTCCAGCAAGTCCTGAAAGCCCTGATTGCGAAGTTCCGCAACCAAGTTCTTACCTACAAAACCCCTGGCACCAGTTATTAATATCTTCATGTTTTAAATATATATTAAATGTCATTGCGAGGCGGCGAAGCCGCCGAAGCAACCCCCTCAAAGTTGCACTTAGCCGTTCACCCGTCATTGCGAGGCGGCAAAGCCGCCGAAGCAACCCCTTCTACAATTGCACCTGGCCGTTCACAATATCCAACTTCATCAACAACTCCTTCATCTCCTCTACACTCAACTGCTTCGTATTATGAGAATGGTAATCTTCGATTGTTGCAATTTCTTCCTGACCTTCGATGAAATATTTATCGTAATTCAAATCACGGTTATCTGCCGGGACACGATAGTAACCACCCATGTCCTCCGACTTGGCCATTTCCTCCCGGGTCACCAGGGTTTCATACAGTTTCTCGCCATGACGCGTGCCGATTACCCTGACCGGAGTATTTGTTTTAAACAATTCGGTCAACGCCTTTGCTAATATATCCAATGAAACCGCGGGAGCTTTTTGCACGAACAAATCACCGTTTTTACCATGTTGAAATGCATACAGAACCAAATCCACTGCATCTTCGAGAGTCATCATATACCGGGTCATATTCGGATCGGTAATGGTAATTTCCTTTCCGCCCTTAATCTGATCGATCCACAAGGGGATAACCGATCCACGGCTGGCCATTACATTACCATAGCGTGTACAACAAATGGTGGTAGCAGCATTCTCTCCGAGCGAACGGGCTTTGGCAATGGCCACCTTTTCCATCATGGCCTTACTGATGCCCATAGCATTGATAGGATAAGCAGCCTTATCGGTACTCAACACCACCACATTCTTAACTCCGTGCTGAATAGCCGAATCCAACACGTTCTCGGTGCCAAACACATTGGTTCTTACTGCCTGAATGGGGAAAAACTCGCAGGAAGGCACCTGTTTCAGCGCAGCCGCATGAAACACGTAATCAACACCCATCATGGCGCCATCCACACTACGTTTATCCCGGACATCGCCGATATAGAACTTTACTTTCGGATTGTTTAACTGGTGGCGCATATCATCCTGTTTCTTTTCGTCGCGACTGAATATGCGAATTTCTTTGATATCTGTATCGATGAATCTTTTTAAAACAGCATTACCGAACGAACCTGTGCCGCCGGTGATAAGAAGGATTTTATTTTTAAACATACAATGTTACCAGTTAAAATTTAAAAACGGGTTGGGTTTATTAGATTTTGAGGGCAAAGTTAATATTTTTATCGGGTTTTGCAATATGATTACTTTGTGCAGGTTGCTTCGCTATTCACCACATCACCATCTCATCACCACTTTTTTAAATAAAAATAAAACAATGCGTGTCTCATATAAGACATGTAAATAATGTTTTACTTTTGTCACCGAAATCTTTTCTTAATTTGTTTAAAATGTTTACCAAATGAAATCCTTTATCATGAAGAAGGTTGTTTGCATTGGAAATGACCTAAAATTAAATCAGTTAGTTACAAATTATTTTTCAGAAAATCACATCCGTGTAATAGTTGAACAGGAAAAGCGACAAGCAGAACATATTCTCTCATTAGAGTCCGATGTACTGTTGATTGATTTATCACCTTCGGATGTAAAGAACAATTATGCGTTGGCCAAGCAAATCAGGGAGATATCCGACATACCCATATTATTCGCAAGTTCCGGGAAAAACGAAGATACCGTCTCAAAAGCCATCAACTTTCGCTATGCCGATTACATGCGCAAGCCTATAGAGTTGCATGAGATGGCGGAACGAATGAACAGGCTTATAACACTCACGTCAAACTTTAGCAACATGAATAAGCTCAAATTCGGCGAGGCCACCCTGTTGTTATGCGAACAAGCTATTGAATATGAGGCCATACGCATTCATTTATCCCGTATGGAAACCAAAATCCTGTACAAACTATACCAATACCGGAATGAATATATCGACAAAAGCACCCTGGTTTGTAAAGTCTGGGAAACAACCGATTACAATATCCGGAAAGGTACATTGGGAAATATCTTGTGGAAAATACGCAAAAAAATAAAATGCTTAGACGGTATCAGTATCGACACCGGAGTCAGCGCAAAAATCAGACTCATTGTTCCGGAACAAACAGAATCTCAACATCTATAACCCGGAGCGTGGCAACACGTTCCTATTTATTAACCCGCCCCCAAAAACACAAATAAAAGGGGCATTAATTCTATATTTTATGAGCAATTTATTGAAGGCATGGTTAAAAAACAACCATTTGACTGAAGATCCGAATGACTTCAGCGCAACCGTTTCAGGCATGGGAAGTAAAAATCTGGACGACATCGTGGATGACATTATGAAGGATGGAACTGAAAACAACAGAAACACCATCAAAAACATTGTCACCCGGTTTCAGGAAAAAGCCATGCAACTGGTATTATCGGGACATAATGTTAACACAGGCATGGTTTACATGCGACCGGTTATCAAAGGAGCGATTTACAATAAGACCTGGAACCCGGAAACAAATGCTGTTTATGTTGCTATAAACCAGGGAATGCAATTACGTCAAGCAATTTCCGACACATCTGTTCAGATTCTGGGAGTACAACCTGACTCAATGGAGATATTCTCTTTGACAAATATGGTAACAGGTTCCACTGATGGTACACTCATCAAAGGACGCAATTGTGAGATAAGAGGTTCTTACATCAAGGTTGTAGGAGAAGATCCAACATGTGGTGTAACGTTAAAAAACACCTCAACACAGGAAGTTTCCAAACTCCCCCAAGATTCAATCGTATTAAATGAACCTTCACGTTTGTTGTTGGATATACCGGAAACTATTGAACCGGGAGAATACGAACTGACAATAACAACACAATATACACGAGCAAATATTTTGCTGAAAGCACCCCGGTCGGTAAGCTTCTCAATTCCGGTTGTAATTTCCTAATCAAGATGTATCTGATGCGCATTATCTAACGCATGGTATGCGCATTAGGCTACGCATGGCATGCGCATTAAGTGGCGCATCACATACATTATTTTTAAAAGAATGGAGAGACTACAGTTTTTGTAGTCTCTCCATGTTAAATTGACTCACATGAAAAAATCTTTTGTTTATATACTGACCAACCAGCATCATAATGTATTATACACAGGGGTGACATCGAACTTGCAACAAAGAATCTTGCAACATAAATCCGGAGTTCATAAACGTGCATTTACAAAAAAATACCAGGTACATAAATTAGTTTATGCAGAAGCGTTTGATAGCATTGTGGATGCAATTGCCCGGGAGAAGCAAATCAAAGGAGGGTCGAGAAAAAAGAAGATTGATTTAATTAATAAGATGAACCCGGAGTGGAGAGATTTGGGTAATAGCTAAGTGCGAGCTAGCAGGGGGTTGCTTCGCTTTGCTCGCAATGACG
>JAEWUM010000036.1 GCA_023459355.1 Bacteroidota bacterium | reverse complement strand
TCAGCATTTCTGTCATAAGCCAGGCCGTTTCGTAGGGTATCACTCTTTTTGATTGATTATCTGCTTTGTAGATTACATGTCCGTCGGCATCCTCGATGCGGGTGACGAGTACAGGCTCATTATGAATCCCTTCATTGACGACTGTTCCAAATGAATTGACCAATTCCAGCAGGGAAACATCCGATGCCCCAAGGCTGGTTGACGGTTTATCTTCCAGTTTAGTCTTTATCCCAAGTAAATGTGCTGCCTGTATAACTGCTTCTATCCCGACCTCTTTTGCCAACTGAACAGCAATTGTGTTAATCGATTTGGCAAAAGCATATTTGAGTGTTACATTACCCCGGTATGTGTAATCCACATTGTTGGGTTGCCAGCTTTTCGGTTCCCCGTTTTCCATGTAATCCCATCTTACCGGTTGGTCGGTCCGGTAGTCGCAGGGTGCCAAACCATGCATCATGGCAGCCGTATAAACAAAGAGCTTAAACGTTGAACCCGGTTGGCGTTTCGACTGTGCCACTTTATCATACTGCCAGAAATTAAAATTGATGTCCCCAACCCAGGCTTTCACTTCGCCGGTGTTGGGCTCCATGGCAACAAAGCCGGTGTGCATGAAGTGGTTCATGTACCGGATTGAATCCATGACACTTAAGGTGGTGTCTTTAGCTCCGGTTTTATAGTCAAACACCTTGGTTTTACGGGGAATATTCAGGTAATGAAAGATTGAATCTTCATTTTCTCCGAATTTTTTCTGCAAAGCATTGTATGACTTAGTCTTTCTGGCGATATTCTCAACGAAATCCTGAATTTCTACTTTATTTTCATCGCGCCAGGGATTTTGTCCGCGCCAGTGATCAAAAAATCGTCTTTGAACGGCTTTCATCTGCTTTTCCACAGCTTCTTCCGCATAATGTTGCAATCTCGAATCAAGTGCAACGTGAATCCTCAAACCGTCAGCATAAATATCATAACCGCTTTGTTCTTCCCAATCTTCAAGGTATTTGGCTAAATATGCCCTGAAATGCAACGCGATACCGTCGTAGGTTTCTTCCCTGCCATAGTTGAGCTGAATGGGTATGCTTTTCAGGGAGTCACAAACCTCCTGTGAGAAAACCCCATGTTCAACCAGATTCTGCAAAACCACATTGCGTCTTTCCTTTGAGCGTTCCGGGTTTTGGATGGGACTGTAATAGGTTGTAGCCTTCAGCAGACCAATCAGGGTGGCGCTTTGTTCGTAATTCAATTCCGAAGGTTTTGTTCTGAAATAGGTTTTAGCAGCTGTGTAAATTCCGAATGAATTACTGCCGAAGTCAACCGTGTTCAGGTATTTGGTAAGAATCTCTTCCTTGGAATAAAACAGCTCGATTTTCACCGCGGTAATCCATTCTTTCATTTTCATGATGACCAACCGAAGTCCCGGAATTTGTCCCAGCAACCCCCTGGAATACTGATTCCGGGTTTTGTACATGTTCTTAACCAATTGCTGGGTAATGGTACTGGCTCCTCTCGGGTCACCTTTCAGCACATCTTTCATGGCTGCAAATACACCATGAAAATCTATCCCGAAATGCTTATAGAATCGTTGATCTTCGGTGTAAACAAGTGTTTCAATCAACTTGGGAGAGATTTCCTCAAATTCAACCGGGATTCTGTTTTCAGTATAATACTTGCCAATAACCTGGTTGTCGGCGCTGATAATCAGGGATGCTTCGTTCTGATTGGGATTGCCAATGCTCCTCAATCCCGGAGATTTACCAAACAACCACAGGAAGTTGATGTCGACGAGGAACAAAAAAATCAGGAACAATATTGTTCCGGTAACGACTATGTTGACCAGCCTGGAATACCACGGCAAGGTTTTAAAACGAGCCAACCGTTTTTTTCTCCATTCAATGAATTGAAACCACCATTTTCTGATGAGTTCCCAAATTACAGGCGTTTTTTTCTGCAAAAAAGCAGCAAGATTCCTGAGCAGCGATACCAGTTTATCCCACATATAGTTGGAAAGAATTTGGCTGCAAAGTTAATGGAAAAGATTTGAATTATGGCATAAACGAAAGCTTTCAATAAAAAGTTGTTTAGATATGTTCGGTCATGCTGGTTGTGATAATCTTTTCTTTGCTGATGTACCTGTCGTACACAAACAAAACAGCAATTGCAAGAATCAGCGCAATAAATCCGGCTACTCCGGGCATACCCACTGTCAAATCGTTGCCGCCATCAATCAACATAATGGAGATGCCATTGGTTGCATTCATGGTGCCGTGCAGGATGGCTGCGGCAATAACTGATTTCGATTTTATGGTGATGTATAAGAAGATGACTGATAATAAGATACACAGAATTGTCATCATGAACACCCCTGCTACCGGATGATCGGGATAGTTATGTCCCATTAAAATCATGGGAGCATGCCAGATACCCCAGATAAAACCGATGAGGATGGATGCTTTCATGAAGTTCATGTCTTTGAATTGCTTCAACAGGAATCCTCTCCATCCCAGTTCTTCTCCGAAACCGGCGATGGCGTTGACGGTGATGCCGGCAATCAGGCCCTGCATCAGGGTAATCCAAACCGGATGTAGCGGGAGCGATTCTACGGAAGCTCTCATCTGTTCTGCCTGCTCCGGAGTCATCATGGATTCGAAACGACTGAACATACCCGACATATCGGGACTGTAAATCACATCCGGAAATAGCAAACTAATCCCGAATGTCAGAAAAGCCAGAATGGGCATTAACAACCAGGCAACGAAAAACCATTTGTTGATCTTAAATGATATCAGTAATTCAGTTGCAATTTTCTCCCGGTGAATCAGTTTTTTTACAATCAGCACAGCAATTGTCGGAATAAACATATAGATTATCCCTAAAATCATAAATCCGGTGCGGTCCTGACTTCCTCCACCAGTAAGTTTATATATTCCTGCCAGTAAAAAGCTGATGGTAAATGTCAGGATTAAAAACAGCGTTGTTTGATTAATCTTTTTCATATTCTTATGTGTTAGTTTGTTTTCTCTTTGCCTCCAATCCACCTTTTGAATTCGGCCATTTTGTCGATGCTGACGAATACGCCGTTTTCGATCTTGGGATTCACATCCACTTTCAGCCGGCTACCCGAATGGATGTGGATTTCCTGTATGGCGTTGATGTTTAACAACATCTGTCGATTGATGCGAAAGAATGAATCAGGGTCAATTTCCAATGCCAGTTTATTCAGGCTGACATCGAGCGGATAAACCGATTTATTCCATAGGTAAGCGCTTGTGAATCCTTCTTCGCTGATGAAGTAAGCAACATCGTTAATCGTGAACGTTTTGATTTTGTTTCCTATCGAAACAGAAAAACGCTCCCGAAATTTCTTTTCTTTCTGCACCAGCAATCCGTAAAGCGATTCCAGATCAAAGCTTTTCTGTTGTTTGCCGGTCATGTCTTCATACTTTTTAAGCGCGGCAGCCAGTTCCTCCTGCACAATGGGTTTCAGCAGGTAATCGATGCTCTTCAGTTTAAATGCTTTGATGGCGTATTCATCGAAGGCGGTGGTGAAGATAACCGGACTGTCAATGTCAACCTGTTCGAAGATGGCGAAACTCAGGTCGTCTTCCAGATGGATGTCTAAGAAAATCAGGTCAGGTTCGGGGTTGTTGCGGAACCACTTTACCGATTCTTCTACCGATTCCAGTTCTGCAACTATATTGATATCCGGATTATATTCAAGGATCATCTTTTTTAATCTCATGGCGGCAAAGGCCTCATCTTCTATGATAACTACTCTCATATACTTCAAATTTTTGTAAGTTTAAACTTTTGTTTAACTGATGATATGTTTATCGGCTTTCAGCAAAGGGAGCCGGGCAATAAAATGTGTTTCCGTTTTGGTAAAAACAGGCGTATGATCGGTAATCAGGGCATACCTGCGGGTTATGTTTTCCAATCCCACACCTGTAGATGCCATGATGGTTTCTCGGGCTTTCAGGTTGTTGCAAACAATCAGGTTGCCGTTTTCATCTGTGTAGATGTTGATTAAAAGTGGGTTTGTTTTGGAATAGGTGTTGTGCTTGATGGCATTTTCAATGAGCATCTGAACAGCTATCGGCAGTACCCGGTATTCAGTATATTTGCTGTCGATATCAATCTCCACGATAATTTTTCCTGAGAAACGAATGTTAATCAGGAAAAGATAGGCATTGAGAAAATCCATTTCTGTACTGAGTGAAACCAAATCTTTCTCTTTGTTTTCGAGTACATAGCGATAAACTTTCGATAGCTTCTCGGTAAATGTTTCTGCTAAATCAGGGTCTGCTTTAATCAGGGAGGTCAGCACATTCAGGCTGTTGAATAAAAAATGCGGATTTACCTGTTGTTTCAGGACTTCAAACTGCGATTGTAAATTCTCTTTCTGAAGTTTAAGTACCTGGGTATTGGCGTGCGTCAACTCTTCAGCCTGCTTTTCTACTTCCTGTTCCAGCTTGGCTGTCATCTGTTTCTCCTTCTCAATCAGCTTTTGCGCATATTTGTTTTTTTGTTCTTCAATCTTTACCCGGGCGTGTAATTTAATTTTTGCTGATGCTTCAGCAACCTGTTTCTCGATGAATTTTTCGAGAGAAAGCTGTAAGTAAATACATAAGAAACCAATAAAAAGAATGTAGGCGCTCTTGAATATATGAGAAAGTGGAGAGGTGGAAAGTGTCTGTAAATAATAAAGTTCATTTTGGCTGTATGCATAAAAATAGTTGGAGTTAAAAAGCAGCACAGTGAGGGCTACCATGAAAATCAGCAATGGTCTGTTGAGCCTGAAGGTATAGAGTACAAAAATAATAGGGTAGAGCAGGATGGTTGCCGCCGCTGTAACGGCAATGTAATCGTATTGTGTGGTCAGGTAATACAGATGAAAGGTAATGATGCCCAGGTCGATGATGGCGCTGATATAACCCAGAAAAGGCGGATCGTATTTCTTGTTCACCGCGATTGCAAGTCCAATATTGCAGCACAAATAGATGCCTATAAGCACAAAAGCATGCGTGGACTCTGCTTTATAGCCCGAAATTACCTGCAGAGCCGTCGTCATCAAAAGCAGGATGATGAATACCCACCGGAAATTTACACTCATTCTGGCACCTTTCAGTCTTTCAGCCTGAAATAACTCTTCAGAAATATTGGTTGTTGAATCTGTCATAATCTTCTGGAACTGATGATACAAAAATAACCAATTAATTCATACAAGCAGTTGCTTTTTTTGATGAATAGGTAGTTCAGGTCAATGAAAGGTCGCTGTTTGTTTGTGAATGACGGTTCACGGAATTTTAAACAGATAATAGTGGTTTTTATGAAATAATGTTTTCAACGACGAAAATCGGGCAATGATGATCTTAAACCAGTTATCTGTTATTCTTTTATTGAGAGAATTCCTGGCCAGATATAAATTTGTCGTTGCAATCAACAAAAGTTATGAATTTGCTGACAGATGTAAGATTATGATTTGTTTTTCGTCGATAGAAATATAAATCCAATTTGCAGGTTGATTACGTCTAATACAAAAATACATAATCATGAAAAAGCCAAACATCACTAACAGGACATTAACCGGGATTGTCAGCATGATGATATTTATGCTATGTTCCGCGAATATGCATGCAGCAAAAGACATCATCGTGGATCACGATCAGAAAACCATAACCTTAACGGCAAATTTTGTGACTTTCGCGCCCATGAAATGGGGCACAACCTGGGACTAACACACAGTGAAGGTTTGATGCATACCCATACCGGAGGTAACAGCATAACAATCTTTAATATCAGCGAATCACTTGCACAATTGCAGGAGTGCTTTGTGGAGAAAACAAATACTTTAAGAAAAAAAATAGAATTGGGCATTGTGCCGGATAAAATCAGTTATGTTGGCGTTGTGGCAAATCACGAAGAACCAATTATTTCTTAAAATTTATTGACAGGGTGTTTTAATAAATAATGCGAAGCTGGAGTTGAAAATTAGATCCCTCACTTCTGTTCGGGATGACAATTTTCACTTTATTAATATTGCCCGTCGGCACAAGTCTGTAAAAACTATTTTATTCTTGCGGCGACGGGTGCTATGGTTCCCGAACCGTCGCCGTAAAGAATCTAATTATAAATGGAAAGATAGTGCGACGGTATTTGACCTTACTGAATCGTTGTCATCCCGAACGGAAGTGAGGGATCTAAGGGAACGTATTGAGGGATCTAATTTTCAACTCCTGATTCGCATAAATATTTTTTCTGAATTAAATCCAAACCAGCAATTTGTTACGTCTAAAATATAAACATCGATGTAATATTATTCTTTTTGAATCGTCATTAAAACAACAATTAAAATTTCAAATCATGAAAACGAATCTATATTTATTTAAAATATCGGTTTTTACTGTGCTATTGCTTTTTGTCCATATAAATGTATTCGGTACCGGCAGAATGTCTGCTCAGTTGAAGGATAATCAGACTTTGGTTGTGGATTTCTTTCATACCGATACCGTGTTGATTGTTGTGCCTGAGGCATGTGAATTGAGCGCTGTTGATAAAGCGGACATTGAGAACGCAATTTTTTGGGAAAACGATCAGCCTCGTCCTGCATATATCTATAAATCGGAATCTGAGATAACAAAAAAAGATTTCAATAAGCACATGCTTTTTTATGGTTGCCTGCAACAATTTCAGCGTAAACAGTTTTTCGGTATCCCGCTTAAGAAAGGGAAAAAAGGGTTTCGCTTCGAAAA
Organism: Bacteroidota bacterium; assembly: GCA_023459355.1. Classification (GTDB taxonomy): domain Bacteria; phylum Bacteroidota; class Bacteroidia; order Bacteroidales; family Paludibacteraceae; genus Paludibacter. The sequence goes on along the minus strand of JAEWUM010000036.1, from coordinate 155,361 downwards.
CAAAGAGTTTGAGCAACCATCTGATGCGTTCTTTTATGTGAATCAGAAGGCCGACAGGATGTACTTGTGTAAAAATGATAACAATGCCCGTCATCAGTTCTTCAGCATGGGTGGCACTCCTTATCCGATGCATATTTTCAGTGATGATAAAATTGTGGTAACAGGGGTAATCTAACCAAACAGAATCTTATTCTCTATCAAACTAAATTATTAAATGAAAACAATTATTCCTATTCGGGTTCTAATCCCATTCGCAGTGGTTTTACTGATAACCATCTTTCCTGCACAAGGCGAGATTGAAATGGCCGTAATCAAAGGTAAAGTAGTTAACGAGAAAAATCAACCTGTTGAATACGCGACTGCCGTGCTGGTTAGTCCCAAAACGGGTGAAGTTATCAAGGGTGAAGTATGTAATGAGAAAGGTGAGTTCAATATCAGCAAGGTTGATAAAGGTGAATATGTGTTGTCGGTAAGTATGGTTGGTTACAAAAAGCATGACTCGGAAAAACTGGTTGTGGATGGTAAAAGAACCGTGATTGAAAGGAATATTGTGTTGAACGAGCAAAGTGAAATGCTGAAAGCCGTTGAGGTGGTAGCAAAAAAGGAATTCATCGAACAGGCCGTTGATAAAACGGTCATAAATCCTGAGGCATCTATCACATCAGCTTCCGAAAATGTATATGAAATTTTGCGGAAGTTGCCGGGAGTGAGTATCGATAACAACGACAACATCACCTTAAAGGGTATGCAGGGTGTAAGGGTTATGATTGACGACAAACCAACCTATCTTTCTGCCACGCAGTTAGCTTCCTGGTTGAAAAGTATGCAGGGGAAAGATGTGGAACGCATTGAGATTATTGAGAATCCTTCTGCAAAATATGACGCTGAAGGTAATTCGGGAATCATCAATATCAAGACAAAACATACCAGAGCCCCTGGTTTTAACGGAACGGTGAATGGCGGACTGAATATCGCCAGTAAGATTGGCTGGAACGGAGGTGCAAATCTCAATATGAATTTTGGAAAACTGAACCTGTACGGGAATTATTCGAATTATCATTGGGAAGGCTGGCATTCGATGGATGCAACACGCCGCTTTACCGGAACGGAACTTCAGGGAGCTTCCCAGCTAATTAAAAACAAAGAAGATTATGATGGAAGTTCGCATAATTACAAGGCTGGCGCTGACTATTTCATAACTAAAAACCATGTTGTAAGCTTCATGACCCGTGGAAATTTCGGAAGTAATTATGGTAAAATGATCAACAGAACCTCGTTTACTGATAGGTTTGATCAGGTGGATTCAGTCCTTGTAACCACAGCTGTCGGCAACAACAGATGGAACAGTGCAACTTATAACCTGAATTATAAGTGGGACATCGACACTACCGGTCAGTCGCTTCAGTTTGATATGGACTATGCCCGATTCGGATTCACAAGTTCAAATAATAAGGACGGGCAGTATTATGATGCCAATGAGGTGGATTTGAATCATGGTTTGACTGTGGTCACTACCCAGGGGAATGACATCAGTATTTTGTCATCAAAACTGGACTATGTGTTGCCGGTGAATAAAATGCTGAATCTCGAATCGGGACTAAAGTTTAGCACTGTCACAACGGATAGTTATATTGATATGGATGGATTCTTAACCCAACATGATAATTTTATTTATGAAGAAAGTATTCTGGCTGCTTATCTCAATGCCCGTGCACAGCTCAATAAAACAACCCTGCAACTCGGGTTGCGGCTCGAAAATACATACTCCAGTGGCAATTCGGTTGTGACTAATCAGGTTAACGATACTACTTACCTGAAGTTATTTCCTTCTTTCTTCGTGCAACAGCAACTGAACAAGGATAATAACCTGAATTTCCGGTATAGTTACCGCATCGGCCGACCCAGTTATCATCATTTGAATCCTTTCGTGTGGATGGTTGACCCTTATACTTTCAACAAAGGAAATCCAAACCTCAAACCCCAGTTTACGCATACTGCCGGCTTAAGTCATAGTTATAAAAACAAGTTGATTTCGAGTTTGGGCGCCAATTATACGATGGGACTTTTTACCCAGATAATCAGGCAGGATGATGTGTCACGGACGGTATATCAAACCATGGAGAATCTGCACAACTCGTTAGACTTGACGCTTTCGGAAACCCTCCAGTTACAGCCTTTTAAATGGTGGAGATTCAATGGAACCGTTACGGGCATGTATAAAACCATTCAAATGGATGAACAGAATTTAATCCCGTTGAGCAGATTTAGTTTCATGGCCAATATGAGTAATAATTTTACCCTCCCGTGGAAACTGGATTTGGAGATGAGTGGCAGGTATAACTCAGAACAACTGATAAGTAACATCGTCGTGCGTCCACATTATTCGATAGATTTGGGAGTACAAAAAAAAGTGTTAAAGGATATGGGAATCATCAAAGTATCAGTAAGCGATATTTTCAATACTTCCAATGATGATGCCTATGCCAAATACGATAACGTGGATATTGAGGTGATGAACAAATGGGAGTCGCGCAGGTTAAATATATCGTTTAATTACCGTTTCGGTAAAGATGATTTTAAAACCCGGGCCAATCGTTCAACTTCTTCGAGTGAAGAAGAAAACCGGAGTTCAAAATAATTTACCATCTCTATATATAGAAGAATGATCCTGAAGATTTTGGTTTAAAGGATGTTCTTCAACTCCATCAGCCTGCTGATCTTATAGGTCGCGGGCTGATTTTCTTTGTGGTGACCATTCAGCGGGAAGTAAACCTGATCGATACCTGCATTTTGTGCGCCACGGATATCAGCCTTGTAGGAATCGCCAATCATGATGGATTCATGGGCTGATGCACCATTGAGTTTTAAAGCATGTTCGAAGATTCTGGGATCCGGTTTCAACGCCCCGGCTTCTTCAGAAAGCACAATGTGGGAAAAGTAATGCCCAATGCCACTGCTGTTTATTTTTTTATACTGAACTTCCCTGAATCCATTCGAAATGAGCGTGAGGGTGTATTTACTGTTGAGATAATCCAGTATTTCAATGGCATCAGCCATTAACGCAGTTTTAGTCGGCAGGATTTCAAGATACTGATGTCCGATTTCTTCCGCTAACTGATGATCATCGACTCCCATGCGGGCAAGGGGATACCTGAACCGCTCTGCCATTAAAAATTCGCGGGTGATTTCACCTTTACCGTATGCCTCCCAAAGTTCAATATTCTTACGGGCATAGATGGTGAAGAACTCATCGAAACTGCTGAAGTGGGTTTTTAAGTCGCCATCATCGAACATTTGCTGCAGCGAAAGCCGTGCATTGGTGTGAAAGTCCCAGATAGTATCGTCGAGATCGATGAAAACGTATTTGTACATGCAATAAATTAATCTACTTCAATCACCAGATACTTACTCACACTCCAGAATTCCCGGGTGTCGGTAATCAACAGGGTGAAGGTATCATTTTCTTTTTCCAGCGTATAGGATGATTTTGGGTGTGTACTCAAAATTTTAGCCCTGGATGAATACAAGGGAATAGATTTGGTTTTACGGGCATCGATGCGTACGAAATAACTTTTGTTGAAATCGCTTTCGAGCACTCGTCCTGGTCTGAACCAACCTTCGGAGGTGATAATATTTTGTTCTCTCAGTTCTTTTCTGGTTCCGAACACGTACCAGGCCGTATGTATGGTTTCATCCTGTTCCCTGATTTTGGTAATATGCTCTTCTTTTTCAGATTCCAGCGTTTCGATGTTACCGCTTAAGCCGTCAATATCTTCATTCAGTTGTGTAATCAGCGAATCTTTTTTTACCAGTTCATCTTCCAGCGCTTTCACTTTGAGCGCTTCTTCTTCCAGCGCTTTGGTGAGACGGGTAATCGTGCGTTCTAATTCGGCAAACTTGAAATTACTTTTGCTGAGTTTGCTTTTCAGTGAATTGATTTCTTCCCGGTTGGCCTTCAGCATTTCATTGATGAAAGTCAGGTCGTCATTAATTTTATTGCGGTTGTCAACATCACTCTCTTCCCCGAGTGGTTGCAGGGAGATTAATTTCTCGGCATTTTTTATTTTTTCTATATTTTGCTCTATCATGTTGATGGTGGCAAAATAGCTCTCCATCTCGGTTTTCATGGCTTCTTTCTCACGCGCAAGCGAGTCACGTTCGGCCTGAAGTGACTGATAATCACCCGATCGGTTGTTGCAGGCAAGCATTACGAGGGTGAGTACTGAGAGAAAGAAAAGTTTAGTTTTCATATTTTTTGTCCGCAGACATGTTTATAATTAATAATTACACCTTAAAAAAACACCTTGAAAATATTGTTTTATTTCCGATGCAAAATTAGCGTTAATATTCTAATCCTGCAACAATTAACACAATTTCTCCTTTGGGTGGATGCTGGGTATAATATTCGGCAAGTCCGGCAAGTGTTCCGCGTTTTGTTTCTTCGTGAAATTTGGATATTTCCCGTGAGACGGAAGCTTTTCTTTCCGGACCGAGAACTTCTCCTAATTGGGTCAGCGTTTTCACTAATCTGAAAGGAGACTCATAGAAAACCATTGTCCGGGTTTCAGCTGCAAGTGATTGTATTCGAGTCTGCCGGCCTTTTTTCTGCGGTAAAAATCCCTCGAAGCAAAAACGATCGTTTGGCAGTCCCGAGGCCACCAACGCGGGGACAAAAGCAGTCGCTCCGGGCAAACATTCCACTTCAATGTCGTTTTCCACGCAAGCCCTTACAACTAAAAAGCCCGGGTCTGATATGGCAGGAGTACCGGCATCAGAAATCAGCGCGATGATTTGCCCGGCTTTCAATCGTTGCACAATGCCCTCCACTGTTTTATGTTCGTTGAACTTATGATGCGAAACCATGGGCGTTTTAATTTCGAAATGCTTTAGCAGGAAACCACTGGTACGCGTGTCTTCTGCCAGGATGAGATCCGCTTCCTTCAATACCCGGATAGCCCGCAGGGTCATGTCCTCTAAGTTTCCGATGGGAGTTGGTACAACGAATAGTTTCATATTCAGAATTTACGTTTGATAATTTGGTAGAAATCCTCTGCCGCAGCGCTGCCTTCTTCCCAGCCGTATTTCGATTGCAGGAAACTGATTACCTCCTCGTAAGTGGCCAGCTTGTTGATGTAGCTGAGCGTTTTATTCATTTCCTCCCCGTTGTTTTTAAACAATTCGCGCTGGAACCTGAAGCGGTCGCCGAGACTGATGGCCTGCCGGATGTCATCGACTTTCTTACTCCCGATGGCAGCGTTGAGGCCTCCGTTTTCAGCTCTTGACATCATATCGTTGCGGGACATTCCGTTGCCTGAAATTTTCTCGGCAAGGGTTATTTTCTTTTCAACTGTTTCTGTCGTGGTGATAATTTTCGCTGTGTCAGTTGTTGCTGTCTCTTCTTTTTCAATGGTTTCCGTAAATTCAACTGTAATTACATCTTCGGTAATTTCAATTTCATCACTTTTGTCATCTATGACTGCTGCTTTATCTACCGCAACATGCTCGGGGGCTTCGTTTTCTTCATCTTCGTCCTTTTCTTCTTCTTCTTCTTCTATCTCTTCGTTTTCAATAATTATATCATCCTCATCCTCTTCTTCTTCCTCCTCTTCATTTTCTGAAAATTCCTCTTCATCAAAAGCATTTTCTTCTTCATCGTCCATAACATCGCTTTCAACAGGGTGCATCTCTTCCTCCTCCTCCTCTTTTGTAGTTCCTAAGTTACTTACAGGGATTTCTGTTTCGAGTATTTCAGTTTTGTCGGTGTTGTCAGTCATGTCCGGCACGACAGGCATTTTTTCAACAATCTGCTGAATTTCTTCCGGCTTCAGGTTGCCTAACTGATTGATATACGACCAGATATCATCGGTTTTATTTTTTGCCAGGTTGATAATGGCTGCCGGATAGGTATTCATTTCCAAGAAACCTTCAGTCAGCATAATGAGTTCATCGATATTTTTCCGGATTAACGTAACAAGAAGTTCTCTGTTCATATCTTTTTAAAAAAAGAGGTAATACAACGGTTGATTTTTTATATTTTTGCGAATGTAAAGCTGTTATGAGTGCAAAAACGCTGTAAAGTTAATGATTTCAACAGAATAAATAATCAAAAAAATCGCTAAAAATCAAGAATTACCATGATCTATTCAGAGCAGAACCGGTTGTCGGCACAAAAGAGGGGGAGTATTGAAGTCATCTGTGGGTCCATGTTCTCCGGGAAAACGGAAGAACTCATCCGCAGGTTGAAAAGAGCGCAGTTTGCCAAACAATCCGTCGAAATTTTCAAACCTAAAATTGACACCCGCTACTCTGAAGATGAGGTAGTTTCGCACGACAAGAACTCTATCCGCTCCACGCCGGTCGAGTCTTCGGGCAGTATCCTGCTGATGTCGAACGATGTGGATGTAATCGGGATTGACGAAGCCCAGTTTTTTGATGAAGGTCTGGTCGAAGTTTGTAATACGCTCGCGGATCAGGGCATCCGGGTCATCGTTGCCGGATTGGATATGGATTACCGCGGAGTGCCCTTCGGTCCCATGCCCGGACTTTGCGCCATCGCAGAAGATGTGTATAAAGTCCACGCGATTTGTGTGCGCTGCGGTTCCTTGGCGTATGTCTCCCACCGTTTGGTGGATAGCGACAAAAGGGTGTTGCTGGGCGAAACACTTGAATACGAACCCATTTGCCGGGATTGTTTCAGGGAAGCGGGGGTGAGATAGACTTCAGCAAACCCTCACAGGCATCTTCGAGTAAGTCAATTACATATTCGAAACCGGCAGCGCCACCGTAATAAGGGTCGGGAACCTCGGTTGCCTGCATATTCACACAAAAATCCGTCATCCGGCGGATTTTTGCTTTTTGTTCGGGCGTTTGTGCCAGGTTGTTCAATCCCCGGATGTTTTGGTCATCCATCCCGATAATCAGGTCGAACTTATCGAAATCAGCCTTTGTTACTTGTCGCGAGCGGTGCGTAAGGTCATACCCTCTGCGAGTTGCATGCGCCCGCATGCGACTGTCGGCTAACTCCCCCTGATGATAACCGATTAACCCGGCAGAATCAACCTGAAACTGCTGGTGTATTCCTTCTCTGAAAAGGATTTTCTTAAAAACCCCTTCAGCCATGGGGGAGCGGCAGATGTTGCCTAAGCAAACGAATAATATGGAGGTTGGGTGCATGATGTTTTAGCGAATAGTGAATAACTAATAGCGAATAACAAATATAGTGGATAAAAGTTAGATAACAAAACCCCACTGTAGAAGTCGTGACGAAAGCTTACGTCATGCCATAACGCAACTCCTCGTCATGCCGTGACGCAACTCCTCGTTATGCCGTGACGTAACTCTACGTCATATCGTGACGCAACCTTACGTCGTGCTATAACGTAAGGTTGCGTCAAGGCTGTTTGCTTATCGGATAGGGCATAGCAGTATGAAGAATACGTTGGACAAGAGAAAATAATAAAAACTTCTCTGCAAATAAACAGATTTGTTTACTTTTTGTATCTTTGTTGAAAATTTATTGACGCAATGGACCCAAATATAAATATAATCAAAGGGATTCATCCCGGTTTAATTCTGGAAAGAGAATTGAAAAAAAGAAATTTGCCTAAAGGATCATTTGCGCTCTCCATCAATGAGTTTCCTCAAACCATTACTGCCATAACTAAGGGAAAGCGCCGAATGAATCCCGCTTTGTCATTGAAGTTAGAGCAGGCCCTTGGTTTGGAAGATGGTTTCTTTATGGTGCTTCAGGCATACAACGATATTGCACAGGAGAAAAGAAAATTGTCCGAAAATAACCGCCCCAATTTATCTGTTTTTCGTTCGGTTGTATTTTGGGATACAGATTTAAATCGGATTGATTGGGAAAAGAACAGAACATCTGTAATTCGACGGGTTTTTGAACGTGGAAACGAACAGGAGATTAAGGAGATTATTCATTTCTATGGAAAAGAGGTGGTGTTGAAATGCCTTGAAAAGGGAGCTTCAACAAGTAAGATTATTGCAGCCAATATGAACAGGTACTTAAGATAGTATGGAGTTTGTCATTTTTCTCATATTTTCAGTAAAATCGGTTCATACATAAGTTCATAATTTTCGCTCAAAACAGCAGCATTGACAAAAGTTGTATGTTCTGATTTCTCGACTCCGTAAGCTCCGTGAATATGTCCAAAAAGGTGATATTTGGGTTTGGTTTTCAATACAATTTCTAATAATTTAAGGTCGCCATAGTTGATATTTGCCGAAGAGTCTAAAATACCTTTAGGCGGTTGGTGGGTTATTAGAATATCTGTGTCGCCTGGAATCTTCTGAGTATTTCTATCATAATCGCCGGACATTACATCTTCCATAAACATAGGAGTACCGTAAAATTTTACACCTTCGATGGTCACACCCGAATTGCACAAATAAAAGCAGTTCTCCGGCAGTCCGTCTATATTTGTTCCAAACAAGCAGTCATCGTGATTGCCAGCTATAAATATTTTGTGTTTATAGGGCAATGCCCCAAACCATTCGATAAAATTCATAACCTCGTTTTCCGAACCTGCAAAAGAAATATCGCCCGAGTGAATGATTATATCAGCGGGTGGCAGATTGCGTAATTTATGGTGCTTGCTATGGGTATCGGAAAGATGGAGAATGAGCATATTAGGCTGTTTTTTTAAATTTCTTCAATAATTTGATTGATTACTGTTTCAATTTCTTCTACGATTTTGTCATTGCTTGGAGTAAAATCATATTTTTTATCTTCTATCGCAGGTATTGCTTTACTGTTCTCCGTTTTATAAAAGCAAGTCCAGAAACCAATACCTTTTATTTCTACACCTGTTTCACACCAAAAAGATGAATCATTTATATTAAAATTTAAACAAGAAAGAAAATTACCTTTCTCATCAAAAAAACATTCTTGTTCCTTTTCAACTTTAAATTTTTGTCTTAATTCATTGTGAATATTGCGTAATTTTTGATATTCCTTATTTTTCCAGAACCAATATTCCCTCAACAGATTTTCAAACTTTTGCTGTCCATCAGGTTGAGTCCAGCAAGCGTGCGAAAAATGATTAACGCAGCTTACAATAACATTCCCATAATAATCTTTTTCTTTGTCGTAATACTCTATAAATTTACTATATGCGAACTTGCTTACAAAAACAACAATATCAGGTTTAATTTTGTCAATAATACCACGCAATGCCAAATAAGAAACCTGACGATCAATTTCCTCACAATCCTTATCAAAGCACTTACTTGATTTTGTTACACTTGCAGGTCTTAAAAAATAATTATAGTAAGCAGCTTCCCACAATAAACCCTTTTCAAAACTTTGAATACCCATTTCATTTAATACCTTTTTCATGGAGTTGTAAATATTATTATGACCTCTACTGCTCTTCCAATTATTTACGTCATTCCTTTTCGATTCTGGTATTAGCTTGCTTTTATCACCAGTATACCAATCAGAAGCATGCTTGAAATTACTTATTAATTCTAAATCATCTTTAAAATAATTGCTTTCACCAACTAACAGCAATCTAGAATGATTGTTTGACCAATAATTATCACCAACAGCAGGTATTAATTCTGGAAAACGCTCAAAGACACCTTCCTTAAGATCAGAAAAGTCCTTAAAAATACCTTCTTTAACTAGGTTCTTACCTATTTCAGTCCAAATTGCCATAATTTTATGTTTTTAAAATTTATAGTGTTAACTCGCTTATTTTACAATTTTCTTACTTGCATTAAGACAACAATAAGCTCAGCATCGGAAATACGTCCTTCAATTTCCAAAAACGGATATTGTGTTTTATTTCCATATTTGTCACGCATTTTATATATTTTTCCATTTTCGATTACTAAAAAAGGATACTGTTCCTTATTGCCGTGATTATCACGCATTTTGAAAACTTTTCCGTTTTCAATTTCCAAGAAAGGATTTTGCGTTTTATTTCCATATTTGTCCTTCATTTCATAAAACTTTTCATTATCAATTTCTAAAAAGGGATACTGCTCTTTATTACCATAATTATCACGCATTTTGAAAATTTTTGTTGCCATCTTTTCTAAATTTATGATTATTCCTTTATTTCACTATTCCATTCACTTTTAGTTGCTCTAAAATTCTACCTGCACGGATATGACCTTGCGCACATCAGCATCAGACAATCCGGTTAACATATAATCTTTAGAAATTTCTATTTACAAACTTATAAATTAATCATCAATAAACCTTATTTCTCACCTTATTTTCTGACTAAACCACCTTAGTAGCAAATGTACACCATATTATAGCAAACCTTATTACCTTATTTTGATTGATAAATATTAGAAATAAGGTAAGAAGAGGTACTTGTAAATAAATATCTGCTACTAAGGTGGTTTAGTCAGAAAATAAGGTGAGAAATAAGGTTTTGTAGGTTTGGCTGAAATGATCATTCAAGCGTAAAATAAATCAGTTAGCACCGAACTACGATTTAAGTCCGCCGTAATTAAATTTTTTCTCGCCCTGTTTGAAGTTGCATCTCGGCTTATTTTAAAAAAAGTAGCCAACACCTTGGTCCACAAATAAACGATTTACAACTTTCACATCTACGATGTACTGATTATACATCGCTGATGTGCCGATTATACATGCCCGATGTAAGACCCGTACATCACCGATGTAATTATTGCGCATCGCCGATGTAAATCTCCTACATGCCTGATGTACGGAACAAAAGAAGTTATCCGCTCTCCGTTTTTAGTTTTCAGTTTTCCGCTATTAGCTATTAGCTATTCGTTATTCGCTTTCCGCTTGCGCTTGCGCCCCCGCTTCTCCGCTCCCCAACACCCATCTTTTGTAATAGGAAATAATCAGGGTGGTTAACGGCAATGCGATGATCATGCCGATGATGCCCATCAGGGAGCCCCAAACAGACAATGACAGGAGGATGACAGCCGGTTTCAGTCCGGTTACTTTGCCCATGATTTTCGGAACCAGTACCAAATCCTGGAACGACTGAACAATCAGGAATACAATCAGTACGCTGAGTAAAACGCCTCCCAATGAATGGCCGGGCTCGGAAGCTTTCAGGATGAAGAGGAACATGCCCGGCACGATGGCGACGGTTTGCAGGTAGGGCACCAGATTGAGGATGCCGACAAATATACCGAATACGATGGCCATCGGAAGCCCGATAATCAGAAATCCAATCGTGAATAGAATGCCCACGATCAGGGCGATCAGGGCTTGTCCCCTGAAATAACGGTTCATTCCGGCTTCGATGTCATCGAAAATACCCGTGACAAGTCCGCGGTAGTTTTTAGGAATAATTTGCGGTATCGAGTCCGTTATCTTCTCATAATCTTTCAGGATGAAAATAAGATAAAGCAGGATGATGACGATAACCATCAAACCGAGCACAAAGCTGAGCGAACCGTTGAGTAAACTCCAAAGTTGCGGGGCTACTTTCCGGACAACTTCCATGATGTTCGGATTGTTAATCAGCGCCACCACATCAATGCTGGAAAAGTATTCCACGATGGCATTCTGCCAGGCAATCGGCAATACGCTGTCGACATTGAAATTCTGGGTGAAGTTTTGAATCAGCACGGATACCTTCGATACTTCTTTTGAAATCTGGGGGATGAGTAGCATAATGACCCCCGTGATGCTACCGAAAAACAGGAGCAGGGTCGTGATGATGGAAAGAATGCGACTTTTGAACTTCAGTTTATATTGAAAGAATTTTACAATCGGATGCAGCAGATAAGCAATCAGCCATCCGATGAAGAAAGGAGTGAGTACAGCACTCAGTCTTTTGAATAAAAGGAAAATCAATACGATGATAGTAAGCCCGATGAGTAGTCTGACTACTTTGTCGAATGTGTAAGGCGTTTTAAATTCAATCATATCGTGGTGTTTTTGATGTTCACTCATTCCATATTTGCCAGGCAGCGATGGCTTGTCCGTGCAACATTTCGAGACCATTGACCGTTACAGCGCCGTTTTCTTTCCCTTTTTTCATGAAGAGCGTTTCTTCCGGATGATAGATGACGTCGTAAAGCAAGTGTTTCGATGTCAGCAGATGATAGGGTATATCGGGACAAACTTCTGTTTTGGGATGCATACCTAAGGGCGTTGTGTTGACGATTAATAGATTTTCTGCTATTATCTCCTCATTCAAATCAGCATAACTGATGATGCCCTCTGAAGCATTCCGGGATACATACCTTGTTTGCAACCCCAGTTTATTCAGGGTGTACCAAACCGCTTTCGAGGCGCCGCCGGTACCCAAAATCAGGGCTTTGCTGTGATGGGATTGGATAAATGGTTTGATGGCGTTTTCAAATCCGATGGCATCCGAGTTATACCCTTTCAGCTTAGTTTTACCCTTTTCCCGTATAAACTTTATAACATTCACAGCCCCGATCTCCGAAGCTGTTGCATCCAGCTCATCTAAAAAAGGAATCACTTGTTGTTTGTAGGGAATCGTTACGTTGAGGCCTGTGAGTTCTACCCGGTTTATCAAGTCTGAAAAAGCATCGATATTTTCCAGTGGATATAAGTCGTATTGCGCCTCAATGCCTTCTTCCCTGAAATAGGCCGTGAAATAGCGCTGCGAAAACGAGTGTCCCAACGGATAACCGATTAAACCGAAATACCTCATTTTTTATTCTTTTTACGGAAGAATTTGTAGATGTAAAATGCACCGACGATTAAAACAACACCCATAATACCATATCCGATTTCATGGGAATACAGGTCGATTAAGTCGGACTGTCCCTGAGCAATGTATCCCAGAAAAGCCAGGATGGCGTTCCAGATACCCGCCCCCAGAAAGGTAAACAGGCTGAATGTGAGTAAATTCATCTTTGCAAGGCCGGCCGGAAGAGAAATGAGCTGCCGGATGGCGGGGATCAACCTGCCAATGAAAGTGGCCGTTTTTCCATGGGTTTGAAAATAATCTTCGGCTTTTTGCACTTTCTCAGAGCTAAGCAACAACAAACGACCGATTTTACTGTCGGCAAACTTATGCAAAAGCGGTCGGCCGAGGTAGTAAGCCAGCGCGTAGTTGATGTACGCACCCAATAAGGCTCCCAAGGTACCAAAAAGCACGACCAAAAATATATTGAGGTGACTGCCTTCTTTACTCGCGATATAAGCTGCAGGCGGAATAACCACTTCGGAAGGAAAAGGGATAAATGAGCTTTCAACCGTCATCAACAGGGTGATGGTGAAGTAATTCATGTTCTGCTCGTACCAGTGCTCAACCTGCTTGATGATAGATAAATTCTCAGGTTCTACCGGCTCGGCGGCAAATAAACCCAAACTAAAAATGCTCAAAAAAAAGATGGCAATAAATTTCTTCATTATTTTATTTTAATTTATTAAAATCTCCGATTACCAGCCTGTCATTGCGAGGAGTTTACGAAGTGAACGACGTGGCAACCCCCTCGAACCGCCAATTAGTTAATTCTCCTCAGGACACAATTCCAAAAACAATTTCAACGCGTCTAAGTTTTCGTTTGTTGCTTTTTTTAACGATTCCTGCGATGCGAGGTAATCTCCGGTATGATGATAGGCCACTGCCATGAACAGGTGTATGTTCTCCAGTTCGTGGTGTTCATCACATTGCAGCGCCTCCTTGTAATACTTCAATGCCAGTTCGAACTCGGCCTGTTCCATGAAGATGTTGCCAATAGCCATCAGCGTGTCCGGTTGGTTGGCGTCGAGATTGATGGAATTCAAATAAGCAATCAGTGCCCCGGCCGTGTCGTCGATGCCGGTCAGTGCTTCCGCCAAATAAACCCAGGCGTCAGGTGCCGTGTCGTTCAACTTGATAGCCCGTTCGAGTAAAGGAATACTTTCCGCGAACAATTCCTGCTCAAGCATGCAAATGGCTATACCCGTCAACGCTTCGAAATTTTCTTCGTTTTCGGCTAATGACTTTTGGTAATACACGATGGCTTCCGTATATTGCTCCATCCTTTCATAACACTCTCCGATGAAAAGATAGGTTTGCCAGTTTTCAGCCGCCATGGCCTCGTAAGTTTGATATTCTTCCAACGCCTCCTGATATTGTTGCAGCTGAAAATGTGTATGCGCTTTTTGCAGGCACGACAATGAATCCTCGGGACGAATCACCCGTGCGTAATCGTAGGCTTCCAGCGCTTGTTGGAAATCCTGTCTGGTAAAGTGGATCTGTCCCAAATTAAACCAGGCTTCGGCAGCATAAGGGTCTTTCCGGATTATCTTATTATAGGTGGCAATTGCCTTCTCAATTTCGTCGATTTGCTCGTAACAAAAAGCCAGCTCGAAGAGCAGTTCTTCGTTTAAGGGGTTGAATATCTCGCCAATGCGGAGGTATTTGTAGGCCGAAACGGTATCAAACTGTGCCAGAAAAATATAGGCTATATCAAGGCATACATTGTCAACGTCACTTTTCTCCGATTCAATCAGCTTTTCACACAAGGCATGGGCTTCTTTACTTCTTTCGAGTCTGATTAGCGCGTCAATTTTAAGGAGCATGACTTCGTAATCTCCCTGTTCGCTCAACGATTCGAGTATGTTGAATGCTTTTTTCGTGTCGCCGGTAGCGAGGTATATCTTGGCTCTCTTCGACATCAGCGCAGCGCTGTTCGGGTGCAGTCTGAAGCCAAATTCCAGTGCTTTGGAACTTTCCCGGGTGCGGCCTTTTCGCAGGTAATAATCAACGATGCTTTCCATTTCTTCCACATCAAAATAGCCTGAAACGCCTCTGTTGGAAAGGAAAGCCTCGTATCGTTTTACAATTTCGCCGGAGTCATCTTCCGGACTATAAGGTAGTTTGCGACTCATGTTCCACGTTTTTTGCAAAAATACGCTATTAATTGTAATAAAATAAACACTTTAAGTGAAAAGTTATTAACAATTAGCGGAGAACGGAAAGCGGAAAGCGGAAAACGTAGGGGCGCAATGCTTGCGCCCTAATAATCCCATCAATAGCCCCGGGTTTTAACCCGGGGGATTAGATAGGTTTTAACCTGGGGATAATAGAGAGGGGATTAGATAGGTTTTAACCCGGGGATTGGATTGGTTTCACCCGGGGGATTCGAATTATTAATCGGTTATAGGACAAAAATGAATAAATTCATGTAAATTTGCGGGAAAGATTATGATTTATGAAATTTGACCGTTTGTTCCGATTCTGTCCGGTATGTGGATCTGATGATTTTGTGCAGCACAACGTGAAGTCGAAACGTTGTAACCGTTGCGGTTTTATCATGTATGTCAACCCCTCAGCAGCAGTCGGAGCCTTTATTCTTAATCCGAAGGGCGAACTGTTGGTTTGTGTGCGGGGTAATGAGCCTTCCAAAGGGAAATGGGACCTGCCGGGCGGGTTTGTCGATGACTATGAAACGGCCGAACAGGCAGTTGTCAGGGAAATTCAGGAAGAGTTAGGCATGAAAGTTGATGCAGGAACTTGTCTTTTTACTGAACCGAATGAATATACCTACAGCGGTTGGACCTTGCCCACGCTCGATATATTCTTTCTTTTTGAAGTGGGGGAGGTAAATCCGGTGCCGGCCGATGATGTGGCCGACTGTTTTTTTGTGCCGCTCAATGAGGTCGATGTCAGTAACTTCGGGTTTTTATCCATGCAGCGGGCTGTGACGAGATTAAAGGCTGAATATAATAGAATATGATACAATGACAAGATAAAAGATACGCGTATGAAGAATTTTTTATTATCCATGCTCCTTGTTTGCGGATTTTCTGTTGGCTATGCCCAACAGACATTGGTTTTTACAAATTCCGATTTACTGTTTAAACAAGGCCGGGAATTGTACGACCAGCGAAAATATGTAGCTTCTTACCGGAGTTTTGAGTCTTTTCTCAATTCGGCTGAAAATATACAGGCGGGTCAGCGACATGAGGCTGAATATTATATGGTAGCCAATGCTTACGAACTCAGGCAGGAAAACGCGTTCATGCTGATTCAGAATTTCCTGAAGAAACATCCGTATACGACTTTCCTCGATAAGGTGAATAGCATGCTCGGTACGCTGTTATACGAAGAAAAGAATTATGTGGCGGCACTGGATTATTTTAATCAGGTGAACCCGAATCGTTTCGGACAGCGGGAACAAATCGTTTTTTTGTTTTGTAAAGGATATGCGCTACTCGAAACCGGCGCTTTTCATCAGGCGCTCGATATTTTCAAAGACTTAAAACAAAAGGACTCGGATTACAAGGAGGCAGCGACCTATTATTATGCCTACGCCGAATATACCCTGCATAATTACAACGCGGCTTTGCCCGATTTCCTGGGACTGGAAAACAGTGAACGATACAAAGAAAAAGTAGCTTACTATCTGTTTCAGATTTACTATCATTTAGGTGATCTGAATGAAATGAATAAAAGGGGTGATTTTATCATGACCAATTATCCCAACCATCCCGACAATGCCGAAATTTATCGTATCAAAGGGGAAGTGGCTTATGTCGCCAATAATTTTGAAGATGCAATTGCTTACCTGAAAAGGTATGAAAGTCTTTCGCAACAGGTGTTACGAAAAGATCTGTATATCCTTGGTATTGCACACATCCGCACCAACAGGTTCAACTCCGCGATTCCGTATTTGCAGCGGGTTACCACCGAAGTGGATGAGATGACGGAAAACGCTTATCTCCACATGGGTAATGCTTTTGTGAAAATCAAGGATAAAGTCAATGCCCGCTTAGCGTTCGAGGCTGCCTTGCGTACGAATTTCAACAAACAGGTGCGCGAAGAAGCCTTGCTAAACTACGCGTTGACAACTTACGAAACAACAGCAGCCTTCGGGGAGTCTATCAGCGCTTTCGAACAGTTCCTGAATGAATTCCCGAATTCCAGGGAAGCTAACAAGGTGAAAAGTTACCTGGCGCTCGAATATATGTCGACCAACAATTACGAAGTGGCTTATCAGTCGATTCAGCGTATCGCGCAACCCAACGATAAAATCCTGGAAGCGAAACAGTATATCTTGTATCAATTGGGTACCGAAGCTTTTGCGCAGCAGAATTTCAACAAGGCAGTCGATTATTTCACGCTTTCGATTCAAACCCTTCCTGTGGGAAGTTATGTGGCTGAAAGTTATTACTGGCGCTCCGAGAGTTATTACCGCTTAGGTATGCACGATAACAGTATCAACGACTTGAAGACCTATTTCAATACTTCCAACGTGAGAAACAGTAAAAATTACGTGGCAGCACATTACAGCATGGGTTATGCCTATTTCTCACAACAACGTTTTTCGTTGGCCAAAGACTTCTTCACGCAATACACCAACCTGGAGCGGAATAAAACTTCTGACATTTTTGCGGATGCCCTGAACCGCATTGGTGATTGCTATTATTATGAAAGGGATTTTCGCAATGCCGAGATATTCTATGCCCGGTCGACCAACCTGAGTCCGAATACCGGAGATTACGCGTTGTTCCAAAGTGGATATGTGGCCGGATTGCAAAAGAAATATACAACTAAAATTTCCCGGCTGAATGATTTGGTCGATACCTACCCGAATTCAGAATATGTGGATGACGCGCTGTATGAAATCGGACGGGCTTACATCATGCTCGGGAATGAAAATGAAGCCCTGAGTACCTATCGCCGCCTGTTGGTGCTGTTGCCCAATACACAGGTTGCCCGTGTTGCCGCACTCGAAATCGGTATGATTTATCAGAATCAGGAAAAATCCACCGAAGCAATATCCGCCTATAAATCGGTTATCTCAAATTATCCGGGATCGGTCGAGGCTTTCACCGCGTTGCAAAGTCTGGAAGGCATCTACATCGAACTGAATGACGTCCCGACTTACCTGGCTTATGCACGGACCCTCGACATGAAAGTGTCGGGAATCAGTGTCAGCCACGAAGACTCCATCAGTTATATTGCTGCTGAAAAGCAATATATGAATGGTGCTTATCCGCAGGCAATCAATGGTTTCAACATGTATCTGAAGAACTATTGCAGTGGCGGCCGGTATTGTACCAGCGCTCAGTACTATCTTGCCGACAGTTATTACCGTTCAAAAGACTTTGCATCGGCGCTGACTGAGTATCAGCAGTTACTCAAAATTCAGGGAAATCAGTATATGGAAGAAGCGCTGATGCGTTCAGCAGAGATAACGTATGATCAAAAGAATTATGAGGCATCACTCGGCTTCTTCGAACGCTTCGAGAAGATTGCACAGTCTTCTGAGAAAAAGAATATCGCGCGATTGGGAATTTTACGTTGCAGTTATCAGCTTAATAATTACCAGCGTACCATAAATATTGTAAACGAAATCGTCGCGGATCCCAAATCGAACACGGATATCCTGAATGAAGCAAAATACAACCGGGCCAAGGCTTATATCGCGACCAACCAGTCGAATCTGGCTTTGGAAGATTTGAAAATGCTATCGAAAGATACCCGTACAGCCGTTGGGGCAGAGTCGAAATATCTGTTGGCATTTGTTTATTATCAGCAGGGAAGTCTGGCTACGGCGGAAAAAGAAGTGCTTGATTTCGCCCAGAAGAATACACCTTTTCAGTATTGGCTGGCACGCGGGTTTGTGTTGTTGTCCGATATTTATATTGCTCAGAACAATGACTTTCAGGCCAAGCAATATTTGTTGAGTTTGCAGCGGAACTACAAGACCAACGACGATATTCAGGAAATGATTAGTACGCGCCTGAGCGCCATATCCAAACGAGAGAAATCAAAAGTTATCAATTAATCCGACAGTCCTTTTTCGGTTCAACAAAAAGCCAAACGAAATATGACAACCATTCAAAAATATCTGACCATCCTGTTTGCTGTTTTAGGGCTAAACACCGTTGTTGCACAGGAACAAACCGACAGAAACGTAACCATAGAAAGAGAATTTCAGCCTGTTGTACAGGATGCCGGTAAGATTACCACGCTTCCTGATGTCTTTCAGGTGAATACAACCAAGGAACGGGTTGACTATTCCGAAATCTATCAGCCGCTTCCTTTTGAAAAGAATATTGTTACGCTTTCTGCTGAAGAAGTGTTGCATCAGCGCAGAAAGGAATCGAATGAAGCCTTCATCCGCCTCGGTGCCGGTAATTACTGGAACACCCTGGGTGACATCGCTCTGCCGGTTATCAAAAATGATAAGAACCGGCTCGACCTGTTGCTGAAACATACAGGTACATTTGGAGAAAAGAAACATGCTTTCAGTCAGGCTAAACTGGGTTACAATCATTATTTTGATACTTATGATTTGTACGCGGGACTGGGATTTTCGCATCAGTATTTCAATTATTACGGGAATAATTTTTATGGATTCAATGGTGATACCCTGAATCTGAAAACATTCTCATCACTGTTTTCCGCTCCTCAGCCTGATTACAAAGAGCAGAACTTAGAACGGATTACGCGTTCAGCACAAACGGTAAAATTAGATGAACTGGCAAACAGTCCGCTTTTCGATATGCTTTGGCGCTACAACGCGCATGTGGGTATCCGTTCGCTGCCCAATGCCACCGGCAAAAAATACAATGCTGAAATGGCTTTTGATGTGTTTCGGTCGGACAACGGTTTACAGGAGAGCATCCTGGAAATGAAATATGGTTTCAGTAATCCCCTTGGAGAAAACAGGTTCGGGATGGACTTCGAATTATCAAACTTGTTTTATCAGGAAACTGATACCGCAAAAATAAACTTCTGGGATTATTACGCGGTGTTTTCCATGAATCCTTATTTCCTGATGGAGCGTGATAACTGGTTCCTGCGTGCCGGCGTGAAAACTGCCTTTTCTTTTATCCATGGCAGACCCTTTAATCCGACTCCCGATATAACTGCCGAATGGCGGGTGTTGCCTAAAGTGCTGTCGGTTTACGGTGGTATCACCGGTGATTTCAGTCTTTCCACACTCAGTAGTATTTATGAGGAAAATCCTTATGTATTTTCAGATTTACGTGTAAAAGATACCTATACGCCAATTAATACCTATTTCGGTTTTAAACTGAAACCGCTGCATAACTTGTTGCTGGATGCCTTTATAGATTACAGGTATATTGTTGATCAGTATTTTTATGAAAACAAAGGTTATTTTACAACAGATATTTTGACTGATCAGGCCAATTTATTTACCAATCGTTTCAATGCCGTATATAGTGATGCCGGGTTGTTTAGAATAGGAGTAAGGGCAAATTACAACTTTAAAAATACCGTTAACATCCAGTTAAAAGGTGTTTATAATTCCTGGGATGTGAAAACGCAATTGCATGCCTGGATGAAACCTAAACTCGAAACTGATGTAAGTGCTGATGTCAGGATTAATAAAAACCTGACCGCAACTGCCCAGTTGTTCTACGAAGGCGAAAGATATGCTAAACACGGCAACAAACCCTTCAAGATGGATCCAAAAGTAGATGTGAACCTGGGTGCAACCTATACATTCAACCGGACTTTATCGGCATTCGCCAAACTCAATAACCTGCTTGATAGCAAATATCAGCAGTTCTATGGTTACGAAGTGCAGGGCATCAACTTCATGTTAGGGGGCGCGGTGTCCTTTTAAAAGCGGAGAGCGGAGAGCGGAGAGCGGAAAGCGGAAAATGGATAGTGAATAACTATTAATGCCTGAATAACAATTAGCTTTCCGTTTTCCGTTTTCCGCTTTTAGCTATTGAACTGTTATCTCACGCAGCAACCTGTCCGCTTCCCCGACTTTATCCATGATGAAAAGCATGTAGCGCACATCCACGTTGATGGTGCGTTGCAGTTCCGGTTCGAAAACGATGTCGCCACTCATGGCTTCCCAGTTACCGTCGAAAGCCAACCCCAGGAGTTCACCATTGGCGTTGAAAATCGGACTGCCCGAGTTTCCTCCGGTAATGTCGTTGTTGCTCAGGAAGTTTACGATTAACTCGCCGGTTTCATCATCAGCATAAATACCGAAGTCGCGGTTGTTGATTGCGTCTTTCAGCTTAGCCGGCACATCGAATTCCATGTCTCCCGGAATTTCTTTCTCCAGAATACCTTTGGTGGTCGTGTAATAATTGAATGTTACCGCATCTGCCGGTTTGTATCCATCAATCGAGCCGTAAGTCATGCGCATGGTGAAATTAGCATCCGGATAACGTTTCGTTCCCTTAGCTAAGTTGATTTCCTTCAATCCAGCTTCCAGTAAGCGGGTGGCATAATCGATGGAATCACGGCTCTTCGTGTAGTTGTCGTCGTCCAGCTTATTCAGCATATCTTCAACCGCATGGAGATAAATCAGTGCCGGATCGTTTTTCAGATTGATTTTCTTTGTTTTGAGTTTTTTGCTGAATTTCTCCCAATCAGAGAAACTTGATTTCTGAAAAACAGATTGCGCATAGCGTGTATAATCACCTTTGAATTTCGTGTCAATCTCGCGATAGATAGCGGGAAGATAGGCTTTGCTCACGTACTTTCTGTAGGTTTCCAGCATGACTGCAAAAGTAGCCACATCCACTTCAGCATAATAGTCTTCGTATTTCTCTTTCGCACTTTTCAGAATAGAGTCCGTTGTAATATTTTGCGATATCAGTTTTTCCAGATCACCGGCAATGCGTGGCATCTCAACGCCCGTTAGCAGTGCTTCCCGCAGGTAGCTCATCGCGTGCCGTGTCGGAAAACTTGCTTTGTAATTTCTATCCAGCACTGGCAGTACCTGACCGTAGGTTGTTTTTCTTTCAGGAGATTCATTCACCCATGTAGCAAAATTAAGTTCAGTAGCTTTTTTTCGCTCCATGATGCCCAACTTCTGGATGGCTTTGTTCATGCCGATGCTGTTTTTCCAGTAATTCGAGCTACGCGCGTATTTTCCGGCATAAGCGATATTGATGGCTTCATCTTCTTTCATAAACGAGCGCCAAACCGCTTGCTTTTCACCACGGACATCAATACGTGCCCGATTGGTGGCTTCGGTCCGGTTGTAGAGTCCGTATGAAGTGATGTAGCGTGAAGTGCTTCCCGGGTTACCCAGGATCATCGCGAAATCGCCGGTTTTGTATCCTTTTGTCGAAACCTGAATGACCTTTTTCGGCATATAAGGAATGTTGTTTTCGGCATATTCAGCCGGTTTGCCTGTTGAGTCGGCATAAACACGAAAGACAGAGAAATCTCCCGTGTGTCTCGGCCACATCCAGTTGTCGGTATCTCCACCAAATTTCCCAATCGAGGAAGGTGGTGTGAAAGCCAGCCGGATATCCTTAAACTCTTCCATCACGAAAACGTAAAATTCGTTGTCGCTGTAGAAAGATTCCACGTCAACTAAGTAGTCATTGTCTTTGCTGAATTCTTCTTTGACAACTCTAATGACTGAGTCCTGCTTTTGTTTGATAATTGTATAGTCATTTACACCTTTTAAAACCGACATGATACGGTCGGTTACATCCGTGATGCTGACCAGAAACTTGACCGTTAATCCCGGAGCCGGTATTTCGTCCGATAATTCCTTCGCGGTAAAACCATTTTTAAGATAATTGTGCTCTACAGAACTCAGTTCCTGTATGGCGCCATATCCACAATGGTGGTTGGTAAAGATGAGTCCCTGATTGGAAACAACCACACCCGTACATCCGCCTCCAAAAACAATTACTGCATCTTTCAGACTGATGCTTTCTTCGCTGTAAATCTCCTCAGCTGTCAGCGCACAACCCATGTTATGCATCTTTTGTATGTTCAGCTTTTTAATCAATGGCAACATCCACATGCCTTCATCCGCTTTGATGCCCGTGTAGATGGTCAGCGACAGCATCAGGAAAATTATTTTCTTCATATTGAAATGGGTGTTTGTATGAAATTGGTATAATTACACACAAAGATAGGGTTTTTTAGCGGAAAGTGAAAAGCGGAAAACGGAAAACGGAGAACGGAGAAAAGAAAATATAAATGCAAAAAAAACATAACAAAACTTATTTGTGGTTTAATATAATTTTATAAATTTGTGGGCATTAAATATAATGTTATGAAAAATAAAATTTTATTGTTGTTTGTTTTGATGATTTATTGTACTCTTTCAGCCCAGACTGTTGATCAGATCAAGATGGACCAACATACCTATATTTGGGGAGAAGGAACAGGAAACACGCTAAGGGAAGCCGATCAACAGGCATTAGTTGATATCATTAGTCAGATTTCTACTCAGGTTCAAAGTAATTTTGAGCGGATAATAACCGAAACCGGTCAGAAGTTTACCGAAACGGTGAATGATGTGCTGAAAACATATTCCAACGCCACCCTCCACAATACAAATCGATTTATTATTCAGCACGAACCCGACGCAAAGGTATTCAGGTACATCAAAAGAAATGAGATTGCCAAGGTTTTTGAATCCAGAAAGCAAAAAATCATTGAATTTGCTAAAAATGGCGAACAGGCAGCCAGAAACTGTCAGATTGCTGATGCGCTGCGATATTTTTACTGGTCGCAGACTTTGTTGCGGAGTCACCCTGAAGCAGGAGAAGTTAAAATGACTGCATCAGATGGTGCTGAAGTGTTATTACTTACGTGGTTGCCTGTGCAAATCAACGATATTTTTGCCAATATATCAGTCAATATCGAAAAAGCAGAAAACAAAAATACCTACCACGAATATCTGCTGAATATCCTTTATAAAAATCATCCGGTGAGAAATATGGATTATTCCTATTGGTCGGGGCAGGACTGGACAAACATTTACAGTGCTAAAGATGGACTCGGTGTGGCTGAATTACCCAACGTAAGTGCCGGTGGCGATTTAAAGTTGAAAATTGAATATGCTTTCGAAGGCGAATCGGCAATCGATATGGAGTTGCGTGATGTGATGCAGAAATTGCCATTAGTACCTTATCGAAATGCATATCTAACTGCATTGAAAAATAATGGTAAAGCGACTGTTATAAACAATGAAAGTATATCTCGTGAGTCTCCTTCAGTGCATTCAGAAACACAACATGCAGAAAGGAATCCAGGTAAACTAACATTATTGTCCAATGTGGAGGATAAAGAAGTTGTGTTGAAAAACGTTTTACAAGCCATAACTTCTAAGAATTATGGTGCCGTTCAATCACTTTTCACAACCGAAGGATATGACATCTTTCAAAAACTGATGCAATATGGAAATGCCAGGATACTCAAAACCGGTACTGTGAAGTATTTTCAGCACGGTGATTTCGTATTGTGCCGTTCGGTTCCGATGTCCTTCTCTTTTCAGAACAACAACCGGACTTTCGTCGAGGATGTCATTTTTACCCTCAACAAGAAGAATAAAATCACCAACATCACCTTTGGCTTATCCAAACAATCGGTAGATGATATTTCATCCAATACCTTTTGGAGCGAAAAAACACGCGTTGAGTTAATCAATTTCATGGAGAACTACAAAACAGCGTATGCACTCAAACGTTTGGATTATATCGAAAACATCTTTTCGGATAATGCCCTTATCATCACTGGAAGTGTTGTGAAAGTAAAACCAAGCGCCGAATTTCAGTACAGCAACAACCAGATTGTCCGGTACAACAGGTTGTCGAAAGAGCAGTATTTGCGTAACCTGCAGCACTGTTTCAAAAGTAATGAATTTATCAATATCCGTTTTGCCGATAATACAGTTCGTCAATCCGGCAAGGGAAATGAAATATTTGGCATCCAGATTAAGCAGGATTATTTCTCAACCAATTATGGAGACACCGGTTACCTCTTTCTGCTGATTGATATGACCGATTCCATTGCCCCGGTGATTCATGTCCGCACCTGGCAACCGGAAAAGAATCCGGATGGAAGTATTTATGGGTTGTCGGATTTTTAATAAAATCTAATACATAAATGAAATATTATTTGTTGTTGCTTTTACTGTTTCTTACAGTTGGAAATATGTCCGCCGATATTGCTGTAAAATCATTTCGAAAATTAGAAAATGATTTGGATGCGCGGGTCAATTATCCTTTGAAAGACCAAAATGGTGAAATCTGTGCTATTATAAAGGTTGTCACAACACAAAGAGATTTTTATTTTGATGGAGGGATGACTGGCATTGTAAAAACAGTTGATAAACCTGCTGAAATATGGGTATATGTTCCATGGGGATTGAAACGAATTACAATATCACATCCTCAACTGGGCTTGTTAAGAGACTACTTTATTCCTGTTGCAATTGAAAAGGCTACTGTTTACGAGATGGTATTAATAACAGGAACTCTGGAAATGATTGTAAAACCAGTACAAACTCAATTTGTAATTTTCACCTCAGAACCTTCGGGGGCAGATGTTTTCGTAAACGAACAGTATCTTGGACAAACACCATTACAGATTCAAAAGCCTGATGGTAATTATAATTATCGAATTAATAAAGATAAATTCCATCCGGTTGCTGGTGCTTTTCAATTTAATGCTACTGAAGGGAAAAAGATATTTGATATTGTGTTAAAACCGAATTTTGGTTTTGTCAATGTGAAGTCAATTCCTGAAGATGGAATGAATATATTTATAAATGGAGTTCAGCAGAACGGAGTTACACCTTTAACTTCAGATACTTTGCGTTCCGGTGTTTACGAAATAACTGCCAATAAAACACTTTTTCATCCTCAAACAAAATCGGTAACAATTAAAGATAACGAAACAACAACCGTTACTTTTGATATGAAACCAGCATTTGGGAGTATATATTTAGAGTCAAAACCTGAAGATGGTGCAGTTGTTTTTGTTGACGGAAAAGAAACAGGAGAAAAAACCCCTTGTTTACTCAAAAAAGTTCCTTCAGGAGAACGTGTAATAACTTTGCGTAAAGAATTCTATGAACCCAAAACAATCCGGATTCATGTGAATGAAGGGTTGGAGGCTGGGGAGACTGTAACGCTACAACCAAATTTTGCCTTAGTTAATATTAAAACTGCAGATGATTGCGAGATGTTTGTAGATAGTAAATTAATTAATAAGGGCTCCTGGAAAGGTCGTCTCCAGAGTGGATGGCATACCATCGAAGTAAAAAAGGCATACCATCATGATGGTGTGAAAAGAGTTGAATTCCAGATTGGGGAGGAGTATGATATTGAATTGTATCCAAAACCCATGGTTGGGAATTTAAAAGTAGTATCGAACGTAATCGGAGCAATAATCAAACTGAATGACAAATACTACGGACAAACTCCGGATGTAATAAATGACTTGTTGGTAGGAGAGTATACGCTAACACTTGGAAAAGAGGATGCAGGTTCGCTTACGAAAAAAATTATCATTGAAGAAAATAAAACATTAGAGTTGTATGAAGAATTGGTCACTGGAATCGGTGTGAACATTCAAAGTAATCCTCCTGGAGCACAATTGTTTGTTAATGGCATTCGCCGGGGAAGTACTCCGCTCAATTTAACATTACCTTTCGGTACGCAGAAATTGAAATTAATTAATGGGAAAAGGGAGATAGAACAAACAATACGGGTTGCAGAAGATGGTGAAACAAATCATATTTTTGAGGTGAGCGATATTATGCCTGTAAATATTACCAGTTATCCAAAAGGAGCTGAATTATATGTTGACGGGAATCGGATTGGTTTAACTCCTCAAAAGATGGACATTCAAATGGGTACTCATCAGATTACATTGATGCATAATAAGAAAAAACATAGTGACGAGATTGAAGTATTAGCCAGAGAAAATAATTTTCATTTTTCTACAAGACATTTTACAAGAAGTTTCTTTAAACAACATCCCATCGCATTGAGCTATGGGTATATGCAGACGAATTTCAATAATACAATATTTAATAATAATATCTCAACGGGTAATATCATTGTGGATTTAGGACATCAGATAAATATAAACAGCATTTTTTATCCATTTATTGTTGATGTGGCGGCATTTAGTTGTGGCTTTAATATGGTAGATTTTGAGCCATTTAAACCCAATGCATTAGTTTCTCATCGAGGAGCTGAAATTAGTGGAGGGATAATCCCTTTCAGGATAAGTAGTTTTTTCTTTCCATATATATTAGCTGGTTACCAATTTTCTCAATTGTATACAAAAGATGGAGGTTTGACAATTGAAGGAGATGCAATTATTAATACTTCAATGCCTGTGTTGAAGGTGGGTGTTAAAGTCGTTGTAGGTCAGTTGTTTATATTTGGAGAGTTAAAGAAAACAATCTCTGCTGGTGATACAAATTATGATGCATTACAGTTTGGTGGGGGACTGGGCTTCATGTTTTAGACGACTACATTATGAAAAGATTTCGAACAATTCTTGTTTTGTTACTGACAATTCTTGTGTTTTCGTGCGAAGAAGAAAACAAAGAAGTCTTCGAGGGAGTTTTTACACCCGGAGAGTTGGCAGAAGCTGAAATAGTATCCTTTTCAGAACAGACTGACAGTGCTGTGATTGTAAACTTATCGATAACGAAAGAAGGTAAAGGTTTTATCAGGTCAATAGGTGTTTGTTGGAGTAAAAATGATAATCCTACTAAAAATACTAACTACATTGAAAAAAGGGATATTGTTTTTAATCAGTTTCAAATAGATTCATTAATCCCCAGAACCAACTATTTTGTCAGACCCTACGTGATTAATAGTACCGGTATTAATTATGGTGAACAAAAGAATTTTACAACAAAAGGAATCCCATTGCTGAATACACTTTACCCGTCAGCTGTAACTGGTAAGTCATTTGAAACAGGGGGCGTAATTGAAGATAACGGTGGAGATTCCATAACAGCTTGTGGAGTATGTTGGAGTCTTTTACAAACCCCTACAGTCGAATTGACAACAAAAACAGTCCTTACTCTAAACGAAAATTATTTCTCATCTAATGTGACTGGTTTAGATTCGCTCAAAAATTATTATGTCAGAGCTTATGCTACAAATGCTTTTGGTACAGCTTATGGAGAGGAGTTCTTTGTAGGTTTGCCTGTTTTAACAACTACCATTGTTACCGCGGTAGGTGTTACAACTGCACTTTCAGGGGGACATATCACAAATGATGGATGTTCGCCGGTAATAGCAAGAGGTGTGGTTTGGAGCACAGCACAAGATCCTACAGTGAATTTAAGCACAAAAACAACAGAGGGTTCCGGTGTAGGTAACTTTACAAGTCAAATTGCAGACCTTGAGCCAGGGACAACATATTATGTCAGGGCATATGCTACCAATGGTGCAGGAACAGCTTATGGAAATGAAATGAGTTTTATAACTACAGTACCGATCACGCTACCTGTTTTAACAACAACAGAGGTAAATACAATTACATCATCTGCTGCAATGAGTGGTGGAAATATAACTCATGATGGAGGATCAGTTGTATTAGCTCGAGGTGTATGCTGGAACACGAATTCAGGCCCGACAATAGAAAATAGTAAAACTTCTGATGGTACAGGTATTGGAAATTATGTAAGTTCAATTACCAGTCTGTTTGAAAATACAACTTATTATGTTAGAGCTTATGCTACAAATGCTGCAGGAACCAGTTATGGTAACGAGATTATATTTAAAACAGATAAAATTGAAACAGAGGTAGTTGAAGTTTTGAATCCCACAACTGGAAAGATTTGGATGGATAGAAATCTTGGTGCCAGTCGGGCTGCTACTTCCTCTACAGATGCTGATGCGTATGGCGACTTGTATCAATGGGGAAGAGGTTCAGATGGACATGAAAAGCGAACTTCTGGGACTACAAGTTCCTTGAGTAGTAGTGATTCTCCAGGTCATGGACAGTTTATTACAACAAGCAACTATAATTATGACTGGCGAATTCCGAGAAACAATAATTTGTGGCAAGGTGTTAATGGGATTAATAATCCTTGCCCTGAAGGTTATCGGGTTCCTACCCTGATAGAATGGGAGACCGAATATACGAGTTGGAGTAGCTATGATTCATCAGGTGCCTATGCATCACCGCTAAAATTACCTTTGGCGGGCTACCGCTACTACGATGGTTCGTTCAACTATATTGGAATTTCTGGATACTATTCCTCCAGTACACTCGTGAGTAATGAATTCCCTGGACAATTAAGCATCAACAATAACAATGCTGGCGTGGGTGCCGGATTACCTATATCGTTCGGACGCTCCGTTCGATGCATTAAGGGTGAAGTAACAAATTCCACCCCAACAGTTTCAACAACTTCTGTATCATCAATAAGCTACACTTCAGCCACCAGTGGTGGAAACGTTAGCTCAGATGGTGGATCAGCAGTAACTGCCCGGGGTGTTTGTTGGAATACCAGTCCAACCCCGACAATTGAGCATAGTAAAACAGAAGATGGGAGTGGAGCCGGCCACTTCATTAGTGATTTAACAAATCTTGCTGCTAATACAACTTACTTTGTAAGAGCGTATGCGACGAACAGTGTGGGTACTGCTTATGGGAATGAAGTAAGTTTTACTACGTCATCCTACACTGTTTTGCCAACCGTTACAACATCTTTTGTCTCAGCAATAAGTTATACCTCTGCTACCAGTGGTGGAAACGTGAGTTCAGATGGTGGTGCAACAGTAACCTCAAGGGGTGTTTGTTGGAATACCAGTCCAACCCCAACAATTGAGCATAGTAAAACAACAGATGGAAGTGGAACGGGTTCTTTTGAAAGTAATTTAATTGGTCTGAGTGAGAATACAACTTATTATGTAAGAGCGTATGCGACGAATAGTATAGGTACAGCTTATGGAAATGAAGTGAGTTTTACGACAACTTCTGCTCCTGCTTTTAGTACGGTTACCAGTCCTACAGGTAAAGTTTGGATGGATCGCAACCTTGGAGCTACTCGGGTTGCCAATTCCAGTACGGATACCGAAGGATACGGTGATTTGTACCAATGGGGGCGTGGAACGGATGGACATGAAAAGCGTACTTCCCCAACGACATCTACATTAAGCAGCAGCGATACTCCCGGCCACGGCAATTTTATCACCGAAAGTGGTGAAAACTCCGACTGGCGAAGCCCCCAAAACAATAACCTATGGCAGGGAGTCAATGGGACTAATAATCCTTGTCCGGAAGGATTCCGTATACCCACAGCAGCAGAATGGAACGCCGAATGTGCAAGCTGGGGCAGCGGTAATTCGGCGGGAGCATTTACGTCGCCATTGAAATTGCCTATGGCTGGCTACCGTCACTACACCAATGGTTCGCTCGTCAATGTAGGCTCCAACGGTTTCTATTGGTCGGGTGCTGTGAATGGTACTTACGTTCAGGTCCTGGTCTTCAACAGTGTCACTGCCGATATGAGCAACCACAGCCACGCGTACGGAATCTCTGTTCGTTGCCTTAAGGATTAGTGACATGACACTTTGATTTTATCAAATCATTCGCAGTAAAAAAATGAATAAAATATTACTAACTACTTTTATAATTCTATTCTCAGGAATTAAATTACACTCCCAAAATACCCTATCCGGCTCCTTTTCTGCCCTGGGTAATCAGCCGGTGCGATTAGTTGGTTTTGATGGTTTCGAAATCTATACCATTGATAGTGTTAAAGCTTCAACCAATGGTGCTTTCACGATGAGTTTTTTCGAAAAAGATTATGGGATGGCTTATCTGGCAACGGATGATAATAAGTCGTTCATCATTGTACTTGCAAATGAAAAAATGCATATTACCGGCGAAAGTTTAGCTAATCCTGAAACCATACTTATCAGTGGAAGTCAGGAGAATGAACTTTTTGGATGTTATGCTACCGAGCATCCACGTCGGGAGCAAGCTTTGAGTGCCTGGGACTACCTTCAAAAGATTTATCAAAAGGATTCGTTGTTTGTAGTGCAAGAACAAGCAAAGAAAGCCATTGAAAATGAACGAATCAGGATTCAACAGGAAGACAGGGACTTTCTTGAGAAGCTAAATTCAAAAAGTTATGTGAGCTGGTATCTTCCGGTGCGCAAATTAGTTAGTTCGGTAGGTGTTATCGCGCAATACCGCACAGCAGAACTTTCTGCAACAATAGAACAATTCAGGCAATTGGATTATACTGACCCTCGCTTATACAAGAGCGGTCTACTTCGGGATGCCATCGAAGCACACTTTTGGTTGATTGAGAACAGTGGTCGTTCACTCGATTCAGTGTACGTTGAGATGAACAAATCCATCGACAGGATGATGCTAACTTTAATCTCTGATGAGAAGAAATTCAATGAAATTACGGACTTCCTTTTTAAATTACTTGAGAAAAGAAGCTTGTTTGGTTCCTCTGAATACTTGGCTGTGAAAGTGCTGAACGAACAGAGCTGCACCCTCAATAACGATTTGGCTGCCCAGTTGGAAAGCTACCGGGCCATGAAGAAAGGAAATATCGCTCCCGATTTTGAGTTTAAAACTGATTTGATTGCTCCGGGATATATTCATTCCAATATTCCCAAAAAGTTTTCTGATGTCAAAAGCAAATATACCGTAGTAGTTTTTGGCGCAAGTTGGTGCAATGCCTGCAAGGAAGAACTTGTAACCATCTCCCAACTTTACCCGAAATGGAAAGAGCATGGTTTGGAAGTAGTATTCTTTTCGTTGGATGAGGATAAGCAATCTTTCAAGAATTTCGCGTCGAACTTCCCATTTATATCTGTGTGCGACTATCAGAAATGGGAAAGCGCTGTTGTGAAGCGTTACCATGTGTTTGCTACCCCTACCATATATTTGTTGGATGAAAAACGAGAGATTGTTCTTCGACCAAATTCAGCGCGGCATTTGGATGCGTGGGTGGATTGGTTTTTGGTCAAAAAGCAAGATTGATAATATGTTAATAAAAAAAATAATACGTCACATGAAACATCTTAGTAGTGCTTTTATCTTCATTTTCGCAACGTTGATTTTACATCACAGTTGTGAAAAACCTGATCCAACAGACCTTTTGCCAAAAATCACCACCACTGAAGTCAGTCTTGTCACCGAAGCATCCGCACTGAGCGGAGGGTATATTGATTCCGATGCTGGGTATGAAATTTCAGCCTGTGGCGTTTGTTGGTCAGTAAGTCCCAATCCTACCATTACCGATAATATCACGCAGGATTCTATAATTTCAGGTAGTTTTATTAGTAAAATAGTTGGTCTGAATCCCAATACGACCTATTATTTAAGAGCATACGCTACCAACAAAAATGGTATTGCTTACGGGTTGGAGGAAATATTTACTACCAAATCAATTGGGATCACGACCATAGAAGTCAGTGAGATAACAGTTAATTCGGCTCAAAGCGGAGGTAATATAGTAATTGAGGGTGACAATTCTGATATTATTGCCCGTGGAGTATGTTGGAACACAGCACCAAATCCAACGATTGAGCATTTTAAAACCAATGATGGCAAAGGAATTGGAGAATTTAATAGTACATTAACCGAATTGGCTGTAAATACAGTTTATTATGTACGGTCGTATGCCACAAACAGTGGGGGAACTTACTACGGAAACGAAGATAGTTTTATAACCCGAAATGGAGTGATAAACCTTTCAACAAATCCAGTTACATCAATAAAGGATAACGCAGCCGTTTCAGGTGGTAATATAACCGATGATGGAGGTGCAACAATTACAGACCGTGGGGTGTGCTGGAGTACAACTACAAACCCTACAACTTCTGATTTCAAAACATCCGACGGCAACGATAGTGGTGTTTTTATTAGTTCAATTACAGGATTAACACCTGTAACAACGTATTATGTTCGGGCTTATGCAACAAATTCAGTAGGCACAGCATATGGAAATGAAGAAAGTTTTATTACAAATTATACTTATGGAGAGGTGACCAATCCCACAACAGGCAGAATCTGGATAGATCGAAACGTAGGAGCTTTGCAAGTTGCCACTTCAAGTACCGATGCCCTTTCGTACGGGGATTTATACCAATGGGGTCGTGCCGCGGATGGACATGAAAAGAGAATTTCAACAACAACCAACGTATTAAGTTCCAACGATAATCCGGGACATGGGAATTTCATTTTAACTAATAACACTCCAAAAGATTGGCGAAGTCCTCAGAATGATTATTTATGGCAAGGAGTAAATGGCATCAATAATCCATGTCCTGCTGGTTATCGCGTTCCTACTTCAGCTGAATGGACGACTGAAGTTGCAAGTTGGAGTAGCAAAAACTCAATTGGAGCTTTTGCCTCACCGTTGAAGTTACCCATGGCCGGTTACCGCGATGGTAGTAGCGGTTCGGTTGGAGGTGTTGGGACTTACGGCAGTTATTGGTCGAGCAGCATAGGGAGTACAGCTTCTCATAGTTTAAACGTTAATAACAACAGTGCATCTCTGTATAGTTACATCCGTTCGCTCGGGTACTCTGTCCGTTGTATCAAGGATTAGAGTTGTCTTAATTTACCCCTGCAATGATACAAATAATGCTTAAAATCACCCCTGCAATGATACAAATAATGCGATAAAATACCCCTGCAATGATACAATTATGAAAGATTATTCTTAACTTTGTCGCTGAAATCTAAATAACTAGAGCATGTTTATAAGAACAATTGAAAAAGAATTAGAAAAGTGGGCTTTGAATCCTCATCGAAAACCCTTGGTGTTACGGGGTGCTCGTCAGGTAGGGAAGACAACTGTCGTGAATAAGTTCGGGAAACAGTTCGAAAATTATTTGTACATCAATCTGGAGAAATCCGGTTCGAAAGAATTAATGGAATCTACAGATGACGTAAAAAAACTGATGCCACTTTTGTTTCTGTATTGTAACAAAACACGGAAAGAAGGTCGAACTTTGCTTTTTATGGATGAAATTCAGGAATCATCACATGCTATCTCACTTTTGCGGTATTTTTACGAAGATTTGCCGGAAGTATTTGTTATTGCTGCGGGTTCGTTGTTGGAAACCATGCTGGATAAACATATTTCTTTGCCGGTGGGTCGTGTCGAATATATGGCAATTCGCCCCTGCTCCTTCATTGAATACCTTGCAGCTATTGGCGAGGGCCGATTTGTGAATATGATAACAAAAGCGGCACTTCCCCAG
Organism: Bacteroidota bacterium; assembly: GCA_023459355.1. Lineage (GTDB taxonomy): Bacteria > Bacteroidota > Bacteroidia > Bacteroidales > Paludibacteraceae > Paludibacter. Next base: position 121,463 of record JAEWUM010000036.1, on the reverse strand, counting down.
CCATTTCATACTGAAATGCTGCAACACTTTAATTTATATGCGTTGATTGGCGGTATGCCGGAAGTTGTGGCGCGATATGCTTCCGAGAGAGATATTGTAGCACTATCTAAGGTATATAATCAATTGTTGAATGCCTATAAAAACGATGTTGAAAAATATGCTGAGACTAACACGCAGGCGAATGTTATCAGCTATATTTTAGAGGAAGGATGGGCATTTTCGGGTCAAACAATAACCTTGGGTGGATTCGCGGCTTCATCTTACAAAGCAAGAGAAACCGGTGAAGCTTTTCGAACATTAAGCAAAGCCATGTTGCTGGAATTGGTATATCCAACTACCAATGTAAGTTTACCTGCTGTCTCTGATCTGAAAAAATCGCCTAAACTGTTCTGGTTAGATGCCGGGTTGGTGAATTATGCTGCAGGTGTTCAGAAGGAATACCTGCTAAATACTGATTTGTTGGATACCTGGCGGGGTAAAGCTGCCGAACAGATTGTTGCTCAGGAACTGAAAACCTTGAGTTTTGAAGTTGGTTTGAAGCAGAATTACTGGATGCGCAATAAAAGAGGTAGCGTGGCTGAAGTAGATTTTGTAATCGTATTTGATGGAAAAGTTATTCCGGTTGAAGTCAAATCAGGACATAATGCACACCTGAAATCAATTCATCAGTTTATGAACGAAACAAACCATGATGTGGCAATACGTGTTTGGTCGGGCATGTTTAGTATTGATACTGTAAAAACAATAACCAACAAGGAGTTCAGATTAATCAATCTGCCGTTTTATCTCATTGCTGCTTTGCCCCATTTGCTTAAACAGATGTGGGAATGAACATGATAAAAGAGAACTCTATTGAAATGAAATCATAAAGAAAATCACATTTGATAACCTAAAGCTTTAATTTTGTTATTCATGATATGTTAAAGTTGTACTTTCGATTCTCATGAAAAAACATATCTTTGTTGTGTTTTTGAAAGCTTTTGAAACGGTTTAACTTTTTTATTAATCCTAATATTCTCGTACTTGTCACTATGAATAAAACATGTTTTATCAGATTTCTATTCCTGTTTATGCTGATTGGGAGTGCTGCGCAGGCTCAACTTTCAGTTAAATCCTTCCGCATGCTCGAGAATGATTTGGATGCAAGGGTTAATTCTCCGGAGAAAGATCAGAATGGCGATATTGCGGCCCTCATAAAAGTTGTAACCACTCAAAAAGGCTTTACGTTTGATGGTGGCATGACCGGCATTGTAAAAACCATCGAAAAACCATCAGAAATATGGGTGTATGTGCCCTGGGGAATCAAACGAGTCTCCATTTTTCATCCTCAGTTGGGGCAGCTCAGGGATTACATGATCCCCATGAGCATTCAAAAAGCTACCGTGTATGAAATGGTGCTGGTAACCGGCCGTGTTACCACCATTGTAGAAGAAACCATTGAAAGTCAGTGGTTAGTAATAACGCCCGAACCTGCCAATGCCCTGATCTATATCAACGATGAATTTGTGAAAACAGGAGAATACATGGCGAAACTCAAACCGGGCGCTTATAACTACCGTGTGGAAATGCCGCTGTATCATACCGAAGCGGGAAAGATAGAGATGGGAAATGAAAAGAAAACGGTTGCCGTGAAATTGAAACCAGCGTTTGGATACATTAAAATTAGTTCGCAACCCGAAAGCGGCGCACAGGTGTTTGTAAACGGGAACTTGATTGCAGCCACCACTCCATTGACTACCAATCCCATAGCCAGCGGGGAGCACGCCGTGCAGGTGGTAAAGGAGATGTATCAACCCATCACGCAGAGAGTGAGGGTAACCGACGGACAGACCACTCCGCTGAATGTCACCCTGCAACCGAATTTTGCGGAACTCACCATCAATGCCCCATCGGGAGCAAGTATCGTGTTGAATAACCAGCAAAAAGGCACAGGGAGCTGGAGCGGCCGACTGGGTGCAGGGATTTATTCCATCGAAGCGATGTTGGATAAACACCGGGCTGCCAAACAGGACATCGAATTGACTACGGGAGACAAGCGAACGATAGAACTGCAACCTACCCCGATATACGGTTCATTGGATGTGGTGAGCTCTCCATCTGGCGCAGCTATTAAAATTAATGGAAAAGATTGTGGTATTACGCCCAATACAATCAATAAACTGTTGATAGGCGATTACAAGGTGGAACTATCCCGGCAGGGTTATGCTCCGTTAACCAAATCAATCAGCATTACCGAGGGCACAAGTGCCATGATAAGTGAAACCTTGGTGAATGGCAGAGTGGTGGCCATCAATTCCACTCCATCGGGAGTTAATTTGTTTATTGATGGCAATGCCGTGGGCAAAACTCCATACAAAGGTAACCTGACTTATGGCAGCCATGTGCTGAAAATTGAACTTGAAGGGAAAACAGCTGAAAGAAAGGTGGAGATTCCACAAAGCGGAGGTGAAACCAACTTTACACTGGCATTTGGCCCGGCATCTTTTACTGAAACCGTGAAAGGAGTAAGTTTTGAGATGATTGGGATAAAGGGTGGTACCTTTCAGATGGGTAGTAATAGCGGGATAAGTGATGAAAAACCAGTGCATACTGTAACGGTAAGCGATTTTGCCATGGGGAAAACGGAAGTAACTCAAGCCCTTTGGCAGGCAGTGATGGGCAATAACCCAAGCTACTTTAAGGGAAACAATTTACCGGTTGAACAAGTCAGTTGGAACGACTGTCAGGAGTTCCTAAAAAAGTTGAATAAATTGACCGGCAAGAAATACCGTTTACCGACAGAAGCCGAATGGGAGTATACAGCGGGAGGAGGCGCTAACAACCGCACCCAATGGGCAGGTACCAACAGCGAAAGCAGTTTGGGCAAATATGCCTGGTACTATTCCAACAGCAGGAGAAAAACCCAAGCGGTGGGCACCAAAAAACCCAATGCGTTGGGACTATATGATATGAGTGGGAATGTATGGGAATGGTGTAGTGATTGGTATGGGAGTGATTATTACAAGAGCAGTCCGCAGAACAACCCGCAGGGACCTGTATCGGTTTTGTACTGCGTGTTTCGTGGCGGCAGCTGGAACGGCCGCGCAGACGACTGCCGTTCGGCGAATCGCGGTAGTAACTACCCCGACGGTCGCGATGACCTTCTGGGTTTTCGCCTCGCTCTTGTCCCATAGCTCCACAGTATTGATTTGAGCTAAAAACCATTTCTTTAGCCGGCGAAGCAGGAGTGAAGCGGAGATCCTTTAACGTGGTAAGTGAGAACAATTGCCCGTAGGGCAATATGTGATTAACCGTAAGATTTATCTTACGGGTTTAAAGTCAGGTAAAACATCCGCCCGTAGGGCGGCATAATAATATATACAATGAGTTATATACAGTCATTACATCATATCATCATACGCACCAAATACAGTGAAAATATTCTTCCAAGTGAACATTCTGAAGAATTGTATCGCTATATATGGGGATATATCAAAAACAAAAAATCATTTTTATACCGAATCAACGGTATGCCCGACCATATACACATTCTGGTTGGCATACATGCTACTATTGCACTATCTGATTTTGTGAAAGAACTTAAAACTTCTACTAATTCCTGGCTCAAAAGCAATAAAGATAAATTTCCCGGTTTTAAGTCATGGGGCGAAAAATATGCTGCTTTTACTATCAGGTATCAGGAAAAGGATATTGTGATAGAATATATTAAGAACCAGCAAGAACATCATAAAAACGAAACATTTAAGGACGAATATCGCAGATTGATTGAGGATAACGGAATTGGCATAGATGAACAGTATTTTTTGATAGATTGATATAGTACCGCCCTACGGGCAGTCGTTTTGTGCTCTCGCACTTACCACAGGCTTATGCCTGCGGTTAATCACATATTGTCCTACGGACAAAAAGCTTATTCCCCGAACAAGTGATTGATATGTGTTCAAATCAGTTTTTACATCAGAATTAGTTTTCTTCTTCACAACATTTTTTATAAAATATACGGCAATTTTAAGAAAATTATTTATCTTTGGCTCAAGTTTATACACAACAATCTTCCATTATTATTTATCTCAAAAAATAATCTTATGAAAAAACAAATTTTATCAGTTATGAATGTTTTCCTGTTAGTGGGAATCATCAGTTTAGGCATGATTTCATGCAAAACAAAAGCATTGACTTCTCAGGATTTTGGAGAAGTGGAAGTTAAAACGCATTGTGCCGGTCCGGAATTTCAAAGTAATAGCAAAGCGTTCAGATACTCAGCAATCGGTGAAAGTATGGATCAAATGACTGCGAAAAGAAAAGCCATGAGCGAAGCACGTGCAGGTCTTGCTGCTGCCATTAATACTAAGGTTAAAAGTGTTACCGATAACTATGTGAAGTCAGGCAACTACAACAACAAAGAAGAGTTGATGAAAAACTACGAAGGATTGACCCGTGAAGTGGTGGATCAAACGTTGGCTGGTACAACCGTGATTTGCGAAAAAACAACCATGACAAAATCCGGTAATTATAAATACTATGTTTGTGTTGAATTGGGTAGCAGCGAACTGCTTGAATCACTCAATAACCGCATGAGCAATAGTGAAATGCTGAAAGTCGATTATAATTACGAGAAGTTTAAAAAGACTTTCGAGAATGAAATGAATAATATGGGAAGATAATATCCTCATGCTAACCTCCCCGAATACAGCATAATGCTGTTCGGGGAGTATTTTTTTGCCTTATGCGTACCTGTGTAATTTTAATATGGCTGTCTTCAGTTTCATTTTTCTGTTTTTCACAGGATTATCTGAAAAGCCTGATTGATGAGATGTCATCATCCAATCAGCAGGAATTGAACACGCCAATACCAGTTAAAAGTACCATTCCGCCGGTTTTTAATCTTGCTTCCGCCCCTGTTTTTGTTGGCATTTCTGATCCCGCGATGAAGGATACTTTACTCGCCATGAATCAGGCTTACGCTCGTGCTGTTTTTATGTATGCATTGAAAAATGCGAAAGGCAGGGGAGTAACCGACTTCTTTCACGATGAAGATTCCGGAGGGTTGATGTCCAATTACGAGGAATTGTGTTTGTTGCAGATGAATTGTTCTATCCCGTTGAGTCAGTGCAGTTTTAATCATCATCAATTATCGAGTGGAGAAATAATTGTTTTGTTGACAGTCAATCCTGGTATTCCACCCAAAAATGTTATCGTTAATTTTGCAGGGGAAATGGAAATTTATGCCAAGGAAATTTCCCTCGATGATGTTTCGAGAACAATTAACAGGATATCGGTAAATAATAATATCGTTTTTTATCCGTCCATGATGGCGCTGAATTCGGATTATCGTTTTCATGCCGATAGTCGCGGGAAAATTAGCATTAACAGCAAATTCAACGAATATAACTCTGTTTTTGAGCAATATCGCTACTTTTATGAACCTGATGATGAGGCTGAACTGCCGGAAAATAAGTTTTCAGGTGCTCCGGTATATCATGGATTATGGTATGCGCTGATATCAGATGTTGTTAAACAAATATCGCGGCAGTTTATGAACGAACAGGTGCGGGTCAAACAGGTAGGTGATGAATATCAGTCTAAATTGATTTCATTGAACAGGGAAACAGGCACCTTTGATTGTGTTGTGCAAGTTCAAAATATTGTGCTAAAGAACAATTCTTTACATGTCATACTGTCTCATTAAGTGGCATTGTAAGGTGAATAAAATTTAAATTGAATTATTATGAAAAGAGGACTTGTTTTGATTTTGTTATCGGTCATTTATTTTGCAGCGAATTCGCAAATCGACAAGATGCGTGATTTGCTCGAAGATGTGCAGACTGAAATGCACGAGGATAAGTTTACCCTGCGTTTCTTTGACGCTCTTACAGGCGATGTGGTTTCGGATGGTGTAATCAATATCAGGGATATTGGTGAGTTTACAACCGACCCCGGAGGTAAAATACTTTTTGATAAAAAAACGGATGGGATGTATTACTTTACTTTCGCCAAAAAAGGTTATATAACAGCAACCTATCGCTTTGAAGTTGTTGCCAATACTATTTTTTATAATCGATTTACGGTATCTCCCAGAACTGAATTAGGGGCTGTGCGCATTGTGCTGGATTGGGATAGCAGTCCGTCGGATCTCGATTTGCATTTGGTGAAAGAAGGTGCTTATCACATTTCTTATCGCAATATGCAAAGTTCAGGAGATGGTGCTGCCCGGCTTGATCGGGACGATACCAAATGCTACGGACCGGAAACAATTACCATTTATCGTGCTGATAATAATGCGGTTTATACCTGTTACGTTCATGATTATACGAACACTAACAGGTCTTCGTCCAATGAGCTTTCTAAATCAAAAGCGGTAGTCAGGGTTTATAATAACAACGAATTAACCAACACCTTTTATGTGCCTGTCGGAAAAACAGGAAATGGTTGGAATGTGTTCAAAATTAACAGGGGTGAGATTGAAGGTGGGTTTACCATCAGTAGTTTGAATTAATGATTTTTGTTGCGGATGATCAGACTTAATAATAACGTTTTTAATTGGTTTTTCATAGCTTTATTCCTGTTGATTTTGGCCGGTTGCGCCTCAAAAAGATATGTGCGCCAGGCTGTTAAGTATGAACAGGCTGAGATGTACCGTCAGGCTGTGGATAATTATGTTTTTTCGCTTCGGAAGAAGTTTGAAAAAAATGATGATGCCCGAATCGGACTGATGCGTGCAGCGAAAAGATACGGTGACGAGCTGGAATCGAAAATCAACGATGCATATATGGCATTACAGGATAATCAGGTTGTGGCTTATTTCCTTGAATTGCAGAACCTGCAGCAAAAGACGGCGGAATTTAAGGTTGATTTTGATGTCAGTCATAAAGCCCGGGGACAATTTGACGAGGCGAAAATCCGCCATTTACGGGTAACCTATACAAAAGCACAGGAAGCGCTCGACAAAGAGCAGTTCAGTGAGGCAGAAAGGCTGTTTCAGGAGGTAATGAGCATTGACCGGAATTATGAACGTGCCATCGAGTTGCATGCTTTTGCCGTTTGTGAACCGATATACAGAGAGGGACGCAAGTATTTTGATGGCAGGTTGTATCGTTCCGCTTATTTTGCTTTTGGACGTTTGTTGAAAGTCAATCCGACATACAAAGATGCCGCGTCCCTGCAAAAAGAATCCCTGCAATATGCTGTGCTTACCATTGCCATTCAGCCATTTAAGCAGGCTTATGCTTACCCTTTTCTGGCCTCGGAAATTGAACAAATGACTAAACAGGAGTTTGCTAAACAAAACGATCCTTTGCTGAAGATAGTATCAACCGATTACACACGTCGTATGTTGGAGGAGCAACGACTTGCCCTGCAACATAATTTGCCATTCGATGCCAGTCTGGTGATTCCCATCAGGGTATTTTTGTCGGGTGATATCAAAAAATCGGTTTACTCCGTTTCGAAAATCAACAAAACGGAACGAAAGGCATTTCTGCGTTATACAGACAAAGACAGGCAGCAAAAATTCAGAAAGGTGTATTATCTCGAATGTTCACAAACAGCTCATGCAACGATTCAGTTCGGTTATGAGTTTATCCGGGTCGAAAATACCATTGTAGTTGCAGCGGATATAATTGAGAAAACATATTCAGACAAGGTTGTTTACGCAAGCAGTGAATATGACCAACGTGACTTGTTTCCCGGCGATTGGGGGGAGGGAAGGAGAGATACAATGTATACAGACCAGGCACGTTTGAATTCAATGAGGCAATTGTTTGATGCCCGGACGGTGTTGACCGAAAAAGCATCATTTGAGCAAAACTTTGCATCGGTTGCTGCCATGGATATGTTTAAAAAAATCAGAGCTTATGATCCCGATAAATAAATTTTCGATCAAGATCTCAGTTTATTGTTTCGTTTTGGTGCTGTTGATGCAAGGTATCAATGTGCATGCATGCTTCAGGAAAAAAATAGTTCCTGATTGGGTGAATACCCAGCTTTCTGACCCGGAGTATTTTATTGGTATTGGTTCTGCACCCATCTATAAAAAACAAAACACCCATGTCGAAAGAGCCCGTAAGGATGCGCTTAACGAACTGGCATCCGAGATATCGGTACAACTTTTTTCTTCCAATGTGTTGGTGACACTGGTCAGAAATGATAAAATAACAGATGAATTTAACTCGCTGATTCGTTCGCGGGTTTCTACCGAGCTGGATGGATATGAGTTGGTGGCAACCTATGCCGATAAGAAAAACTACTGGGTGTACTACCGCTTATCGAAACGAAAATATTACGAACAGCAACAACTGAAGCGACAGGCGGCAGTGCAGAATGCGGCATCTTATTTTAAACTTGCAACAGATGCTGATAAAAATAGAGATTTGAAACAGGCATTGGTAAATTATGCCAAAACGGTTGATGCTGTTAAACTCTATCTGAATGAGACTATTGTCGCGTCTATCGACAACAAGGAAGAGAATCTGGTTGTTCAGTCATTTGCCCGGCTGAATGCTATATTATCTTCACTGAAAATTGAGCCATCGCATCCTGAAATTCAGGTGATTTCATCCGGAGAAATCAATCGCGATAAGCTAACTTTTCGCCTGTTGGATGAAAAAGGCAAACCTGTTTCAGGATTTCCATTGTTGGCGCACTATTCTGAAAGAGCTATTCAACCTGCAATCGTGATTACGGATGAAAAGGGGCAGGCTCAGTTTTCAATAGGTAAAACCCGTTCTTTGAATAAAGAGGAGACTTTTAGGGTGGTGCCGGATGTAAATACAATGCTGGTTGAGTCATCCGCCGATTTCGTGGTTCGCAGGGCTATTCTGGATATGTCTCTCAATACACTTACCATACCTGTTTACATTTCTAAGCCGACAATCAGGTTTGAAATAAAGGAAAGCAATGCAGGTGTTGAAATATCAGATGGGATGGTTAGAAAAACGTTTGTCAATCTGAGTAAATCAAAAGGATATGCATCTGAGAATAACAGCGAGGATTTTGTTTGCGTTGTTGAAACAGAAACTAAACAGCAAAGTTTCGCTAACGGTATTTATACCAGCATACTAACGGGTACCATTGTTGTGACTGATACCAACAACAAAATTAAATATATTACAGAAATATCGCCGGTGAAAGGAATGCAACTGACTCCCGGGAAAGCGGGCATTGAAGCTTATAACGAATTTGTTAAACAGATCAACACCCGCTATTTCAGAGAGATTGAAGAGGCTATTTTAAAATAATTTACCAGGAGGTAATATAATCCCGTTGGTAAATTCTGATTCGTTGTGTTTGGTTACCTGATGTATAGGTTATTGAACCATTCACCTTATTTTCGGGGAACAACATGGTTGACACTGCTGCCATCGGGATAGAAGGTATGATGTACTCTACAACATGAACTCCTTTTCCTTTAATCGTTTGATTGACCGGAATGTCGATGACTATTCCGTTTTGCTTCCATTCCAGGGTAATGTTGGTGATGGTTGTCGGACTATCAAACTTGGATGAAAGTTCTATTTTGCAACTTGTATTTCTTACAACCTCATTGTCGATATCTCCACCGTTTATCCTGATCGTGCCAATCAGATTTAACTCAGCTTTATTTTCGTTGATGTCGAAGTAAAAGGTGTTTTCGGCTTTTTTCCCTTCAGGAATGTTGTAACTAATGAAAATTTTGTTATCAACATCTCCATAGCACTCATCATAGCGGTATTTCATTTCGCAAATTTCTGTGCCGGTTTTCCGGTCTTCAATAATTGCACAGGGTGCCTTAACAGTTGGACGGGAAGAAAAGGTCACGATGCGATTGTCGATGTACAAAGCATAACGCAAAATGCCCAATGAGCTGTTTTCATTCCTGATTATGACAGAGCCAAGAAATTGTAAAGCACGCTCGATTCCGATTTGTGCTTTTGTTTTGCGTTGATCTATAAAGTATTGTTGTAATCCGGTCAGTATAGATTTACATTCTCTTAATTCCTCGATTGATTTAAAGGTGTTAAGACGTTCCAGTGTTTTTTCTAATGTTTCTGTCAATTCCCTGTCTTTCATTTTGAAATCAGCAACCAATTTTTCCAGGTCCCACTGACTGAAAGGATACTTGATGAAATACTGATAATATAGTGCTTTGGTATTTTTATCCTGCAGTTTTTCCCAATAAAAGTCACTCACGTTAACTTTCGAAATGCCGTGCAGGAAATCCTGAGTAGCCGATTGGGAAGTGATGACGCCTGAAAAACTCTGAAATTGTTTTGAGATATTCTCAGCCGTAACTTCAATAGTTCTCAATTCCGAACTTGAAACAATGTTATCTGCAACAGAGCTTACAATCTGGGCTTTAACCTGTAGCATGGCATTGTCCTGAGCCAGTTGAATATCACCTGCTTTTCCAATTCCAATGATGAAGCCCCGTTCCATCTCCATAATCCATCCCGGTTTCTTTCCGCTTTTCTCCAGTACCGATACTTGTGCAGCTGCCGCTATCGATAGCAGGATGAAGCCTAAAAATATGATTCTTCTCATGGCAAGTTGTTTTTTAGTTTCAAAGCACAATATTTTTAAACCTGAAAAGATTGTCATTTATCATAAACCGAAGCATTTTTATTTCTTTAACCTTCGGAAATTCGCATACCAGCTCGGTATTTACCTCCGGAATGAGCGTGGCTTTGATGTAGTAGTTGCTTTCCTTTTTTCCGACTTTCATTTGTTTTATCCGCAGTTCTTCTCCTTTTTCGTTGATGATGAATGTCTCGTAGATTCTGTAAAAATGTTGGTCGAAATCATCTTCGTTTTTACTTATCAGCTCAAAATAGACCGTTGTGATATCGCCAATTAACCTGGCACTTTTATAGCGAATAAACACATTGTTGCCCAATTCTACCATGTCTTGGGTTTCAACTTCTTTCGCTTTTACCTGTGCATCGTCAACGGGATGTTCTGTAGGGATGATAACCGGCATGTTGCGTGCAATTTCTTCTGCAGCAAAGTTAGCCTTATCAAAACATTCACGGGATACGGGAGGAACAGAATTCAATAAATCGAGTGCATCGCTCCATCTTCGTTGTGCAGCAAGGCTTTTAGCGCGTGAAATAGCCAGGTCGCAGTGGGTGTTGTAATATCCAATGATTTCTGTTTTGGCTTTTTCCATCATTACCTTGTATTTGCCGGCTCTGTCGGGTATCTGCTGAAAAGCAGCATTATAGGCTACCTGTTCTGTTCTGCCCACACCTGCCACTTCGTGAGCAGCACTGGCATAAACATTCCCGGTGTAGAAATCGGCTACATTAAAAATCACTTCCAGTCGCAATGCATACATAGCAGGACTTGTTGCTGTAACTTCACTTTTAATCACCGAAATTTGCGGGTAAATAATGAAGATGTTGCTGCCTTCCAGAGCACTCATGCCATTCAGACTTACGATATTCTTCATCTTATTCTTCAGAATATTCAATGAGGCCTGAGGGTAATTGTTCAATTCAGGAGACAAGGTGGGTGCAATGGCGATGCGTTTGAAGTCATCGCTTTGAGCAGCACTGTTCTGTCCAATTGAGTAGGGTATAATAACTGCAATTATGAGCAGCAATGTCAATCGTTTGATGAGATTTTTCATGTTTATCGATTTTAATTATTTTTCTCCGATGATTAACCAACATTCACCCAATCCGCGTTGATATATTTTAGTTTCAATATTGAAAGGGGCGTTGGCGAGATACCTGCTTAAATTTGATACAAAACGACGTGTATCCATCGCCATTTCCCTGCCACTGGAGCTTTTATACATCATAGGAATACGAACCTGTTCCATCTTCAGCACATTTTCAGTAGCATCGCTGGTTGAAAATCTTCCTGATACCGTGTTCTCAGCCATCCAGTTTTCAATGTGCATCGAAAGCATGTCTGTTTCATTATTAACCGTAAAATCCTCTTCTAAATCAACTTCAGCTCCTGTCCATACCCTCACAACCACTGTAACTTCACGTCCGTTGGTAAACATGTCTTCAAAATGTTTGTTTAGCTGACCATTGAAAGCATCCATGTGACTTAATACAGCTTCTTCCAGCAGTAAATCAGCTGTTGCAAATGAAGATGGAGCTCCCACACCGGCAGCAGCAGCTACCTGTTTGTTCGAATAAGCATCTAATCCTCTCAGGTTAAAAGTGATAATCTGACTTGGCCCCTGTCGTTTGATTGTGTAATCCAAATCCATGATGATATCTGCCTTTGCGGTTCTTCTCAGGATGTCTATCGGCGATTCACTGATGGCGGCGCCGGAAGATTTAGAAGCCATCATAGCCAACTCGGCACTTTCAGTTTCAATGCTTTTGAGTGTTTGTTCTAAATCTTTAAGCGGAAATCCGCGATCCGACATGATGCTTCCCATTTTGGTAATCACTAAACGTATCTGACTGTCTTCCTGCATGGCTTTCTTGAAATCCGGGATTTTTTGTTCGCTTCCGTTTAAGTTGATAGTCGTAAAATATCCCTTGCTGATGCAAAACGCATCGCTGGGAACAACCATAATTATTGGTTTTTTTGCCTGACCTGATATTGATGCGCAGGTAAGGGCTAATGCAAATAAAATAAAGATTTTTTTCATGGTACTATGATTTATTTGTTGTTTATTCTTTTAGAAACCAGCATCGAGCCTTCTGGCAATACCCTGATCTTCGAGGTATTTTCTTAAGGCATCAAAATTAACTGAAGCATAAATGGCTACTTTGAAACCTTTGTTTGTTTTAATTCTGTCGGCACCACTTGGAACTCCATCAGCTGTAAGGTTGATAAAACCAAGATACATGCCCCCGGCTTTGAAAAATTCATCAAAAAAGGTCTGATTCTTTTCGTAGCCATCGATGCCTAAAATAGGAGGAGTTGGAGCAGCACCATTGCCTCCCGGAACACCTTTAAAAATTACAGCTGCAACGGCATCTCTTTTGGCATTGTGTGCTGCTATTTCAGCTGTTTTGCCATAACTCCATACCTTGATGGCTTTTGTGCCGTCCTGACCCACGCCAAGACACATCACTTCGTAGCTGTACTGACTGTGGTAAATAGCCTTTAAATCCTTGCGGGATTGCCCGTTAATTGAAGTTAATACAACAATGGAAAGTACGATTAATATAATGTTTTTAGTGTTCATATAAAAGATTTAAATGTTTAGAATTCATATCTTAATCCAAATTCCAAATTGGCGCCTGTTCGCCCATCAAAATAATAGTCATAAGAATAAGGATAGGTTCCTGTTATTTCACCGTCATATTTTTCATAAGCAGTACCTAATAATCCATAAATATTCAAGGTTGCCACTAATTGAAGATTGTATAAGATATTGGCTGTAAAGTATGTGCCAATATTTAAAAAGTCAGCATTAATGGTATATCCCTCAGGATATGACATGGGAGTTGCGCTTTCAGAACCGTACGCTATAAATGGTGCTATGGAAAAATTTCTCATAAAATAAAAACCTTTTGAAATACCTAATTGGAACCTGGTGAATGTGGTTTCATCGAATGTAGTATAATCCCCGGCGTCAAATGCTACAGATCCAAATACTTTCAATTGAGTTACTTTTATTAAATTTTCGATTCCCGGTAACATGCGAGAAATAGTTGCCAGGTTTCCCTCGGCTTTCATGTAAAATCCACCCAAAGCACCTCCACCAGCACCCATCGAAAGCCCAACACCATAGTCATTGCGTTGTTGCATTGTCATGCCAGGTTCTAATCTTTTTCCAGCCGTCTGATAAAATTTCGACATCGGAATATTTGAGGCAGTCGCAACAACAGAATTGTTTTCAACTTTCTTTACGAGTATAACTCCTTGTCTTTTTGATTTGATTTCTCCTTTTGAATTCATGATGTTCTCGAGTACGAAGAAACGCTGATCAACTCCAATACCTTCTTTTGTTCCGATTTTTGCTTGTAAAGGCTTTCTGGTCTGAAGGGCTGTTTTTACCCTGAAAGGTTCGTATTTTGTTTCAAATTCATATAATGAGGCTTTAATACCACTATTAACCAACCTGGCAAAGAGTTGTTCCCTTGTTAATTGCACAGGTAATCCTGTGTTTGGATTCGGATTGTCCTGTGTTCCCTCGGCTTCGTTTGCAACTTCCATAACAAAACTGAAACTGAAGTTTGCATTGTCGAACAATTCCTTTTTTTGTGTTCTGACTGCCGGGTCGTCATCAGCATAAATCCACATGTCATTGAATAGCAAATCCACATAGGCAGGATCAATCTTGAATAAATAAGAAACTGCACTTCCTTTCCATCCGTTTTTGGTACGTTCAACAGGTTTGTATTGCGTATTATTGGCCTTTGCATAATTGTAATTTGCAGCATCCTGTCTGTCATAATACTCCTTCATGGTAATTACATCTTTAAACTCAATTACCTGTATGTAACTGTTGTTTACCAATGCCTGACCTGCATCTTTTATTTTGTTCATTCCAATTTTGGAAGCAGAAGCTTTAATCATGTCGTCGGCAGTTGCATTATACATACCTCTTTCAGCAATCAGCGACATGTTGAAATCGCCCTCTGCAGAACGTGAAAACCAGGTTGAAAGAATTTGATTACCCAATTTAGATTGATTAATCGTTGATAAAATTTCATCTTTACCAGATGCCGATTTAATACATTTGGTTAATACCGTATTGTCATCAAATTTCTCAGGGATGATAATATTATCGGTAGCTTGTTTAATGTCGGAAATATAGGTACAATTGTTATCAAGAATCACAATCGTAAGTGCGTTCCGGTTGTAAGTAGAGGGAATTAATCCCCTTTCAAGTGACTTAGGAACATCATTCTGGGCATTCAGACTACATGCAAGGATCGTTGCAGAGAGGAGCAGGAGGTGTTTTTTCATAACCGTAAAATATTTAAGGTGTTTAAATTCAGAATCAGAGATACAAACAAACTGAAGGTAATCAAACAGTGATAAAAGAAAAATGAAAATATAACTGTAAAATCAGTTGGTAATTTATTCACTTATTATTAACACAACAAAAATATAATAATAATTAAAAATACAAAATAGATATTGAAAAATATTCATGAATTATCTCCATATTTGTACAAATAATATATATATTTGTACGCTTGATTTGGTTGTTAGAACTGTTTCTTAATAAAATGTATATTCTTTTCATTCAGCAAAATACAGACTGGTGACGCAATTTGTTCCAGTCGCGATGGTTTTCAATCCAGATATACAAGAGTTTTAATTTATTAAGTTAATATTATGAAAACAAGTATTGTTTATTTATCAGCACTTTTGATGCTGTTTAGTGGTGCTTTATTTGCCCAGACTTTTGAAGAGTATAAAAGACAACAGCAAGCTGAAATGCAAAAGTTTGCCGAAAAACAACTTGAAGGGATGGCAAAGTTACAGAAAGAATATGCTGATTATGTTGCTATGCGTGATCAGGAATGGACAGATTACCTGAAAAAAGAATGGGAGAATTACCAGGCTTTTGCAGGCAACAAAGTACCTGAGCGACCAAAACCCAAAGAATCTCCAATATATTCTCAAACATCTGCTGAAACATCTGCAATAGCATTAAAAACCATTGCCCCGGAAAGAAATACCATGTTAAGTCTTCCACCGCAAGTGGAGCCAATTCGTAAACCTGTGGGTGATGAAAGAAATATGCGGATAGCTTCTTTTCCGTTTTATGGAAGACAGGTTATCGTACCATACGACCAAAAACTATCGCAATGTGTTTTTCCATCGGTAAATCAACAATCAATCGCTGCTTTCTGGGAGAATGCCAGCAACACAGAATACACCCCAACTATTGACAACTTGTTGCAAACGAAGGTAGATATGAATATTAATGATTTTGGATATTTAATGATAGCCAATGAATTTGCTAAGAATTTATATCCTGGTAATGAAAATCTTTCCAGGTTGCTGACTTGGTTTATCTTGGTTCGTTCGGGTTATGGAGTTCGTGTTGCATACCAGGATCGTGATGTAGCATTATTACTGCCCTCATTGCAGGAAATATATCAGTTAAGTTACCTCAATTTAGGCGGATTAAATTATTATGTGTATCCAAAACTGGGTTCCGGTAGTTATTATACTTATGATAAGGATTATTTAAAAACAGGTCGGCAAATCGATTTCAATATTATGTCACCTGTAACTTTTGCAGGTAGGAAAGTTGATAAAAAGATTTCATTCAAATTTGAAGATCAGGATTATAATATTGGCGTGAGTTATGACCCGGATTTAGTTGAGTTCTATAAAAATTACCCTTTGGTTGATTTAGGTGTTTATTTTAATGCTGCTGCATCTGTGCAGGCAAAAGAATCACTTGCTAATGCCATTTTGCCTATAGTATCTCAAATGGATGAGAAAAGGGCTGTTGCATTTATCCTGCAATTTGTACAGACCGCTTTCCCGTATAAAACTGACCCGGAACAGTTTGGCCGGGAGAAATTTTTCTTTGCAGATGAAATGTTTTATTATCCATATTCTGACTGTGAAGATCGCTCGGTGTTATTTACATATCTCGTGCGTGAAACATTGGGATTGAAGGTTGTTGGTTTGGAATATCCCGACCATGTCGCAGCGGCAGTGGCCTTTACAGTTCCTGTCTCCGGAGATTATTTTGAATTTGGGAATGCAAAATATTTTGTAACTGATCCGACCTATATCAATGCACCGGTTGGCTTGAGTATGCCGCAATATAAAACTGTATCGCCGGTGATTTGTAAGGTCGAAAACAGAAATGCAGATGATCTGGCAATTGATAAACAATGGGAAATTGCTCAGAAATCAGGCTTATACAAGGGCAGTATTCGAAAGAATGGTAAATTGCTGGGTGACGGTAGTAGTTTACTGACGGGCTATTTTGCTGAGTCTGCTGCACTTGGAGGAATCAATCTGATGGGGGCATCACAGGCTCATAGTTGTTTTGTGGCCAAAATGAACCGTGTTGGGCAACCTGTTTGGGCAAAATCAATCATGTCGAATGGTGGTAATGCAGTTGGTATGTCAGTTGAGACAACCCCATCTGGTAATATTGTTGTGGCAGGTGTATTTACAGGCAGCATTCGTCTTGAAGGTAAAAGTATTTCATCAGCTCAGGATAAAGCCGATTTGTTTGTGGCTGCCTATTCACCTTCCGGATCGCTGCTTTGGTTAAACAAAGGTGGACTGGAAGTTTTACCTGATTCATTTTCTACTGCTTTCTCAATTGTTTTCAATAATAATGGTGTGAGAGAAAGTCTTAAACATGCAGCAAATCAATTGGCTGAAATGGATCAGGGATTGTATGTCGACGAGAGAGGTGTCATATATTATAATGGTATGACTAACAATGCACTGGCACTTGCCGGGAATGAGAAGTCGGTTGCTTTTGCTTCTGCAGCTTCGTTGGATGTAGTCGAATTGCTTGAACAGGAAACCAGGAAGTTTATCGAAAAACAGACTGAGAAGTCGATGGCCGGACTCATGGCAGGCATCAGGTTAGTAAGGTTTATGGGGGTTAGTCTTACCGGTGAAAAAATCAGAGAAGCCATCAATCGCAGTAATCCGAATTTTAAGAATTCTTGTCCGAATATTTATAAAAATCTGGGTAAAATTAATTTTGTGAAAAACTCAAAAGGGGTTATTTCCATTCAGACTGATGGTGGTAGTGACATCTCGTTCGATAAAGTGAAAATTACCAATAACAGTACAATCTCCATTTCAGAATTGCAAAACGGCGATTATAAAATTGATGTTTTGTCAGGCATTAAAGTGGGTAAATTGGTAGTTTGGTATGGATTGAACTACATTAGAATGTTTGCAAAAAAAGGAGATTTGTTATTTGATTATTCTCCTGACAATTCTCAGGTGACAGTGAATGTCCAAAAAGATATTCTAAATTGAGAACAAAAAGTCTCGAAAATATCAGAAATTTTACTTTCTATTTATGTTTTTTTTCAAAACTTTTTTGAGAATTCAAAATTAATAGTATCTTTGCACCGCTTTAGAAGTAAAGATCTTGATGTAAAATATCGGGCGTTTAGCTCAGCTGGTTCAGAGCATCTGCCTTACAAGCAGAGGGTCGGCGGTTCGAATCCGTCAACGCCCACATCAAATCGATATTATTATAAAACACACAAATTTTTCGGGCGTTTAGCTCAGCTGGTTCAGAGCATCTGCCTTACAAGCAGAGGGTCGGCGGTTCGAATCCGTCAACGCCCACTTGAAAAACCGACTTTAGGTCGGTTTTTTTGTTTTTTATCATTCCTCCTTGTCTATTTGTATAACTTGCACTTGTTTTCTCCGCGATTTGATTCTTTTTTCTTATTTTTGCACATTATTTACTAAAAATCAATGAAGAAAGTAAGAGTAAGATTTGCCCCGAGTCCGACCGGACCGCTCCACATCGGGGGTGTGAGAACCGCGTTATATAATTACCTGTTTGCTAAAAAGCATGGCGGCGATATGTTGCTGCGTATCGAGGATACCGATTCTGCCCGTTTTGTGCCGGGTGCAGAGGATTATATTGTAGAAGCGTTGAACTGGCTGGGTATTCATATTGATGAAGGGGTAGGGGCTGAAAAGCCGGGGACTCATGCTCCTTATCGCCAGAGTGAAAGAAAATCTATTTACAGACAATATGTTGATCAGTTGCTGAATGCGGGACTGGCGTACATCGCTTTCGATACACCGACCGAACTGGAGACAAAAAGAGCGGAAATCCCCAATTTTCAGTATGATGCAACAACACGCGGGTTGATGAAGAACTCGCTTACGTTGCCGGCTGATGAGGTCAATAATCGCATTGCTTCGGGTGAACAGTATGTGGTGCGTATCAAAATTGAACCGAATCAGGAAATTAAAGTGCAGGATTTAATCCGGGGTGAAGTGCTTATCAATTCTTCGGTTATCGATGATAAGGTGTTGTTTAAATCATCCGATGGTTTGCCGACTTATCACATGGCCAATGTGGTGGACGATTACCTGATGGAAATCTCGCATGTGATTCGCGGTGAAGAATGGTTGCCATCGGCTCCTTTGCATGTGCTTTTGTATCAATATCTGGGTTGGGAAGCGAATATGCCTCAGTTTGCCCACCTGCCTTTGTTGCTGAAACCCGACGGAAATGGCAAACTAAGCAAAAGAGATGGCGACCGACTGGGTTTCCCGGTTTTCCCGCTGGAATGGAACGATTCCAAATCGGGTACAGTATCTTCCGGTTACCGGGAATCGGGTTACTTCCCCGAAGCCGTGGTGAATTTCCTGGCTTTGCTGGGTTGGAATGCCGGAACGGAACAGGAGATTTTCTCTATGGATGAATTGATTGAGTTGTTCTCGCTGGACCGCGTAAGCAAGAGCGGGGCAAAATTCGATTATGAAAAAGGAAAATGGTTCAATCATCAGTATTTGCAACTGAAACCCCTCGAAGAAATAACAGATTCGTTTCAGCATCTGCTGATTGAAAAAGATATCATTGAGGATTCTGAAAAGGTAAAACGAATTGTGGAATTGGTACGGGAAAGAGCCAATTTCGTGCAGGAAATCTGGGAACAGTCGTCCTTCTTCTTTCAGACTCCTGAAAAATATTGTGAAACGGCCATTAAGAAACGCTGGAAAGCTGAGTCCCCAAATCACATACTTGGTTTGATGGATTTGCTCGAAAAAACAGAGGACTTTTCAGCAGCCAATACCGAATATGTGGTTAAAAACTGGATGGAAGAAAAGGGTTATGGCATGGGGGCTGTGATGAATGCTTTCCGGCTTTGCATCGTAGGAGAGTCGAAAGGTCCGCACATGTTTGATATCATCGACATCATCGGAAAAGAAGAAACACTGACCAGGTTAAGAAAAGCCCTGGACGTTATCGGAAAATAAGTTACTTTATCTGATCGCCGTTTCATGAAGAAAGCGCTGATTATTACATATTACTGGATTCCCAGTGGCGGCTCAGGCGTACAACGGTGGGTGAAGTTTGTCAAGTATCTGCGTGATTTTGGTTGGGAGCCTGTAATCTACGCTCCTGAAAATGCAGATTATCCGGTAGTTGATGCAAGTTTTGAAAAGGACTTGCCAGCCGATATTACGGTTATTCGCCGCCCGATTTGGGAGCCTTACACGCTGTACCGTAAATTTACAGGTAAAAAAGACAAGTCTATACAAGCAGGATTTGTAAAGCACGCAAAGCAGGAAAACTGGAAAGATAAGTTATCGATTTGGCTGCGTGGTAATTTATTTATACCCGACCCCCGGGTGTGTTGGGTAAGTTCCTCTGTTCGCTTTCTGAAAAAATACCTGAGCACCAATCCTGTTGATGTTATCATCACGACCGGTCCGCCGCATTCGGTTCATTTAATCGGTCGCCGATTAAAAAAGCAATTTCCAGCATTGCCCTGGATAGCGGATTTCAGGGATCCGTGGACCGGTATCTTTTATTATAAAGATTTGAAGTTAAGTCTTCCGGCAGATTTTCGTCATCGTCAGTTAGAGAAAAAAATAATCGCAGAAGCTGATTTGACTTTAGTTGTCTCGGATCACATGCAACAGGAATTCTCGCGATATCGGTATCAGCGACTCGCTGTTGTCGCCAACGGATATGATGAGGAAGATTTTGTGCAGGAGGCAGTTAAGCCGGATGAACAGTTTGTGATTACCCATACCGGACTGCTGACTGAAAAGCAAAATCCACAGGTGCTCTGGAAAGTATTACAGGAAATGGCGGTTGAAAATGCAGATTTCAAAAATGATTTACGAATACGGTTGACCGGAAGCGTGGATGGCTCAGTGCTTAACGACATCAAAGCAAGCGATTTGGAGGCTAATCTGGAATTATCAGCTTATGTGCCACATCACGAAGCGATAAGATTGCAACGCGGTTCACAGTTGTTGTTGCTTTGTCTGGTACAGAATCCGGATACAAAATCGATTGTTACCGGTAAATTGTTTGAATATTTGCAGGCTGGTCGGCCGGTTATCGGTATCGGTTACACAGATGGCGATGCTGCTACCATACTTAAACAAACCAATGCCGGTGTGATGTTTGATTTCTCAGATGCTGTGTTGTTAAAAGAAAAAATACAGGCTTATTATCAGCAATATAAAGCCGGAACTTTGTCTGTTGATGCAGATAGAGAAGTCATCAGTCAATTCAGCAGAAGAAAACTGACCGGAAAACTGACCGGGCTATTGGATCAGCTTTATCAGAAATCACAACCTGTTAATCCTGTCTAACCAAATTATACGCAGATGAAGAGAATCATAACCATCGTAGGCGCTCGTCCGCAATTCGTAAAAGCAGCAACTTTAAGTCGTCAGTTTACGCTTTGCGGTATTGAAGAGCAGATTATACATACGGGGCAACATTTCGATGCCAATATGTCGGAGGTGTTTTTTGAAGAAATGGAAATTCCCAGACCTGCTTATCAGTTAGACATTCACGGAGTTTCTCATGGGGCTATGACCGGCAGGATGCTGGAAGGAATTGAGCAGATTCTGTTGAAAGAGAAACCCGAGGGCGTGTTGGTGTATGGAGATACGAATTCGACCTTAGCCGGAGCATTGGCAGCCGTTAAATTACACATTCCCGTGATACATGTCGAAGCCGGTTTACGTTCGTTTAACATGACGATGCCTGAAGAAATCAACCGCATCCTCACCGACAGGATTTCCAGCCTGTTGTTATGTCCAACCGACACCGCAGTTCAGAACCTGAAACGAGAAGGTTTCGATAACTATACCGCGCAAATCGTAAAAAATGGCGATGTGATGCAGGATGCCGCTATGTATTACGCACAAAAGGCTCAGGAGAAATCACAGATTATCGGTCAGCTTGGCTTAACTGATTTTGTGCTGGCGACGATTCACCGGCAGGAAAATACCGATAATCCGGTTAAGTTACACGACATTATCACTGGTCTGAATCTCATAAACAAAGAGGTTCAGATGGTAGTTCCCTTGCATCCCCGTACCCGTAACATCCTGCAACAACTAAATCTGAAACCGGCATTTACCATCATCGACCCCGTAGGTTATTTTGATATGATCATGCTGTTAAAGCATTGTAAATTGGTTGTGACCGACAGCGGCGGTGTTCAGAAAGAAGCCTTTTTCTTCGGGAGGCATTGCATCACCTTACGCGAGCAAACCGAGTGGGTGGAATTAGTAGAACATGGATTTAACCGGATTGTCGGGACTAATATCGATTTATTGCTGGATGCTTTTCAGTATTTCAGCAGTAAAAAATCAGATTTTACGGTTGATTTGTATGGAAGTGGGAAGGCTGCGGAAAGGGCGGCAGGAGAGATTGGGAGCATGTAGAAATAGTCAAATTGAAATAAATTAAATGAGAAACCCGCGATATTTACATGTTTTTGCCTGTGAGTCAAACTACAGTCATGCTTTACTGAGTTTGCTTGATCAGCATACTTCACTTGAACAACACGTGTTTTTGTTTGGTTTCGGCAGAATTGATAAACAAAGAAGCGAACTACAAAAAAAACTAAGTTCAAAGATTCTGAACGTACGTAATCCGCTTCATGTATTGAAGATTTTATTATCGCTTTATAGGTTCAAATGGGTTTATTTTCATTATTTATCATACGATCCAACCTTGTTGTTCTGGTTTATGAATAAAAAAAGGCTGAAAAAATCAACCTGGATTGTTTGGGGTAATGATGTTTATTCGTTTTATAAAAGAAATAAAAATATTAAAACCAGAATCTATGAGTATTTAAGACGTCGTATTATACCTGTTTTTCCTGAGATTGCGGCATTTGTAGAAGAAGATGTAGATTTCGTAAAGAAAAACTACAAATCTAATGCTACCTACATTTCAATCTTATATCCGATACCGGTTAATCTCGATAATCTGAAAAATATACCTGTTAAAAAGCAACACGGTCCTCCGGTTTTTCTGCTTGGCAATTCCGCTGATCCCTCAAATTTTCACCTTGAAATTATTGAAGCTTTAGCTAAGCATAAAGATGTTGAGTTTAAAGTTTATTGTCCGCTTTCTTATGGCGGGAATGAAACTTACAGACAACAAGTAATTGAAACAGGGAGTCAATATTTGGGTGATAAGTTTGTGCCATTGACAGAATTACTTGATACGAATAGCTACGCTAATTTACTGTCTGAGATTGATATAGCATTGATGAATCACAACAGGCAACAGGCATTAGGAAATATTCTGGCGTTATTATATTTGGGTAAGAAAGTATATCTGAGGACAAATATTACTTCCTATTATTTCTTTCTCAGAAACAACTGTAAGGTTTATGATATTGAGGATGTCAGGTCAATTGACTTCAGCGAAATCACAAGGACAACATCTGATATTTCTGTTAATACTTTGATAGTTGAAAGTATTATGGATGAAAATAATTATTTACATTTGTGGCTGAATTTACTGAATAAACATTGAAATGATAAATGTAACCAAAACATACTTACCAGATAAAAAGAAGTATCAAGCATACGTTGACAGCATCTTTGAATCTGGATGGATTACCAACAATGGTAGTCTGGTAAATCAACTCGAGAAAGAGTTATGTGCGTTTTTGAACGTAGAACATCTGTTGTTGGTTTCAAATGGTACATTGGCATTACAGGTTGCATTTAAAGCGTTGGAGCTGAAAGATGAAGTGATAACAACTCCTTTTTCATTTGTAGCTACTACAGGTAGTTTGGTTTGGGAGCATTTAACCCCTGTATTTGCAGATATAAGACCGGATACTTATAATATAGATATTCAAGAAGTTAAAAGAAGGATAAATGAAAAAACATCAGCAGTACTTCCGGTACATGTTTTTGGGAATGCCTGCGAAGTAGAAGAGTTGGAGTCGATGTGTAAAGAACATGATTTAAAATTGATTTTTGACGCAGCTCATGCTTTTGACGTAAAAAATGATTTGAGAAATGTTTTAAGTTATGGAGATGCTTCGACCCTGAGTTTTCATGCAACAAAAATTTTTCATACCATTGAAGGGGGTGCCATTGTGTTTAAAAGAAAGGAAGACTATGATAAAGCCAGGTTGTTGATTAACTTTGGAATCTCCGGTTATGATCAGGTGGATACAATTGGGATAAATTGCAAAATGAATGAATTTCAGGCTGCTATGGGTTTGGCTGTACTGTCAGAGATGCCGGAAATTGCTGAACATAGAAGCAAGGTATGGATGCGTTATTATGATCATTTCAAATCCATTAGTGATATCCAATTACAAAAAATGAATCCTCATTTCTCGAATAATCATGCCTATTTCCCTGTTGTTTTAAAAGATGAGGGAACTACCCTCAGGATTAAAAATGCATTAAATGAACAACAGATTTTTCCCAGGAGATATTTTTATCCTTCATTGAATAAGTTGAGTTATTTAAATGAATATCAGTCATGTCCGGTTTCTGAAGATCTTGTGACCCGAATTCTTTGTCTACCTATGTATGGAGATTTGGATCCTTCTGTACAAAAACAAATTATTGAAATTGTATGTAATAATCTGAAATAATATGCAGACATCATTTTATTCTTCATCAGAGTTAGCCGCCATCGGATTTAAGAAATTAGGTGTAGATGTGAAAATCAGTAAAAATGTATCCATCTATTCTCCGGAGAAAATGGTTATTGGAGATCATGTACGAATAGATGATTTCTGCATCCTATCAGGAGAAATTAAACTGGGTTCATATATTCATATTTCAGCCTATACAGCCATCTACGGAAGATTTGGTGTTGAAATGGAGGACTTCGTAACGGTATCGGGCCGGGTGATGATTTACAGTCAGAATGACGATTATAGTGGTGACTATATGACGAACCCGACAGTGCCGGCTGAATTTACCAATGTAACAGGCGGTAAAGTTGTGCTAAAGAAACATGCTATCATTGGTGCAGGGTCTATCATTCTACCTAATCTTACTATCGGAGAAGGAGGTTGTTTAGGCGCAATGAGCCTTTTGAAATCAGATATCCCGGCATGGGAAGTATATGCAGGAACACCCGCGAAAAAAATAATGACAAGATCTAAAAAACTGATTGAAAAAGCTACTCTTTTAGTAAAGAACTAATTCAGCTTTTTTTCCTGAGTTTTTTTACAGCCTCTTTTATTTCACCCCACTTTTCAGGAAGAAAAATCATTACAGCTAACAGATATAATGCAACAAATGTAACAGCCATGAATAACAACTTCATTGCTGAAGTACTTGCCGGATAAGGAATAATCCAGGTGATTACACCAATTAAAGAGCTTATAGTCAGCGTTGAAATTAAATCGCCAACCTGATGTCTGTAAAAATGGCTGAGTGATTTTTTGATTGATACCATGGAAGCCAGACAGGCCAAAAAATTGGCTGCCACAAATCCGGCCAACATGACTTCAATGCCGAAACTGAAGCAGGAGATAATGGATATTACAATCAGCGTTTTTTTTATTAACTCAAGTTTGAGGCTGGTTGCCGACTGTCCCTGAGCATTTAAAACATTGATGTTGATGGTAAACATGGGTGTAAACAGATTGGCGAGTAAGAGTAGTTGTAACAGGATAACGGATGGTAACCATTTTTCAGTGATTAAGGTTACTACGATGGGTTGAGCTGCCACGATCAGGAATATAACAAAAGGAAATGTAATGGTTGAAACAAAAGTAATTAATCTTCTGTATACCCGTAACAACCGGGGCTGATCGTCCTGAATTTTGGATAATACAGGGAAAATTCCGGAAGATAAGATGCTTTGTGTGGCAGCATTTACAGTTTCACTGTATTTGTTTGCCTGCGTAAAATACCCGACTTGTTGTATGGGATAAAAACGACCGATGATTACAAAATAAAGCTGGTTGAAAATGGCATTCAGACTGGTCTGTCCGAGCAAAGGAATGGAAAATTTCCATAAGCTCCGAATGGTTGAAATTGTAAAACTAAGCTGTGGTTTCCAGCGTAAGAAGAAGGGAAATGCAATCGCTTTCAGTCCGTGAAATGCCAGTTGCTGATAAACCAGGGTCCAAACTCCAAAGCCCTTGATTGCCAATACCACTGCCAATGTGCCGCTAAGGGCTACACTGATGATGTTAACGATAGCAATTGACTTGTAGTCTAATTTTTTCAGGAGTTGAGTTTGCTGAATTAAATACAGCGGAAATATCAGTACCGCGATAAAAAGCACACGGGAATATTCAACTAATGCCGGTTGTGAGAAAAACCGCGAAATCAGGGGCGCTGAAAAAAATAGAATCAGGTACAGTATTACAGAAGTCAGTATGTTCAGAAAGAATATCGTACTCAGGTCTTTTTCTGTTGCATCCTGTTTCCGGATTAATCCCTGCGCAAATCCGCCGTCAATAAGTACGGTTGAAACACCAATAAAGATGAACAGTACGCCTATCATTCCATAATCGGCGGGCATGAGTATCCTGGCCAGAATAATCCCGATAATCAACTGAATAGATTGTATCCCGAAGATGTTTACGGAACTCCAGGCCAATGCGCCGATCATATTTTTTTTCAGATTGTCTCCCATATCAGGCTCTTATCTGATGTAGTTTTATGGCTGATAATAAAGTTAACACCTGAAATTTCTCTCCTGCATTACCTGTTTGAAACAATCTGGTACAATCTTCGAGTAATGTTGGAGTCTGTTTCAGTAAAACGATGTGTTCCTGAAAGTATTGTTCCAGATATGCTGCAAGTGTTTTATTTTCAGCCAACCAGTAATCAAAAGGATTCATACCCGATTTGAGTTTACCCGAAAGCTTATCGAAGAACTTCAGACTCATCCGCTGGTAATACCTTAAATCAGTGTACTTAAGGATGTTGTTTGATTTCAAAGGCGATACACCTGTTTTCTCCCATGGATACCGGGCAAGATCACGATGTTTTACCTTCATCCATTCGATGTAAATTTGTTGTTTGTATTTCAGTTCGTCCGGAATAGAATAACAATAACTTAAAAAATCTACATCCAAAAAGGGGGATACGGCATGAGAAATCTGGTCGAAGATGTAGTTGCCGTTCATGGCACCCAAAAAAGCCCGACTGTAGAATTTGTACAATTCCTCATTATCGTATTGTCCGGTTATTTCAGTTAATGTAGGTTTAATCTTTTCTGCCAGCACTTTTGAATACATCCCGTCAGTAATACCTGGCTTCACCGCCTGAGGAGCTGATAAAAACGAACCGATTACTGCATCTCCAATTAATCCGGTGTGAATCAGTCCATAGTTTTTAAGGTCGATGCGCCGGATGGCATCCAGTACATGCACGCCTCCGGAATAGATGACCAATCCATCATTCAACCTGACAGTCAGGTCGATTTCTTTCAGGTAATCACCGCTTCCGAGTGATTTGAAAATAAATTCATGTCTATAATCTTTGGCAATCTTACGGGCAATCTTTTCATCCAGATATCCTTCCTGCGAAAAAGTGAAGTTCAGTTGATTGGTATACCCTAATTTATGTGCAACCAGTATCGTCATGCGTGAATCCAGCCCGCCACTCAGGGTAGCGGCATGCCGGTAGCCATAAGTTTTGTCTTTTTCAAACTGAAGTTTCACGGCATTTGAAAACAACGCATCAATATTGTCGATAATCTGTTTCTTGTTGTCGGTTGTTTTGTTGATATTTTTCAGGTGGAAGTAATTCTTAACCTCTGTTTTATAGTTTTCATACACGAGGTAATTCCCGGGCATCAGTCGTTTTACTTCCGATACTAAGGTGTATTCTTCCAGCATAAATCCATTTGTCAGCAGGAAATAAGCAGCTTGTTCGTTGAGGGTTTTGCCGATGCCAAACTCATCCATCAGATGAGATATCTCAACCAAATCAGACGAACAGATAAAATAATCGCCTTGCAGAAGATAAAAAATACGTTTTGAACCTGTGTGATTGGTGAAAACAAAACATGTATTGGTTGATTTGTCGTATATCAGTCCCGAATAATCACCTCTTAATTCATCTACAAATGTTTCACCTTTATTGGTGTAGAGTGTTTTTAACAGCGAAAAAACAGAGTCAGCCTGGTGTCTTTGCTGTAAACTATTCAGATTCAGCAGTACCCCATCCGTTACAATAATCAAATGCTCATCTTCCTGACAAATCTTCTCTTCCATGAATTTGGCAATCGTAAACTGTTCGATCCGGTAATTAGTTCCGGAAAGGTTTTTCAGACTGAAATTATCAAAGTTTTCAGAAGATGACTTATCAGTGAAAGAAAAGTCCTGCGTAATGTTATTTTTGCTGAAAATAGCGGTAAATCCTGCCATGCAATTTTTATTTCGATTTGATTACATCGAATCCTTCTCCGTATACCCCGATTACTGAAGATTGAGATACAAATGCGTTGGGGTCAATTTCCTTTACGATTCTGAAAATTGCTACCGATTGATTCTTTCTTGCCAGCACGGTAATTACCTTGACCGGCTCTTTCGAATACCAGCCTGTACCGTCCAGGATAGTTACCCCTCTGTGCAGTTCTGAGTTGATTCTATTGGCTATTTCATCGTATTTCTTCGAAAAAATAAAGAACTGTACCGATTGTCTGACCCCGTTTACAACCATGTCCACGGCTACAGTTGAAACAGCCAGGGTGGTAAGCCCGTATACGATTTTCTCCAAGCTTCCGAACTCTAAAAAGTAAGAAGATGAAATGATTAATACATCGGTGTACAACAATGCTCTGCCGAGGGTTACATTACGGTGTGTGTTGATGACCTTGGCAATGATGTCGGTACCTCCCGAACTGCCATTGTTGATGAAAATAAGACCGATTCCGCTTCCCATGATTAAGCCACCCAGCACACAGGCCATGAAACTTTCACTTTCCTGTACAAAGGTGCCTCTCGGAAACTCGGGTATGACGCTTAAAAAGAATGTCAGAATCCCTACGCCTATCACGGTTCGAACGCTGAACTGTTTACCGACGGTTTTATATGCTACAATAAGCAATATCAGGTTGATGATCAGGTAAGTGACTGAAATGGGGATGCCTGTCGCGTAAAAAAGTAAAGCTCCGACACCGGTAACCCCTCCACCCGTTATCTGGTGTGGAATCAACAAGCCCTTCCATGCAATTGCATAAAGGAATAAACCGAAGGTAATCAGGACATACTGACGTATGCTGATCCAGGTTTGTTTGGTGCTTGATTGTAATGTCATAATATTGTCAAAAGTCTACAGTCTACAGTCTACGGTCTACGGTTGCCAGTCTGTCATTGCGAGGAGTTCACAAAGTGAACGACGTGGCAACCTTCTCTTAATTTGCACTTGGTCATTCAACCCTCCACTATTCGCTATTCGTTTTTAGTTCTCCGCTTTCCGCTAAATAACTATATTCACAATCTTCCCGGGCACCACGATTACCTTTTTAATGGTTGCTCCGTTCAGTTGTTTAATCGTATTTTCATTTCCCAGCGCTTCTTTTTCCACATCCGCCTTGTTCATATCCGCCGGAAGTTCCAGCGTAAACCTTACTTTTCCATTGAATGAAATCGGATATTTAACGGTCGATTCAACTAAGAAGGCTTCATTGCAAACCGGAAATGCGGCATCACAAACAGTGCCGGTATGTCCAAGCGCATGATACAGTTCCTCCGCGATATGCGGTGCAAATGGAGCCAGTAAAATCACCAATGGTTCCAGAATTGCTTTTTTGTTGCACTTAAGCGCCGACAATTCATTCACGCAAATCATAAAAGCAGAAACAGATGTGTTGAATGAAAAGTTCTCGATGTCGAAAGTAATCTTTTTTATTGTCTTGTGCAAGATTTTGAGTTCTTCAGCTGAAGGTTGTTCCTCGTTGAGCAACGATACACCATCTTTATAGAACAGCGACCACAGGCGTTTCAGGAATCGGTGTACTCCATCAATGCCATTGGTATCCCATGGCTTCGATTGTTCGAGCGGACCGAGGAACATCTCGTACAAACGCAGGGTGTCAGCTCCGTATTTTTCCACGATATCATCCGGATTTACCACGTTGAACATGGATTTTGACATTTTCTCGACTGCCCATCCGCAGATGTATTTTCCATCTTCGAGGATAAATTCCGCATTTTTATATTCAGGATTCCAGTTTTTGAATTTTTCTATGTCCAAATGATCATTTGATACGATGTTAACATCCACATGGATTGGTGTAACATGATAGTTGTCTTTTAATCCAAATGAAACGAATGTGGGCGCAGGTTTCCCCCCTTTGGGGGGATTAAGGGGGGCCACCCTGTACACAAAATTACTTCGTCCCTGAATCATTCCCTGGTTAATTAATTTCCTAAACGGTTCATCCTCACAAACCAACCCAAGATCAAACAGGAATTTATTCCAGAAACGACTGTAAACCAGATGCCCGGTTGCATGTTCCGTGCCGCCGATATATAAATCAACATTGCGCCAGTATTCGTTTGCTTCCTTGCTTACCAGTGCCTTGTCGTTTTTGGGATCCATGTAGCGCAGGTAGTATGCAGACGAACCGGCAAATCCGGGCATGGTACATAATTCTAATGGAAAACCATCTGCTGTATGCCAGTTTTTCGCCCTGCCTAATGGTGGTTCACCTTTTTCAGTCGGCAGGAATTTATCCACCTCGGGAAGTATCAACGGTAATTTGCTCTCATCGAGCATGTAGGGCATATCATCTTTGTAGTAAACCGGGAAGGGCTCTCCCCAGTAACGTTGGCGACTGAAAATGGCATCACGCAAACGGAAATTCACCTTGATCCTGCCAATCCCTTTTTCTTCTACATAAGTTTTTGCTTTTTCAATGGCTTCTTTAACCGTTAAGCCGTTCAGAAAACCTGAATTCATCATGATGCCTTCTTTTGCATCAAAACTTTCTTCAGACACATCGCAACCTTTAATTAATGGGATAATCGGCAGGTTGAAGTGTTTGGCAAAAGCATAGTCGCGACTGTCGTGTGCCGGTACAGCCATGATAGCTCCGGTTCCATATCCGGCCAGCACATAATCCGAAATCCAGATAGGAATTTCTGTTCCACTGACCGGATTGATAGCGTAAGAGCCGGAAAAAACCCCGGTAACGCGACGGTCAGCGATTCTTTCCCGTTCGGTTCGTTTTTTTGTTGCATCGATATAGGCTTGTACATCAGTAGCTTGTTCAGGAGTGGTGCATGTTGCAACCAACTCGCTTTCAGGAGCGAGCACCATGAATGTGACACCGTATATGGTATCCGCACGGGTAGTAAAGACATCAAAACTAATTTCGTTTTCTTTCAGTTTGAACGACATTTCAGCACCTTCGCTGCGACCAATCCAGTTCTTCTGTGTTTCTTTCAGCGAGTCGGTCCAGTCGATTTTCGATAATCCGTCCAGCAGTCTTTGAGCGTAGGCCGAAACCCGCAAACTCCACTGACGCATGACTTTTTGTTCCACCGGATGTCCTCCGCGAATAGATACTCCTTCGCTCACCTCATCATTCGCCAGTACCGTTCCGAGAGCCGGGCACCAGTTTACTTTCAGGTCGGCCAGGTAAGCGATGCGGTAGTTGAGCAGTATTTCCTGTTGTTCTTTCTCTGATTTAGAATTCCACTCAGATGCCGTAAAACAAAGTTCTTCGGTCCCATGCGCATTAATATCCTGTGTGCCACTTTTTTCAAAATGCTTAGCCAACAGCTCAACCGGCATCGCTTTTTGCAACTTTGTATCGAAATAATGATTGAACATTTGAATAAAAGCCCATTGAGTCCAGTGATAATAATCCGGTTCGCAGGTTCGTATTTCACGATCCCAATCGTAGCAAAAACCGATTTTATCCAATTGCTCTCTGTAACGGGCGATATTTTTTGCAGTAGTTACAGCAGGGTGTTGACCGGTTTGGATAGCGTACTGTTCAGCAGGTAATCCATAAGCATCATATCCCATCGGATGTAAAACATTATAACCCTGAAGCCTTTTGTAGCGGCTGTAAATATCAGATGCGATATATCCCAGTGGATGTCCCACATGCAATCCGGCTCCGGAAGGATAGGGGAACATGTCTAATACATAATATTTGGGTTTTTGTAAATCAACATCTGTTTTGTAAGTCTGGTTGTTTTTCCAGTATGCCTGCCACTTTGCTTCTATCTCGCTGAAATTGTACTCCATAATATTTCTTTAAAAAAATAAACGTGCAAAATTAATTAAAATATTTGATTATTTTTGCAGGTCAAATCTATTTTAGGACTTAAATGCCTCATTTAAAAAGCGCAATAGAATTTCATGTGCCGGAGCCGACCCTGAGAAGGTTGCCCTGGTATCTTGCATATGCCAAATTAGTGCTGAAACAAGGAGAGTCGTATCTTTCTTCAACACAGATAGCCAGGAATATTTCGGTTGATGCTTCGATGGTTGCCAAAGATTTATCGTACGTGAAAATATCTGGTAAAACCCGCGTTGGTTATGATGTGAGAGAATTAGTTGCTGTATTAGAGGGGTTTCTTGGATTCACCAATTCCCATCAGGCCTATCTTTTCGGAGTTGGAAGCCTGGGAGGTGCTTTGATGCATGATAACGGGCTGGAGCAATTCGGACTGGAGATCATGGCCGGATTTGATGTGAAATATGAATTGTCGGGGACTTCAATCAATCATATCCCCATTCATCATATCGACCGGTTTGCTGAGCTTCAGAAACAGACTGGAGTGAATATCGGGATATTGACCGTTCCGGTAGATAAAGCACAGGAAGTTTCGGAAGTAATGGTGGCAGGCGGTATCAGGGCAATCTGGAATTTTACCCCTTACAGAATTGTTGTTCCGGAAAATATCGTGGTGCAAAACACATCCATATATGCACATCTGGCAGTTATGTTTAATCGTCTGAATGCCCTGAAAGAATTACACATTTAATTGTTTACTGCATGAAAATTCTGGCAATCGGACAAAATTACGTCGAGCATAACAAAGAGCTAAACAGCAAAAATCCTTCAGAACCTGTTGTTTTTATGAAACCGGATACGGCATTGTTAAAGAATAATAAGCCGTTTTTTATTCCGGATTTTACGGATGAGTTGCATTATGAAACAGAGTTGATTGTTAAAATCAACAGGTTAGGAAAGAATATTGCGAAAAAATATGCTCACCGGTATTATGCTGAAATTGGCCTTGGTGTTGACTTTACAGCACGTGATATACAACGAAAACTGAAATCGAACGGACATCCGTGGGAAATTAGCAAAGCTTTCGATAACTCAGCCGTAATTGGAAACTTTATATCCCTTTCTGAAATAAATGATGTTCAGAATATTGAATTTCATTTAGATATCAATGGAAACACAGTTCAGCAAGGCAATTCGAAGGACATGATTTTTCCTGTGGATGAGTTAATTGCTTACACAAGTAAATTCTTTACCCTGAAAATCGGGGATATTTTATTTACCGGAACGCCGGTTGGGGTAGGAAAGGTACAGGTTGGAGACCGGCTGGAAGGTTACATTTTTGATCAGAAAATGTTTGATTTTAAGATTAAATAATGTTATCAATCTATAAACATTACAACAAACAATTATAGTTTACGTTTAACAGAAAACCGGTAAAGTCACATCAAATCATGTTTAATCAATGAGGAACTTTCGCAATATAATTTTTGTATTTTTTGTAAGCCTGCTGGCATTGGCCAGTCATTCAGAGGCTTATGGGGGGTTGCGTGACTATGAAACCACATCGGTACTTGCTCAGGGTAAATTTGTTAAGATTCGTATCAAAGAGTCAGGAGTGTATAAATTGACCTATGAAGATTTGAATGCGATGGGAGTTGACCCGCAGAAGGTAAAGATTTATGGATACGGTGGTGCATTGTTAAATCAGAGTTTTCTCCAGCCTAAAATTGATGATTTGCCAGAACTCGCCATCCACATGGAAACAGGTTCGGATGGCGTTTTTAACGGAGGTGATTATATTTTGTTTTATGCACAGGGTGTTAACTCATGGACTTACGATGCAAACAGAGGAATGTATATTCATCAGCTGAATCATTACTCAAATTATGGATATTATTTTGTAAGTTCAGGAGAGACAGAGGTGAGAAAAATCGGAGAGACTGAAATTGTTTTGCCGAATGGAGTGACATATAATGAGGTAAATGAATTTACCGATTATGTAGTACATGAAAAAGAATTGAACAGTATAGCCAGTTCAGGTAAAGATTTTTATGGCGAAACTTTTGGCGATATGCTGTCGTTAAACCTAAATTTTAATTTTCCGAACCTCGTGAAAAATGCCAATACTGTGAAGGTACGTCTTGATGTTGCCGCGACATCGTCCGAAATATCAACTTTTCAGTTAAAATTAAATGATCAGCAGACCAAATCACTCTCGGTAGCCAAGAAAACAGAAAATGACAATTACGAAAAAGCCCGTGCTGCAAATGGAATTTTCACATTTACTCCCGAACAGGATCTGCTGAATTTTAATCTGACGTATATAAAGCCGGTATCGTCATCCAAAGGGTATCTGAATTATGTTGAAGTTAATGCACGCCGGTCGCTTACCATGTCAGGAGCTGCCATGCGCTTTCAATATCCCGATTTTATCGGGAATGATACATACAGTAAGTTCAATCTTGCAAATGCAGGCACTAATGTGCAAATATGGGATATTACCGATCATGTAAATATAACCCGTATTACAGCTCAGGCTAATAACGGAATGCTGAGTTTCTATGGAAACAACAAAACACCTAAAACATATCTGGCGATTGATCCAAAGGCCGGATCCTCCTTCCCGAAGCCGGAAATTTTGGGTAATGTTGCTAATCAGAATTTACATGGCATGTTGCCGACAGACATGATAATTATCGCCCATCCTAATTTTTTGCAGCAAGCTCAGAGACTGGCAAAAGCTCACAACGATATGGGGGAAATCATTGTTGAAGCAGTAACTACAGAACAGGTTTACAATGAATTCTCTTCCGGGACTCCGGATGCAACAGCCTATCGCTGGATGATGAAGATGTTGTATGACAGAGCAACACAATCGGGAGATCTGACCAAACGCCCTAAATATTTGTTGTTGTTTGGCAGAGGGTCATTCGATAATCGCAAGGTTTTGTCTTCTTCAAGTGAGAGTTATGTGCTTACTTATCAATCTGAAAATTCACTGGTTGAAACACTTTCATACCTGACCGACGATTATTTTACGTTCCTTGAAGATTCTGAAGGAACACAGATTCCGTCACATACCATGGATATTGGAGTTGGAAGATTTCCTGTCTCGACTGTTCAGGAGGCTACTGATGTAGTTACCAAAACAATCAATTACATGAAGAATGAAAATAGGGGTATTTGGAAAAATCAGATTTGCTATCTGGCTGATGATGGTGACGGGTTTTTACATATGGAACAGGCCGACAGTGTTGCCTCTATGATTGGCAGGGCATATCCATCCATGCAAATAACCAAAATTTACCTGGATGCCTATCAACAGGAAATAAACGCCAGTGGCGAGACATATCCTGTTGCCCGTGCTCAGTTTCATAATTTGTTGAGAAACGGGATGTTTATGCTGAACTTTGTTGGACATGCCGGTGCTACTGGCTGGACCAATGAACAGATTCTGTCAACTTCCGATGTGAAAAGTCTGTCGAATAGAAGTTTACCATTGTGGGTTGCTGCTACTTGTAATTTTCTTCAGTTTGACCTGCCTACCGTTTCTGCAGGAGAGCATGTGTTGCTTAATCCTGTTGGTGGGGGCATTGGGATTATATCTGCAGCGAGACCTGTTTATGCGTCTCAAAATAAATATATTAATCAATGGATAAATCATTTTCTGTTTTACAAGGAAAATGGTAAAAACCTCAGGATTGGAGATGTGATTGCCCGCGCCAAAAATAATCTGGGTAATGAAATAAACAAATTGTCGTATGTCTATATGGGCGATCCGGCTGTCCGGTTAAATTATCCCAATCAATACAGGGTCATTACAGAAAGAATTAATGATAACACTGTACAAGGGAACGATACACTCAGGGCACTGTCTGTTGCGAAATTTGTGGGTTATATTGCCGACGTGAACGGTAATCCTGTAGATAATTTTAATGGATTCCTGAATGCAACTGTTTATGATAAGGTACAAAGAATTTCGACCCAGAGAAATCATGCCGAAACTAAGTCGTTTAATTATAATGATCGCCAGAATAAGTTGTTTTCCGGTGTGGCTGATGTGGTTAACGGGAGGTTTGAAATAACATTTATGCTTCCTAAAGATATTAAATATAATTATGGCAGCGGAAGAATAAATTTTTATGCATCCTGCAATGATAATGGCTATGAAGCACAGGGCTCTTTTGAGAATTTTGTGATAGGTGGTTCAAATCCTGATGTTGTGGATGAAACAGAAGGACCGGAAATTAGTATGTATCTCAATACGGCTGATTTCAAATCAGGAGACAAGGTAAATGAAACCCCGCTGTTTATTGCGCATGTCAGTGATGTGAACGGGATTAATCAGGTAGGTAGTGGTATCGGACATGATATTTTACTGGTTATTGATGAAGATCCGGGGAAGTCATTCGTGCTTAATGATTATTATAAGTCGGCAATGAATGATTATTCACAGGGTACAATCAGGTATAAATTACCTGAATTACGCTCTGGAAAGCATACGTTGACATTCAGGGTATGGGATTTGTTGAATAACTCTTCAATTCGAACTATTGATTTTGAGGTTGTTAAGGGGTTGGAGCCCGAGATTTTCAGTATTAAGAATTATCCGAACCCGGTTAAGTCCTATACGAAATTTGTTGTGGAACATGACCGGCCGGAATCAGTTCTGAATGCGCAGGTTGATATTTACGACCTTTCCGGTCGTCAGATATGGAGTTTTAAACAATCCACCCTCGATGAAATCAACTGGGATGTGAGTGACATGGCAGGTAGAAGGCTTTCAACAGGAGTCTATCTGTATCGTATTTCTATTCAAACTAACTCTAAAGTGGTTCGTTCCGGGATGAATAAGTTGATAGTTGTTGAATAAGATTGGCAGCAATGCAATAAAACCAATATTTTTCGTTTAAAGATATTAATCATACAAGTCTGCATTAAGACATCAAAAAATAAGAAAGATTATAGCAATGAGAAAAAATTTATTTTTAATCATCCTTTTGTTTGCAATATCGTTTATCGCGTATTCACAGGAAGAAGTTCAGATTAATCCGGTAGGTTATACAGTGCCATCGCTTACGATTTCTCCTGATGCCAGGGGAGCTGGTATGGGAGATTTGGGTGCAGCAACCTCTGCGGATGTAAATTCTCAATTCTGGAATCCGGCCAAATATGTATTTGCCGAAAGTGATGCCGGTTTGTCATTTTCATTTACTCCCTGGTTGAGACAGTTGGTTGATGATATTAATCTCACTTACCTTACAGGATATTGGAGGTTTGATCAAAGAAGAGCATTAAGCGCTTCTTTGCGGTATTTCTCTTTGGGCGAGATTGTCATGACAGATTATAATGGAGATCCCTATGCAACAGCATTTCCCAATGAATTTGCATTGGATGTAGCTTATTCCCAAAAGTTATTCGATAATTTCTCAGCAGCTGCAGCTTTGCGTTTAATCTATTCTGACCTTAATAATGGTAAGAATCTGACAAACAGTGGCTCTGAAATTTATCCGGGTGTGGCTGTTGCTGCTGATGTTGCCATGTATTACCGGACGCCGGTACAAATGTACACGGGTGATGGAACTTTTGCTCTTGGTCTGAATGTTTCCAATATTGGCTCCAAAATTTCTTATGACGAGTTTGCATCCAGTTATTTTATTCCTACAAACCTGCGTTTGGGTACTTCTTTCGATTATCCGATTGATGATTATCAGCGGTTGTCTTTCAGTGCTGATGCTTATAAAATGTTAGTGCCAACCATAGATTACACCAAAACAGCTGAGAATGTAAATTATTACAATGACATGACCTCCTTGCAAGGTATTTTTTCATCTTTCAGTGATGCGCCCGGTGGAGTGAAAGAAGAGTTGCAGGAAATCGCCTGGTCGGTAGGTGCTGAATATGTATATAACAACCAGTTCTCTGTAAGAGCGGGATATTTTAATGAACATCAGAATAAAGGTAACCGTAAGTTTTTTACAGCGGGAGCCGGGTTTAAACTGAATATGTTCCAGCTGGATGCTTCTTATGTTATTTCAGTAGCGCAGACAAACCCCCTTGATCAGACATTGCGTTTCTCATTGTCCTTTGACTTATTCGGATTGCAGAATCTGATGAGATAAAATTATTGTTTCATTTTTAGTGATAACCGATGAATATTCGTGTAGGTTTTGGTTACGATGTGCATCAGTTTGCTCATTCAAGGGATTTATGGCTTGGAGGTGTTAAGATTGAGCATGCTGTCGGGCTCCTCGGTCATTCTGATGCTGATGTATTGATTCATGCTCTTTGTGATGCCTTGTTGGGCGCAGCTAATCTGCGTGATATCGGATTCCATTTCCCGGATACCGCGGCAGAATTTAAAAATGTGGACAGTAAAATCCTCCTGAGGCAGACCATGCAATTACTGCGTTCAAAAGGTTATGAGTTTGGGAATGCCGATTGTACCATCTGTGCCGAAGAACCTAAAATAAATCCGCACATTCCAGCCATGCAAGATTGTATGGCTGAAGTGATGGATACATCACCCGATAAAATTTCCATTAAGGCTACCACCTCTGAGAAAATGGGTTTTGTCGGTCGTGCAGAAGGCATGGCTGCTTATGCAACAGTCTTAATTTTTCAGTCTAATGTCTAAAGTCAGCTATTCACTATTAGCTATTAGCAGTTAGCTCTTCGCTTTCCGTTCTCCACTATCCAAAACGTCTATATTGCTATAAAAACATTCGATAGCATTTTATGTCTTTTTTTTGATGAAACAATTTAACTTTGCATGCGTAAGAAACAGTTAAATTTTTAATCAAAACAAAATAATATGTCAGTATTAGTAGGTAAAAAAGCCCCGGTATTTAACACCAAAGCAGTTGTTAACGGGGGTGAAATTGTAGAGAATTTTTCGCTTAAACAATACGAAGGCGAAAAGTATGTGGTGTTTTTCTTTTATCCGGCGGATTTTACATTTGTATGTCCAACCGAATTAATTGCTTTTCAGGATAAGATAGCTGAATTTGAATCGCGTGACGTTGTCGTTGTTGGTGCATCAACAGATTCGGAATTCTCACATTGGAAATGGCTTCAGACGCCAACAAATGAAGGAGGAATACAAGGCGTAAAATATCCGATTATTGTGGATCAGACTCTTGCCATTTCAAAGGCTTATGATGTGTTGGCAGGTGAGGAAACCTATGATGAAGAAGGTAATGAAGTTTTTGTTGGAGAAGCCAAGGCTTACCGCGGCTTATTCCTGATTGATAAAAACGGCGTGGTTCGCCACCAGGTTGTGAATGATATGCCGCTTGGACGTAGTGTGGATGAGGTGATTCGTTTGATTGATGCACTTCAGTTTACGGAAGAATATGGCGAAGTTTGTCCTGCAAACTGGAAGAAAGGTGATAAAGCATTGAAACCAACGCAGGACGGTATTTCAAGTTACCTGTCAGGTCACTAATCCCGTATTATACTTAATTTAAAAAGGTTGCAATTGATATATTGCAACCTTTTTCTTTTTGCGTCTGTTTACAAATGCCTGAACAAATAAATTATTTATACATTTTGCGTTGTTTTTTTAAAGTTTGGATTGTGTAAATATCTCAGATTAATTGTATTTTTGCACCCGTTACTGTTTGTTATACAAAAACCGAATAACTATGTTGGTAAAAACGTTTGGAGCCGCGGTGCAGGGCATATCTGCCACAATTGTGACAATAGAGGTGAATGTAAGTCAGGGGATACGTTTCTTAATTGTTGGTTTACCCGATAATGCAGTCAGGGAAAGTCATGAAAGAATAGCCTCAGCTCTTTCATTTTCAGGCAAACGACTACCCAGGATGCAGGTGGTTATCAATATGGCGCCAGCAGATATCAGGAAAGAAGGATCTGCCTATGATTTGCCTCTGGCCATAGGTATAATGGCTGCATCGAACCAGATAAAGACAGATTTACTCGAGAAGTTTGTCATGATGGGGGAGTTGTCGTTGGATGGAGGAATGAAACCAATTAAAGGAGCATTACCCATCGCCGTCAAAGCAAGGGAAGCCGGTTTTAAAGGATTACTTGTGCCTTATCAAAATGCGAAAGAAGCTGCAGTAGTGGCTGGATTAGATGTGTATGGCGTAAAAGATATTACAGAGGTGATTGCTTTTTTGAATGATGAGTCTGTTATGCAGCCAATAAAACTGAATGCAGAAGAAATGTTTAATGAGGCACGTGATCAGGTTGAAATTGACTTCTCAGACGTGAAAGGACAGGAGAATGTAAAGCGGGCGCTGGAAGTTGCTGCGGCAGGTTCGCATAATA
Organism: Bacteroidota bacterium; assembly: GCA_023459355.1. GTDB lineage: Bacteria > Bacteroidota > Bacteroidia > Bacteroidales > Paludibacteraceae > Paludibacter. The sequence continues at coordinate 81,112 of JAEWUM010000036.1, read as the reverse complement.
TTATTTTAGTCGGACCACCCGGAGCCGGAAAATCGATGATGGCAAAACGGTTGCCTACAGTTATGCCACCGATGACACTGGAAGAGGCACTCGAAACGACCAAAATACACTCAGTTGCCGGAAATACAGGTAATAATTCTGCATTGGTTTCGCAACGTCCGTTTCGCAGTCCGCATCATACAATTTCAGATGTGGCGTTAGTAGGAGGAGGCGCTTTTCCACAACCCGGTGAAATTTCGCTGGCACACAACGGAGTCTTGTTTCTGGATGAACTGCCTGAATTTAAAAGATCTGTGCTTGAAGTGATGCGGCAGCCTTTGGAGGATAGGAAAATCTCGATTTCCAGGGCAAAATTTTCGGTCGACTATCCGGCAAGTTTTATGTTGGTTGCGTCGATGAATCCTTGCCCCTGTGGTTATTATAATCATCCGGAAAAGGCGTGTGTCTGCGGTTCTGGTGTTGTTCAAAAGTATCTGAGCAGGATATCCGGACCCTTGTTGGACAGAATTGATATACATATTGAAATAGTTCCGGTTCCCTTTGATAAACTATCAGAACAAAGAGAAGCGGAAAAAAGTGAAGAAATCAGGAATCGGGTTATCAAAGCCAGGCAGATTCAGGAAATGCGGTTCAGGGACATTGAAGGTGTTTATTGCAATGCGCAAATGTCTTCAAAATTACAACGAAAATTTGCCGTTCCGGATAAATCTGGTGCTGAATTGCTCAGAAATGCAATGAAAAGATTAAATTTGTCGGCTCGTGCGTATGACCGGATATTGAAAGTCTCCAGAACCATTGCAGACCTGGATGGTTCTGAACAAATTTGTTCACATCATATAGCGGAAGCGATTAATTACAGAAATCTCGACCGCGAAGGTTGGGCCGGATAGCCGGATAATTTATTTAATTGTTATAAATGAAATATTTTTTTATTGCCGGAGAAGCTTCCGGAGATTTACACGGATCTTCTCTGATTGAAGAATTGAAAAAGCTGGATGCTACTTGCGAAATACGTTTCTTTGGTGGAGACCTGATGCGTGCAGCCAGTGGTGTAAAACCAATTAAGCATATTCGCGAAATGGCATTTATGGGATTTTGGGCTGTGTTGAAGAATCTATCAACCATCCTCAAGAATATGCGGGTATGTAAAAAAGCCATTCTTGATTTTCAGCCTGATGTGGTAGTCATGATTGATTATCCCGGTTTTAATTTACGTATGGCCAAATTTGTACGTCAAAAGACGGGAATTCCGGTTTACTATTATATATCGCCTTCCGTTTGGGCCTGGAAATCACATCGGGTTAAACAGATTAAACGCGATGTAACACAGATGCTCGCGATTATTCCGTTTGAGAAGGAGTTTTATGCTTCTCATCAGTACGATGTTAAATATGTTGGTAATCCATCGGTTGACTCTGTAAATGAGCATCTTGACAAAACGGAAGAGACAAGTTACTTTAAGAAAAAATATTTTTTGTCCGATAAACCCATCATTGCATTGCTTCCGGGTAGTCGTAAACAAGAGATTGCTGCTTGTCTCCCTAAAATGATTGCTGCTGCCAGGAAATTCCCCGAATATCAGATTGTTATTTCAGGTGTTAACTCGGTGCACACAGCATTCTATCATGAGTTTATGGACGGAAACAGTTATCCGGTTATTAAACATCATCCGTATCAGTTAATCTTTCATGCCGATCTGGCTGTCGTAAATTCGGGTACAGCAACCTTGGAAACAGCCCTGATTGGAACTCCACAGGTGGTGGTATACCATGTCATGTTGGGCAGATTAGCTTATTGGGCTAAAGAGATTGTTATCAAGACAAAATTCATATCATTGGTTAATATCCTGGCTGAGAAGCAGGTAGTGAAGGAGTTGTTTGCTCATTTGTTTACCACGGACAACCTGATTGATGAAATGACAAGGATTCTAAGGGATGATCAATACAGAAATGAGATGATCGCTTCCTATAAAGTGCTGAGGGATAAACTGGGTGAACCCGGTACGGCCAGAAGGGCTGCAACATGCATTTATCAACATAAAAAAGTATAATCGATATCGTGTATATAATGATGAAATCAAACCACAAATCACATCTTACAAGTCTTATTCTGCTTGCTGTTTTATTTAGTATCTTCAGTTTGTCTGCTCAGGATGAAAGGGCTCAAATTCCGCCATTATTACAACGGTCTTATTTCGAAGTAAATCTTGGATATATAAATTATCCGTTTGGACAAGCCCAGATGGAGCCGGGATACACGCTTGAAAGTGTTAATGTGCCTAATATGGCGGTACGTCTTGTGCTGTGGGGATATGATTTTAACGATTATCTGGCTGCACAAATTACTTATATGAGACCGGTTGGCTGGGTGAAATATCGATATAAAGTTGATGGGAGTGATGTTTTTGATACGAAGTCGGTCTGGACGAATGTTGGTGGTTTCACCTTGAAAGGCAAACTACCCATTGGTGATAAGTTCTCTGTCTATGGTGAAGGTGGTTTGGGGATAATCACCAGGGCTGGTTTTGAAGATGCATCGGGAAGTCCGGTGGTAAAAGATGCGAATTTTGCTACTTTCCTGTTTGGTGCAGGACTAAAATATCATATCAACAAAAAATGGGCATTACAGCTCATCAGTAATTATTCTCCGGCTTCTGCAAAGAGGAATCAACCGCCAACATCTTTTATCGGTACGGGCTTTTCCTATAATTTTATTCCTTATACTGAAAAGCAGATTCAGAAAACAGCGGATGGAGGTATGATTCATCCGAAACAGTGGTTTCAAGTCGGATACACCAGTAACTTGTTGGGTTATGGTGTAAACAACTTTGTATCGAACCAGTATTTTCCAATCTTCTGGGGCGGCATGGCGCATGTGAAACAAGGTCTGTCGCTTAATTATCAGCGGAATGTTTTTCACAGCGCAAAGTTTTTCGCACTCGATTGGGGAATTAACGCATCTGTATGGCAAACCACCGGCATGCATGGAAATACAAACGGTCCCGGGCAGCAATTCTTCACCTTCTCATTATTCCCCGTTTTCAGGCTGAACTTCCTGCAGACAAAACTTTTCGATGCTTATTTTTATTATACAGTTGCTGCACCGACATTTATATCAGAGAAAATAATCGACGGTTACGATACTGGCGAAAAATTTACTTTTATGGATAATATGGGCGCCGGGATTTTCTTTGGAGAAGACAGGAGATATAATGCAGAACTGAAAATCGGACATTATTCAAATGGAAATATTTTCCCTAATAATGACGCTGTAAAAATCCCATTATCTCTGAATCTGGGATATGCTTTTTAGCCGGAAATCATCCGGCGATGAAACCACCTCCCAACACTTTGCCGTCCCGGTAGAAAACAGCTGTTTGTCCGGGGGCAATTGACTCAAGCGGTTCTGCCAGCTCAACCCGGAGTAAGTGATTGCTGATGATGCTTATTTTACTCAGCGTGTTCTGTTTGCGGTATCGGATACGGGTGATGGTGTCGAACTGTTCAGAAAACAGATTCGGGTCAATTAATCTGTAATGCTCTACCAGGAAATTTGTTTTGTATAAACTCTTGAGCGGAGCCAATACAATTTTATTTTCTTCAGGAAGGATTTCTTTTACAAAAACCGCTTGGTTAAGGTGTATTCCCAGTCCGCGTCGCTGACCTATCGTATAAAGGGGAAACCCTGCATGTTTACCGATGACTTTTCCTGATTCGTCGACAAAGTCACCCGGGAAGATATATTCTTCGGGACTGATTAACTGTGATTTCAGAAAGGGACGGTAATCTCCATTACAAAAACAGGCACCTAAACTGTCTTTCTTTTCAGATATCTTATGAAAACCATACTCAGCTGCCAGTTTTCTTACCGCTGTCTTGTGTAAATCGCCAAGAGGGAAGAGGATGTTGGCTAATTGCTCCTGTTGAAGTCCCCACAGAAAAAATGACTGATCTTTATCTCTATCCGGTGCTTCACCGATGAAGTGTTTTCCGTTTTCAAGAAGAATGCGTGCGTAATGACCCATGGCTACTTTGTCGCACTCCAACCTTTCCGCTTCTTCAAAAATAAGTTTCCATTTCAGTTCATTGTTGCATTTAGCGCAGGGAAAAGGAGTTCTTCCGGCTAAATACTCATGAACGAAGTAATCGATAATTTTCTCTTTGAAAACAACACGTGCATCATAAACATGATGTGGAATGCCGGTTTTATGGCATACTGATTCAGCATCTTTAATATGTTCTGTAGCGCTTTTGTCACCTTCATAAAAACGAAAAGTTATTCCCTGTACGTCATATCCCTGGCGTAATAAAAGCATGGCGGCCACCGATGAATCAGTGCCGCCACTCATGCCTAACAATACTTTTTGTCTTTTATTCAATCGCTGTAGACTGTCAAAACGAATTAAAAAGGCAGACCTGATCCTTCGTCAGTCGGCGAAGCGTCAAATACCGGAGGAACCGGAGGGGGAGGAGCTCCAAATGAACTGGCAACTGAATCGACTGTTTCGCCGCTAACAGCAGCTTTTTCAACTTTCCAGGCGCGGATTGAGGTAAACCAACGTCCGTTCCACTCACGGCTTTCTATGTCAAAACTCACGTTCACCTGATCGTCGATGGCAATCGGAAACTGATCAATTTTATTTCCGAATAGGTTAAAGCATACTTTTTTTGGATATTGTTCCTGTGTTTCTAATACATAATCCTGTGAGCGCCAGGGACCGTTTTTACCTTCACCTGTTTGTAACGGTAATACTGCAATAATTTTTCCTGAAATTTCCATTATTTTAAATTTTTGAATGCAAATATACATGAATTTTCCCGAACACCACAGACGTGAACTAAATTGATTTTTCGTATTTCAAAGATAAAATAAATATGAAATAATAAACTTTCTCAAATGTCAGGAAATTAGTTTCTTACAATTTGTCAACTGTGGATTGCAAAATGAAAATAATCAACATTTATTTTTGTCAACCCGATAGAAATTAGTAAATTTGCAGCCGAATTTGTAAACTCAATTTTAAATACATAATAAAAATGATTAAAGTAGGTATCAATGGTTTTGGCCGCATCGGACGTTTGGTTTTCCGTGCAGCTCAGGAGAGAAACGATATTCAGATCGTTGCAGTAAATGATCCGTTCCTGGATCTTGATTATTTGATTTATATGTTGCAGTACGACACAGTACATGGTAGATTCAACGGAACTGCTGAAAACAAAGATGGTAAATTGATTGTGAACGGTAAAGAAGTAGCTTTCTTTGCTGAAATGGATCCTGCTAACATTAAATGGGGTGCTGTAGGTGCTGATTATGTTGTAGAATCAACAGGTGTTTTCACTACTATCGACAAAGCAAAAGCACACATTGCTGGCGGTGCAAAAAAAGTAATTATTTCGGCTCCTTCTAACGACGCTCCCATGTTCGTTTGCGGTGTAAACTTAGATGCTTACAAAGCTGATATGGACATCGTTTCAAATGCGTCTTGTACAACAAACTGTCTGGCTCCTATTGCCAAAGTGATCAACGACAAATTCGGTATCGTTGAAGGTTTGATGACAACTGTTCACGCTGCTACAAACACACAGAAAACTGTGGATGCTCCTTCTAAGAAAGACTGGAGAGGTGGTCGCTCTATCCTGGGTAACATCATTCCTTCTTCTACTGGTGCTGCTAAAGCGGTAGGTAAAGTTATTCCTTCACTGAACGGTAAATTGACTGGTATGGCTTTCCGTGTACCAACAGCTGACGTTTCTGTAGTAGACCTGACTGTTCGTCTGGAAAAATCTGCTTCATACGATGAAATTAAAGCCGCTATGAAATCAGCTTCTGAAAATGAAATGAAAGGTATCCTCGGTTACACTGAAGATTCAGTAGTTTCAACTGATTTCACAACTGATGCTCGTACCTCTATCTTCGATGCAGGTGCAGGTATCGCCCTGAACGGCAACTTCGTAAAATTAGTAAGCTGGTATGACAACGAATGGGGTTATTCTAACAAATGCCTTGATTTGATTGCGTACATGGATACAGTAAAATAATTTTATCCCAGATATGAAAAATCCCCGACAGCATTCGTTGCCGGGGATTTTTTCATCATTACAGGGTGTGTTTCTTATGCAGAATACCTAAAAAAGGGGATTGTTAGTCTCCCCGAAAATGTTTTTCTTTGTTGATTCTATTCAGGCGGTTGAATAAAACAGCTCTGTATTTTATCAGGTAGTGAAATTTCCGGTTAAAAATCATGTATTCATGAATACCAAACAATTTTTTCTTTCCGACTTAAAAAGTGGCGACGAAGCAATTATCACCAAGGTACTCGGTCGCGGAGCTTTTCGTAAACGCATTACTGAAATGGGTTTTGTGAAAGGAAAGAAGGTTACGGTCATCAAAAGTGCCCCCCTGCTTGACCCAATTGAGTATGAGATTATGGGCTACAAGATTTCATTACGCAGGAGCGAGGCCGAGTTGGTTGAAGTTGTTTCGGCAGAAATGGCCGAACAGGTATTGCTGGATGATTATAGCGGAACTATTGATGAGGAAACACTGAAAAAAACGGCCATTGAAAAAGGAAAGGTAATCAATGTAGCTCTTGTTGGAAATCCCAACTGTGGTAAAACGACTTTGTTTAATTATGCTTCCGGTTCACATGAGCGGGTAGGAAACTACAGTGGTGTTACGGTTGATGCCAAGGAGGCTAAGTTTAAACAGGAAGGTTACACTTTCAATATTGTGGATTTACCGGGAACCTACTCCATTACCGAATACTCACCGGAAGAGTTATATGTACGTACCCACATCCTGGAGAAAATGCCGGACATTGTTATCAATGTTGTGGATGCCTCCAACTTAGAAAGAAATCTGTTTCTGACTACCCAGCTTATCGATATGAATATCAAAGTGGTAATTGCGCTGAATATCTATGATGAACTGAAAAAGAAAGGAGTTGAGTTTGATTATAAATCACTTGGTAAAATGTTGGGGATACCCATCATCCCAACGGTAGCATCCAAAGGAAAAGGCATTTCAAAGCTTTTCTCCAAATTGATTGAGGTTTATGAGGATAAGGATCCGGTTGTGCGTCACGTTCACATCAATTATGGAAAGCTGATTGAAAAGAGTATCAAGGAAATTCAGGATGTGGTTTGGAAGAATCCGTCAGTAACAGATAAAATTTCATCGCGTTTTATAGCGATTAAGTTGTTGGAGCAGGATAAACCTGTTAAAAAGATGCTCAAATCCCTGCCGAATTATGACGAAATTAAAGCAACAACGAAAAGAAATACTCATTTGCTGGAACATGAATACGGTGAAAGCTCTGAAACTATCCTGACGGATGCAAAATACGGTTTTATTGCCGGAGCACTTCGTGAAACATACAAAGAGCCGAAAAAAGAAAAACGTGTAATTCGTGAAATTGACGATTTGCTTACCCATCGGTTCTGGGGGTTTCCAATTTTCTTTTTCTTTTTATGGCTGATGTTTCAGGCCACTTTTACATTGGGTAGCTATCCCATGGAATGGATAGATGCTGGTGTTGGGTTACTTGGTAATTGGGTTTCAGGTGTTATGCCCGAAGGTCCGTTGAAAGCTTTGCTGGTCGACGGGGTGATTGGAGGTGTGGGGGGTGTAATCATCTTCCTGCCCAATATTCTGATTTTATTTTTCTTTATTTCGCTGATGGAAGATACGGGTTATATGTCCAGGGCTTCTTTCATCATGGATAAACTGATGCATAAAATCGGCCTGCATGGTAAATCATTCATTCCACTCATCATGGGGTTTGGTTGCAATGTGCCTGCCATTATGGCTACCCGTACCCTTGAAAACCGCAAAGACCGCATTCTGACGATGATTATTACCCCGTTTATGTCGTGTAGTGCGCGACTCCCGGTTTATGTATTGCTGATTTCAGCCGTTTTTCCTAAAAATCAGGGAATCGTGTTGTTTTCAATTTATTTTACCGGTATTTTGCTGGCTATCGTTACTGCCCTGATTATGAAAAAAGTAGCCTTTGCTAAAAAAGATGTGCCTTTTGTAATGGAGCTACCTCCCTATCGCATCCCTACCGTGCGTAATACCCTCATGCACATGTGGCACAAGGGGCGTGAGTACCTCAGGAAAATGGGAAATGTTATTTTAATTGCTTCCATTATTATTTGGGCATTAGGTTACTATCCACACGACGTGGAGTATTCAGTTGATTACGACACCCGGATTCAACAGATTGAACAACAAAAAACACTTGTAGGTAGCGAAAAAGAATTGCAGATACAACAACTTGAAATAGCCCGGGAGTCAGAAAGACAAGAGAAATCATATATAGGAAGGATGGGACATGCCGTTGAACCCGTCATCAGTCCATTGGGATTTGACTGGAAAATGGGCGTGAGTATTTTAACGGGACTGGCAGCAAAGGAAATTGTTGTCAGCACCATGGCTGTATTGTATCAATCGGGAGTAGATGCCGGCGATGAAGCGCAGGAGACACTCAAATACAAGTTAGTGGAGCAAAAACACAACACGGGTGTACTGAAAGGTCAACAGGTGTTTACACCCTTAGTCAGCATCGGTTTTATGCTCTTCATTTTGATATATTTCCCTTGTGTAGCTGTAATTGCGGCTATCCGTAAGGAAGCTAACTGGGGATGGGCGATATTTACCATGGTATATACGACCGGTCTGGCCTGGTTGGTAGCATTTCTCGTTTATCAGGTGGGTAGCCTGTTTTAGAAAAAAAATGATTATTTTTGCGGTTAAATTTTCAGGAATATTCCTGGCATAATATTGAACCGTTAATCATGATATCTTTTACCCTTGCCGTGCTGCTGTTAATAGCAGGTTATTTTATTTACGGAGGAATCACAGAACGTGTCTTTGGTGTTGAAAAAGATCGTCCCACTCCTTCAGTTGCTAATCCCGATGGTGTTGACTACGTCCCGCTTCCCTGGTGGAAGGCGTTTTTAATTCAGTTTCTGAATATTGCTGGACTCGGACCTATTTTTGGTGCGATTATGGGTGTTATGTACGGTCCGGCAGCTTTTCTGTGGATTGTGCTGGGAACTATTTTTGGCGGGGCTGTACATGATTATCTATCCGGCATGATGTCTGTGAGAAGCAACGGTGCCGGTCAGCCTGAACTTGTTGGAAGAGAACTGGGCAGTAGAGTGAAGATTTTTATGCGTTTTTTTTCTATTGGTCTTATGGTACTCGTGGGGGCTGTGTTTGTCTCAGGTCCTGCAGAACTGTTGAATAATATGACTTCAGGTTATATTGGTGTTATCTGGTGGGCAGTAATCATTTTTACATATTACACTTTAGCAACGTTATTACCGATTGATAAGATAATTGGAAAAATATATCCTTTTTTTGGTGTTGCCTTGCTGATTATGGCTGTTGGCATCATGGCTGCTATGTATATTAATGGCGCTCCCGTTCCCGAGTTCACCGAAGGCTTTGCAAATCAGCATCCAAATAATCTTCCAATATTTCCTATGATGTTTATTTCTATTGCCTGTGGAGCTATTTCAGGGTTTCATGCTACCCAGTCACCGCTGATGGCACGCTGCATCCAGAACGAGAAATTCGGGCGTAGGGTGTTTTATGGTTCGATGGTGGCGGAAGGAATAGTCGCATTGATTTGGGCGGCAGCGGCATCCAGTTTCTTTGGTTCTGTTGAGGGGCTGCAGCAATTTGTAGCAGATCTGGCGCCTACAGCTAACAAGCCGGCTGTCATTGTAGATGTAATTGCCAAGTCATGGCTTGGTCCGGTTGGGGGATTCCTTGCTTTGCTGGGTGTGGTAGCAGCTCCGCTTTCAACAGGAGATACCGCGTTGAGGTCGGCCCGGTTAATGACGGCTGACTTTATCAAACTCGATCAACATTCGTTCAAAAACCGGCTGATACTGGCGTTGCCGATTTTTATCATCACTTTTGCGTTGTTACAGATCAATTTTGATATAATCTGGAGGTACTTTGCCTGGTGGAATCAGACTTTGTCGGTGTTTACCCTGTGGGCCATTACGGTTTATCTGGCAAAACGTAAAAAGTTTTATGGAATATCTTTAATACCTGCTATTTTCATGACTGCCGTTACTGTTACTTATATTTTGCTGGCTCCGGAAGGATTCAAGTTGTCGCCGGTAATTTCCTATAGCGTTGGGATTGGCACGGCGATTGCAATGCTTATCCTTTTTTATATCAAAAAACCAAAATTAAGAATTGATTAAGTGGTTTAAAATCAGTTGCTTGTTTTTGGAGGTGTCATTATTGAAATGCAAATTGCTGTATTTATAAATAAATACTTTAATTTTACACTCGAATTGATTCTAATACGAACCCTAATTTAATATAAGATGTCGGTTGTCATAAAAGAAGTCAGCACAAAAGGTGAGTTGAAAAAGTTTATCTGGTTTGGTATCAATATGTATAAGGATTGTCCCTATGCTGCTCCTCCTTTGATGATGGATGATCTGATGAACTTGTCGAAAGGTAAGAATCCGGCGCTTGATTTTTGTGATACAGCATATTTTCTGGCTTATCGCGGGAAAGAAATTGTGGGTCGCATCGCCGGCATTATTCATCCGGTAGCCAATGAAACATGGAATCACAAGAATGCGCGTTTCGGATGGATTGATTTTATTGATGATGCAGAGGTTTCAGATGCACTGTTTGATGCGGTGGAGAACTGGGCCAGATCGAAAGGAATGGATCATCTGCATGGCCCGCTCGGGTTTACCGACTTAGATAATGAGGGCGCTCTGATTGAAGGATATGATAAAGCAAGTACACTGGCGACTATTTACAATTATCCCTATTATATTCAGCACTATGAAAGAAGGGGATTTGTTAAGGAAATCGACTGGAATGAATACCTGATTACTGTGCCGGAAGTTTTTCCGGAAAGATTTTTCAAAATTGCCGAGGTTGTGAAGCAAAGATACAATCTCAAACCTGTGAAACTGAAGTCGAAAAAAGAGGTTGTAAAGCGGTATGCAAAAAAGATATTTGACTTGTTAAATGAAAGTTATAAGGATTTATTTGGTTATACAAAATTAAACGATGACCAGATATATTTTTATATTAAATTATATTTTAGTTTTTTCCGTTTGGACACGGTGGTGTTGGTGGTTGATGAACAGGATAATCTGGTTGCCCTTGGAATAGGGATGCCAAGTTTTACAAAAGCTTTGCAAAAAGCGAAAGGACACTTGTTCCCATTTGGCTGGTGGTATATGTTACAGGCATTGAAAAAGAACGATATGATTGACTTGTATTTGATGTCGGTGCATCCCGATTATCAGAATAAAGGTGTGAACGCCATCGTTTTTGCCGAAATGATGCCCAATGCCGCCAAGAACGGTTATAAATTTGCAGAAACCAATCCTGAACTGGAGTCCAACACCAAAATGGCTTCCCAATGGGATAGTTTTGAGTATGTAAATCATAAAAAACGCAGGGCATATATCAAAAAGCTCTGAAAAAGATAAAGTTTTGACACGGAAATTTGATTTTTTGGTTATTGGCAGTGGTATCGCCGGTATTAGTTTTGCATTGAAAGCTTCCCGGTATGGTACGGTTGCGCTGCTCAGTAAATCGTCACTGGATGATTCGAACACGGCTTATGCTCAGGGTGGTATTGCGGCTGTGACATACAGTCCGGATAGTTTTGAAAAACATATTGAAGATACGTTGAACGCCGGTGATGGTCATTGCGATCTGGCAGCTGTAGAAAAAGTGATAACGGAGGCGCCCGCACAAATAGAGGAGTTGCTGAGTTGGGGGATTGACTTTGACAGAACCCAAGACGGTAAATTTGACCTGCACAAGGAAGGAGGACACAGTGAGTTCAGGATTCTGCATCATAAGGATAATACCGGTTTTGAAATTCAACAGGCATTGATTAGAAAACTTCGTTCTGAGCGGAATATCGAGATCTTTGAAAATAATTTTGCTATTGAGATTATTACCCAGCACCATCTGGGAGAAGTGGTAACCATGCATACCCCCAATATTGAGTGTTACGGTGCTTATGTGTTGGATAACAAAACAAACCAAATTCATACCTTCCTGTCGAAGGTAACCCTGCTTGCTACGGGTGGTATCGGGAGTGTTTATGCAACAACCACTAATCCGGATGTGGCTACAGGGGATGGAATTGCTATGGTTCACCGGGCACGTGGTGTTATCAGGGATATGGAATTTGTACAGTTTCACCCAACGGCATTATATCACCCCGGAGAACGGCCCACTTTCCTGATTACAGAGGCAATCAGGGGTTATGGAGCTGTGTTGCGGACTCAGGACGGACGCGAGTTTATGCATAAATATGATGAGAGGGGGTCGCTGGCGCCTCGCGATATTGTAGCGAGGGCGATTGACAATGAGATGAAAACACGGGGACATGATTATGTTTATCTGGATGTGACGCATAAAGACGCAGAAGAAACAAAAAATCATTTTCCCAATATTTATAAGAAATGTTTGGAGTTGGGAATTGATATTACCAAAGATTTTATACCGGTTTCGCCCACACAGCATTATCTTTGTGGAGGTATTGCAGTCGATTTGAATGCCCGCTCTTCAATTAACCGTTTGTATGCCGCAGGCGAATGTTCCTGTACAGGTTTACATGGTGCAAATCGTTTGGCATCAAATTCGCTGATAGAAGCAATCGTGTATGCTGATACGGCTGTAAAAGATGCAGTTGAACGCATGGCCGAATACAAGTGGAATGAGTTGATTCCCGACTGGGACGATGAGGGAACCAGACTTCCGGAAGAAATGGTGTTGATTACACAAAGTTTCAGGGAAGTTGAGCAAATAATGAGTACTTATGTAGGCATTGTTCGTTCTAATCTCCGTTTGAAAAGAGCCATGAGCCGCCTCGAAATTCTGTTTAAAGAAACGGAAGATTTGTTCGACAGGTCGGTGGTTTCAAGGGAAATATGTGAACTCAGAAACGTAATCAGTGTGGCATACCTGATTATTAAACATGCCCTGAGAAGAAAAGAAAGCAGGGGATTGCATTATACGGTTGATTATCCCAAAAGAATGAATCCTGTATAAACAAGTTATACGCATTATTATTGAAAATCATTTTATCAATCCAATATGTATAAAAGACTTTACATATTATTCTTAATCGTTTTGATGTTCTTTTTTAAGGCTGAACTCCGGGCTCAGCAAGATCAGAACAGACCGTCAGTCATCAGGATTGAAGGGCCGGGCGATTTTTCCAGAACTGATACAGACAGGCTGTCCCAGACAAATCAACAAATCGTCTCAGCGGAAGGATTCAGTTACTATACAACTTCTGCCGGTATTTATATGTATTTTCCCAGGCCAAATAACAATGTCAGGTTATTCGCGTTAACCGGACAGTTGCTTTGGAGTGGTGAACTGGTTTCAGGTCGTTTTTTTATTCCTACCGGAGAGGGTATTTATTTTTTGAGGGTGAATAACAAGAGTTATAAGGTGAGCTGTAAGTAGTGAATAGCTGAGAACTGAAAACGGAAAACGGGAAAACAGATATTAGTTAACAATTAAATAATTAATTCAATGATTAAGCATATTGTGTTTTTTGGTATTGTTGAAGAAGCAGAAGGTAAAAATAAGAATGAAATCATGCAATACATCAAAGATGAACTGGAAAACTTGATTCATTTGGTTCCTCAGCTGCGTAAAATTGAGGTGGGGCTGAATCATCCGGAAGCTCCGGCCGGAAACTTTGATTTAGCTTTGTATTCTGAATTTGATAATATGGCCGATCTCGATGCTTATCAGGTACACCCGGAGCATAAAAGAGTGGCTGCTTATATCGGAAAAGTAAAAACATCCCGCGCTTGCGTGGATTATGAGGTGTAAACCTTGATTTTTTCAAAGAGATTGTTTTAACCTGTTTACTGTTTGTTTATCATGTGGAAAAATTTCTTCTTTTTTTCCGGCTCTCAACGCGCCGGAATTATATTGCTTGTTTTCTTGATTGTGATTTCTTCCATCATCAACTATTATCTTCCCCGTTGCTCAGACGATATTTCGTTTGTTGCAGATTCTGCTGATATCGCAGCGTTTGAAGATTTTAAAAAATCTCTTGTGTCATTAGATAGCCTGAGAGAAAAACAGCGTTTCGAATCATTTGAGAGAGAATATAATTCTTTCTACAAAGGGAAAAATAAAGAAAAACCTTGCATGCTATTCCCCTTTGATCCGAATGTATTGGATTCAACCGGTTTTGTCGCTCTTGGGCTAAAACCTTATGTTGCATCTAATATTTTAAAATACAGGAGAAAAGGTGGAAAATTCCATGACAAAGAATCTCTTTCCCGGGTTTACGGAATCCCGGAAGAAAAATACCGGGAACTTGAACCCTATATCTCCCTGTCATCCGGAAATCTCCGGACTGCTGATGTTAACGTTACTCATGATGACAAAAATAAAACAGTTACCATAGTGGAATTGAATTCGGCTGATACTGCCCGATTGATGCAGGTTAAAGGAATTGGAAGGGGTTATGCCCGATCTATCGTTCGCTTCCGGCAACAAACAGGTGGCTTTATAAGTGTGGAACAACTACGGGAAATTTATGGCATGACGCCGGAAAATTTTGAAAGAATTAAATCCTTTTGTACCGTTAATCAGGAGCTGGTGAGTCAAATTAATATCAATACAGCTTCGGTTGACAAACTCAGAGCACATCCTTACCTGAATTTCTACCAGGCCAGGCAGATTTATGAACTGCGCAGGAAAAAAGGTAAATTGACCGGTTTAGCTGATTTAAGAGATCTTTCGGAGTTGAATGATTCGGTGTTGCTGAAGATTAAACCTTATTTAAAATTTGAATGATTTTACCACAAAAGGCACAAAAGAAAGACTAAGAACGCTTCATTACTCTCTATTTACTCTTTTGTGTTTTCTGAGTCTTTCTTTTGTGCCTTTTGTGGTTTTTAAAGTATGATATTCTCCAAAATAAATGCTAAATTTGCATGGATTTTTTGTTCCTCTGATTTAGGTCTGAAAAACGGATAATAATTACTATATGTTATATTTATTGGGTTTTGAATTTTCACTCACTGAATTAATTATTTTCGGTGTGTTGTTACTGACTTTTATATATCAGGTGTATTATTACCTCACTCATATCCGGATTGTCATTCGAAACAACAAAAGAGACAAAGAAGGTAAACTGGGTTTTCAACGGGAACAGTTGCCGGTGTCGGTAATTATCTGCGCCAAAGACGAATTGGAAAACCTGAAAAAGTTCTTACCTGAAGTATTGTCGCAGAATTACCCCGATTATGAAGTGATTGTGGTTAATGACGGTGAAGATGAAATGACGGAGATATTGTTGCGTGATTTCAAAAAGATTTATCCGCATTTACGTTCGACCTTTGTACCCGATGGAGCCAAGAACCTGAGTACCAAAAAACTTGCGCTCACCCTGGGAATTAAAGCGGCTAAAAACGATTGGTTGTTGTTCACCGATGCCGACTGCCTGCCTGAAAGTAAGAACTGGATTGCTTCGATGGCCCGGAATTTCACACCTGGAACTGAATTTGTGCTTGGTTACGGAGCTTATTTGCAGGAAAAAGGGTTTATCAACAGATTGATTACTTACGATACCTTATTCAATGCGCTTCAGTATATGGGGTTTGCAAAAGCCGGTAATCCCTATATGGGGGTGGGACGTAATCTGGCATATAAAAAAGATGTATTCTTTCGTCAGAATGGTTTTGCTTCGACATTGCATTTGCGTTCCGGCGATGATGACCTGATGGTGAATCATGCAGCTACAAAAGATAATACCCGTATTGAAACATCGGCGGATAGCATTACCTGGTCGAATCCGAAAAAAAGTTTTCGTACCTGGTACTTTCAGAAAGAAAGACATTTGTCGGTTTCGACTTATTACCGGGAAAAAAGCAAAATTTCCCTGGTTATTGAGCCACTCGTGCGGGGATTGTTTTATTTGTCGTTTATCTCACTGATTGTCCTGTCGGTGTTGTCGGCAAACTGGTTGTTGTTGAGTGCAACTGCTTTGTTGTTTATTGCCCGGTTTGTTTTACAGTTGTTCATCATCAATAGAACATCCCTGTACTTCGGAGGTAGAAAATATGTGCTGACATTGTTGTTGTTCGATATTATATTGCCTGTTATCAATGCCCATATCATGACATTCGGCAGAATGGGTAGTAAGGCCAAATACATCAGTTGGAAGTAATGAATGCTCAAATTTCAGATAAGATGCGTATCGTATTTATGGGAACACCCGATTTTGCGGTTGAGAGCCTCAAAATACTGGTAGAAAACAACCATCAGGTGGTGGGTGTGGTGACGATGCCCGATAAACCGGCTGGTCGCGGACATAAAATTCAGTTCTCGGCGGTGAAACAATATGCCCTTGAGCAAAATTTACCCTTATTGCAGCCGGAAAAGCTGAAAGATGAGTTGTTTTTGCAGGAACTTCGTGCTTTAAAGGCTGACCTGCAGATTGTCGTGGCTTTCCGCATGTTGCCGGAAGTGGTTTGGAATATGCCCCGATTCGGAACATTTAATCTGCATGCTTCTCTGTTACCTCAATACAGGGGCGCTGCTCCCATCAACTGGGCGATTATCAATGGGGAAAAAGAAACCGGTGCGACGACCTTTTTTCTGACTCACGAAATCGATACCGGGAAAATCATCCTGCAGGAAAAAGTCAGTATTGCCGATGAAGATGATGCGGGCGTAATACATGATAAACTGATGCTGATGGGTGCGCAAATGGTAAAAAAGACGGTTGATTTGATTGCTGAAGGTAAGGCAGATGCCATAGACCAATCGGTTTTCGTAAGGGGTGATGTAGTGTTAAAATCAGCTCCAAAGCTCTTTAAAGACAATTGCCGGATTGATTTATCTAAATCTGTCGAAGAGGTATATAATCTGGTGCGGGGCTTGTCTCCATATCCGGCTGCATGGACGGAGATCCTGCTTCCCGGTCAGACAGAACCCCTGATTTGTAAAGTTTTTAGAACAGAAAAAGAATTTGCTGAACATAGCTTTGAACCCGGCTCCATGCATACCGACGGAAA
The DNA here is from genome assembly GCA_023459355.1 of Bacteroidota bacterium. Classification (GTDB taxonomy): domain Bacteria; phylum Bacteroidota; class Bacteroidia; order Bacteroidales; family Paludibacteraceae; genus Paludibacter. Next base: position 64,046 of record JAEWUM010000036.1, on the reverse strand, counting down.
GAAATTTCTGAAAATTGCCCTCAAAGATGGCTTTATTGACCTGACAGAAATTCAGGCACCCGGGAAAAAGCGGATGGATGCAGGATCATTCCTGAGAGGGCTGAGGTAAAGACCTTCTATTGCTGAAAAATACCTAAAAATAGGGATGTTTTTCATTTGTTGGAATTAAATTCACACCGTATCTTTGTGGTGTTTTTCTGGCGGTATAAAAATACAACCACATCAATCAATTATCCATTTATTTTTTTTGCGAAATGCAAAACAATAAAAGACAAATTTCGGGTTATCTGCTGACAATATTATTTGTCTTTTATTTCGCGTCCACTAATTTTTTCAAACACGTCCATGTTGATGATAATAATCGCCTGATTGTTCACTCTCATCCATTTTCTTCAGAGTCTAATCACCAGCATAATACAGCTTCTTTTCAGTTAATCGATAAATTATCTGGTCTTATTGTTGGATTGATTGTCCTGGGGTTGTCGCTTTTGGCTGTATTTGAATGGAACGCGATCTTTACAGCTACCCGTAATCAACATGTCAGAACAGTCGCTTTTCTTACTTCCTGTTTTTCCCGTCCTCCTCCCCAAATCTGAATTTACATTCGTTCTAAGACACGGTTTTGTGTCTTGTTTAACCGGAATATCCTTTTCGGTCAGCTATTATAGTGTATTTATTCAGAAAATATTTATATAAATGAAGTTTAAAGTATTTATTGCCCTGTTGTTTTGTTCTGTTGTATTATATGCACAGACACAGTATATTGCAGAAGAATCGATTGAGAATGTTACCGCTCGTGTCAGAAAAACCGATGCCAATATTTTTGGACATACGGTTGATAAGAATACGTCGGAACATATCAGTTTTATTACCATCAGAGTGAAAGGGAGCACCCTTGGTACAGCAACTGATGCCACCGGACATTTTAACCTGCGTAACCTGCCGGCTGATGAACTGACGGTTGTTGCATCGGGAGTTGGTTATAAAACGAAAGAAGCCAGGGTTAAATTAGAAGGCGGAAAATCCATCGAGTTGAATTTCGAAATGGAAGAAGATGCCGTGATGCTCGATAATATCGTTGTATCGGCAAACCGGAATGAAACCAGAAGAAGAGAAGCTCCCAGCATCGTGAATGTGGTAACAGCTAAATTGTTCGAGAACACCAACTCGGTTTGTCTGGCACAAGGCTTGAATTTTCAGCCCGGACTTCGTGTTGAAAATAATTGTCAGAACTGTGGTTTTCAGCAAGTCAGAATCAACGGACTCGAAGGCCCGTATTCCCAAATTCTGATTGATAGTCGTCCCATTTTCAGTGCATTGGCCGGCGTGTATGGCATCGAGCAAATTCCGGCCAATATGATCGACCGCGTGGAAGTGGTTCGTGGTGGTGGTTCAGCCTTGTTTGGTTCCAACGCCATCGCGGGGACTATCAATATCATCACCAAAGAACCTATGAGTAGCAGTTTGACTGTGAGCAATTCAACCATGTTTATCGGAGGATCGTCAACTGACATCAATACTTCGGTGAATGCGGCTTTGGTTTCAGATGATTATCGCACTGGAGTAAGTGTTTACGGCTCTTCCCGTCAGCGGGAAAGTTGGGATGCCAATGGTGATGGTTTCACGGAAATCGGATTGATAACCGCCCGAAACATTGGCTTTCGTTCTTACTTTAAAACAGGAGATCAAAGTAAACTTACCGCCGAATATCACAACCTGAGCGAATTTCGCCGGGGCGGTAATAAATTACATTTACCTGCTCATCAGGCGGATATTACCGAACAAACCGATCACAATATCAATACCGGAGGGGTGAAATGGGATTTTTTTACCCCTGATTACAAGCACCGGTTGAACCTGTTTACCTCTGCGCAAAAAATAAAAAGAGACAGTTATTATGGCGCCGGTCAGGATCCAAATGCTTACGGTCTGACCAACGATTTGTCCTGGGTAGCCGGTGTGCAGTATGCATATTCGTTTGACAAACTGTTGTTTATGCCCTCTGATTTTACTGTTGGCACAGAGTATAACTACAATAAACTGACAGATGAACAATTGGCATACGAACGTCAGATCAATCAGGAAATGAATATTAAAAGCATTTTCCTTCAGAACGAGTGGAAGAACAAAGCATTAAGTTTGCTGATGGGGTTGCGTTATGACAAACACAACCTAATTGAGAAGCCTATTTTCAGTCCGAGGGTAAACCTGCGATACAATCCGAAAGAGTGGGTAAATTTCCGTGCCAGTTATGCCGAAGGTTTTCGTGCGCCTCAGGCTTTCGATGAAGACCTGCATCTCACAGCTGTGGGAGGTGTAGTGCAGATTATTGTGCTTGACCCGGATTTGAAGCCGGAACATTCAAGGAGTTACAGTGCTTCTGCTGATTTCTATAGGAACTTTGGAAAAATACAAACAAACCTGTTGATTGAAGGGTTCTACACAGAAATTGATGATGTGTTTTACCTCGAAGAAGCTGGAGTGGATGCCACCGGTCAGACTCAGTTGATGCGCAAAAACGGTTCAGGAGCTGTAGTGAAAGGAATTAATATTGAGGGGAAGGTTATTCCATCTGTCAAAACAAATATTCAAGCTGGTTTTACGATTCAGCAAAGTTTATACAAAGAGGTGGAAAGCTGGAGCGAAAACCCAAATCTGGCACCCCGTCGGGAGATGTTCCGTTCCCCCAACCTGTACGGATATCTGACGACCTCCTATAACCCCTTGAAACAAATGACAGTTGCTTTGTCGGGAACATATACCGGGAGCATGCTTGTTCAGCATTATGGTGTTCAGGTTGATGATGATACAGAAGTCTGGACGCCCGATTTCTTTGATTTGGGCTTAAAGTTATCTTATGATTTCAAATTAAGTAAAGGTGCTAAATTACAGCTGAATGGCGGTATTCAGAATATCTTCAATAGTTTTCAGCAGGATTTTGACACCGGAGAAACCCGTGATGCAGGATATATGTATGGCCCGTCGTTACCTCGTTCGTTCTATGCAGGATTAAAACTGAACTTGTAAGAAGCTGGTTTTTTACAGAAAAGTCACAGGTTAAATTTTAAAATCCGTAAACTCGCCTTTTCAAGGCTCAAACAGCGCGTCTCTTAAAATTTAACCTGTGACTTTTCTGTAAAACCAACATGCTTATATGTAACTTCTATGACTTATATAGTTGAAGAATGCATTTAAAATGCTTTCAGATTTTCAATCAGCACCTCATTTTCTTCCCTTGTCCCAACTGTAATCCGGATGCAACCTAAGCATAAAGATACCGTGTTGCGGTTTCTTACGATGATGCTTTTATTGACCAGATATTGATATACCGCATTGGCATCATCGACTTTCACCAGCACAAAATTGGCATCAGTAGGATAGATGTGGCGGATGATATCCAGTTTTTGAAGTTCTTCAGTCAACCAGGCTCTTTCCGAAATCAGTGTTTGTACCCAATTGCTGACTTGTTCTTTCTCCTGCAGGGCCTTCAATGCTTGTTTTTGTGTCAGTATATTGATGTTATACGGATATTTGATTTTATTCAGTACCTGCACAATCTCCACAGAAGCGAAAGCCATGCCGAGACGAATTGCTGCACTGCCCCAGGCTTTTGAGAATGTTTGCAGGATGACTAAATTTGGAAATTCATGAAGCTTTGTAGCAAAACCGGGTTGGGATGAAAAATCGATATAGGCTTCGTCAACAACAACAATACCCTTAAAGTTTTTGAGTAGCTTCGCGATTTCATCCTGATTCAGACTGTTGCCGGTTGGGTTATTGGGTGAACACAGCCACATCAGTTTTGTTTTCTCATCGGCGGCCTGCAACATCTCGTCCGCAGAAAAATCAAAAGAGTTGTTTAACAATACCTTGCGGTATTCGATGTCGTTGATGTTGGCACAAACCTTATACATACCGTATGTTGGCTCAATGGCCACTACATTGTCGATGCGCGGCTCGCAAAACGCTCTGTAAAGTAAATCTATCGGTTCATCGCTACCGTTGCCTAAGAAAATATTGGTTGCCGGAACATGCTTAATGTCAGATATGGCCTCCTTGACTTTCCATTGCAAAGGATCCGGGTAGCGGTTATAAGGAGCATTGTACGGATTTTCGTTTGCATCCAGATATACCGATGCTTCTCCCTTGAACTCATCCCTGGCACAGGAGTAAGGTTGCAATTCCGCAATATTTTTTCGTAATATATTCTTGATGTTCATTCGAATTTATTTTCTAATGTTTGTCGTGTGTCGTTGATTGTTGATTGTGCGTAGAGACGCGATTAATCGCGTCTCTACCGGTTCCCAAAATTCGTCACCGGTTTCCAAAATTATCTACCGGTTTTCATTATTCGTCACCGGTTTCCATTATTTGTCCCTGTCTTCGAGTAACCTGATTTTAACCGCATTGCTGTGTGCTTGCAATTCCTCATTTTCGGCCATCAGGATAATGGCATTGCTGAGGTTAGTCAGGCCTTCCTTCGTAATTTCCTGAAAGGTAACTTTACGGAGGAAGCTATCCAGGTTCACACCACTGTATGCTTTGGCATAACCATTGGTAGGCAGTGTATGGTTTGTTCCGGAAGCATAGTCGCCGGCACTTTCGGGGGTATAATTACCCAGAAATACAGAGCCGGCATTGACGATATTCTCCGCAACGCCTTTAAAATATCTTGTTGCAATAATCAAATGTTCGGGTGCATATTCATTTGTCATTTCAACCGCCTCTTCCATGGTTTTAACCAATATGATTTTACTGTTCTCCAGTGCTTTTTCGGCAAGTTTTCTACGGGGCAGTTGTTGTAACTGCATATTAATTTCTTCCAGTACATTTTCAATCAATTTTTCGCTTGTCGTTATTAGAATGGATTGACTGTCGACACCATGCTCTGCCTGTGAAAGCAAATCCGAAGCCACAAAAGCCGGGTTGGATGTTTCGTCAGCCAGTACTTCTACTTCCGACGGACCGGCCGGCATGTCAATAGCCACATCCCTGAGCGAAACTAATTGTTTGGCAGCAGTAACGTATTGGTTACCGGGACCGAAAATCTTATACACTTTGGGTACTGTTTCTGTTCCATAAGCCATCGCAGCAATGGCCTGTGTGCCACCGATTTTGAAGATGCGATGCACGCCGGCAACCTTTGCTGCGTACAAAACTGCCGGATGAATATTGCCCGATTTGTCCGGCGGAGAGCATAAAATGATTTGTTTACATTCCGCAATTTGCGCCGGAATAGCCAGCATCAGCACTGTTGAAAATAAAGGAGCTGTTCCACCGGGGATATATAAACCTACTTTTTCAATGGCGATTGCTTTCTGCCAACAATAAACACCGGGTGAAGTCTGAATTTCCTTTAGTTCAGGTTGCTGTTCAGAATGGAATTTCCAGATATTTCGCTTGGCCATCTCGATGGCCTGTTTCAATAATGGCGAAACCAATTTCTCAGCCGACTCGATTTCGGTTTTGGTGACCTCAATAGCCTCGATATCAACACCGTCGAATTGTTGGGTGTATTTTTTTATAGCTTTGTCTCCATTTGCACGTACGTCCTCGAGCACCAGACTAACGGTTGCAAAAAGGTTAGAACTGTCGAAAACCGGACGGGTAAGCAGGCTACTCCAACTATCACGGGGGGGATATTTAATAATTTGCATAATTCAACCGGTTTAAAATTTCACAATGAACTCGGCAACAAACTTGGTGTCGGCATGTGACCCGTCATTCCAAAAATAACGTTCATAATTCAATCGGATGTCGTTGATGAAAGGTTTATTCAGACTGATGATTAAACCACCTGTAATTCTGCTTCTGCCTTCATCCATTTTGGGCACGATGGAAGTCGAGTTTTGTACTTCGTATTTCAGATTTCTGGTCATTCCTTCGTATCTCAGAACAGGGGAAATCTTAGTAATGTGTTCTGATTTAGGTGTCTTAATGTCATATTTTGCCATCACTAAATAGCCTGTGGTATATTTACTATCCAATAAATTGTTTTCACCATAAGTTTTAATGATATATTCAGTTTCAAAATGAAATTGTTGGTATTCGGCACTTATTCCGGCATTGTAATAAGTCATCCGGATTGAATCCGGATTTATGGTGTTTGCATTCAGTGATAATTGAATGGGTTTGTCAGGGAAAAGCACAAGCCTTGCAGCATAGCTCAACTCATTTAATTTGAGTGTTTTGTCTTGTGTGTATAAACCAAGCCCGTTGTAGATGCCCAGTATCATGTCAAAAGGAACTGATTTGTCATTCATAATATTGAAAGAAACACCCACATCGCGTAAATTGGTCAATTGTTTTCCCATAAACGATCTGTTTGCAAAATAATACTGATGTGGTGATCGTAAGTTATCTGTACTGAACGGGACCTTCTGTTGTCCGATTGTGAAACTTAACCAATCAACAGTTTGTAGTTTTACGAATGCATCCAACATGCGGGTTCTGCCTTCATCGGAAAGATCAATTTCCGCTTTATAGGCAGCGATGGGTGAGATATTACCTCTGACGCTGAATCTTGCGTTACGAATCTGAAAACGGTGTTCATCAAGTTCGGTGAAATATTCATATTTTCCCCTGATGGTTCCGTCAATCTCCGGTATATAATTGTTTTTTTCCTGTGCCGTTGAAAATGTGCTGATCGCTACTAAAAGAATGATGTTCAGTTTTCTAATCATATATTTCTAATTAAATTTTTACAGACAAAGAAGATGCATAAAAATCATCCCATTTGTGATAAAGTTCTTCCATTCCACCTTCTAACACGATATCAGCTCCTTTTGAGATGAGTGTTTCAGGATGAATAGGCCCAGTGTTAATCGCAATGGTAAAAAGTCCGGCTGCTACTGATGATTCGACCCCTAACGGGGCATTTTCTATTACCACAATTTCCCAGGGATTCAGCCCGGATTTCTCTAATGCCCTTAAATAGGGTTCCGGTGACGGTTTCCCTTGTTTCACATCAAAAGCAGTTGTCATTCTTTCTTTCAGAAAAATACCGGGGAAATAATCGTCAAGGCTATTTAACAGAGAGGGCTGTCCGGACCCCGTCACCAGAAAAATGGTCAGCTCCTGTTGTTTTATCTTTTTAATTAAATCATGTGAGTAGGGCATAGATAGTATCTCACCCAGCGCCTCCAGGTGTTGCGTTTTAGTTTCGTAAATGTTTTCCTGTTCTTCAAGCGTTGCTGTCCTGCCGAATGTCCTCAGGTAAGCATTGTTGATGGTATCATGACCTACCCGTCCTTCGTTCAGGTACGCCTCTTCTATTGTAAACGGGATATTGAGTCCGTTCATCGTTTTTACCCAAGCCTGCGAATGATTTACCATCGAATCAAGCAGGACACCATCCATGTCGAAAAAGACCGCTTTGAGTTGAAATTCAGGATAATTATTTTGTTGAATGAATTTTTTTATTTCGGTGACAAACATCTGTTAAAAATATTTTTTGCAAAGATACTTATTTTCAGTTTAAATTCTAACAAAAATACAGTGTGTCTTGTTTCATTATTGAAAAAAACTTTGTACTTTTGCGACTCCAAATTAAGATCGGGGTGTGGCGCAGTTGGTAGCGCGCTACGTTCGGGACGTAGAGGTCGCAGGTTCGAGTCTTGTCACCCCGACTTATTCAAAACTCTTCTAAATTTCTTAAACACAATACCCTTAGTGTTTAACTAAAAAAGAACTAATATGAAAAAAGTACTTTTCCCTTTGTTGTTCGCGGTCTCTTTTTTTTTAGTTTCATGTGACTTTTCCGGAGAATCAAATTATACGCCGGGTATCTTTATTATGCAACGTCCGATAACCAATAACAGTGATACTCTTGATATTGAAGTTACAGGAGAACAGGGATTGTTGTTGATGGATACAATTCAGGTCGGTGACACGGTGCAGTTTGCTGTGCGATTTGAGGCCTATGCAAACCGTTTGACGGCATTGAGCCTGAAACACACGCCGGCTAATGCTGCAAAAATATTGCTGCCTCCGGTTGAGAGACTCGATTCGACTTTTAATTCAAGCTCAGACTATGACAAGGGGGAATTTTATCTGGATCCTCTGTATAGTACTTTATTCATGGTTTTCAGTTATGTTGCATTAGAACCGGGGACTGATACACGGCTTGAAATGACGGTTATTTCGGATGCTAAGTTTGAAGGAGGTGGATATGGCTCCAATTATGCTGTCGTAAAACTCAAAACTCCAATTAAACCCTGAAAGTTTAAGTACCCTGATTCTTCCCGAAGAAACTGAAGTTAACATTGCCGTATTTCCGGTGGAAAAGAAAATCCGGATGGGTGTCAAATTGATGCTTTGCCCCATGTTCCAGGATAAAGAGCCCATTTTTTTCCAGTAGATCATGACTGAAAATTAAATCTGGCAGTGTTGTCAGTTTTTCAAGATCATAAGGAGGGTCTGCAAAAATCAAATCAAATTTACTGTGACAAACCGTTATAAATCTGAATACATCCGCCTTATGGAGGAAATAATTGTCAATTTTCAGTTCGCTGCAAACTTTGCGGATAAAAGTCCCGTGCTTTTCGTTTAATTCGACAGCAACAACTTCCCTGCATGCTCTCGAGATACATTCAATGCCGATGCTTCCTGTACCTGCAAACAAGTCCAGCATCCGGATTCCTTCGAAGTCGATCCTGTTGTTTAGTAAATTAAACAATCCCTCTTTAGCAAAATCAGTTGTAGGTCGTGCTGTGATTTTGGCACTTGCCTGAATGCGTCTTCCCTTGAATTTTCCACTGATGATTCTCATATGCCTGTGGGAATGTTTTTAAGATTGACCGATGGGAAATAATTTTTCAGGATATCTTCGGGACGTATGCTGATGTCGCTTCCCCTGTAAATTGTAATTTGTGCCGTTTCGTGGTCGAAATGCAAATGATGCAGTATGTTCAATACATGGTAAACAATGTCTTCTTCCGTCTGAAAGGGGTAACTGTTGAGTAGTTGTATGCTGTTGCCGCGCGAGGCCAGACAGTCGGCTTTCCCTGGTCTGAGCCAGAGTGATATGTGTTCTCCTGTTGTATCCAGATTTGCTTCAAGCAGTTGGTGCAGGTGATGTTGTATGCTTATCTGCGGGAAAACAGATTGTACAGTTTTTATAGCTTGTTTGTCGAAAGCGTAAATGAGCATGGATCCGGCATGCTGATAATAGGTGTGAAGAACTTGTGATGCCTCTGTTACAACAGGATGTTGTAACAGTAAAAAATCTTTTGCCTTATCCGCGTCAAAATGAATGGCAGGAATCAGGGTGTATATGTCTGTAACAGTAACCAGACTGACCGATTGAAACCCGGGTAATGATGCACATACAGAATCCAAACGTTGTATCAAATCAGTGTTATATCCACTGTGATGTTCTGAGGATAACATATCATTATCTTCTGTGTATACAGATAAAGAAAATCCATCCGGAGACATCCGGATGGATAAACTATAGGTTTTATCGGTGAGGTTTATATGCATATCTCCCCGTGTAGCGGATTATTCCCAGTTACCGGCAAAGTTGTTAGGTTCGTTGACTGCTCCTACTTTTAAACCGGCATATTTTTCTAATTTTTCCTGTAAATCAATCAGGTTTAATGTTTCCTGACGGTTCACGTCAAAGAGGAATGTTCGGTATGGTGCGCGGATTTCACATAGTGGAATTGAAATGCCGTTTGAACTTACATAACTGTTATTTAAATCCATTTCAAAAACAACTTGTTCCGAGAAGGGAATGTATTTTAAATTCTCAAGTTGTCCTGGTGTATATTTGTTGTCATACAATGCCTGTAAAAGTGAAACCGTGGTTGTGTCGCGACGGAAACCTACAAGTCCGTTTTCTGTAATTTCACGTTGATTTCCCCTGCGTACGATAGCAGCAGCTTTGGCTTCGGTTAATCCGGCAAGTAATTGTGCATCAGATAAAACACCTTCTTTGAGAACGACCTTTTTCTTTCCCGATTTAATAAACGTAATCAGAGAGTCCAGACTTCCGGTGTAATAACCTTTTTGGTCTCTGTGCTCAATCTGAGCGGTTCTTAAATTGATAAGCGTCTCGATTACGACTTTTTCTCTTTCTGCTCTCACCCGTTCAAATTTAATCGGAGTCAGGATGCTCATGAAGCATAGATAAGTCAGTACTCCAATAGCAATGAAAAGTAGAATTTTGATTGTTGTTTTCATATGAAATTTTAATTTTTTCCGGTCTTACAAAACGTTCATTTAAATTTATAGCCTTACTTTTGATGCACGTTTCATCTCTTTGAATTGATTGTATTTAGCTGAACGAATCAACTTTGTCTCAAAAACTTTTGAGCATGCAAATTTAAAAAGAAAATCCAATCTTGCCAATAATATGAAAGGTTTTTTTGATTTATTTTATCTTGCCGGTAGTATTTAGGTGAATTTCTCTAAAAATCAGGCTTACCGCTATCTTACTTTGTAAATCTGTCGTATATTTGCATCATACTGATTCCGCATCAATTAAATTCTTAACATGCATGTGATGTCACAACAATCGCCAATAGTTCAGTCTTATACACGTTTTCTCAGGTCTCACGGGAAATTGTTTTCTCATGCAGAAAGATCGGAATTAAAGCGTCTGTATAAGCAGTATTACCTGCATCCGGTTTCAAAATCAGTCCATCCGGGAAATCCGGTGTTGTATAAACTGAATGTAACAGAGATTATCCTCGAAGAAGTAGGTTTGGGAAAAACGGCAGTACTGGCTTTTTTGCTCCACGAAATGGTAAGAGATAACCTGATTGTCATTGAAGATGTCGAGCGCCGGTTCAGAACTCCGGTCGGACCGGTGATTTCCGGATTATTGCGCGTTCGCGAGCTGTATGCCAGGAGTGCTTCCCTGGAATCGGAAAATTTCAGGAAACTATTGCTGACCTTCGCAGAAGATGTCAGGGTGATTCTGATCATCATTGCGGAGCAAATGCAGATAATGAGGACTTTGCAGGCGTACCCTGATGATGCCCGGTTGAATATTGCCCGTGAGTGTTCGTTTTTATATGCCCCATTGGCCCATAGAATGGGTTTATACGCTATTAAAACGGAACTTGAGGATTTGTCGCTGAAATTTACAAACCGGGAAATTTATTCGGAAATAGCTCACAAACTGAATGAAACTAAAAGGTCAAGAGAAAAATATATTCGTGAATTCATTGAACCCTTAAAGGAAAAGCTATCTACAATGGGCTATGAATTTTCGATTAAAGGACGTACTAAGTCAATTCATTCCATTTACAATAAAATTAAAAAACAAAATACCTCGTTTGAAAATATTTACGACCTTTTCGCAATCAGAATTATTTTTGATGTACCCCAGGAAAAGGAAAAAGCGGCTTGCTGGCAGGCATATTCAGTGGTAGCCGATATGTATCAGCCGAATCCGAAACGATTGCGGGACTGGCTTTCTATACCCAAATCAAACGGTTATGAGAGTTTGCACACGACGGTACTCGGACCGCAAAACAAGTGGGTTGAAGTGCAGATAAGAACCCGGAGGATGGATGAGGTTGCCGAAAAGGGACTGGCTGCCCACTGGAAATATAAAGGTGTTCAGGGCGATTCGGATATGGATGAATGGTTGAAAAGTATCCGTGAGATTCTGGAAAATCCGGAACTGAATGCCATCGACTTCATGGATGAGTTCAAGCTGAATCTGTATGATGAAGAGGTATTTGTGTTTACTCCCAACGGAGATTTGCACAAACTTCCGAAAGGCGCTACTGCACTGGATTTTGCATTTTCTATCCATTCTGCGCTCGGATCGAAATGTGTTGGAGCTAAAGTCAACGGCAGAAATATGCCGATAAAATACATACTCAATAACGGCGATCAGGTGGAAGTGCTTACTTCTCCCACTCAAAAGCCTAATCAGTCATGGCTCAAGATTGTAACGACCTCTAAAGCACGGAATAAAATCAGGCAGGCCCTCAAGGAAATTGAGTTCAAAGATGCTGAAATGGGGCGTGAGATCTTATCCCGCCGGTTCAAAAACTGGAAAATAGATCTGGAAGAAGGTCGAATTTCAAAATTAGCCAGAAAGAAAGGCTATAAAACAGTCAGCGACTTTTATCAGGAACTGGCTTCCGGGAAGTTGGATATTCTGGAAGTGAGGGAAGCTTATCTGGAACTTGAGAGAAAAGAGCTGTTTGAGAACCCCGTTGAAACCAGAAGCGCTGAAAGTTTCACAAAAGAAGCTCCTGCACCCGATACTGCCGGCAAGGAAGATGTGCTGGTGATCGGTCAAGATCTTAAAAATGTGGAGTTTAAACTGGCAAAGTGTTGTAACCCGATTTATGGTGATGAAGTATTTGGCTTTGTTTCGGTAAGCGGTGGAATTAAGATTCATCGTACGGATTGTCCCAATGCTCCTCAAATGATAGCCCGGTTTGGTTACCGGATTGTAAAAGCCCGTTGGTCAGGTAAATCGGTCGGATCTCAGTACCCGATCACGCTTCGTATCGTAGGGCACGACGATATCGGTATTGTTGCCAATATAACCTCTCTGATTTCGAAAGAAAAGCAGGTGACGCTGCGTTCCATATCAATCGACTCCAATGCCGGTCTTTTTCAGGGGAACCTGACAATCATGGTTAGTGATAACAAAGAATTGGATATGATTGTTAAAAAAATCAGCCAGGTGAAAGGCGTTAAGCATGTTTTGAGGAGCTGAGCATGCCACAGGCAGCAAAAATGTCTTCTCCTCTCGATTTCCTGATGGTAGTCATGATGCCGTTATTGGTCAGATAGTCCCTGAATTCAATCATTTTATTTTCATCAGATGTTTTCAGATCGATGCCGGGGATGGCGTGATAACGAATCAGGTTTACCCGGCAGTCAATACCTTTCAGTAGTTTTGCCATTTCACGGGCATGACGCGGAGTGTCGTTTAGTCCGTTAAACATGATATATTCGAATGAAACCCTACGCTGTTTGCTGAAATCATAATTTTTCAATTCTTCCAGTACTTTCAGAATCGGATAAGCTTTTTGAACCGGCATTAGTTTCAGCCTTTCTTCTTCGAAAGGAGAATGCATGCTCACGGCGAGGTGACAGTTTGAACTTTCCAGGAATCTTTTCATGCCGGGAATCAGACCGATTGTAGAAACAGTAATCCTTTTTGGGCTCCAGCCCAGCGCATAATCGGCTGTCAATATCTCAAGTGTTTTCAGTACATTGTCGAGATTGTCGAGTGGCTCACCCATACCCATGAAAACGATGTTGGTCAGTTGCCCGGATTCAGGAATCGAATAATACTGATTCAAAATCTCCTGAACAGTAAGCTGAGCGCCAAAACCCTGTTTGCCGGTCATGCAAAACAGACAATTCATTTTGCAGCCAACCTGTGAAGAAACGCACAGGGTCGCTCTGTCTTCTTCAGGAATGAATACACTTTCAATAAACTGATTCTTGGCTGTTTTAAAAAGATATTTTACAGTACCGTCGACAGAAACCTGACTTTCAACAGGCAATGTTCTGCCGACTTCATGTTGTTCGTTGAGTAACGCCCTGTTTTTAAGCGAAATATTGCTCATCTCATCGATGGAACTTACCCTTTTCTGATAAATCCATTCTGCGATTTGCTTTCCGGTGAATGAAGGCATACCAAGTCCGGTTGCGATGGATTTCAGTTCATCTAAAGTTTTGCCTAAAAGAGGAGTTTTTGTCATGTTGAAATTTTTGCCAAAAATACACAATCTGATTAAATGAAAAAAATGACGGAATGAAATGTCTTCATCCCGTCATTTACAATAATATAGGTACCGTATTAATAGAAGTTCAGTCTGTTATCGGTAATTTCAGCTTTATCACGCATATCCATCAGAATAATGTTAGGTAGTGAATACCTGTAACGTGATGCCAGGCTTTGTTTTTCTGCTGTCGGGTTAAAAGTGGCATCGCTCTGACGAATATTTCCATTTTGCAGTACAAATACACCGGCATTACCTTTTACAGGAGCCGATATTTTATTTGGTTCAAGGGATACGGCTTTTCCAATTACAGCCGGTTCAAAACCTTCCATGCCGAATTGATAAGAGCCGAAGTTTACATTCTCGGCCGGTTTTACTTCCAGACCCAGGCTGCCCGCCAATGCATCCAGTGTAGTTCCGTTAGTCGTTTTTTCATTCAACTCGGCGATGAATTTTTCCGCTTTTTTATCGCGAATAATTTCACTGCGGATTTGACTGGCAACTTTATCGATGCTTCTGTATTTCGATTTGTTTACATCTGTAATAACAGCAACAATTAGTTCTTTGTCACATTCGAACACATCTGAAACTGTCCCTTTTGGATTGTCGAATACCCAACGTACAATCTGGCGGGATTGCGGAATGCTCAATACATTTTCATTTGTCTGATAGATCTCGTTAGCCTGACGAACTATATAGTTATTTTTGTGGGCAATAGTATCAAAGTCGGCGGCTTTTAATTCAGCAGCAAAACGTTTAGCCTCGTTGAAGATGATGCTTTGTGTTTTAGAGCTTGCGATTACACTGCGTTCCAGAATTGCCAGTTTAACTTTTTTTCTGGGTGCCGTTTTTTCCATGATCTGGATGATTTGGGTTCCCTGTGCATTTTTAAATGTAAATATCTCGTTTACATTCTTAGCAAAAGCATTCCGGAGTATGTCCTTGTCTAAAGCCTGATCTCCGTCCATAATCCATCCTATTTCCCCGTTGTTCTGTGCTGTTTGCTTAACGGCTGAATATTGCATCGCCAGTTGTCCGAAATTAGCGCCACTGCGAATTGCTTTGATGATGCTGTCGGCTTTGGTTTCATCTGCACTTAGGAGGAAGATATGTCTGAGCTTAACCGAATCGGCAAGCATAATACCAGTCTCTGTAATACGAGCCATGGTATAGGTGTTGTTTACAAACAACGGACCTACCGCATCACCTTTCTTACCACTAAAGGCGAAATCCTTGTAATGAGCCGGTACGGTTTTTTCTGTGTAATTGCGACCCGTATAAGGAATATCAGAGTTCATGTTTACAATTTCAACCACATCTTCGGTCGTGTAAAACTCATCTTTCAGGTTGTTGATGAATTTTTCTGCTTCCTGAAAATCATATTCCTGCGGTTGGGTGCCAAAGCTTACGTAACTGATGGAAGCATTAGGTTCCTGACGATAGCGATTGATTTGGTTGTTGTAACGCTCTTTGATTTCTTTGTCGGTTACCGTAAATTCAGTATCCGGAACAGAAAAATAGGGTTTGATGATGTAATTTACATCATAGGATTTGGCATTTGCCTCAAAATTGGATTTAGCCTGCAGGTTGTTCACTACAATGGCATTTGAAACCAAAACATTGTATTTTTCCTGTAAGATCGAGAATTTCACAGTTTTTTCAAGGAAAATCCAGAGTTTCTTGTAGTCATTCAGGACTTCCTGCATTTGATAGTCAGTAGGCTCATCATCCTTGAAATTTAAAAACTGTAATAACATAGCCCTGCTAAAACGGCCCGATTCGTCAGCGAAGAAACGACGTTGTTGAATCATCGGGTGAATGTTATTTCCGATAAGCTGATCGGACAATTCTTCCTTACTTACCGTAAGGCCCATTTTTTCAGCTTCTTCGAGCAGTAGTTTTTCACGTACCAACTGGTCCCATACAAATGCTCTGATTTGCTGCATGGTTTGTTCGTCGATATCCTGCTGACCGGTTTCGTATTTTTGGAATACCGTAATTTGATCCAGTAAGTCCTGATAATCAGCTATGTTTATTTTCTCTCCGTTGATTTCCGCAACAGTTTCCCTGGCTTTACTGAAGAAAGTGGACCCCTGGGTCAGGAAGTCACCAATAATGAAAGACAGGAGTGCGACCCCGATTACAACGATAAGTAAAACACCTTTACTTCTGATTTTTTCTAATGTTGCCATTTTTTAAACTTGAAATGTATTTTTTAAGTCAATTTTTACCTGTTTTTTTGAGGGCACGAATATACGAAATTAATTTTATCCGCCCAAAAATAATCTGATTAATTCAATCCTGTTGTTGGTGACCTTGATACACCTGATATTGATGTCGCCGATGCGAATGACTTCATTCAGTTTTGGGAAATGCTGGTGGTGATGCAGAATAAAACCTGCAATGGTTTCATATTCATCTGATTCCGGGATATTCAATCCAAACTTATCATTGGCCAGCTGTACCTCCATGCGTCCCGACAACAGGTACTCTTTTTCGCTCAGTTGTTTGGCAATGTATTCCCGATTGTCATGCTCGTCTTCAATTTCGCCGAATATCTCTTCAATGATATCTTCAAGTGTAACAATGCCGTTAGTACCACCGTGCTCATCGACTACCACTGCCATACTTTTCTTTTGCAGCATGAACAGTTTCATGAGTTTGTGAGCGGTCATGTTTTCCGGTACGATTGGAATCTGCCTGATGTATTGTTTCCATTCGTTCGGGTGCTCAAACATTTCCGAAGCGTGGATGTAGCCGATGATGTTGTCGATGCTTTCTTTATAAATAGGGATTTTGGAAAAACCAGTTTCAATGAAAGTTTGCTTCAACGTTTCCAGGTTTGCTCCGTATTCGAGGGCAATAATCTCCGTTCTGGGTACAGAACAATCACGTAGTTTGATTTTGGAAAAATCGAGCGCGTTTTGAAAAAACTTTACTTCACTGTCAATTTCTTCCTGCTGGTTACCCTTGTCGAAACTCTCCTGGATCAGGTAATTGAGGTCAATGCGCGAAAATAAAGCGCCGTTGTTGTCTTCTTTCTTTCCTGGGTTGAAAAGTGCCAGAATAACTTTGGATAGCCAGGTCGAGAAAAAGGCAACGGGATAGAGCAGGGTGTAAAACAAGAAAAGAGGTAACGAGAATACACGCAACCACAGGTTGGGGTTTGTTCTGAAAAATGTTTTAGGTAAGAATTCACCTGTTATCAACACGATGACTGTCGCAACGATGGTTTGCAAAAGCGTAATGAGAATCTGATTCTCTGTGAAAAAAAACAGTGGACTCAAAAAATCAGCCATGATCAGACCATATACAACAAGAACAATATTGTTCCCGACCAGCATGGCGGAAATGAATTGCTGCGGATGACTGTAGAATATGCTGAGGATAGCGGAAGTCAGGTTGCGTTGCTTTTTTTCCAACTCAAACCGCAGTTTGTTTGATGACACGAACGCAATTTCCATCCCTGAAAAAAATGCAGAGAGGATGAGGGTGATGATGATGTACGAGAATGTGTCCAAGTGTTTTAATTGGAGTTTAACAGTGCAAAGATAGAGAAAATAACAGATTGATTGACATAAAAAATGGAAATTTATTTTGTCAATTTAAAAAAATACAATACCTTTGCGCTCGCTTTTGAAAAATCGATTCAGTAGCTCAGCAGGTAGAGCACATCCCTTTTAAGGATGGGGTCCTGGGTTCGAGCCCCAGCTGAATCACTTTGATTTTCAGGCGAATATACTTTGTTGATTCAGTAGCTCAGCAGGTAGAGCACATCCCTTTTAAGGATGGGGTCCTGGGTTCGAGCCCCAGCTGAATCACTGTTAAAAATCCCGCTCATTGGCGGGATTTTTATTTTATATATGTAAAAAAATTACAGTTTCAAGCCTACCGTGAGATTAATAGTGCCTCCGTATTGTTGAAAGTCAGAGATTTGCTCTCCCAGTGTTCTGTCTTTTCTTAGGGTGTACCGGATGTCGGTAGTGATGAAATCAAAAACATCGACACCAGCTCCAAGCTGATATTCCAGTTTGTCGGCACTAAAAGAGAAGGCTTCTTTGGTTTTGTGTGTGTACATGGCTCCTCCCGAAATGTGCAAGCTTAACAAGCCAATGTCAAAGAATTTTAACCCGACATGTACGGGAATCTTGTAAGATTCGTCAGTAATTATTTCTTCACCTTCACCTTGTTTTTTTTGAACTGCATAATGGAATTCAGGTTGCAGGTACAATTTTCTGCCCATTTGCAGGAATCCGCCAAGTTGATAATTTCCCTGTGCGGCTAATTGATTCATGTTGGGCATGTTGTTGAGATCTGCATTCAGATTTAATCCGAATTTGGGTCCGAATTTCAAATAAAACTTATCCGAGTCTGAATTGTCATAGTTCTGTGAGAAAGCCATTAAGCTGCAAGCAGCAAAAAACAATAAGATTGAAAGTTTAGTTTTCATGATTATGAAATTTAGTTTTGTAATGCTGATTTAGAGATTTTATAAACAAAAAATTATGCAAAGATGTTAAAACATTTTTAAACTTCAAAAACAAAGGTCAAAAGTATAGGTTTTTTCTTAAAATTAATTTCTTTTTTCCTTTTTTTTTGTCGGAAATATTTTATTCTGAGAAATTAAACAGTTACTTTTGTAACTCCAAAAATAAAAACAAAGATATGAATACAAAATTGCAGGATTTAACCGACAAGATCTATCTGGAAGGTGTTGAAAAGGGAAAGGCGGAAGCTGCTGAGATTGTGTCGAAGGCTGAGGCAGAGGCTGCTGAGATTGTAGCCAAAGCCAGGGCTGAGGCAGATAAGCTTTATCAGTCGACCGAAGAAAAAGCCAATGAGCTGATGAAAAATACGCGTGCCGAATTGAAACTTTTTGCCCAACAAGCCGTGAATGCGCTTAAATCGGAAGTAGCCAATATCGTATGTGGTGAAATTGTAACTGCATCGGTTAAAGCAGCTACAACCGACAAGGAATTCATGCAGAAAATGATTTTGGTACTGGTTGAAGAGCTGGCGAAAAATCAGGCTGTCAATATCGAAACAAAACAAGCTGAAGCCCTTACTGCTTATTTCAAATCAAATGCAAAGGATTTGTTAAACAAAGGGGTGAAAATTACAGAAGTAAACAACATCAAGACAGATTTTACTCTTATTCCTGCTGATGGCGGATATAAAATCAACTTCGGTGAGGATGAGTTTGTAGCTTATTTTAAAGAGTTTCTCAGACCGAAATTAGTCGAAATGTTGTTTTAATGTAAAAGATTTTCAATCAACAAATGAATTATTATTGCCTCGTAGCCGGACTGCCTGACATTCAAAAAGATGATATAAAAGGTTTTTTGTCGCCTGCGGAATTGCTGGATGAAATAAGTCCGCAACTTTCGGAGGAAGATGCTGCACTGCTTCGTTTGCTTTATGCCCGGTATGATAATACGAACTTTTTGACTTTCCTCCGTGAAAAAGAAGTTAAACCCGGAACTTTCGGCGTACTAAATACACAGGATTGGGAAGAGCTGGTCAGGTTAATGCAAGAGGAGGATCATCCCAAAGATAAACGATTGTTACCTTATTATATAAGTTACTTCAGATCTGCCCAGGAAGATGAAGATTTCCTGAAAGGCATGTCACCGGATGATTTTCTGGCGGGTTTGTATTACGATTATGCCATGCAATCTTCCAATAAATTCGTTTCGTCCTGGTTTGAATTTAATCTTAATTTAAATAATTTGCTGACTGCTGTTTTTTGCCGGAAACATAAAATTAACCCGGAAAAGCTAATTGTGGGTCAGAACGAAGTTGCTAAAATTCTCAGAACCAGTCATGCCCGTGATTATGGTGTCGGAGGACTTTTTGAATATACGGAGGAAGTAATTAAACTGGCAGAAGAGGTCGATTTATTGGAACGTGAGAAGAAGGTCGATGCCCTGAAATGGGATTGGCTGGAAGAACATACCTTTTTTCATTATTTTACAATAGAAAGGGTATTGGCTTATGTGTTGAGGGCGGAAATGCTCCAGCGCTGGAAAATGCTTTCGTTCGAAACCGGTTCTGAAATATTCAGAAATTTACTCGCTTCCATGAAGCAGGGAATTAAAATAAACGCATAAATATTATACCTATAAATAATGTCAACAAAAGGAATCGTAAAAGGAATCATTTCTAACCTCGTTACCGTTGAGGTTGATGGTCCGGTTGCTCAGAACGAGATTGCATATATCGCTTTGGGAAAAACCAAACTCATGGCCGAGGTGTTGAAAGTCAACGGCAACAGGGCTTTTGTCCAGGTTTTTGAAAGTACACGCGGATTGCAGGTTGGAAATGAAGTGGAATTTGCCGGTCACATGCTCGAAGTGACACTGGGTCCGGGTCTGTTGTCGAGAAACTACGACGGACTGCAAAACGACCTTGATAAATTAACAGGTGTATTCCTGCAGCGTGGAGAATATAATTTCCCGCTTGATAAGGAAGCTAAATGGAAATTTATGCCGCTGGCATCGCCGGGTGATGTGGTGGAAGCCGGTTCCTGGCTCGGAGAGGTGGATGAGAATTTTCAACCGCATAAAATTATGGTACCTTTCGTTTTCGAAGGTAGTTATACCGTGAAAAGTGTTGTCCCTGCCGGTGAATATACCATCATGGATAATATCGCGGTGATTACAGATGCCGACGGAAAAGATATTGAAGTCAACATGATTCAGAAATGGCCGGTGAAAAAACCTATCACCGTTCATACTGAAAAACCAAGGCCATTTAAACTGCTTGAAACAGGCGTACGCATCATTGATACGGCTAACCCGATTGTGGAAGGTGGAACGGGCTTTATCCCGGGTCCATTTGGTACCGGCAAGACAGTTTTACAACATGCAATTTCGAAACAGGCCGAAGCCGATATCGTGATTATTGCTGCCTGTGGTGAACGTGCCAACGAGGTGGTGGAAATATTTGTGGAATTCCCCGAACTGGAAGATCCGCATACAGGCCGGAAGTTGATGGAACGTACAATTATCATCGCCAACACGTCGAATATGCCGGTAGCTTCCCGTGAAGCATCGGTTTACACGGCCATGACGATTTCAGAATATTACCGCGCCATGGGATTGCGGGTGCTGATGATGGCAGACTCGACTTCCCGCTGGGCACAGGCTTTGCGTGAAATGTCGAACCGTATGGAGGAATTACCGGGACAGGATGCCTTCCCGATGGACTTATCCGCCATTATCGCGAACTTCTATTCCCGTGCAGGTTATGTTTATCTGAAAAACGGACAAACGGGTTCGATTACGTTTATCGGTACAGTGTCGCCTGCCGGTGGTAACCTGAAAGAGCCGGTGACGGAAAGCACCAAGAAAGCGGCCCGTTGTTTCTACGCGCTCGAACAGTCGCGTGCCGACCGCAAACGCTACCCGGCAGTGAACCCGATTGATAGTTACTCAAAATACATTGAATACCCTGAATTTGAAGCGTATATATCAGGAGTTATTTCTCCTGAATGGACAGCTCAGGTAAACGATATGAAAACCATCCTGCAACGTGGTAAGGAAGTGCAGGAGCAAATTAATATCCTTGGCGACGATGGGGTGCCGGTTGATTATCATATCACTTTCTGGAAATCAGAAGTAATCGACTTTGTGATTCTGCAACAGGATGCTTTCGATAAAATTGACTCGGTTTGTCCGCTCGAACGTCAGGAATACATGCTCAATTTAGTGATGGATATTTGCAACTCCAAATTCGAGTTTAATGGATTTATGGAAGTGATGGATTATTTCAAACGGGTAATCAATGTTTGCAAACAAATGAACTATTCGCCTTATAAGTCGGATCAGTTTGCTAAATATGAAAGTGAATTAAAAACCATCCTGGCTGAAAGAATAAAATAAGCGGAATAAAGATATAGCAATTATGGCAACGAAAGCTTTTCAGAAAATATATACGAAAATTACCCAGATTACCAAAGCAACCTGCTCTTTGCATGCTACCGGCGTGGGTAATGAGGAACTGGCAACGGTAAATGGGAAACTGGCTCAGGTGGTGAAAATCTTCAACGATGAAGTTACCTTGCAGGTGTTTGGCGGTACCGAAGGTATTCCAACCAATGCGGAAGTGATATTCCTTGGTAAGTCGCCCACCTTGAAAGTCAGCGAACAACTTGCAGGTCGTTTCTTCAACTCTTTTGGAGACCCTATTGATGGCGGACCGGAAGTGGAAGGTGAGGAACGTGAAATTGGTGGTCCTTCGGTGAATCCGGTGCGCCGTAAACAACCTTCGCAGTTAATCGCAACGGGTATCGCAGGTATCGACCTGAATAATACCTTGGTGTCGGGACAGAAGATTCCGTTTTTTGCGGACCCTGACCAGCCTTTTAATCAGGTAATGGCCAATGTGGCCCTCCGTGCAAAAGCGGATAAAATCATCCTGGGTGGGATGGGATTAACAAATGATGATTACCTGTATTTCAAAAATGTGTTTAATAATGCCGGGGTACTGGATCGTATTGTGAGCTTTGTGAATACCACTGAGAATCCACCGGTTGAACGTCTGTTAATTCCGGATATGGCGCTGACAGCTGCCGAGTATTTCGCCGTTGATAAAAACGAAAATGTTCTGGTGTTGCTTACCGACATGACTTCCTACGCAGATGCGCTGGCTATCGTGTCGAACCGTATGGACCAGATTCCTTCGAAAGATTCCATGCCGGGGTCGCTTTATTCCGACCTGGCCAAAATATATGAGAAAGCGGTGCAGTTCCCTGAAGGTGGTTCTATTACCATCATCGCGGTGACAACGCTTTCGGGTGGCGATATCACCCATGCGATTCCGGACAATACCGGTTATATCACCGAGGGTCAGCTCTTCCTGCGCCGTGACTCGGATGTAGGTAAAGTTGTTGTCGATCCCTTCCGTTCTTTGTCGCGGCTGAAACAATTGGTAATCGGGAAGAAAACCCGCGATGACCATCCGCAGGTAATGAATGCTGCCGTGCGCTTGTATGCCGATGCTGCCAACGCGAAAACAAAATTAGAGAATGGTTTCGACCTGACAGATTACGACGAACGTGCCCTGTCGTTTTCAAAAGATTATGCTGAAAAATTGCTCGCGATTGATGTGAATATCGATACCGACCAAATGCTTGATGTGGCCTGGGAGTTATTCGGTCAGCACTTTACAAAAACGGAAGTTAATATCAAACAGGAACTGGTTGAAAAATACTGGAAATAGATTTTTTGCTGTCTGATCTTCAGAGGAAGATCATTGTTTACATTTTTTTGAATTGATACCTTAACATGATTAGTGATATGAAAGATATTGTAAAATTTAATCAGGTTGAAAACAAACTGATTGTTTTGAATAAGCAGCAGGTAATGCTCGATTTTGATGTGGCGGCTTTGTATGAAGTAGAAACAAAACGTATCAATGAAGCGGTCAGAAATAATCCGGAAAAATTTCCTTCCGGGTATGTTATTGAATTGAAAAGGAAAGACTTACCTGCTTTGCGGTCGAAAATTTCGACCGCAAATCTGAGCAAAAGCAGATACATGCCCAAGGCATTTACAGAAAAAGGTTTATATATGCTGGCTACGGTGTTAAAGAGTCCGAAAGCAACAGAGACAACTCTAGCTATTATTGAGACTTTTGCAAAAGTAAGAGAGTTTTCAAGAACCTTGTCGGCTTTTACAGTAAACCCGGAAAAAGAAGAACAGCAAAATCTGATAAAAAAAGGAACAGATATCCTTTCTGAAATAATTGGTGAAGAATTAGAGATCAACAGTACGGAAACCAGTATAGAACTGAATCTGGCTGTGTTGAAACTGAAACACACGGTCAAAAGAAAATAGATTTTTATGGCGATACAATTTCAATATAACAAAACATCCTTACAGGCTTTGGAAAAAAACCTGAAGATGCGTGTACGAGCACTTCCTACGATTAAAAACAAGGAAAGTGCCCTGCGTGTCGAAGTGAAAAAAGCCAAGGATGAGAATAAACGACTGGAGCAGGAACTGGAAAGCCGCATTGTGTCCTATGATAAAATGGTAGCTTTGTGGGGAGAATTTGATACCAGTCTGTTGAAGGTAGAAGATGTGAGAATGAGCATCAAAAAAATTGCAGCGGTACGCATTCCTGTATTGGATGAAGTGGTATATCAAATTAAACCTTACAGCATGTTCAACGCCCCAAAATGGTACGCCGACGGATTAGCTCAGTTGAAAGAGTTGGCACAAATCGGAATTGAACAGGTGTTTTGTGAAGAGAAAATTCAGCTACTCGAATATGCCCGTAAGAAGACAACACAGAAGGTGAATTTATTCGAGAAAGTACAGATTCCGGGCTATGAAGATGCCATCCTGAAGATTAAAAGATTTATGGAGGACGAAGAAAATCTTTCCAAATCCTCTCAAAAGATAGTAAAATCGCGTCAGCAAAAACTCAAAGAGGAGGAAGTGTTATGATTGTAAAGATGCGAAAATATTCCTTTCTGGTTTATCATCAGATATACCTTGATTTCCTCGAAAAAATAAGGGAAATCGGGGTGTTGCATGTTATAGAGAAATCGGAAGGCGTGTCGGAGAATGAATCGTTGAACCAGCAAATGCAGTTGAGTTCAAAACTGAAATCTTTGCTCAGACAATTGCAGACAGAGTTACAGAAAGATGTGACTCCAAAAACTGCCGGTGCAGCTGTTGAAGGCAAAATGCTGATGGAAAACATCGAAACACAGTATGAACTACTCGAGTCCCTCAATCAAAAACTGCAATCAGCCGAAAGAGAGTGGGAGAGGATGGAAGTGTGGGGCAGTTTTTCTGCCGATAGATTACAGACACTACAGGAGGCCGGTTTTGAGTTGAGATTTTTCTGCTGCAATGTCCGTAAGTTTGATCCGGAATGGGAAACCTTATACAACGCATTTGAAATTGATACTGTTGGTACGCTTCGTTATTTTGTGACGGTGAACAAACCCGGCGTTGAAGTAAATATTGATGCGGATCCGGTTAAGCTATCAGAAAAAAATGCGGATGAAATCAGGCTGGAAATTAAATCGATGCAGGAAGAAATCACGCAGGTCAGAGCTAATATCCGGAAGTTTGCCGTTGAACATTACAATGCCCTGCAGGCTTATGGTAATGAGGTTTCCGGTGAAATTGATTTTTCCAAAGTAGTTTTGAATACCCGTTCAGCGGTCGAAGACAAGGTGATGTTGCTTGAAGGCTGGTGCCCGGAAGAAAATGTTCCGGCCCTGGATGAATACCTCGAATCTTCGGGTGTTTATTTTGAATCAGCTGAGCCGACAAATGAAGAACAAGTCCCCATTAAGCTCAAAAACAACAAGTTTGCGAAGTTATACGAAATGATTGGTGAGTTATACGATTTGCCCAATTACAGAGAAATTGACCTCACTCCGTTTTTTGCTCCGTTTTTTCTGTTGTTCTTTGGATTGTGTGTGGGAGATACAGCATACGGCTTAATTTTTATGCTTGCAGCCATTTTTATGCGGAGAAAAGCCAAACCTTCCATGAAACCGGTTTTCTCCCTTGCCATCTGGTTAGGAGCCTCAACGGTTATTCTCGGTTTTGTGAGTGGAACCTTCCTGGGTTTCAATCTGATTGAAGCGGATATTCCCTGGTTGGAAAAGTTCAAGGTAGTCATGCTTGATTCGAATCAATTGTTTTATACGGCTCTGATTATTGGAGTGGTACAGATTTTATTCGGTATGTTTATTAAAGCAATCGGGCAGGTTATCCGTTTTGGTTTTGCTTCTTCACTGTCATCCTGGGGTTGGTTAATCATCATCCTGGGAATGGGAGGAACATTTGCTGCTTCAAATTTCATGGAAATTGATCCGCAGCTGACCAAATATCTGTATTATGGATTTGGCGGGCTGGGAGGATTGCTGGTGTTTATTCTGAACGACATCAAACGTAACCCGCTGATTAATGTCGGAGCCGGACTCTGGGATGCTTACAATATGGCAACCGGTTTGCTTGGTGACCTGTTGTCCTATATCCGTTTGTTCGCTCTGGGTATTTCATCAGCCGTAATGGGATTTGTGTTTAATGATTTGGCCATGAAAATGAGCGGTGATATCCCGGTACTCAATATTATCATCATGTTGGTAATCCTGTTGATTGGTCATGGAATCAACATCTTTATGGCGGGTTTGGGAGGTTTTGTGCATCCAATGCGTCTGACTTTTGTCGAATTTTATAAAAATGCCGGATTTGAAGGTGGAGGAAAAAAATACAAACCATTCAAACAGGTGGAAAAACAATTGTAAATTCCTTATTAACAGTAAAAATAAATAAACACAATAAAAAACAACAAATTATGGAACCTATTATTTTAGCGTATATCGGTATTGGTTTAATGGTCGGATTAGCCGGTGTGGGAAGTGCTTACGGAGTAACTATTGCGGGTAATGCTGCAATCGGTGCTTTAAAGAAAAATCCGGATGCTTTCGGTAATTATATGGTACTTAGTGCCTTGCCCGGAACACAAGGTTTGTATGGCTTTCTCGGGTACTTCCTGTTGCAAACACATCTTGCACCCGACATGTCATGGGGTGTGGCAGCTGCCGTTTTCGGAGCCAGCCTTACACTTGCCCTGACCGGTTTGATTTCAGCTATCCGTCAGGGACAGGTTTGTGCCAATGGTATTGCAGGAATTGGCTCAGGTTACGACGTGTTTGGTAAAACCATGATTTTGGCGGTATTCCCCGAATTGTACGCCATCGTTTCGCTGGCTGCCGTGTTCATGATTGGTAACGCGCTATAAAAATTAATTCAAAATTGTTAAGAAGCTCAAACGTGTGAAGCGTTTGGGCTTCTCAAGTTTGTATATCCGCCGAAATAAGTTATTTTTGCATGATTTTATTTCTACAATCTCATTGTTAAACCACTCCTTTATAGCTGATAAGTTATTTTTCTTTCAACTTATGTGGTCTTATGTGACTTATGTGGTTAAATATTGAAAATGATATTGCTTTTGTTAAAAATCTTATAGCGTGAAAGTAAAAAAAAACAAATGGAAAAATTTCCTCCGGAAAATACGTTTTCAGTACCGGGTCTCGGTGCTGAACGAAAATACCCTGGAGGAATCCTGGCATGTACGGTTGTCCAGGTTTTCTGTTTTTTTATATGCTTCTTTCTTTATCCTGATTACCTTCTTTATTCTTGCTTCCATTATCATCTATTCACCCCTCAGGTATTATCTCCCGGGGTATGGTAGTCCGGATGACCGTCTCGAAATTATCGGCAAATCCATGCAGGTCGATTCCCTGCTCAGTCAGATGGAAATGCAGTCGACTTACCTTGAAGTGCTGAAAGGAATTATTACAGGTGATATTGAACATGATTCCATTCAGATGAGCGATACCATCCCGCTTAAGGAAAGGGCCGAAATCATGCTGGAGAAGTCGAAGGCTGAAAAAGAATTTGTTGAACGCTACGAAGCGGAAGAAAAATACAACCTGGCTTCACTAGCCTATCAGGAGGTTGAAAAGGTGTTGGTGTTTTTCAAACCTGTTAAAGGAGTAATCTCATCTTCTTTCAATGCCCGGGAAAAAGTTTACGGTATTTCCATTGTTACCGCCCCGCGGGAAGCTGTGGTTAGTGTATTGTCAGGGACTGTTGTGTACACATCCTATTCTTTTACTTACGGATGGGTTATGCACATTCAGCATGAAGATAATTATATCTCTATCTATAAACACAATACCCAGCTGCTCAAAAAACCCGGAGATATGGTGAAGGCAGGCGAAGTAATCGCCTTTACAGGAGATGAAGCTGAAGCAAAATCAGGTAATCACTTCAGCTTTGAGTTATGGAAACAGGGAAAACCGGTCAACCCGGAAGAGGTGATAATTTTTTAACTTTACATTCAATCAATAACAGATAATTTGGCACCGCTGAAAAAAAACATTGCCATTCTCGGCTCTACAGGTTCTATCGGAACCCAGGCGCTGGAAGTAATCGAAGCGAATCCTTCTTTGTTTGAGGTATATGCGCTCACTGCAGGAAACAACGTCGACCTCTTAATCAGTCAGGCCCGGCGCTTTCTCCCGGAAATGGCGGTCATTGCCAATGAGCAACTATATTCGCGATTAAAAGAAGCCCTGGCAGATTTACCCGTTAAAACATTTGCAGGTGCCGATGCCATCGCGCAGGTAGCTGAGATGGAGCCGGTGGATATCGTGCTGACAGCCATGGTGGGTTATGCCGGACTGAAGCCAACCATACACGCGGCAAAAGCCGGGAAAAGAATCGCGCTGGCCAATAAGGAAACACTGGTTGTGGCAGGAGAGTTAATCAATGAATTGTGTCAGCAGTACCGTGCTACCATCATTCCCGTAGACTCGGAACATGCCGCAATTTTTCAATGTCTCGTGGGGGAAGGAAACAATCCCGTCGAGAAGCTGATTTTAACAGCATCAGGCGGACCGTTTCGTACCTATAACTGGAATGAACTCGCACATGTGACACCGGCTCAGGCGCTCAAACATCCCAACTGGGATATGGGCGCTAAAATTACCATCGACTCGGCCAGCATGATGAATAAAGGATTTGAGGTGATTGAGGCCAAATGGTTGTTTGGTGTTTCTCCCCGGCAAATAGAAGTGGTTGTGCATCCTCAGTCCATCATCCATTCGATGGTTCAGTTTGCCGATAGTTCCATCAAAGCACAAATGGGACTTCCCGATATGAAACTCCCTATCCAGTATGCATTTACCTATCCTGAACGGGTGCCGGCCAATTTCCCCAGACTGGACTTCAGTCTGTATCCCCATTTTACATTCGAAAAGCCGGATATGGAACGGTTCCGTAACCTTGCCTTTGCTTACGAGGCAATCGACAGGGGAGGAAATATGCCCTGTATCTTAAATGCGGCCAATGAAGTAGTTGTGGCAGCATTTTTGAAGGAGAAAACCGGTTTTCTTGAAATGAGCGATATCATCGAATCGGTAATGGGAAAAATGTCATTTATTTCCGGGCCTGCTTACGATGACTACGTACAAACCGACCGCGAAGCCCGAAAGATGGCTGCAAGCATGATAAAATAATAAAAAACAAATCAAACACATAAATGGAAACTTTCTTAATTAAAACACTGCAACTGATACTCAGTTTGTCAATTCTCGTTTTCTTGCATGAATTCGGGCATTTTTTCTTTGCCCGGCTTTTCAAAGTCAGGGTCGATAAATTCTATATGTTTTTCAATCCCAAATTCTCGCTAATCAGAGCAA
Source organism: Bacteroidota bacterium (assembly GCA_023459355.1). GTDB lineage: Bacteria > Bacteroidota > Bacteroidia > Bacteroidales > Paludibacteraceae > Paludibacter. The sequence goes on along the minus strand of JAEWUM010000036.1, from coordinate 35,096 downwards.
AAAAAATAAATGGTAAATGGGTCGTGAAATTTTTTGCACCCAATATCCCGGCAAACGAACGCCAGATGGTAAATTCTGAGGGTGTGGGCATGGTGGATGCAAAAGGAAAGCCCCTGATGGAAGTAATTCCGTTGAACGAATTGTCGGATGATGATTGGAGGAAACACCCTGAATCTACGGAATGGGGGATTGGTTGGTTGCCGTTGGGCGGTTATTGTAAAATTGCAGGGATGATTGATGAGTCGATGGATAAAACCCAAATGGCATTACCTCCGCAGAGTTGGGAATATCGTTCCCGTCCGGTTTGGCAACGCTTGCCGATAATCATTGGAGGCGTACTGGTGAATTTCATTCTCGCGATGGTGATTTATGCCATGGTGCTGTTTACGTGGGGACAGGAATATCTGCCTTTTGAGAATGCCCGTTTTGGATTGCAGTATTCGCCAACAATGATTGCCCATGGATTTCAACAGGGGGATAAGATATTATCGGTGAACGGGGAGCCGGTTGAACAGCGTGCTGACTTTATCGAAAAAATACTTATCGACGGAAAAAGAAACGTACAAGTGTTGCGTGGCGACAGTGTAGAGGTAAATATACAGTTGCCGGTTGATTTTGCCCAACAGATACTGGCTGCGGAAGAGATGAATTTAATTTCGGTTCGTTATCCATTTGTGGTGGAAGAAGTACAACCCGGAACTCCGGCTGAAGCTGCCGGATTGCAGCGTGGCGACAGTGTAGTCGCCATCAATGACAAGCAATGCAGTGTCTTTCAGGATATAGCCACAGAACTGGAAAACCTGGCAGGCTCGGCTGTGGCAGTATCTTTTTATAGAAACGGAACTTTGCAGACTGCCCGGCTTAATCTGACTGAGGATGCAAAAATGGGGGTTAGTTTGAAACCGATATTCAATTATTTTGAAACCCAAAAAACTGAATACGGCTTTTTTGAAGCCATACCAGCCGGGATATCTCTCGGATGGGAAACATTGGTCAGCTATGTGAAACAATTCAAACTGGTATTTACAAAAGAAGGTTCAAAGCAGGTGGGTGGCTTCGGAAGTATCGGGAAAATGTTCCCGAATACCTGGGACTGGCAGATTTTTTGGTCCATGACTGCCCTATTGTCAGTTATACTGGCTTTTATGAATTTTTTACCCATACCCGCGTTAGATGGTGGACATGTGATGTTCCTGCTGTTCGAAATGATTACGGGTCGTAAACCCGGCGAAAAATTCATGGAGTATGCCCAAACCGCCGGGATGCTCCTGCTGTTCTCTTTGTTGATATTTGCCAACGGAAACGATATTTTTAAGGCATTTTTCAAATAGTAGGCTATATTTCTAAAAATTTCTTATCATTCAATGGATTATTGAAACGAAATTTTTATCTTTGCAAAAGGTTAAGAAAATTAAATTATAATAAATCAATCAATTAATAACAATTTCGGTATGAAAAAACAATTATTATTTGGGCTATCAATATTAGTAGCTGTTGTGTTCAGCTCATGTAAGAATCTTGGCGATCTTGATCCGAGCATGTTCACATGTACGCCTAATCCGCTCGAAACCAAAGCCGGTAAGGTCGATGCTACAATCACAGGAACTTTCCCCGTGAAGTATTTCCAGAAGAATGCCATCGTTACAGTGACTCCTGTATTGAAGATGAGCAATGGCGACTCAGTTAAATCAACCCCGAGTGTATTCCAGGGTGAAAAAGTGGTAGGAAATGACAACGTGATTTCTTATAAAGCAGGTGGAACTTATACCATGAACGCTTCATTTGATTATGTACCTGAAATGGCTGTTTCTGAATTGTACCTTTATTTTCATGTGAAAAGCAAAAAGAAAGAATATGACCTGAAACCGGTAAAAGTGGCTGATGGTGTAATTGCAACTTCTGAACTTTTCCAGAAAGGTAAAGATGGACTTACAGCTGCTATCATTGCAGATGAGTTTGTTCGCGATATCATGGAAATGACCGATGCTGAAATTTTATTCCTTATCCAACAGTCTACTATACGCAAATCTGAAACAACTACAGAGCAAATTAATGCGTTGAAAGATAAAATCGTTGAAGCAAAAAATGAATTGAATAAATCAGTTGAAAGCCTGAAGGTTTCTGCTTATGCTTCTCCTGACGGTGCTGTTGACCTGAATACCGGTTTGGCCGAAAAACGTCAGAAAGAAACTGAAAAATTCCTGAATGCTGAATTGAAAAAACTGAACTCTCCACTGACTATCGAATCAAGATTTACTCCGGAAGACTGGGAAGGTTTCCAGAAATTGATGGAGAAATCAGATATTCAGGATAAACAACTCATTCTGCGTGTGCTTTCTATGTACACCGATCCGGAACAACGCGAACGTGAAATCAAAAATCTTTCAGCTGCATTCAAACAAATTGCTGATGAGGTGTTACCGAAACTTCGTCGTTCTCAGCTGAAACTGATGGTGAAAGTAACCGGAAAATCAGATGCCGAAATTGCTAATCTTGCAAAAGAAGATGCTTCTAAGTTGTCAGTTGAAGAATTGCTCTATGCAGCTACTTTAACAGAAAACCTGGATGAAAAAGCAGCAATCTACAAAAAAGCAACTGAACTTTACAACTCAGACATCAGATCATTCAACAACCTGGGTGCGGTTAAATTCCAACAGGGTAAAGTTGACGAAGCTGCCGGTCTGTTCAACAAAGCGCTTCAAATCGATGCTAAGAATGCCGATGTCAACTACAACGCTGGTTTGTGTGCCCTCGCCAAAGGTGAAAACGACAAAGCGCTGGTTTACTTTGGTAAAGCTGCCGGTACTTCTGGTGATTTGAAAAATGCTACCGGTACATTGTATGGAGCAACAGGTGATTATGCAAAAGCTAAATCTTCTTTTGCCGGAACCAACACCAATAATGCTGCCTTGTCGCAAATTCTGAACAAGGAATACAATGCTGCTAAAAATACGCTGAGTGCTATCGAAAAACCGGATGCACAGACAGCTTATCTGGGTGCCATTGTTGCTGCCCGTACCAACGACAAAGATGGTGTTTATTCTAATCTGAAAACATCAATTGGTAAAGATAGTTCAATGGCTGCTAAAGCTGCAAAAGACCTGGAATTCTCTAAATTCTGGAGCGATGCTACTTTCCAGTCAATCGTGAAATAAGTTTTACTGATACAAGATAGATTGAACCGGCGCAAGTGATTGCGCCGGTTTTTTTGTCAATTCACCAAAATCTCCCAGGTTTGTAATATTATAAGGGAGGTTTTTTACAAAAATCAACCTGATTTGTAACTATATCAGGGTGACGTATCAGCGAAGTCAGCCCGGTTCGTGATTATTTTGAGGGGGACTCTTGCCAATTTCTTTACTGACTTATCCCCTAAAGTCTCCCTGCTTTGGTCCGTGAATCAGCGATGAACTGATCATACGTCGCCGATGCAGTGATCGTACATCGCCGATGTAATGTTTGCGCATCGCCGATGTGATGTTTGTGTATCGTCGATGTAAAGTTTGTGTGTCGCCGATGTAATGTTTGTGTGTCGCCGATGTAATGTTTGTGCGTCGTCGATGTAAAGTTTGTGTATCGTCGATGTAATGTTTGTTTATCGTCGAACTATGCTATGTTGGTCGGGCATATAACTATGAAATTGAATGGATAAAACAATAAAACGTCAGTTCAAATGTTTTTTTCATAAATTCTATTCCTATTTACTTATTTTCCAGAAAGTATGCTTAAATGAAACTGATTAAACATGTCATAATGTCGTGTTTTTAGTCCACAAATCATTCAGGAATAATATTTGACAAACAGGGTACTGTGTCGGGTGCTAAAAATCTGTAAGATATTTTATTACTCTGCAATTTAGGTTTATATTTGCATCTTAAAAATTTAACAGCGTATTATTGTGGCGAAAAAGACAAAATCGATTGAAGACGAACAAATTGTAGAAAAGATTGTTGAAGGTATACAGGAACGAAAAGGTAAAGATATCGTGGTGGTGAACATGAGAAAGCTGAAAGAAGCTCCATGTAGTTATTTTGTGATCTGTGAGGGCGATTCCAATGTGCATGTTAATGCCGTGGCATTGTCAATTAAAGACTTTGTACAGGAGCAAATCAATGTAAAGCCTTTTGCCACGGATGGTTTCGAGAATTGCGAATGGATCGCGATGGATTATGGTCAGATTATCGTGCATGTGTTCCAAAGGCCTGCACGTGCTTTTTATGATATCGAACACCTTTGGGCGGATGCTGAACTTCAACGTATAGAAAATTTAAATTAATCCCTGCATGGAAGAAAAGAAAAATCAATTGCCACCAGTTAAATCAGGCGGTAAAGGTCCTAAGTTTAATATATCCTGGATCTACGGAATCATCGTATTGGTTCTGGTAGGTACTTATGTGTTTGGCGACAAAGTGCCGGTAAAGGAAATTCAGTCTTATCCGGTTTTTAAACAATATGTGATTGACGGTTATATCGAGAGTATCGAGGTTTTCCCGCAAAAGAACCTGGTGGAGGCTGTAGTGGAAGATAGTGCAGCGGGTAAAAAGGCGGTTTTCGGGGAAAATTACAAAACATACGAGCCCGAACGCAAGATTTCAGTGAAGATTCCCAGCGCAGATAAGTTCGAAGAGTTTATTTCTGAGGTGAAGTTTCAGCAAGTGTCCTACAAGGAGAGTAAGAACTATTTCGAATTGTTTTTATATAGCGTTCTCCCCTTCTTGTTGCTGATTCTTTTCTTTGTCTTCATGACCAGAAGGATGTCGGGTGGCGTAGGTGGAAGCGGTGGTCCCGGCGGTATTTTTAACGTGGGAAAATCGAAAGCACAATTGTTCGATAAAGGCAATACAACGAATCGGGTGACTTTCAAAGATGTGGCAGGATTGGCTGGTGCCAAGCAGGAAATTGAAGAGATCGTTTCTTTCCTGAAAAATCCGGGAAAATATACAGAGCTGGGTGGTAAAATACCCAAAGGTGCATTGTTGGTAGGCCCTCCGGGAACGGGTAAGACCCTGCTTGCCAAAGCGGTAGCCGGTGAGGCGGATGTGCCTTTCTTTTCCATGTCGGGTTCCGACTTCGTGGAAATGTTTGTTGGCGTGGGAGCTTCGCGTGTGCGTGATTTATTCCGTCAGGCAAAAGAAAAAGCGCCTTGTATCATTTTTATAGATGAAATTGATGCGGTTGGTCGTTCGAGGGGTAAAAATCCGAATATGGGCAGTAACGATGAACGGGAGAATACGCTGAATCAGTTGCTGACAGAAATGGATGGTTTTGGTTCCAACAGCGGGGTCATTATCCTGGCTGCCACCAACAGGGCTGATATCCTGGATAAAGCGTTGTTGCGTGCGGGTCGTTTCGATCGCCAGATTCATGTGGATTTACCGGATGTACACGAGCGGAAACAGATCTTCAATGTACACCTGCGTCCCATTAAAATTAACGAAACGGTTGATGTAAATTTCTTAGCCAAGCAAACACCCGGTTTTTCGGGGGCCGACATTGCCAATGTATGTAACGAGGCGGCACTGATTGCAGCCAGAAAAGGAAAGTCATTCGTTGAAAAACAGGATTTTCTGGATGCAGTGGACAGAATTGTCGGCGGGTTGGAAAAGAAAACCAAAATCATTACCCAGTCGGAGAAAAAATCGATAGCTTATCATGAAGCCGGACATGCGACCATCAGTTGGATGACCGAACATGCAAATCCGTTGGTAAAAGTAACCATTGTGCCGCGCGGTGAAGCGCTTGGTGCTGCCTGGTATTTGCCAGAGGAAAGACAACTTACTGCCCGTGAACACCTGCTCGATGAGATGTGTTCTCTGCTCGGTGGTCGTGCGGCTGAAGAATTATTTCTGGGGCAGATTTCTACCGGCGCAATCAATGATTTGGAGAGGGTAACCAAAAGGGCTTATGCCATGGTGGCCTATTTTGGGATGAGTGATCAGTTGCCTAACCTGAGTTATTACGATTCAACAGGTAACTCTGATTATGGGTTTACCAAGCCATACAGCGAAAAAACTGCCGAACTGATTGATGCAGAGGCGAAAAAGATTGTAGCTGAGCAGTATGAGCGTGCTAAAAATATATTGAGAGAAAATGGTGAAGGTCATAATAAACTGGCTGAATTACTCTTGGTCAGGGAAGTTATTTTCGCGGAAGATTTGGAAGAAATTTTCGGTAAACGCCCCTGGGCTTCCAGACACGATGAACTGATTCTTCAGAACGGAAACGGGGAGGAAGCTCCCGCGCTTGCTGATGCTGAAAAAAATGAAGTAGCTGAGGCCGAAAATACAGATCCGGTTCAAACCAACACAATTGCTGATCAATCGATATCTTTGGAATCAAGTGGTCAGGATGTGATAGCAAAAGAGAAAGGTTCATGAGTCATCAGCATTCCCGTCAGGAGATACTTCAACGCATTGCTCGCGCTGCCGCAAATCGTGCCGGATCAGAAGGCGAGGTGATCTGTAAGCAGGAAGATATTTATAAGCCTGTAGAGCCTGATGCGCTTACGTGTTTTAAACGGGAACTGGAAGCCATTAGTGGCCAGTGTGTGATTTGTGATGAGGAAACAGAAGTATATACCAAGTTGGCAGCCCTTATGCATGCAAAGGGGTTGCCTTTCTTGTTTACAAGGGATTCGCAGATTGCTGATAGATTGAAACAGCATGGTGTTGCCGTGGAAACAGATGAAAAGTTTTTTCCCGGGGTAGTGGCGGGAGTGACTCCCTGTGCCTATTTAGTAGCCAGAACCGGGAGCGCTGTTGTGATATCCTCCGGGGATTCAGGCAGGCAAATGCATGCATTCCCACCCATACACATCATACTGGCAAAAAAAGAACAGTTGGTCGGTTACCTTGAAGAAGCGCTTGTGGCTTTACAGCAGCAGTTTAATGGTGAAAAGCCTTCTGCAATAACGGTAATAACCGGTCCGAGTCGAACTGCCGATATCGAAAAAACTTTGGTGCTGGGTGCCCATGGTCCCAAAGAATTAATTATCTTTGTTCAGCAAAATTAAAACAGCTGATTATAGCATGAGTAATTTTCTACAACGTACCCTGAGCGGATTCTTTTTTGTCGTGATTGTGGTCGGCTCCATCCTGCTTAGTCCCTATACTTTCGCACTTGCATTTGCGATTATTTCGGCATGGACAGTATTTGAATTTCACAAACTGACCAACAGGCAGCCGGATGTAGCAGTCATCCCGCTACTTTCCATCCTGGGTAGTGTTATCCTGTTTATGACGTCTTTCTTATATGCCTCAGGTACTATTAGTTACCCGGGTTACTCGGCTTATGGGTTCTATATTGTGCTGGTGCTTGTTGTTGAACTGTATCGTAAGAAAAACAACCCTATCCACAATTGGGCCTATTTCCTGCTGGGGCAAATTATCATTGCATTGCCTTTTTCCTTGTTGAATTATATCCTCTATATTGAAACGTACCATCCTTTGTTGTTGATTGCCATGTTTGCCACCATCTGGATTAACGATACCGGCGCCTATCTGTTCGGTATGACTTTCGGTAAACACCGGCTGTTTGAGCGTATTTCCCCGAAAAAATCGTGGGAAGGATTTGTGGGTGGAGCGGTTACGGCCCTGATCTCAGGGTATGTATTCTCGTTGTTTATTCCGGAGATAAGCCTGGTTTCCTGGTTGTTCTTCTCCGAGATTGTGGTGATTTTCGGTACGTTCGGGGATTTGTTGGAGTCGTTGATAAAGCGTACGGTTCAGGTGAAAGATTCGGGAGATGTGATTCCCGGACATGGTGGTTTACTTGACCGTTTCGACAGCATGTTGCTTGTTGCACCTGCGATCTTCATCTACCTGAGTTTTTTGTTTAAATAATTTATCCAGAAAATCATGAATTTTGATGCAATACGTTGTTATGATAAAGAGGAGATTCCGGCTGTACTTGAGCGATTGAGTAATGATAAGCATTTTATCAACCTCCTGAGCACCATTTATCCCCTGCTTCCCAAAGAGCTAATCAAACAACGATTGGTAAGCTTTGATAATGCCGATGATTTTCAGAAAATCATGGTTTATCCTTTTCTGCAATACCTTGAAGCCAATTTAACCAAAGGCATAAAATTGCTCGGACTGGATAAGATTGATAGAGACCGGAATTATCTTTTTGTCTCCAATCACCGCGATATCATCCTCGACTCAACCCTGCTTTGCGGGAAGCTGATTGAAAATGGCATGGATACCGTAGAAATAGCCATTGGCGATAACCTGCTTGTTTTTCCCTGGATAGAAGATCTGGTGCGGTTGAATAAGAGCTTTATCGTCAGGCGCAATCCGGGAGCGAAGCAAATGCTCGAAAGTTCCAGGCTGCTTTCTGCTTATATGGCATATACCATCAACGAGAAGAAGCATTCAATCTGGATTGCCCAACGGGAGGGACGTGCCAAGGATTCCGACGACAGAACGCAGGAAAGTCTGTTGAAGATGTTTAACATGGGAGGAGCCGGCACTTTTTCCGAAAACCTGGCAGCATTACACATCTGTCCCTTGAGTATTTCGTACGAGTACGACCCCTGTGATTATCTCAAAGCAAAAGAATTTCAACAGAAAAGAGATAATCCCGATCACAAGAAATCACCTCAGGATGATTTGCTGAACATGAAAACAGGTGTGATGGGATTTAAAGGCAGGGTAGTTTATAAGATAGCCGGAGAAATCAGTGAGAAAATCATGCAGCTGGGAGAAGAAATCCAGAACCGCAACGAACTGGTTGCCGCTATTGCCTCCCTGATTGATGCCAACATACATAGCAATTATGAGATTTACAAAGTCAATAAAATTGCTTATGATATGTTGCATGAAAGCACCGAATACCGTAAATCGTACACGCTCCTGGATAAACTCGATTTTGAAAAATACGTTGAGATGCAAATCAACAAAATCGACCTGGAAAATAAGGATGTCGATTTCCTCAAGATAAAAATTCTGGAGATGTACGCGAATCCGTTGCGGAACGCGATGTCAGTGGTTAATTGATAGTGGTCAGTGGTCAGTTAATTAACCACTATCAACTATCAACTAACCACTAACCACTAACCACTAAATTAGTATCCCAAAATTTTTAGCATCGACTTATAGCTCTGCTCTTTGGCGAATAGCTTGGTGTAATATTCACCATCTTCGTCTTTGTCGATGATAACTAATTTGGGCGCCGGGATGAGGCAATGCTGGATGCCACCGAAGCCACTCAATGATTCCTGATAAGCGCCCGTATGGAAGAACCCGATGTATTGTTCCCTGTCCTGCTGCATCTTTGGGAGGAAGATGGCATTTGAGTGTACTTCGGCATTGTAAAAATCCTCGCTGTCGCAGGTTAAACCTCCCAGGTTAACACGTTCATACTCAGAATCCCAATTGTTGATGGCTAAGAAAACATAACGCTGGTTGATGGCCCAGGTATCGGGCAGGGTGGTCATGAACGATGAGTCGATCATGTTCCATAGCTCCCGGTCGTTTTGTTTCTTCTGGTTTACGATGGAGTATAACATCGCGCCGCTTTCACCTACCGTGTAAGAGCCGAATTCAGTGAATATGTCCGGTTCGGGTACGCCATGCTGGCCACAGATGTTTTTAATCTGCGCCACGATTTCTTCCGCGATATATTCGTAATCGTACGTCATGTCCAGGTGTGTCTGTATCGGGAAACCTCCGCCAATGTTCAGGCTGTCGAGTTCCGGACAAATCTTTTTCAACTCGCAGTACAGGTTTACCGCTTTGTTTAGCTCGTTCCAGTAATAAGCCGTGTCTTTCACGCCCGTGTTGATGAAGAAGTGCAACATCTTCAATCCTACCTGGTCGTTGTTGGCGAGGTAGTTGTTGTAGTAAGGAATGATGTCTTTGTAGCGAATGCCCAGGCGGGAAGTGTAGAAGTCAAACTTGGGTTCTTCTTCTGCCGCGATACGGATGCCTACGTTGAATTTGTTGTCAAATTCATTTAAGAGTAAGTCAAGTTCGAACTTATTGTCAAGGATGGGTACGACATTTGTAAATCCCTGACGGATAAGATTCTGAATGTTTTCTACATATTGAGGACGTTTGAATCCGTTGCATATCACAAAGGTGTCTTGTTTGAGTATGCCTTGTTCGTGTAGCGATTCGATAATATTGATGTCGAATGCCGACGAAGTTTCCACATGTACCCCGTGTTTAAGTACCTCTTCCATTACAAATGAGAAGTGCGAACTCTTCGTGCAATAGCAATAGTGATAGTCGCCGTTGTAATCAACTTTCGCCATGGCAACATTGAACATACGCCTGGCTTTCTGAATGTTTTCCCCGATTTTAGGCAGGTAGGCGACACGCAGCGGCGTTCCGTATTGCTTGATGATGTCCATCAGGGGAACGCCGCACCATTCCAGGTTGTTGTCCACCACATCGAATTCATCATTAGGGAATTCGAAGGTTTGTTCGATGAGATCTTTGTACTTATTTTTCATTTTATTGCCTTGATTGTAAAAATCTAACTGAGTTAGATTGGTTGGAAAATAGCAAAGTAATTAAGACGGATACTTTTTTCTGAAGGAAAAAGTGTGCAAAAATAATGAAATAATATCACATATCACGATAATCGGTGAGATTTTATTGAATTGTATTGAAATCTATGGTGTTTAAGGTTCCGGATTATACTGCAAAAAGTAAATGGTAAAAATAACTGTTGTCTTGTGGAGGATTATACGAATTGCACACAGGGGAATGAGATAAGGATATATTTTTGCGTGCATGTATAAATTTACAATGATAAAATATTTAATATGATTTATTGTTTGTGTTATCTTTTTAGCTAACTTTGCCCACGGAATTAACTATGAATTCTTTATTTAAACGAGAGATTTATTATTTTGAAGATCATTATCTTGACTTCTTTGAGAATTTAATGCCAGAAGTTAAAAAGAAATTCAACTGGGTTTTGCAGTTAATTTCAACAGTTGAAAGAGTTCCCGAAAAATATCTGAAACACCTGTCCGGAACATCAGGGTTATATGAAATAAGAATTGATTATGGGTCAAATACTTATAGGATATTTTGTTGTTTTAATACAAACAATGCTTTGATATTGTTGAATGTTTTTCAGAAAAAATCAAATAAAACACCGGCAAAGGAAATTGCTCTTGCTGAGAAAATCAGAAAAAGATATTATTATGAACAAAACAAATAAACTCACATCATTCTCTGACCATTTGGATGTTCAATATGGTAAGAGAGGTTCACAGGCTCGCGAAAAATACGAAGAAGAATTCGAGGCTTTTAAATTGGGCGTTATGCTCCAGGAACTGAGAAAAGAATCCGGTCTGACTCAGGAACAACTTGCCAAAAAGTGCGGTACAACAAAAACCTATATATCCCGTATTGAACATGATGCCAGTGATATTCGTCTCTCAACGCTGATAAGAATAATCAGACAGGGATTTGGAGCCCAGCTTCAGTTGATAGTCAGTAAATAACTTACCTGTGTTTCAAGTCTGATTCACTTTATTATTCTTCTTCTTCTTCTTCTTCTTCTTCTTCTCGGAGGTGTCGGTTCACAAAACCAATTCCTTTGGGCGAAGCATGTCATTGAATCAGCAAAAAGTAAAAGGTAAAAATAGCTGTTGTCTTGTGGAGGATTATACGAATTGCACACAGGGAATGGATAAAAGCCGGTAAATTTGCTGGAGAATTGGTATGGCCAATACAACCCTTTGGATAATTTAATTATGATAAAATTTGAATGTTATGTTATTGAGTGAATATAATCTGAATTTTGGTGATTGGATATCTACGATAAAAACCAAAATACACGAAGCCAGAAGAAAAGTTGCTCTTTCGATAAACTCTCAGCTAATTGAGTTGTATTGGGAAATAGGACGTGAACTACAGGATAAATTAGAGAAAGCCGCTTGGGGAAGTAATTTAATTGAACAAGTTGCTGATGAATTAAGGATAGAATTCCCTGATATGAAAGGGTTTTCACGTAGAAATTTGTTTGCTATCAGACAGTGGTATAGATTTTATAGCGGGCATTTTCAATTTGTGCCACAGTTTGTGGCACAAATTCCGTGGGGACATAACAGGCTAATAATAACCAAGATTAAGGATATTTCTGAAGCTGAGTATTATTGTCTGGAAACAATTAAGAATGCGTGGGACAGAGATACATTAGAGTGTCAAATCTCAAGAAATCTTTATCGCAGTTCCGGTTATGCATTACATAATTTCTCGAATACATTACCTGAATATCAATCAAAATTAATATCACAAACACTCAAGGATCCTTATAATTTTGACTTTTTAAGATTACATGAAGATGCATTAGAAAAGGCAATAGAAGACGAGTTAACCAGACATATTACAACATTTATGTTGGAATTGGGGAAAGGATTTGCCTTTGTAGGTAGGCAAATGAAAATAGAAATCAATGATACAGATTATTATATTGATATGTTGTTTTACCATGTAGAGTTGCATAGTTATATAGTTGTGGAACTGAAAGCAGGTAAATTTAAACCTGAATATATAGGTAAACTTAATTTCTATTTATCAGCTGTTGATTCACAATTAAAAATGCCGGAAGATAATCCTTCAATTGGGATCTTGCTTTGCAAAGGAAAAAATAAGATTGAAGTTGAATATAGCCTGAGAGATGTTAAAAAACCTATGGGTGTAAGTGAGTATATGTTGAATGCTTATATTCCTGATGATGTTAAATCGAAACTGCCATCTATAGAGCAATTAGAACGGTCATTGAATACTAAACACTCAGACTGATAAAATATGCTCGTTGAATACCATAATCTCTACATCCATTTTGTGCTGAAGACCTTGCACCGTTTGCCATTAATTACTTTAAAGGCAAAGCCCAGGATTGAGCGCTATATAAGCGGGATAATCAAGAATTGCAATTCGAGGATGTACGCGATATATGCCAATCCCGAGCATGTGCATATATTAATATCGATATCACCAGCCATATCTGCGAACGAGCTGATTAATCATGTGGCTTTTTCAACGGAACAGTTTATTAAGAAAAATCAGTTGCTGCCACAATCATTCGCCTGGCAGGAGAAGTGTTCAGCTTTTACGGTGTCAAAGTCGGCGGTACCCAGGGTGATAAAATACATCCGGAATCAAGCAGAGCATCACAGGAAGATTTCGTTTCAGGAAGAATGCAGGCAGTTCCTGGAGGAGATGAATGTTTCAGTGCAGAAGTAGCTTGTGTCATCTCACTGAATGCACTGAAGTTCCCCGTTTCAATCAAGTTAAGAATCAAGTTGGGGTCTGTCATGGTGGTACATCATCTCACTGAATGCACTGAAGTTCCCCGTTTCAATCAAGTTAAGAATCAAGTTATGAAATGCAATTGTATGATGAAATGCTATAATAAGTTGAGTGTGCAATCACTTGATTCAGATCTTGACTCCCAATCCCCAACTTCAGTGGACGTGGAATCTGCACCGACTCACATAACCCAACTTGATTCTGAACTTCATCTCCAACACTCAACTTCAGTGCTGACGACACAGGCATCACTCCTATATACCCCTAACTTAATTCTCAACTTGATTGCCACGAGTTACTTTAGTGAGAAGAACCCGACATATCACACATACCCCAACTTGATTTCCAACTTGATTGTAACGAACAACTTCAGTGAGAAGAGCGTGACAGGAACCCGCCATACTCGACCTACACCCAACTTGATTGCCAACTTGATTGCCACAAGCTACTTCAGTGAGAAGAACCCGACATACCTCATATACCCTAACTTGATTCTCAACTTGATTGAAACGAGCAACTTCAGTGAGAAGAGCGTGACAGGAACCCGCCATACTCGACATACCCCTAACTTGATTCCCAACTTGATTGTAACGAACAACTTCAGTGAGAAGAGCGTGACAGGAATCCGCCATACTCGACATACCCCTAACTTGATTCCCAACTTGATTGCAACAAGCAACTTCAGTGCTGGGAGATCCCCACCCCCCCCCATAAGCATCGGACAAACAAGAAACCTCTACATATTAATAAATAAGAAGTTATTTTATCGGGCAACTAATATTACATTTGCATCCGTATGAAAAACTTAGAATACAGATGAATATGAATCCGAAAAACAACACGCTTAAATCCCTCGACACCTTCATCGAACAACAATACGGAAAAGAAGGTACACCCAACAGGGATAAATTTGAAAAAGGTTTTGAAACTTTCAGACTTGGCGCCCTCCTTCAGCAAGCCCGACTCAAAAAAGGTCTCACACAGGAACAACTCGCAGAACGATGCGGTTCCAACAAAGGCTATATTTCCAAAGTCGAAAACGATATCAAGGATATCCGCATTTCCACCTTGCTGAAAATCGTGGAAGAAGGTCTCGGAGGTAAAATCGAACTGAAAATCAAACTTTCAAAATAGATTTTATGACCTATGATTTGCTCCCCTACGCATATACAATCGTTTCTATTCTGTGGTGTTCAATAAACATTCAGTATGAGTAAGTTGTTATAATGCGGGTGTTATATTTTTGTCATGGTATTTTAATGCATTTTTTATTAACAAAACTTGCCTGATAAAAAAAATAAGTATAAATTTGAAGGCTATTGAAAAATTGGAATAATATTAATTCTATAAACATAAAAACGTATGAAAAAAATTACTTTTTTGAGAAATTTGATCGTGCTGGTTGCCCTGCTGATTGGTAGTGGTAGTGCGATGGGTGGAACACATATCACTGAGGGGTTTTCAACAACTTCTCTTCCAAGCGGTTGGTCTGGTGATGTTTATTTTAATACAACAGCGAATATTGGGAATCTTTCAGGTGGTAATGGTGCCGGTTTTAATGCCAGTAATAAGTACCTTCAATTACCCTCAGTAAATTCTGCAGGTACTTTAACTTTCTGGATTAAGGGCTCTGCAGCATCATCCCAAATATCGTTAAGGGTAGAAATGAGTGTAGGAGGTGGATCATTTACCACAATTGCTGAGTTTCCTAAACCACATACCACAACTGCCGTTCAAAAAACAGTTGATATAAATAATTCATCAAACAACATTATTCTTAAGTTTGTTGCTTATGATAGAACTGGAAATAGTATTTATTTGGATGATATTGTTCTTACTGATTATATTGCCTGTACTGCATCCAACCTCGCTTTTGACAGCCCTACAACAGTTGAAAAATTAGCAGACGACGTAAATTTTATTAAAACAGCCACTTCGCTCAATGAAACAACTGCAATTGTTTACAGTAGTTCTGACACCGATGTTGCAACAGTAAATTCAAGTACAGGTGAAGTAGATATTTTAGCCGCCGGTACAACTACCATTACAGCAACACAGGCAGCAGGGACACATAGCTCGGTTGATTATTGTGCCGGGGAAGTAACATATACTTTGAATGTGGCACCCGTTGATCCTACGATTACGGTAACGGAAGAAACTGTTCCTGCCATGTCTGCTTACGTTGATGCGTCTGATTCAAAAACCATCACGGTAAATGGGCTGAATCTAACAACAGACATTACACTGGCACTTAGTGGAGCGGATCCAACACAATTTAGACTTTCAACATCCACTTTAACTCAAACTGATGGCTCAGTAACTGATGCTTCTGTAACAATTTACTATGAACCAACAACATTTGGTTCACATGCTGCTACCTTGACACTGAGTAGTACAGGTGCAGATGATGTAACCAAAACATTATCAGGTACTGCAACCTGGGCACCACTGGCTGCTCCTGTAGCTACTGCTGCGGGTCCAGTTTCACAAACAGCATTTACTGCCAACTGGAATGCTGTAGCTGGTGCAACTGAATATGAGCTAACTGTGAGTACTAAAGAAGGTGATGGTGCTTCGGATTTGTTTATTTCTGAGTATATTGAAGGAGGAAGCAGTAATAAAGCTATTGAGATATTTAATGGTACAGGAGCAAGTGTTGATTTGTCTGGATATAAAGTTGAGTTATTTTCAAATGGTGCTTCAACAGCTACTAATACACTAGATTTGACAGGAACTTTGGCAAACAATGATGTATATGTTGTTTATAATTCGAGTGCAAATACAGCTATTAAAGCTGCTGGCGATGTATCTTCAAGTGTTGCAAACTTTAACGGAGATGATGCAGTTGCACTATATAAAATATCTACAAGTTCTTATGTTGATATTTTTGGTAAAATTGGAGAACAACCATCAACTGCATGGACTGATGGAGATTATTCTACAATGAATAAAACATTGGTAAGAAAATCAACGGTTACTGGTGGTGTTACGGTAAATCCAGCATCTGGATTTCCAACATTAGCAACAGAATGGGATTTGTATAATCAGGATTATAGTGATGATTTAGGCTCTCACACTTTTACGGGAGGTGTAACACTTACTGAAATTCTTGGCTCTCCATTCACAGTAGTTGGTACTAGCAGATCCTTTAGTGGTTTAAATGAAGGCGGAACATTTGTTTATACTGTTAAGGCAAAGAATGCAAATGTAACATCTGCAGTCTCCAATGAAATCGAGGTCGCAGTTGCCGGTATCTCTGTTGGCACCGATAACCCATCAACTCTCACCTCCATCTACGCCCACAACGCCAAAATCCATTTCGCTGCAACGGCAGGCGAAAAGGTTGAGGTGTACAATGCCGTAGGTCAGAAAATCATCAGCACCCTGGCAACCGACGGACAAAACGAATTGTCCGTGAACGCTAAAGGAGTGATGATTGTGAAAGTAGGAAGCCGTTTGGCAAAAGTGATATTGTAAATTTTTTATCATAAGGAGCTGTCGCAAGATTGCTGGCAGCTCCTTCTGTTTTTATTAACTATTGAAAAATTTATGACTGACATTGTTAGACTTAATCAGGTCGAAGACAAAATTATTGTGCTTCGTGACCAAAATGTGATCTTAGACAGTGATGTAGCTGCTTTGTATGGCGTACAAACTAAAGAAATTAACCAGGCCGTTCGGAATAATCCTGATAAATTTCCGTCAGGCTATGTGTTGGATATTGATAATAAGGAGTTTGCGCGTTTGCGGTCAAAAATTTTGACCGCAAATTTATCACCCAAATCGAGGGTGTTGCCTAAAGCATTCAACGAAAAAGGATTGTATATGCTGGCGACCATCCTCAAAGGTAAGAAGGCAACGCAAACCACTCTGGAAATTATTGAAGCATTTACAAAGATACGTCAATTTCAACGTGTTGTGGCGGCAATACCGGAAGTAACCGACAAAACCGAACAGAAATCGCTTTTGCAAAGGGGTGGCGAAATCATTGCCGATTTGCTTGATGAGGAAATGCATGCGACCGGAAGTGAAACAACCATTGAACTGAATTTGGCGATGCTCAAAGTAAAACATACCGTAAAGCGGGAGAAATAAATAGAAACAATTTTTAAAAACAATCAATATGAGAAAAATTACTTTCTTTAAAACCATGCTCGCAGCCGTGATGCTGCTGGTGGGGAGTGTGGGAATTTCTGCGCAATTGCTCGTGGAAAATTTCGATTATGCAGCCGGTTCGTTGCTAACCACTAATGGATGGACAAGCCATTCCGGAACATCAGGATTTATTGATGTTGTAGTGCCAGGTTTGAGCTTTACCGGATATGCAGGTAGTGGAATCGGTGGTGCAGCCAATCTGAATGAAAATGGGGAAGATGTGAATCGCACCTTCGAAGCGCAAACAGCGGGGACAGTTTATGCCGCACTGATTGTAAAAACAGAAGCAACCAATTCGCTGGGCTACTTCTTTCATCTGGGTCAATCTGCCATCGGATCAACTTTTTTTGGCCGGGTTTGGGTGAATGCCACCGGTAATGGTGTGGCCATCGGTTCTTATGGTAGCACTACTACCCCTACTACTCCTCCTGAGTATGTACCTATCACCCCGGGCACTCCGGTATTGCTGGTTGTGAAATATGATATTGCAAGTAAGGTGTCGAGTTTATATGTCCTCAATTCTTTTACTGCGACTGAACCGGCTACTGCCAACCAGACTTATACTGAAACAGCCACTCTGGCAAACGTGGGAAGTGTTGCTCTTCGTCAGTATAATGCAGCTCAGCGTGTTGTCGTTGACGGTATTCGTGTGGCGACTAACTGGGCTGAAGCGGTTGCTCCTCCTTCCGGAAATCCCAAAGCGGGTACTCCTTTCTTCAATGTTGCCGGCGAAATAAAAGCCCCGGATACTTACTGGAATGCCGCAACTGTTACCATTGGAAGCTCAACCGAAGGTGCTGCTGTATATTATACCACTAATGGCTCGGTTCCCACTACTGCTTCAACTTTGTATTCGACCCCGGTTAATATTACATCGACCACAACATTCAAGGCAATTGCCGTGAAATCGGGACTGGATAACAGTGTGGTGGGTGAGAAAACAATCACCATCGCTCCTCCGGCTACGGCAACGCTGCCTTATGCAGAACCATTCAATAACACCCTTGGCGATTGGTATGCATATAAAAAAGCAGGAGATAAACCCTGGGGTCCTTCAGCTAACGGAGCTTATATCAATGGTTATGGTGGCGGTGATGTGGAATCCTGGTTGATTTCTCCTCAGTTTAGTTCGCCGTTGGCAGGACTCTTGTTTAATTTTAGTTATGCCTCCAGGTATGTGGGAAACCCCTTATCCGTGAAGTATTCAACTAACTATACAGGAAAAGGTGACCCGGCAGTGGCCACATGGACAGAGCTAACATCGATTGCCGCGCCAACAGCCCCGGATAATAACTATACTGTAAAAGCTTCAGGCAACATCATTATTCCGGTTTCAGGAACAATTCACCTGGCATTGGTGTATGATACGGAAGCAAATTACTCTGACTGGCGTATTACAAATGCGAGTGTTGCAGTTCCTTCTTCTTCACCAACCATCACGATAACAGAAGTAAATGTGCCTGCTATGATGGCTGTTGTGGGAACAAGCGATACTGAAAAAATTCATGTAAGCGGTCTTAACCTGACAGCCAATGTAAGTCTGGCTGTTTCCGGTAAAAATGCCAACCGTTTCTCGGTAAGCCCGACTTCATTGACCCACACCGGAGGTGTTGTTGAAAATACAGAGGTTACCATTACCTATACACCGGCTGCAGAAACTGCTGATACGGCAACGCTGACAGTGTCAAGTGCAGGGGCTAGTCCCGTGGTATTCGAACTGACCGGTAAAGGCGTTATCCTGACCGGTACAGGAACAACTGAGAGTCCTTTTACTGTGGCTGACGTGAAGAAGCTGAATAATTCATTTGCCTCTGCAACCAAATACTGGGTGCGTGGTTATATTGTGGGTGTGCCAAGTGCCGGTAACTCAGCCGGTAATCTGACTACCGTAGATATCGAAGCGCCGTTTACCGGAAAAACAGCCATTGCATTAGCCGAAACAGATGCAGAAACCGATCTTACCAAAATGATTGGGGTGCAGTTGCCCGCAGGTACAATCCGCGACGCATTGAATCTGGAAGACAAACCCGAAAACTTAAAAAAACAGGTGAAAGTATTCGGTACGCTGGAAGCTTATTTCACAGCAGCGCCGGGTGTGAAAAACACATCAGAATATCAGTTTATCGAAACATCATTACCAAAAGTTGATGCAAATGACTTCAAAGTATATACATCAGCTGGGAAATTGCAGGTAGATGCTGTGGAAAGTGGTGAAATAGTAGTATTCGACGTGATTGGTAAACAGATTTACAAAGGTTATCTGCGAGCCGGTCACAATGCCATCAACCTGCCACACCGTGGCGTAATGGTTGTGAAAATCAACAACAGAACTGCAAAAGTGGTGCTGTAAGTGGTGATATAAATATTATAAAATAAGGGTCAGCTGCTTAGCAGCTGACCCTTATTTTATAATATCGTAAATGTTGCGACCATCTGTCATTGCGAGGAACGAACGAAGTGAGTGGCGTGGCAACCTCCGTCATTGCGAGGAGTGTAAAGCACGACGAAGCAACTACCGTCATTGCGAGGAGTGTAAAGCACGACGAAGCAACCTCCGGCATCATTGCATGGAAGTTACCGCACCACCATCTCAATCGCATCGGGAATGATGCTAACCTCCACCGGTGCAGTACAATACACCACACCGGCGCAGTACAATGCGCAACACCTGAGTCTGGAATCTGCACTTCGCTCATTGTCCTGTTAAAACTTCACAAAGTCTCCTTCAATTGTATCAATCAATTGCTGATTAATGCCGAATGCTTTCGCGTAAGCACTAAACTTACTCATTGCATTGCTGACAGAAACAATCAAATGCTTGTAATCTTGTATGTCATTTTGTTGTGCAAATATTTCCAGATCCTTAAGCGTGATGTCTTGATTTTTTCCATTGATTGTCAACGAATGTCTGTTTATATAAGCTGGTGCTGACAAATCTACACTGAAAATCAAATCATAAGCAGGTGACAAGCGCCAAATTCCATCAGGTGTCATGCAAAAACTGAAGTTTTTATTGTGATCATCCACATTACGTGTCATCACGTTGAAAACCATCCGCAGGTATTGTTGGCGACTGTCTTCATAAGGAAGATTTAGCCGCCGTATCACAGCAAACAAATCTTCATAGCTATCACTGCCCGGCGACATCGCTGCCAATGTCTGTGTATGTACACGTTCGTTGCCTACACGATCAAATCGACGCGTTAAAAAATGGGTCATATCACCGTATGAGCGTAATTCAGATGGCATCATGGTAATCCCGGCATCCAACGCCATCAGGTAATAAATGTATTCTATTGCAGCGAAAGGGAAAGATGTGTTGTCGTCGTATTTTAGGATGTAATGTTCAAATCCTTGGGGTACATTACTTTGTCCGGATACCACTTCACTTGTTTCCTTGTTGAGTGCAATAATGGCTTTAGGTCGTTTCCCGCCGGGTGATGAGCTGATTTTTATTAAATCCTGCCACAAAATCGAGTTGGCTTCATTCAATACAGTTGTTTCTCTGGCATTTAATACTTGCTTTGCAAAGGCGTATAACTGCTGAACTTCTACAGGAAAAACAGTGTCATCTCCAAGTTTCCGGGCAGGCTCATAAGTCAAAGCACCCATGCCCCGACTGCCTATAAAAGAAAGATGATCAACCGGTGATACTTGTTTTACCGGAATATGATTATCGCGTAGCCATGCGTTGAACAACGATTGTCCCCACTTATCAGGCAATGAGTCGGCAATCATAGGAGGAAGTCCCAGGTATAACTTTTCTTTATTGCCAGTCCATGGAATGCCCTTGCGACTACGTGTTGCATGAATGGACATGGTCAATGGTGCAATATCAATATTCCTTTCGATAAAGCTTTCTTCGTATTCAAAGACGGCAATATCGTTTTTTTTATCCCAGGAAAGATATCCGACAGGTTGGTCCCATATTTTGACAAGCACAACATTTGAATTCATGTTAATTTACTTTTCTGTTGTTGTTTAAACAAAGCTTTGGGACTAACCGGAAGTTCGGGTAATAGTTTGTCAATTTCATCCAAACATTCAATAGCCCGTAACAAACGAATGAATGATGCCAATGTGAGTCCGGTTGAAGAACCATTCTCGAACGTACTGATGGTAAATATACTTAATCCCGATTTTTCGGCAACGGCTTTCTGACTGAATCCCATTCGTTTGCGATAGTCCTGATAGCGTTTCCCTAATTGCCGTATTATATCACTGCCCGATTGTTCATATAAAGTACTGTGCATAGCATTGTTGTTTTATGTTTTGCAAATATAGGTATATCTATATAAATATGCAAATATGACAGTAAAATATAGATGTATCTATATTACCGCACCACCATCTCAATCGCATCGGGAATGATGCTTACCTCCACCGGCGGCGCATAATGCACCACGATGCCATCAGCTTCGAAATACCGTCCGTTCTGCGTATTCAACAACAGTTTTTTTGTGCGAAAAGATTCTATTACCGGATGCTCCAAAATGCTGCCATTGAAGACCAGGGGCAAGGCAGTGAGAATGTCTTTGAAGGAAGGTTTACGTGCCATCATCAGGTCGAGTTTGCCATCGTAAGGCACTGCATCCGGGTTCTGTTTCATGCCGCCACCACTGTAACAGCCATTGGCAATGTTCATCGTGAACAGCGTGTCGTCAATTTGTTTCTCAGCAGCGCTGATATGTGCTTCTTTCGGTTTATATTTGAAAACAGCCCATACCAATGCGATAAAATACAGAAAAGCATGGCTACCCACATAACGTTTCAGCCGGTTGGTGTTGTGACACACCCGGGCATCCAGACCGAACCCCACCGAGTTGATGAAAAAACGGCTTTGCGGTTCACCTTCCAGGATGAAATCAAGCCGGCCAATGTCAATCTTACGCGATTTTCCTTCCAGAAAAGTTTGAATGGAATGGTGGTAATCGCGTGACAAACCCCAGAACCGGGCCCAGTCGTTACCCGTTCCTCTCGGGATTAGCGCGATTTTCAGATTGGGTGCGTGTTCGATGGAAGGGTCAAAAATACCATTAATCACCTCGCTGATGGTGCCATCGCCACCTACCACGAGGAAATTGCGAAACTGCCTTTTGGCAAACTGCCGGGCAATCAGTACCGCGTGTCCGGCAAATTCCGTAATGCGATGTTCGTAATCAATGCTGGCATCCTTCAGTTTTCTGAAAAGATAATTCATCTGAATCCTGAAATTCTTCTTGCCCGATTTCAGGTTGATGATAACCGCCCATTTGTCATCCAGACTCATGATGTCGCTTTTGCGTTCAGGTATAAGTCCACTAAAGTAAGTGCCGCCATCGCTTCCACAATGGGTACTGCCCTTGGTAATACGCAGGGATCGTGCCGTCCGCGGGCTTGCAGTTCCACTTCAGTTAACGAGGTGTCCACGGTGTCCTGTTTTTTAGAAATGGTAGCTACCGGTTTGAACAATACCCGGAAGTAAATGTCCTCCCCGTTGCTGATGCCCCCCTGGATGCCTCCGGAATTATTGGTTCGGGTGGTAATCCTGTCTTCTTTCCGGATGAAAGAATCATTCATTTCCGAGCCTTTCAGCGCCACACCTTCGAAACCCTTTCCGTAGTCGAAACCATGCGAAGCATTGATACTCATCATGGCAGCAGCCAGACGAGCCTGCAACTTATCGAAAATAGGTTCTCCCCATCCCAAAGGTACACCCCTGATGACACAGGAAATGATACCGCCGGTCGAGTCGCCGTCTTTTTTCAACGCCGCAATATAGTCTATCATCTGCTGTGCAACGTCGGGTTGCGGACAGCGGACGATGTTGCTTTCAATCAGCGATAAATCAGCCGAATCAAGTGTTTGCGTCATGGCAATCGGTCCGACCTGCGAAGTAAACGCGCGGATATCGACACCAGCCTGACGCAATACCAATTTGGCAATGGCGCCGGCAACCACCCGGGAAGCGGTTTCGCGCGCAGAACTGCGCCCGCCACCCCGGTGATCACGGATACCATATTTTTGCTGATACGTATAATCGGCATGCGAGGGTCGGTAAACTTCTTTCAGGTGATCATAATCCTTGCTGTGCTGATTCTGATTCCAGATGATAAAGGCGATGGGAGTTCCCGTGGTTTTACCTTCGAAAACACCGGATAGAAATTCAACCTTGTCATCCTCTTTCCTGGGTGTGGCAATAGCCGATTGTCCCGGTTTGCGCCGGTCGAGTTCCTGTTGGATAAAATCCTCATCCAGCGCTATACCCGGAGGACAGCCATCCACGATACCTCCGATTCCTTTGCCGTGAGATTCGCCAAAGGAAGTAAAAGTAAACAGTTTGCCGATTGTATTTGACATGCTTTACTGATTAAAATTCGAAAATGATTAGTGACAACCGCAACCAGAGCCGCAACCACCACCGTGATCATGTTTGTCGTCAGAGTCACCACAACCACAGCCACTGTCGCAGCCACAACCGCCACTTGGGCCACCAAGTAATTCTACCAGTTCTTGCTCCGAAGATTTGCGTACTTCTAAGATA
The DNA here is from genome assembly GCA_023459355.1 of Bacteroidota bacterium. Taxonomy (GTDB): domain Bacteria; phylum Bacteroidota; class Bacteroidia; order Bacteroidales; family Paludibacteraceae; genus Paludibacter. The sequence continues at coordinate 11,141 of JAEWUM010000036.1, read as the reverse complement.
GAACCTTTGAAGTGCAGGTTCTCACCAGCCAGCGGGTGGTTCAGGTCAACCTTTACATGACTCGACGTTACCTCTACTATCTGGGCGTTTAAGCGATTGCCTTCAGAGTCCATCAAAGGTACAACATTTCCTGCAAAGATAACTTTTTCGTCTAATTTACCATCAATTTCGAAGATTGAACGATCCAGATCGATTACATTTTCATCTAAATACTCACCATAAGCTTCTTCCACCGGAATGGTGAACTCATAGTTCTGACCTTCTTCGAGACCAAACAGGTTTTCCTCGAATTTTTTCAACATCATACCCACGCCAAATACAAATTTCATGGGTTGTTCATTAGTTGCTCTTTCCATTAATTCCAATTCGCCGTCGTTCTCGCCGTCAACGAATAATTCATACGATGTTGCTACGAATTTGTTGTCTGTAATTTTCATTTTTTGTTGTTTATGTTTGTTTTTAATTGTCTACAGTCTACGGTCTACGGTCTACGGTCTACGGTCTACGGTCTACAGTCTACAGTCAGCGTTATTCAGGCACTATTCGCTATTCACTATTAGTTATTCGCTATTCGCTATTCGCTTTTAGTTCTACAGTCGTACAAGCCCCTGACCGTTGACTGTTGACCGTAGACCGTTGACATTTTTATATAACCTAATACCACGTGATATTGTTCACCCCGTATTCGCTTCTTTTATCATATTTAAGATCCGACAACATACTGGCGTTTACACCAATATGAAAATTGTAGGATTTATAAACCCCGAAGGGCACGATGCTCGCCGACATGTTCCAGCAATGCAGGCTTCTGTTGACCGAAATGCTGGTGTAGGTGAACTGCTTAACCTTGAAATCGTAGGACGAATTCCCGGTAATGCGCCAGTTGGGCGTTAGCGTGATGCTGCCGTTCAAACTGAGGTTGTGGGTGAAATCCATCTCGTATTCCATTTTATCTTTGTCGAACACATTCGTGTTTCCGTATCTCACTGAATAACTAAAACTGAGACTCCAGGGGATAGTTACTTTCGCGTAACCATCATCAGAAGCCAACAGTGGTTTTTGATTCTGTTTGTTTGCATCCGGTTGTAAGGTCTCTTCCCCGCCATCATCCTCCCCGTTACCGGATAACGATGTTTCGCCTTCTCCGGCTGGCGTTGTACTGCCGTCGTCTTTTCCAAACAGTTTTTTAAAAGTATCGTTGTTAAAAGTATAACTGAAACTGGTGCTTGTTCCCTGGAATCTCGGGAATTTGCCATTGTTCCAACGCAACTGGTTCACCCTGATCGGATTCCCGGAGCTGTTCAGGGCAAACATGTAGGGGTCAAAACTGGTGCTCAGGCTCAACGAGTAACTTTGAGAGAGTTTCAGTCGTAAACTGGTGGAGAAATTTGACCACCGCATCGAGTCGGCAGCCAGGTTGTAACTTCCCCCTATGTTGAGGTTGTCGATCAGACTGATTTTTTTGAAAGGTTCCTTACCGGTGGTGTCTTTGTCGTTTCTCAGTTTCATTTCCAGGTTGTTCCCAAGCGAGAAATTGATGCTGCCCGACTTTCCCCGTCCCGGCGAGCCATACAGGGAACCTTCGAATTTAGAATAAATGATATCGGAATCGGTGTATACATCAGGATTGGAGCTGCTTCTGACACTTCGTGTGTAGGTGTCGTAATATCCCCAGTTAGGGTCACCAAAGTCGGGCGTGTATCCAAAGCCGATGCTGGGCGTGATGACGTGCCGGATGCGGTCTATCTTATCCCCGAAAATAGAACGAATCGGGATGTAAAAACCGTATAATTTCGTGGATGCCGAAACCCCCATGTTGAAGTCAAATACCCGGTAGAAGCCATCGGTCGTGTCTCTGACTTCCCGTTGTGCCGTATTGTCCCACGACTTTTCAATCGAACGGAGGTACCATCTTTCTGTATAATTGAAACTGGGTGATACGTTGATGAATTTCAATACGTTAAAACTTGCTGATACGGGAATTGAATGGCGCATCCCGTTTTGCCAGTCACGCGAAAAAGAGGAAGTCAACAGCTTGTTTTCCTTGGTATTGATGCTGTTGGCAAAAGCGCCGGAATAAGACATCGAGATTTTCTCGTACCAACGTTCTTTCCCGATTGGATTCTTTCGCTTAAAAGGATAGAAGCGGCTGTAGGCTATGTTGATGTTCGGCAGACTCAGGTTGATGGTCGAGTCTTTGGTGCGTTGGTTGATATTTACACTTCCGGACAAGCTGAGCGATGGAATGTTCGGAAAACGCTTGGTAAAAGAAACACTCGAACTCTTGGTGTTTTCTGAGTTCAATTCCGGCCGGTAATAGGAGTTCACGTTGCTCCGGTTGTATCCGCTGGTCGAAAAGTTAACGCTGGATGAAAACGTAAAGTTAGGGTTTGCCTTTTGATCCTGTGAGTGTGACCAGCGTATGCTCATGTTGTTGGCTTTGCTGTAGTCGGGCATATCTTTTTCTCCCGTGACATCTTCCCGGTAACTGATGCTGAAATTTCCTCTGTATTTGTATTTCTTGACGTAACCCGTCGTTGCCGATAAGGCCCAGGTACCTTTGGTGTAAATATCGCCCTTTAGTTCCAGATCCATATAGTCGTTGATGGCAAAATAATACCCTCCGTTGGTAAGTCCGAAGCCCCGGGTCATTTCATCCGTGAAGTTTGGCATCAGTATTCCCGATGAGTATTTGCTGGTGAAAGGAAAGAATCCAAAAGGAATGGCAATCGGCAGGGGAACATCTGCAATGACCAGATGGGCAGGACCGGTAACTACATACTTACCCGGACTGACTTTTCCTTTGGAAATACTAAGATAAAAATGCGGATGATCGTGGTCCTCACAGGTTGTATATTTTCCACCCGTCATACAGAAAAGATTATCCGGCGATTTTTTTGTTTGTTCGCTGATGATATAGCCTTCGCCTTCCTGTGTCACCACGTGCCGGATATACCCTTTCTTTGTTTTGAGATGATAACTCAGCTCTTTGGAATTATAGGAAGCCTCACCTTCACTGAAAACCGGTTCGCCTATCATTTCGCCTTCCTCGTTCTGAGTTCCTTTGGCATATACCATGCTGCTGTCGATTTTTACCTTTACGTAATCGGCTTTAAGCGTGATTTGCTGATAATTAATTTCAGTGTCTCCATGCAGAAAGGCCGTCCCGTTGCCGAATAAAACAATCGAATCATTGGCTTTGTATTTGATGACGTCGTCTATCTGGTTTGGTTTTTGTCCGGTTTTTGCCGTTTGATTTGCAGTGTTAACAGTGTCCGGCTGATTGGCCGGATTGGTGTTGTTCAGACTGTCGTTTGCCGGAACAGGTGTTTGCGAATATGCCGAAAAAGAAAAAGCCATCATACTAAATAGTAGAATGACTGTTTTGAAGGAGTTAAAAATCAGTATTTTAGAAGATTTCATCCGGCCGGTAACGACATGTTTATCAAAGTACAAAATTAGTCAAAAATTAGTAGCAGACAGTCTAAATAACTTTTTTTTATAATAAATTTGAAATATTACCGCTGTGGGTACGGTAAAAACAGGATAAAATCGTACTTTTGCATAGCCTTTTTCGAGTTAAATTCATAATAATACGCCTATGGAGTTTAATAGTCCGATGAAGTATCTTGTACTTGTTTTTTGTGTCTTTCTTTTGTCACAGCCGGTAACGTATGCGCAGAAAAAAGATTTTGTGCTGGTACTTGATGCCGGTCACGGTGGTCGTGATCCGGGCGCTGTAGGCCGGATAGCAAAAGAAAAGGATATTACGCTTTCTGTCGTGAGGATGGTCGGGGATTTGGTAGATAAAAACATGCGTGACGTGAAAGTGGTTTATACCCGCAAAACAGATGTTTTTATACCTCTTGAACAGCGGGCTACCATTGCCAATGATAATCATGCCGACATGTTTATCTCCATTCATGTGAATGCGGCAAAGAGCAAAGCCGCTTACGGTGCGGAAACTTACACCCTCGGGCTTGCCAAAACAAAGGCTAACTTAGATGTGGCGATGGCTGAAAACTCGGTTATCCTGCTCGAAGATGATTATAAAACACGGTATCGCGGTTTCGATCCTAATTCGGTCGATTCTTACATCATGTTTGAATTCATGATGGATAAATACCTCGATAACAGTATTTATTTTGCAACCTATATTCAGAATCAGTTCACAGGAGCGGCAAAACGATATGACAGAGGCGTGAGACAAGCCGGATTCTGGGTGCTGCATCGTTCCGCCTGCCCGAGTGTTTTGATAGAATTGGGTTTTATATCTAATTATAACGAGGAACTGTATCTGGCAAGTACAAGCGGACAGCGTGAATTATCGCTGGCCATTTACAATGCTTTCGTGAAGTACAAGAGAAGCTACGATAAGAAAATGGGTCGTCCACAAAGCGATGTGAAAGAAATCGAGATGGTTCGGGCCGATACGGTGGAACCTGTTAAACCCGAAAAAACAACAACTAAACCTGGAGGTTCGGTTCAGGAGTCCAAAACCGAACCTGAGGTACAACAACAGGCGGCCGGCGGACAACCCGTATTCAAATTGCAGGTCACTGCTTCGGCAACCAAACTTAGTAGTAATCACGCCAGTCTGAAAGACCTCAAAGACCTGGATTATTATCAGGAAGGCGGATACTATAAATATACGGTTGGGGCCGAAACTGATTACAATAAAGTAAACCAGATCAGATTGGATCTGAAGAAAAGATTCCCCGATGCGTTCATCATCGCATTCGTGGGTGATAAAAAAGTTCCTGTTCAGGAGGCGTTGAAAATGATTAAATAAAGGTAAAAGCCAGGTGCAGGTTCGGGGAGATTGCTTCGCTTTGCTTCGCAATGACGGACCGGTAACATAAAATTACAGCATAAATGAAAAGAATTAAGTTATCAAGAGAAGTACGTGTCGGCATCATGACCATCGTTGCTATTTTTGTTTTATATTTCGGATTAAACTTTCTGAAGGGAGTTGATATATTTTCTCCTGTTAATTATTATTATGCCACCTATGAGCAGATTGACGGACTGGTGCCTTCATCGCCGGTGTACATTAAAGGATACAAAGTGGGACAGATAGAAGAAGTTCAGTATGATTTTCTGAAAGAAACCGCTTTTGTCGTGAAAATCTCGGTGAGTAAGGATATCAATATCCCGCAGGGGACTACCCTGGAACTATTCGACGATGGACTCATGGGCGGTAAAGCCGTACAATTATTGTATGCTCCTCATCATGCTTCCACTGTTTTCTGTGCTTCGGGAGATACGTTGCAGTCAACCACCGGTTCGGGATTACTCGACCAGCTGGCCGGAGATCTGATGCCGAAGATTGAAAATATTACAGAACAAACCGATTCATTATTACGCTCGGTTCGGTTGCTCGTGGATGGCGGTAGTGTACAAAACAGCCTGAGCTCAATAGAAAAAACAACAGCTGATTTGGCTGAGAGCTCTGCCCAACTTAAAAAACTGATGAAATATGATATGCCTCAACTCATTGGCAATGTGAACACCCTTGCCGGTGACTTTAAGGTAGTAAGCGGAAACCTCAGAAAAATTGATTTTGCTTCGACATTCCAACAAGTGGATTTAACAATCAGAGACCTGAATCAAATTACCCGGAAGGTGAATGAGGGAGAGGGGAGTGTTGGTCTGCTTCTGAATGATAAGAGTTTGTATATGAATCTTGTAAATGTGTCGAATAGTGCGGATGAGCTGCTGATTGATTTGAAGAAAACACCTAAAAGATACGTTCATTTCTCTCTTTTCGGAGCACGTGAAAAGTAGCTTTTAATTTAAACTAATTCTAAATAGTGCTCTAATTTCATTTTTTTTTAATTACTGTTTTTAGTGGGGGGAAAGCTTGACTGTTCAGGACTTTGGATAAAATAATATAGTTAAAAAGTAAAATTCGTAATAAATTGTTAAATTGCTTATATTCAACTGTATTACAGAAATATTTCAACTATATTGCTGATTATCAATGTTAATATGTAATGTGTTGATAATTAAGATACTGCAAAAGGTATGAATACCCCGAAAAAACAACCCCCTTTGTTATATCAAAAAACTTTCTGAAATTTGTATCCCCGCGTTTGGCGAAGAAAGAATCACATGCATTTTTAGCACTGATTTTATTTTTTAAAAAAGATATTAAAGTATTACAATCACTAAATTTTTTCTATTTACGTTATTAGTATGATGTCTCATTTACCTGAAAAATTGTGGAGCAAGTGCCTGGAAGTAATCAAGGATAACATCAGTGAAGCATCGTATAATACATGGTTTGTTCCCATTATTCCATTGCAGTATGAAAAGAATATATTTGTATTGCAGGTTCCCAGTCAGTTTTTTGTGGAGTATATCGAAGAAAAGTACATCGATTTGTTGCGCATGACCTTGTACCGCGTGGTAGGGGATGGAACAAAACTGGAGTATCGTGTGCTCATTGATCAGGCAACCGGAACCGGAACCCGGATTCCGAGTGAGGGAAACGAAAAGAAACCGGGAGCGGTTAATACGGCATCTAATTACATCAGTCCGTATCACAAACCAAGACTGCCCGAAATCGATCCTCAGTTGAACCCTTCCTACAATTTCAATAACCTGATTGAAGGAAAGAGTAATAAGTTGGCACGTACAGCCGGTATCAGCATTGCCAATGAACCGGGTAAAACTATTTTCAACCCCTTGTTCGTGTACGGACAGTCGGGTGTGGGGAAAACACACTTAGCCAATGCTATCGGCGTTATGACGAAGCAGTTGCATCCCGAGAAACGTGTGTTGTATGTTTCGGCCAATACTTTCCAGATTCAATATACGGATGCGGTCAGGAGTAATTCGGTAAATGATTTCCTGAATTTCTATCAGACTATTGATGTGCTGATTGTGGACGATATACAGGAACTGGCTGGTAAAACAGCCACACAGAATACTTTCTTCCATTTGTTTAATCACCTGCATCAAACCGGAAAACAGCTGGTACTCACTTCCGACCGTTCGCCGTTGGTGTTGGTGGGACTCGAACAGCGTTTGCTAACGCGTTTCAAGTGGGGCCTCTCGGCTGAAATTGAAAAGCCTGATTTTGAATTGAGAAAGGCCATCCTGGAAAATAAGATTTACCGCGACGGACTGGAAATTCCGGAAGAAGTGGTTAATTATATTGCTGAACATGTGACTGATAATGTGCGTGACTTGGAGGGTACACTCGTATCGCTGCTTGCTCACTCAACCCTTGCCAATATCGCCATCGACCTGAAATTGACAGAAAAGGTGGTAAGCCGTATTGTCAGTATTACACCGAAAGTCAATACTGTCGAAAGAATCCGCGACATTGTCTGTGATCATTTCTCGCTGTCGGTCGATGCCATTTCAACCAAAAGCAGAAAAAGAGAAGTGGTGCAGGCGCGTCAGATTGCCATGTACCTGTCGAAGCAAATGACCAAAAATTCTTTGTCATCTATCGGAAGCCTGATTGGTCAGCGTGACCATGCAACGGTTCTTCACGCCTGCAAAATTGTGAGCGACCTGATGGAAATCGATAAAAACTTCCGCACCAGCGTGAGGGAGATTGAGGAGAAACTGAAGGGGTGATGTTATTAGTGGTTAGTTGATAATGGTTAGTGGATAGTTGTTAATCGATATAACATATAAATTTAAAGAACGAATAATCAGCAATGGTTATTCGTTTTTTTAACTGACCACTAACCATTAACCACTATTCACTATAAAAGATTGTTCTTAATTCGCCGAAATATATTATTTTTACATCGAAATTAAAAACACAATCCTATGGTTTATAAATTTACCTTACTTTCCGATGAAGCAGATAATTTTGTACGTGTAATATCCATTGACTCAGAGGCAACGTTCCTGGATTTGCACCATGCCATTCTTGAATCGGCGAAATACGAGCAGAATCTTGTGACTACTTTCTTCATCTGTTCTGATGATTGGGAAAAAGGTCAGGAGGTTACCCTCATCGAAATGGAATCCAGTTCAGAATATGATAACCTGGTGATGGAAGACACCAAACTGGAAGAATTGCTTTCGGACGAAAAACAGAAATTGTTGTATGTTTTTGATTTAATGACGGAAAGGTCGTTTTTCATGGAGCTGACTGAAATCATTCCGGGTATTCGAATGAGTAAAGCCGAATGCGTGTTGTCGAAAGGTGAACCTCCTGTGCAAACTTTGTCGGAAGATGAAATGATAGGAGGCAGTAAATTGACTATTGATGAGAACTTCTACGGTGATGAGGATTTCGATTTGGATGAACTGGATGAAGAAGGTTTCGGAGATATGAATTTTGATGATAGCAGCTTGTTTAATGACGACAGATTCTGAAAGCTTAACAAAAAAATACCCTCATGGCAACACTTTGCTTGTTTTGCCCGGTCCCACCGGGGTGGGTAAAACAAGCATCAGCTTATCTTTAGCCCAATATTTTAAGGCGCCCATTATTTCTTCGGATTCCCGCCAGATCTACAAAGAATTAAAAATCGGGACTGCAGCTCCTACTGAACAGGAACTCGCTCAGGCTGAACACTTCTTTATTGGTACTCATTCTATCTTTGATGCTTACAATGCCGGTCAGTATGAACTGGATGTACTCGATTTGTTGAATGAACTATTCAAAAAACACCGTGTTGTATTGTTGGTGGGAGGTTCGATGATGTACATTGATGCAGTGTGCAACGGATTGGATGACATCCCTACGGTGGATGAAGAAACCAGAAGATACTGGCAGGATGTTTATCGTGAGAAGGGATTAAGTTTTATTCAGGATGAGCTGAAACGCTTAGACCCCCAACATGCTGGTGAAGTTGATATGCAGAATTATAAAAGGGTATTGCATGCCCTTGAAGTGTGCAGTATGACCGGCAGGCCTTATTCTGAATTAAGAACAGGTGAGAAGAAACAGCGCGATTTCAATATAATAAAGATAGGTTTGAATCGTCCCCGACCTGAATTGTATGAGCGTATTAATCAGCGGGTTGAGCTTATGATGCAGGATGGCTTGCTGGAGGAAGCCCGTGCGTATTATCCGTATAAACACCTGAATGCCCTCAATACGGTTGGATACAAAGAATTGTATGCATATATGGATGGAAAATGCAGTCTGGAAGAAGCCGTGCAAATGATCAAACAGGATTCGCGCAGGTATGCAAAACGTCAATTAACCTGGTTCAACCGCGATCAGGATATTCATTGGTTTCATCCGGATGATGAGAAAGAAATCATCGAATTTGTGCATAAAACTATTGAAAATAAATAACCACTATTCACTAATAGACGCACGGCTGTGCGTCTCTACTATTCACTATTCATGCCCGCCAGGTTAATCATATTAGGTGCAGGTTCCGCGTTACCAACCCGGAATAATTTCCCGACCTCGCAAATCCTGGAGTTGCGCGAGAAGCAATTCATGATTGACTGTGGTGAGGGAACCCAGATTCGCATGCGGCAGATGGGGTTGAAAATCAACCGGCTAGGACATATCTTCATCTCGCATCTGCATGGTGACCATTGTTTCGGTCTCATTGGTCTCATTTCGTCGTTCGGCATGCTGAACCGCACGGCTGATTTATATGTACACGGACCTGCCGGAATAGCTGCCTTGTTTGAACCCCAACTTCGTTTTTTCTGTGAAGGCATGCCATTTAAAGTGATTTTTGAACAATTTGATGCGAAAAAACACACGGTTATTTACGAAGACCGTTCGGTTGAGGTCACAACCATTCCACTTAAACACCGTGTTCCGTGCAGTGGGTTTCTTTTTCGTGAGAAACCGGGAGAAAGACATATCATTCGCGATATGATTGATTTTTATCAGGTGCCCATCGCCCAGATAAATCTGATTAAGAAAGGGGCCGATTTTGTTACCTCCGAAGGCAATGTAATTCCCAATGAGGCGCTTACCACCCCTTCCGACAAGACGATTTCTTATGCTTACTGTTCTGATACCGCTTATTCGGAGAAAATAATCCCGCTGATCAACGGGGTTGATTTGTTGTATCATGAAGCCACTTTTGCCGAGTCGGAAGAAAGCAGGGCAAAAACCACCCTGCACAGTACCGCTGCACAGGCGGCCACCATTGCCCTGAAGGCCAATGTTTCCCGACTCATCCTCGGGCATTTCTCGGCCCGTTACAGTAATCAGCAAATCCTGCTGAATGAAGCCAAAGCCGTTTTTAAAAATGTTATCCTCGCGGAGGATATGATGGTTTTTGAGTTTTAAATGTCGCCGGTCAACGGTCATCAGTCAACGGTCATCAGTCAACGGTCAACAGTCTAATGTCTACGTTATTTAGGCACTATTCGCTATTCGTTATTCGCTTTAAGTTCTACAGTCGTACTTACCACTGACCGTTGACTGTTGACTGTAGACCGTTGACTGTTGACTGATGATTCTATTTCAAACGTTTGCGCTTATCCCGATAGTTAAAAACAGTACAATAATATTGATAAACAAGGCTTTCCCATATATTTGAAACTGTAAATAATTCAATCAGATAACTCAAAATCATTATTTAACGTGAGTTCGATATAAAATTAAAATAAAACGAGTTGATTTTGATCAACAAATTCAACCTTAATTGATGGTTTCTTAGGCATAAAACTGTAAGCGAGCAGTCCGGCCACAAGATTTGAAATGAAATTGGTAAAAGACCGATGCCTTGTATGTTCTATCTGGCAAATGTTTTTGAGTTCATCATTGACTGTTTCAATAATGGCTCTTTTACGCAGATAAATTCTGTCCTGCAAAGGTATTTCGCCACCTTTCATATTATTTCTCATTTTGGTAACAAAATGAATTCCATCAACAAACAATATATCTCGTAGTGCCTGTGAAATATAACCTCTATCGGCATATAATTTTCCAGACACTTTTTCAATAAACGATTCATATTGAAGTGGTTCCCGGTCATCAACATTTCCCTGAGTGATAACAAAGCTAAGGATTTCTCCTTTGTCATTAATAATCAGGTGTAGTTTAAAACCAAAAAACCAACCAAGAGTTCCCTTGCCCTTTGTGGCAATTCCAGAGAAAACCTTATTCATTTTCTCTCTCTTGATATGACACGCTTTAATGGTGGTTGAGTCAACAAAACTGATTCCGGTACATTGACCCATCCTAC